>CAJUIP010000044.1 GCA_910586315.1 uncultured Lachnospiraceae bacterium | reverse complement strand
TTTGGCATTAGACGAGTGTAAAAGACTTGGGATTAATAAAGTTTTGATATGTTGTAACAAAGATAACATTGGCTCAGCAAAATCCATTATTAATAATGGTGGAATATTGGAAAATGAAGTTGAAGAAATTGGACATATTGAGCAGCGTTATTGGATTCAGTTATAGAAGAAATTATTTTGCATGTAGCTGAATGGAATCAAAATGCAGTTAAGAACAATAAAGAACACGCCGAGTTCGAATAGGGGACCTTTGGACTGGAAACTTGATAAAATAAGGGTTTTCCAGTCCTTTTTATATGCTTGTGATATTAACAAGATGTTGAAAATAGAGCCGGCTACTTTCCCTACCCACTAAAATTTTATAGTGGCAGATACATAGAGAAAGTGGTATAATCGAAAGCATGACTTGAGATATGGGAGATGAAACAGTATGGAAATAAATGTTGAGGATAATTTTGCATTGTTATTTGATAAAAGTAACAATACGGCATACAAAGCATTACAGATGTTAAAAAAAGAATGTGAGGAATCGGACAGGATATATTGTTATATGGATAAGTTAGCCGATATGATTGACAATGATAATTCTTACATTCGGACAAGAGGGCTTACGCTGATTGCCTATAACGCTAAATGGGATAAAGATAATAAAATTGATGAAATCATAGACGAATATTTGAAGCATATAGAAGATGTTAAGCCGATAACGGCAAGACAGTGTATAAAATTGCTACCTATGATAGCAAAAAATAAGCCGGAATTAAAAGAAGATATTGTATCGGCACTACAAAAAGCAGATATATCTATTTATGCAGACAGTATGCAACCATTGGTCTATAAGGATATTCAAAATTCTTTGGCAGAGATAGAGAAGCTATAAATTAATTGGGATTTTAAGGAGTGTGGAGTAATGAATAACTGGTTTACAATAGATAAAATTGATGCAAATACATATATTATCAGTGAATACCGCCATTGGGAGGAAACGCATTGCTATCTGTTGAATGGAAATACCCGAAGTCTGCTTATTGATACGGGGCTTGGCATTTCCAATATCTATGAGGAAGTGCTGAAGCTTACCGATAAGCCAATTACGGCAGTAGCCACGCATATTCACTGGGATCATATTGGCGGGCATAAGTATTTCCCGGATTTTTATGCCCATGCTGATGAATTGGATTGGCTGAATGGTAAATTCCCTTTATCAATCGAAACGATAAGAGAGATGGTCATAGACCGTTGTGATTTGCCCGAAGGGTTTTGCGTGAGCGATTATGAATTGTTTCAGGGTATGCCAACAAAAGTGCTGACAGACCATGACATCATTGATATTGGAGGCAGGGAAATTGAAGTGCTGCATACTCCCGGACACTCTCCGGGGCATATATGTTTTTTGGAAAAAAGCAGGGGATATTTGTTTACAGGTGATTTGGTATATAAAGATATTCTGTTCGCTTATTATCCGTCTACTGACCCAGAAGCATACCTTGATTCTATAGAAAAAGTTGCGGCATTGCCTGTGGAGAAAGTATTTCCGGGGCATCATTCACTGGACATAAAGCCGGAAATCTTAATTCGTATGCGGGAAGCATTTAGAAATCTTAAGGCTGATGGAAAACTTCATCATGGCAGCGGGACATTTGACTATGGGGATTGGGGGGTATGGTTATAGGAAGTAGATTGTGACAAAGATAAAAACACAACGCAAGACAATTTTGCAGAACTGGTAGGTAGTCCAGTCGCACCGATTTGGTGTAAGTAGTCCTCCCTCCTTAGGGTCCTCCGTTCTTTGTTTATTGCAATCATTTTAAGGAGAAATTGTCATGGATAAAGTATCGGGAAAGTTGACAATATTTTTTGAGGAATCGTTTTGGGTGGGAGTGTTCGAACATGTATCGGAGGGAAAGCTGTCTGTGTGCAAGGTTACGTTTGGGGCAGAACCCAAAGACTATGAGGTTTATGGTTTTGTTCTGAAAAATTACTATCGGTTACGATTCTCCGAAAAGCGCTCTAAGCTCACGGAAAGGCATTTTCGGTAAGAGAGATTTCATAAGCCTTTTTTTCCAGGTACTCCCAGTTCTTGTTCCCGACAGGTTCATAGGATGTCCATGTCACTTTAAGCTGGTTTTCAGATATATAAAATTTGATACGGGTTGAAACTCCGTTACTTGTATCAATATCAGGCTCTGTTACATAATCAAAAGTGTAAACTGTATGTTTCTGCCTCCAGTCCGAAGTATCCCGGTAATAAATTACAGCATTTACCGCAGGTATCTTTATTAACCCGAACAGCTTTTCGCTTTCTTCTTTTCCAGGAACATAGAAATAGCATCGTGTTTCATTTGAAGTGATGTAAAATTCATTTTCTCCTGCCTTGTCTTGAAACAGGATTTCGCCATCCCTCAGGTCAATCAGGAGCAGGTCGCTTTCTTTCAGCCAGCCTTCCACATAGCCATTGTGGTGGGGAGCCGTCCAATGCTCCGCACAGACCCAGATTTTGCTATCTTCCTGCACGCTCCCGCGCATTGTTTTTCCCCCCACATCGGGATAAATATACAATACCGAACCTTTTTCATCCAGGATATGCATATCGTAGTCATAAGTTTTTTTGTAATCATCCGCTTCTTCCCACTGAAGACAGCAGGAGCTTCCCTCAATGGGGGATGATGTATCATAAGTATAGCAATCCCTGCTGTAGCCGGATGGATATATTACTTCATATTCTGTCGCACCACTTGTTGGATTGCAGCTAGTCAGTGATAGGACCAATACTGCTGCACAGCATAAAGAAACAACATTGTGCACGCTCTTTACTTTCAAACTTGCCTCGTCCTCCTTTTCAGACTTCCTGCCATGTACCACGCCGTCAAATACGGCAGGGCATATGCCCTGCCGCCGCTATATTTTGTGCGGTCAGCGCGGCGAACGCACAGACCTGCCTGTAGGATACAATATCGTACTTCGCCGGAGTTAATGGCTATTTGATATTTTAAAGAGCAAGTCCGCATTCGAAGGCAAGTACCATATATTGCTCTGCACGGTTCATACCATATAAATTTAAATCCCTGATTTCCCATGTATCAGAACTAAGATTATCTGCGCCATACAAAAACTGTATAAAGGGAATATGTCGATATTTTGCAGCCGCCAGCATGGAAGCGCATTCCATTTCTACCACAAGACACCCCTCTTGCCTGCGTTCCTGGATAGCGGATATTGTTTCCCTGTAAATAGCGTCTGAAGTCCATGTTTTGCCTTTTATATACGGAAAGCCACAGTTCCTCAAGACATTTTCCAATGCCTGGACAGAATGCACGTCTGCTTCGATTTCCGGAGAGGATGAGATATAGTGATAGCTTGTGCCCTCGTCACGAACCGCAGAAACGGGAACAATAATATTGTCTTTTACCTTATCATCGTCCAACACACCGCAGGAACCAAACAAAACATATTTTTTGGCTCCCATAGCAATAATTTCTTCAAATCCGGCAACACAGGCAGGTGCGCCTACTCTGGACAGATAGAAAGCTATATCAGTTCCTTTATAACGGATTTTGTAAACGGGTATCATGCCATTAGCGGTATATAATTCTGCTATCTTTTTGGTATGTTCCAGCGAAGAAAATTTCTGTATAATACCCTCAGAAAACGTGGAAACACATATTTCCGGGAAATTGTCAATTTTTTTTGTTATGTCATATGGACTGAATAAAGCCGGTTCTGAAATATTTGTTCGTTGAAATATTGTATGCAAGCTATTTACCTCCACTGTTGATTCCCTGATGCCTACTCTGCATCCTCAAAGATAAGAATGTGATCGCCTTCTTTCAAAACCTGCTGAAATCTTCCGTCTTCCCCATTGACCTGCAGTTTTACACGTCCTTTTGGCGAATCCAGGTTAATGCCGGAATGCTGAATTAAGTCCATCAAATAGTAGGGCCGTCCATCCTCCTTTTTGGGAAGGAGAAGCTCGGAATCGTTCAGCATAAAGTGAAGCATTTCTTCTTTCCTGAGTTCTAGACTGTCTGGATTTAGGCTTTCTCCTGCCTCTAATGTATTCTTGTCCGCGGCCTCCCTGACTGGTGCGGCGCCGTTTTCTTCCCGCTTTTCCGCTTTTTCCGGAATTTCTGTGTTTTCCTGTTTTTCAAAAGCAGGCGGAATCACAGCGCTTTTCGCCATTGCGCTGATTTCTGATATTTCTGTGTTTTCCTGTCTTTCAAAAGCAGGCGGAATCACAGCGCTTTTCGCCATTGCGCTGATTTCTGATATTTCGGCGTTTTCCTGTTTTTCAGAAGCAGGCGGAATCACAACGATGTTCTCCATTGCAGCTGCTTCTGGCGTTTCTGTATTTTTCAGCTGCTCAGCATCTTCCGGATTCTCTGTACCTTCCGGATTCCCAATATCTTTCGCTGCTTTGGCGCTTTCCGGATGTTCTTCTTCCTTTTCCGGCAGCTGAAAGAATACTACATCTCCGTTCTTCAATTCTGTCTTCATGGATGCCCGCTTCCCGTTTAAAGTGACGAGTTCTGCCTCTGACACACCCTCAATATCTCCCAGACAGGCATGGCCGGGGATTCCGTTACGTGCAGGGCTGAACTCAATCAGATCTCCCGCATGGATCACATCCGACAGCTTTCCCTCCTTCCGGTTGATAAAAAGCGCCGCAGGGTCGGAGGCTGTTCCGTAAAAGATCTTTCGCGTTCCATTGACTAAGACTGAAAGGTTTGCTCCGGAACGTCCCATGATGTCACGGAAATTATAACCATTCATCATCAGAAGGTTCAGGGCGGTAAAACTGCCGTTTCGGAAAAGCTTGGCTGGTTTCCCGTTCAAAGTCACCCGGAAACTGTCATTAATCAAGTTCAGACCAGAGGAAACCATAATACCGATGGGAGTCGCATACTCTGGATTATTCAGATCATATTCCTCTGAAAAGGCCTGTGTCTGGAAATAATTTCCAGCCAGCGTCACCCGGTTCTGATCCATCCCCAATGCATCGGCGATGCCATCCTTCAGCCCGGCCAGTTTACTTCCTCCGCCGACAAGAAACAGGGCGGACGGCGCTTTCCCATTAAGCTCCACGACCTTATCCGCAATCTCCTTGGAGAGCGCTTCCATCGCCCCCCGGATGGATTGAAACAGATCTTTCGCGGAAGCTTTCTGCTCCATTCCAAGGATATTGAAAAAGGTCAGTTCCTCTTCATTAGCCAGCTGAATCTTAATATTCTCTGCTGTCGGGAAATCCACAAGATACTGTTTCATAAGCGTCTCTGTGATCTCATCCCCTGCCACTGTGGCCATCGTATAGCCGGTGATACTTCCGTCCGTGCAGACGGCAATATCCGACGTCCCTGCTCCAATATCCACCATCACAAGATTCAGAAGCCGTATATTTTCAGGAATCGCGGCATTAATGGCCGCAATGGGCTCCAGGGTTAGACTCGCCACTTCAAGGCCGATTTTCATCATTGTAGTATACAGGCTCTCTACGACCTCGCTGGGCAGAAAAGTCGCAATTAGGTCCACCTTTAGATTCTGGCCCCGGTGATCCTTCAGGCTGGAAATCGTGTACTGATCCAGAAAATACTGGCGCACGGTATAGCCCACCAGATAAAAGCGGCGGGAATCCTCCCGGTTTGCATTTTCCGCTTCGAAGGCTTCTTCCGCCCGGCTGATTGCTCCGACTTCCAGACGGCTGATGATCTCATCGTCAATCAGCTGCGTTCCCGGCAGGTTCAGCTCATATCCGGCTTCCTCTGTCCGCAGCGCCCGCCCGGCGGCGGCAACGCACACCCGTTTCAGACGAATGCGTGACTTTTTCTCTAGCCGTTCCTTGATCTTCCCGGCGATGTCGGCGACTTTTTCAATGTTCTCAATCTGTCCATCCATCATCGAACGCTCAGCATGGTTCTCCCGTTCCAGAGCGATCACCTTTACTCTGCCGTCTTCAACTTTGCCCAGCATACCAATAATGCTCCTGGTTCCGATATCCAGTGCAAAGATGATATCACTGGTCTGCTCCTTCATTGCCGGTTTTGTCCGCTTCAAAGTCTTTGTCTGACGTACGTCCTGTGGTTTCCTACCCCTGCTCATTGTCTACCCCTCTGTTATTATAAGATTTTAGCTAGTGTACTGACTACATTATATTCAGCCAAACCTCCTTGTCTACTCGCCCATCTGCTGCGTTGGATTTTCTAGCCGTAGCCACCGCTACGCCGTCAAAAATCCGCCTTGCAGATGAACGACTATCCTGCGGAGTTTAGCCAGATATAATGTAGCCAGTACACTAGTGTATTGACTCGTTTATATTTAGTCAAATATATATTCGTATAAATCTGTTTACAATATATACTATTGGCATTATATATTAGGCTAAATATAAATAGGTTGCTACACTAGCACATCGTTTATTAAAATAAGTGAACCAATTACTTGCCGAACGATGTACTGGTTTCGGCCAGCCTATCCTTTCGTTGATGATTATTGTATCAAAAATATATGGGCTCTTCAAGTAGGTTTTCTTATTGCTCACGGCCCGTAAAGTGGTACAGTTGCATAAGTAATTGCTATTTTGTAAAAGAGCAGGTAAAATAAAAGGGGTCATGCACATCTTTCAGAAAGGATGAAAACTATGTATACATATGAGGAATTAAAACAATTTGTGGAGCACTGTCCCAGGTGCGCCCTGGCCGGTTCCAGAAGAAAAGCGGTGATGGGGAGAGGAAATCTGAAAGCCGTCATCATGTTTGTGGCAGAAGCTCCGGGAAACAGCGAGGACCGGGACGGGATTCCGTTTACGGGGCCGTCAGGGGAGATTTTGGATGAGCTTTTGAGCCATATTGGCATAACGCGGCAGGAGATTTACCTGACCAATATTGTAAAATGCCATCCGCCGAGAAACCGCGATCCATTGCCAAAGGAACAGGAGGCCTGCATTGCATATTTAAAGTATGAAACATTGCTGATCCGGCCGAAAATCATTGTATGCCTGGGGAGAGTCGCCGCCTGCCGCATCATTGATGGAAATTACAAAATCACAAGGGAACATGGAACATTTCTGTACAGAAAAAACACCTGGCTTACTGCCGTGTATCATCCGTCAGCCATTTTGCGGGATCCGTCTAAAATGGAAGAAACAAAAAAAGATTTTGAAAAAATATGGGAAAAATTTAAAGAACTGGGTCAAGAATAAGAACCAGAGAAGGGCGAAAGGGACAGCCCAGTATTCCAGCCAGGCATAGGCCTCCGGATATCCGGAGAAAATGGAAAAGAAAAATACTCCATCTTGTATTCCTGCGAAAAGTAAAGTATAATTTTTGGAAGAGATTGGAAAAATGCGCGAGAAAAGGGATGTCTGGGTTGAAAAAGAAAGAACGAGGAGGACAAAACGGTTATACTCTGGTGGAACTAATGGTTGTGATTACCATAATGGCCATTTTGGCGTCAGTGTCGGCGGGAGTGTATACCGGATATATAAAGAAGGCAGAGATGTCCGGACTCTATGACACAGCCCACCAGATTATACAGGCCCTTGAAATTTGTGAGGCAGAGAATGCAGACGGGGCAGACACAAGCGGAAGATATTACTGGACAGACGCATACTTAAAGCCGCCAAATCATCCGGACAGCATTTTGTATCCATATGTGGGCGACATGACAAAGGATTGTACGGGATATTCTCTGAAAATAGGAAAAAAGGAGGACAGATACAGAGTTGTTGGATTCACATATGAAACGGACCAGTATGTAGTGCGGTGGAACAGGACATCAGGAATTACGGTAGAGGAGAAGTAAAATGGAAAGGCGTACAATGACGGGACATCTGGCGGCAGTTCTGACAGCCGTGCTGTGGGGAACCACCTTCATATCAACAAAAATTCTTCTGGTGGATTTTAATCCGGTGGAAATCTTGTTTATTCGATTTATTATGGGATATGCGGCTCTCAGCCTGGTGGCTGGAAAGCGCATCCCCTTCACAGGCTGGAGAGAGGAGCTTCCCTTCATCGCGGCGGGAATCAGCGGCATTACCCTGTATTATCTATTTGAAAACATGGCTCTTACTTATACAATGGCCTCCAATGTGGGCGTTGTTGTATCAGCAGCGCCGCTTTTTACGGCAATTCTTATTCACCTGGTGTACAAAGAAGAAAAATTCCGGCCCGTCTTTCTGGCCGGCTTTGTGGTCTCCATGGCCGGAATCTGCCTCATAAGCTTTAATGGTTCCAGGCTGGAATTAAATCCCATCGGAGATCTTCTGTCAGTGGCAGCAGCTGTTTTATGGGCTTTTTATTCTGTGTTTTCAAAAAAAATCAGTGGATACGGATACTCCACAGTTGTGATGACCAGGCGGATCTTTTTTTATGGAATTCTGTTTATGATTCCCGCTTTGCCATTTTTTGGCTGTAAGCTGGAAGTTGGCCGGTTTGCCAATCCAGTGTATATATTTAATTTGATTTTCCTTGGCATAGGAGCCTCTGCTCTCTGCTTTGTCACATGGAATTATGCAGTACGGGTGCTGGGAGCTGTTAAAACCAGTGTGTATATTTATATGGTTCCGGTTATTACCGTGGTTACCTCCATGATCGTTCTCCATGAAAAAATCACGCCTCTTGCAGCCATAGGAACGATCTGTACCCTGGCTGGGCTGATTCTCTCAGAATGGAAATATAAATAATATTTTATATTTATAAAGAAAGGATAAAATAATACTTGCGTAACAAAACAAAAGAAGGTATAATACTTGGGATATTTGAGCAGATATTGGAGAGATACGGTAGCTGTTCTTCCATAATATAATAATAGGAGAGAAGACATGGAGAATCAAAAGAAAAAAACTAACTCACTCGCCGTCAGAATGGGAATTTCCCTTGTATGCGGTATTGCCGCCGGTGTGCTGCTTATGTTTCTGAGAGAATCTCTCAATGGCTCCGGGCAGGGAGAACTCTGGAACACCATTAATAGTATCCTTTTTCAGGATATTACAGCCCAGGGAGCGGAGAGTGCACTTGGTATTTTTTACATCATGGGCCAGTTATTTATCCGTGCCCTTCAGCTTGTAATTGTACCGATGGTATTTACTTCCATTACGCTTGCAATCGGTCAGATTTCCGATACAAAGGCGCTTGGAAGAATCTCCTTTAAAACGATTGCAGGCTTTCTGATTTGTTCCTTTTTTGCACTTGTATTTGCGTGTGTGGCAGGAATGATTGCTTATAATGCGGGACTCTTTAACATTCAGGTTGAAGGATTGGAGGGAACAGCGGGTTCCACCGGCTCCAACCCCTTAAATGTGGTGTTGAACGTGGTTCCGTCCAATATTGCTTCCACTTTTTCCAGCAACACTGCCGTTTTATCCATTGTATTTCTGGCCGTTTCCCTGGGGCTCTGCATGAATGTGCTGGGAGATGAGAAGACAGGAACATTAAAGACGCTGATTCAGGAAGTAAATGATATCGTCGTGGTATTCTTAAATTATGTGGTAACAAAGTTTGGTCCTATCGCCATTTTTGTTCTTCTTTCCAGAACTTTTGCCACATATGGAATCAATCATTTGAAACCGGCGCTGGCTTATGTGATTATGACAGTGGTTCTGCTTCTTGTTTTCCTGTTTGTGGGTTACCCGATTTTCGTTGCATTGAGTGCAAAAGTAAATCCGATGAAATTTGCAAACAAGATCATCAAGGTTGCAGTATTCGGATTCTCCACATCTTCCAGTGCGGCGACTCTTCCGTTAAACATCAAGACTACCACAGAGGAGCTTGGTGTGGATGAGAAAATCGCTTCCTTTGTACTTCCGCTTGGCATGACCATCAACATGAATGGTACTGCCATTATGCAGGTCGTTGCAACCCTGTTCATTGCAGGATGTGCAGGCTATGATGTTACAGTTTCCCAATTGATCGTCATTGCCCTCCTTGCTCTGATTGCATCTGCGGGTACTCCGGCAGCACCAGGTGCAGGCGCCATTATCCTGTTTACCATTCTGTCCGGTATCGGTTTTGTCAATGATGGCGCTCTTCTGGCCTACAGCCTGATTCTTGCCATCAACCGTCCTATTGAGATGCTGGTAACTGCCTTAAACGTTGTAGGTGATTCTGCAACCAGTATTTATGTTGCCAGGTCTGAGGGAATGTTGGATGAAGATAAATATAATGCCTAAGTCATAGTGAAAATTTATGGCCGGAAACCGCGTTATGGCTTCCGGTCTCTTTTCATTTCACAGGAAAGACCTTGTTATGCTCATGCATAAAAGTAAAATGTGAAAAGGCCTTTCCCGTGAAACAAAACGCACTTCGTGCATGAAAGCGCACATGTTTGTCAACAGCTTGAAACGGGAGGACGTCCGCAATGGAGTTTTACTTTGCCCCTTTGGAGGGCATCACCGGTTACACATACAGGAATCTGCATCATAAATATTATTCCGGCGTGGAGAAATATTACACGCCGTTTTTATCTCCGGGACCGGAGACGGGGCTTGGAATCAAGCAGCTTCGCGACGTGATTCCGGAAAACAATCCAGACATTTTGCTGGTGCCGCAGCTTTTAACGAACCGCGCTGGGGATTTTCTTAAATCCATGGAGGTTTTGGGGGAATATGGATACCAGGAAATTAATTTGAATTTGGGCTGTCCGTCGGGGACCGTGACGGCAAAAAAGAAGGGCTCCGGCTTCCTCTGTTATCCTCAGGAGCTGGATCGGTTTCTGGATGAGGTGTTTAAGGACCGGCGGGTTTGGAGCGGAGAGTTTCATGTGTCCGTTAAAACCAGAATCGGTAAGAATTCGCCGGAAGAATGGACGGAGCTGATGGAAATTTATAACCGATATCCCATAAAAGAGTTAATTATTCATCCGCGAATCCAAAGAGATTTTTATAATAACATCCCCAATCTGGAAGTATTCGAAAGTGCTTTGACTCAGAGTAAAAACCCGGTGGTTTATAATGGAGATATTTTTTCAGACGGGGATTTCAGGCGGTTCCAGGAGAGATTCCCGGCAGTAAAAACCGTCATGCTGGGAAGAGGGCTGATTCAGAATCCTGAGCTGGCCCAGGCCCTTAGAGAAGAAAGAAGCAGCGAAATATTTGATAAAACCCGTCTGAAAAGGTTTCATGATGAACTGCTTAAGCAGTATTGTGAATTGATGTCCGGAGAGCGCAATGTACTGTTCCGGATGAAGGAACTGTGGTTTTACATGATACGTCTGTTTCCGGATCAGCCTAAAACAGAAAAGAAAATCAAAAAGGCTGCACGGCTGGCGGAATATAGGGCGGCTGTGGATGAGCTGCTTGCATAAAACACATGACATACAGGGAAAGTTATGATATCATATCGGCAGATATGATATCTGTGCATTATTTTCTGCGTCGACCGCAGAAAATTGTGCACTAAAATCCGCCGGAGGCATCATGTCCGGGACCGGACATGATATCATATCGGCAGATATGATACCTGTACAAAAAAATAAATGAGGGGGAACGAAAAATGTATTTAATCAAGAACGTCCATGTTTATGCCCCAGAGGATCTGGGACTCATGGATGTGCTGGTGGGGGGAGCCAGAATCTTAAAGATGGCAGAGCATCTGCCAACAGAAAGCGCCTACGGTGTTGAGGAAATCGATGGAGCAGGCAAGGTCCTGATGCCGGGGCTTATTGACGCGCATGTCCATATCCTGGGCGGCGGCGGCGAAGGCGGCGCCAAATCCAGGACACCTGAGATCATGCTGACAGACATTACAGAAGGCGGAGTTACTACGGTTGTGGGATGTCTTGGCACCGATGGCTGCACAAGGACCATGACCAGTCTTCTGGCAAAGGCGAAAGGACTGGAAGAAGAGGGAATTACCACCTATGTGTACACGGGCTCCTATCAGGTTCCGGTACGGACGCTGACTGGAAGTATTATGGACGACGTCATCCTTTTGGAAAAAGTAGTGGGGACAGGAGAAATTGCCATTTCAGACCATCGCTCTTCACAGCCCACCCGGGAGGAATTCGCGAAAATCGTCGCGGACACAAGAGTTGGCGGAATACTGTCCGCAAAGGCAGGCCTTGTGAATATTCACATGGGTGACGGGCAGGAAAAGCTGGAATATTTGCGGTATGTGTTAAAGAATACTCAGATTCCTCCAACCAACATGTTACCGACCCACATCAACCGCAGCCATGCCCTGATGGCGGACGGTATTGATTACGCAAAGACCATGGGCGGTTATATCGACTTAACTACCAGTTCCGATCCGAATTTTTTGGATCCGGATGAGGTGAAAGCCAGCACAGGTCTTAAGATGGCTCTGGACGCCGGCGTTCCGGCCGAGCATGTGACATTCTCCTCCGACGGTCAGGGAAGCCTTCCTGTATTCGCTCCGGACGGAACCTTTCTTGGGCTGGGTGTGGGAAAGGTATCTTCTCTTTACCGGGAAATGCGGGATGCTGTGCTTATGGATGGCGTGGCCTTAACCGATGCTCTTAAGCCAGTGACAAAAAATCCGGCGTTCCTTTTAAAGCTGGAAAACAAAGGAAAAGTTGCAGAAGGCGCCGATGCGGATTTGGTGCTTTCAGATGCAGAGACTTTGGAAATCCATACTGTGATGGCAAAGGGAATCATCATGATTTCCGATAAGAAGGTTCTTGTGAAGGGAACCTTTGAGAGATAAGAAAAGAGGTACTGATATGGAAAAAAAGAAAAGAACGTTCCAGATGCCGCATACTTACATCATTATCTTTGGCGTTATCCTCTTTGCGGCCTTTTTGACTGTATTTATCCCGCTGGGAAAATATGAAACCAAGGAAATCACTTACATGCAGAACGGTGCAGAAAAGACAAGAACCGTTCTGGACCCGGACAGCTTTCAGTATGTGCTGGATGAAAACGGAAACAAGGTGACGAAGATTGCGCCGTTATTTGGAACGGAAGATTTTGGCGGCCAGGGCATTTTAAACTATGTATTTGAAGGCATGACCGTCGGAGATAAGTCAGGGACGGCCGTAGGCATTATCGCCTTTATTCTGGTGGTGGGCGGCGCCTTTGGCATCGTGTTAAGGACAGGGGCCGTGGAAAGCGGAATCATGCGGGTCATCGCCTTAACAAACGGAAAAGAAATTCTCCTGATTCCTATTCTTATGGTATTGTTCTCCCTGGGCGGAGCCGTATTCGGGATGGGTGAGGAAGCCATTCCCTTTGTCATGATTTTGGTTCCCATGTTTATTGCCATGGGATATGATGCTGTGGTGGGAATCATGTGCTCCTATGTGGCAACCCAGATCGGTTTTGGTTCCTCCTGGCAGAACCCCTTCGGACTCGCCGTGGCGCAGGGAGTGGCCGGAATTCCGGTTATGTCCGGCGCCTGGTTCCGTATTCCCATGTGGATTTTCTTCACAACCGTAGCGATTGTTTTTACTATGCGTTATGCCATGAAGATTAAAAAAAATCCCAAACTCTCCGTTGCATATGAGTCCGACGAAGGATACCGTTCCGAATTTGCCAGAAAGGGGCAGGAAATGCCGCCCTTCACGCTGGGCCATAAGCTTGTTCTTTTAACGGTCGCCGCATGTATGGTATGGACCATCTGGGGCGTTGTCAGTGAGGGATATTACATTCCGGAAATCGCCTCCCAGTTTTTCGTAATGGGTCTGGTATCCGGTATCATCGGTGTGATTTTCCATTTGAACGATATGAAGCTCAACGACATTGCCACATCCTTCGACAGAGGTGCCGCCGACCTTCTGGGTGCCGCCATGTGCGTTGGTATGGCGCAGGGCATCATCATTATTCTGGGCGGCACCAGCGCCACGGACGGCACGGTGCTGAATACTATTCTCCACAGTATCAGCGAGGGAATGCAGAACTTCCCGCCGGTGATTTCTGCCTGGTTTATGTATATCTTCCAGTCCGTATTCAATTTCTTTGTGGTATCCGGTTCCGGTCAGGCCGCCCTTACCATGCCGGTTATGGCGCCTCTGGCAGACCTTGTGGGTGTGGAAAGGCAGGTGGCGGTTGTGGCCTTCCAGCTTGGCGATGCTTTCACAAACTTCATTGTTCCTACTTCAGGCTGTCTCCTTGGGGCTCTGGCTGCCGCCAGGTTAGACTGGGGCAAGTGGGCGAAATTCCAGATCAAGT
Source organism: uncultured Lachnospiraceae bacterium (assembly GCA_910586315.1). Classification (GTDB taxonomy): domain Bacteria; phylum Bacillota; class Clostridia; order Lachnospirales; family Lachnospiraceae; genus CANRXD01. Next base: position 9,176 of record CAJUIP010000044.1, on the reverse strand, counting down.
TCCAGGCAGTGCTTTTTGTGCTGGCTTCCGCAACCGTCATTCTTGGCGTTTTAGTCGGCCTTTCATAATTTGCCCGTTAGCATAACAAGGTTTTTCTTATGCCCCTCATGCCTGCCATCAGGCACCACCATGAATGAAAGTGTTTTCGCATGTTCAGCGCCGGAGCGCTGAACTTTCATAGTAAAAATGCCCTGCCGGCCGGATATTTCCGACAGCCAACAGGGCATTTTGTTTACTGGATGCGTCCGTTTCGCTGGCATGTAAAGTTTTGTTTCTTCATATGATAGATATGAACGAGATACAGCCGGGACGGATTGAAACATGGAATTTAAAAAGCAGCTTTGGGTGGCTTTTCTTTTGCTGGCAGCCGATTTATTTCTTGCTGTGGGACTGATTTTTGTTTTGTACGGCAGCACAGAAGGTCATGTTCGTGAAACGGGAAGTCATATTCACGAGGCTTCAGCTGAAGAGGTTCGGGGGGAACCCAGGGTGGTGGCCTTAACCTTTGATGATGGGCCCAATGCAAAATATACGGAGATTCTTCTGGACGGTCTGAAGGAGCGTGGAGTGAAAGCGTCATTCTTTCTGATCGGCGAGTGCATAGAGGGAAATGAGGAAATAGTAAAGCGTATGGACGAGGAGGGGCATCTGGTGGGAGTTCACTGCCTGCACCATACGGACCTGACCCGGGAGAAACCGGAGGAGGCCAATAACCAGCTGGAGCAGACAAAAAGTATGATTGAGGCAGTGACAGGAAAAACTCCGGAGTATGTCCGCCCGCCTTTTGGAAACTGGAATGAAGCTCTGGGAGATAAAGTATCCATGGAACCGGTGTTCTGGAATGTGGATTCCATTGACTGGAAACTCAAGAATACCGCCAGGATCGTAAACAAGGTGATGAAGGATACGAAAAACGGCGATATCATTTTGATGCACGATGAATTTCAAACTTCTGTGGAAGCTGCACTTCAAATAATTGACAACTTGCTGGCAAACGGTTATACTTTTGTTACAGTGGATGAATTAACGATTGATTAGAGGAATTACATGGATTTATTTGATTACATGCGTACCAGCACAATGGAGAAAGAATCACCTTTGGCATCACGTATGCGCCCGCGGACGCTGGATGAGGTGGCAGGACAGAAACATATTATCGGAAAAGATAAGCTGCTGTACCGGGCCATCAAGGCCGATAAACTGGGCTCGGTGATCTTCTACGGCCCTCCGGGAACCGGAAAAACCACTTTGGCCAAAGTCATTGCCAATACTACCAGCGCCAGATTTGAACAGATCAATGCGACGGTGGCCGGGAAAAAGGACATGGAGGAAATCGTAAAGAATGCCAAAGATGCCCTTGGAATGTACGGACAGAAAACCATCCTGTTTGTGGATGAAATTCATAGATTCAATAAGAGTCAACAGGACTATCTCCTCCCGTTCGTGGAGGACGGAACCGTGACGCTCATTGGTGCGACCACGGAAAATCCATATTTTGAAGTCAACAATGCGCTTCTTTCACGTTCACGGATTTTCGAGTTAAAGCCCCTGGAAAAACAGGATATTAAAGAACTGATCCTTCGGGCCGTCTATGATGAGACGCGGGGAATGGGAACCTACCATGCGGAAATCACCGATGACGCGGCAGAATTTCTGGCTGATGTGGCCAACGGAGATGCCCGCGCCGCTTTAAATGCCGTGGAGCTTGGGATTCTCACCACGGAAAAGGGCGAAGACGGAAAAATTCATATTACGATTGCCGAGGCGGCCGAATGTATCCAGAAGCGGGCAATCCGTTACGACAGGGACGGGGATAACCATTATGACACCGTGTCCGCGTTTATAAAAAGCATGAGAGGCTCTGATCCGGATGCGGCTCTTTACTATCTGGCCAGGATGCTCTATGCCGGAGAGGATGTGAAATTTATTGCCAGAAGAATTATCATATGCGCCGCGGAAGACGTGGGATGCGCGGATCCCAATGCGCTGACGGTGGCGGTGAGCGCCGCCCAGGCAGTGGAACGGATTGGTCTTCCGGAGGGGCAGATCCCTCTGGCGGAAGCTGTCGCCTATGTGGCTGCGGCTCCCAAAAGCAATGCGGCCTGCATGGGGATTTTTAAGGCCATGGAAGCTGTAAAAGCAAGAAAAACGCCGCCGGTGCCGGTTCATCTTCAGGACAAACATTATAAGGGGGCGGAAAAGCTTGGGCATGGATTGGGATATAAGTATGCCCATGATTATCCCAATCATTATGTAAAACAGCAGTATCTTCCTGATGGGATGGAGGGCGAGCAATTCTATTTTCCGACAGAAAACGGTTACGAAAAGCAGATCCGGGCTCATATGGAGCGGCTTAAACGGGAAGCAGAAAAAGAAGAATAAAAATTGAGGAGTCATTGCTGTAACTTATAAACCATTGCACAGACAGCTAAAATACAGGCTTTTTTGTGCAAAATAAATAAGAAAGTATAGAGAGAAACGATATGCGTGAAAAATTAGAAACGTTACCTCTTACACAGCTGAGAGAGCTGGCCAGGGGGCAGGGAATCAAAAATGTCAGCGGACTGAGAAAGTCTGAGCTGGTGGACAGGCTCTGTGAGGTGGCAGAGAGAGAAAACGCGGCGGAAGCGGAAAAAGTGGAAAATGCCGCGGGAACAGAAAAAACGGAAAAAACAGAGAAAGCAGAGCCGACAGGCAGACAGGCAAGGGCGGAGAAAGGTGAGCGTAAGGAAAGAGCGGAGAGGCCCGAGCAGACAGATCGGCAGGAAAGAGGAAGCGTACCGGCTCAGAATGCTTCCCCGTCTCCGACAGGCGACCCCAGAAATGATTTGCAGGATTTGGACAGCGGGATTGAAGCCAATGGCATTCTGGAGGTTATGCCGGATGGATTTGGATTCATACGGTGTGAGAATTTTCTTCCGGGAGAGAACGATGTCTATGTGGCCCCGTCTCAGATCCGGCGGTTCAATATGAAAACCGGAGATATTATTCGCGGAAGCCGCCGGGTAAAAACGGCAACTGAGAAATTTGCAGCCCTTCTTTATGTGACGACCATCAATGGGTATCCTACCCATGTGGTTGAGAAACGTCCTAATTTTGAAGATTTAACCCCAATTTTCCCAAACAAAAGATTAAACCTTGAAGTGCGCGGAGGAAGAAATACTACAGCTATGCGTGTGATGGATCTTCTGGCGCCCATCGGAAAAGGACAGAGAGGTATGATCGTATCTCCGCCCAAGGCAGGAAAAACCACGCTTTTAAAGCAGGTTGCTAAGGCAGTTACCACAAACTACCCCAATATGCATCTGATTATTCTTCTGATTGACGAGCGCCCTGAGGAGGTGACCGACATTAAGGAATCTGTTGTGGGGCCAAACGTGGAGGTGATTTATTCCACCTTTGACGAGCTGCCGGAACGCCATAAGCGTGTGTCGGAGATGGTGATTGAGCGGGCAAAGCGCCTGGTGGAGCATGGACGTGATGTGATGATTCTTCTGGACAGTATGACGCGTTTGGCCAGAGCCTATAACCTGGTGGTGCCGCCAAGCGGACGTACTCTGTCCGGCGGTCTTGACCCGGCGGCTCTTCATATGCCGAAACGGTTCTTTGGCGCAGCCAGAAACATGAGAGAAGGCGGAAGCCTTACCATTCTCGCAACGGCGCTGGTGGATACGGGCAGTCGTATGGATGATGTGATTTATGAGGAGTTCAAGGGAACCGGAAACATGGAGCTGGTGCTTGACCGTAAGCTGTCTGAGAAACGTATTTTCCCAGCCATTGACATTCTTAAATCCGGCACCCGCCGTGACGACCTTTTGCTGACTTCTGAAGAGGCCGAGGCTGTGGAATCTGTGAGAAAGGCCACAAACTCCATGAAGGCAGATGAATCTGTGGAAAAGGTGCTGGATTTGTTTACCAGAACCAGAACCAACCGGGAATTTGTAGAGATGGCAAAAAAAATGAGATTTTAGGAATTGATTAAAATCCGGAGGAAATAACGATGGTACAGGAGGAAGGAAAAAATCCCATACAGGTTGCGGAAAAGCTGTTTCAGGTCATCGAGGCTCTGGCGGATAACGGGCCTATGGGGATTATGGACTTGAGCATCAGCCTGGGATTTCATAAAAGCACCACTCACAGGCTGGTGGCGTCTCTGCAGTTCATGGGATATATCCGTCAGGAGAAGGAATCCTTAAAATACATGCTGTCCTTTAAATTCCTGGAAATCGGAAGCAAAATTCTTGACCAGACCAATATGGCTTCCCTGATTCATCCATCGCTGCGGAAGCTGTCGGAGCAGACCGGAGAGACGGTTCATCTGGTACGGCGGGAGGGGACTGAGGCGGTTTATATTGATAAGGTGGAGTCAAATGTTGGCTCCATCCGGATGGTATCCAGAGTGGGAAGCAGAGTTCCGTTATACTGTTCAGGAGTGGGGAAAGCGCTGCTTGCGGAGCTTAATGACGAGGAGGTGCAGGCCGTCTGGGACGCGTCGGAAATTAAGCGTCTGACTGCCTACACCATCACCTCTTTTGAGGAGCTGATGGAGAGCGTGGAGGCAGTGAGGAAAAATGGATATGCCATTGATAACGAGGAGAATGAGGAGGGCGTACGGTGTATTGCCGTATGTTTAAAAGACTACCATAAAGAACCGGTTTATGCCCTCAGCATTTCTGCTCCGGTAAACCGTATGAGCGATGAGCGGCTTCAGGAGTTAAAAGAGGCTGTGCTGGAATTTAAGGACAGTGCGGCAAAGACGTTGGGCCTTGCCAGAACATAGGAGGGAACCGGACTTGCTTTTCCTGCCGGTCGGTAATATAATAATAGCAGAGACAAGGTAACTACGAGGCGTTTTACAGTTATAAGGCAGAAAAAGCAAGGAGTCGATGAAAATGGAAGAGAACCAACAAACAAGATTAGCGAAATTCATGGGCGGAGACAGAAAAGGGTACCGCATTGCCTTTCAGATGGCCTGGCCGGCAGTGATGGAATCTTTTTTTATTGCTCTTGCAGGTATGGTGGACTCGCTGATGGTAAGCTCCATGGGTGCTTATGCAGTGGCGGCCGTGGGACTGACGATGCAGCCTAAATTTCTGGGTCTCTGTATCTTCATTGCCACCAACGTGTCCGTGTCGGCGCTGGTGGCCAGGAGAAAGGGAGAAGAGGACCAGAAAGGCGCCAATCAGGTACTTTTGATGGCTCTTACGTTTACGCTTCTGGTGGGAACGCTCATCAGCATTATATGTGTAGCTTTTGCGGATCCTATTATCCGGCTCTGCGGGGCCAATGAGGACACCCAGGAAAGCTCAGTCCTTTATTTCCGCATCATTATGGGCGGCATGATGTTTAATATTATCTCCATGGCCATAAACGCGTCCCAGCGCGGCGCGGGGAATACAAAGATTGCCATGAGGACCAATGTGACCAGCAATGTGGTGAACATGATTGGAAACTATCTGCTGATTCAGGGAAACTGCGGCTTTCCCAGGCTTGGGATCATGGGGGCTGCCCTGGCCACTGTATTCGGTACAGTTGTGGCCTGTATTATGAGTATTTTGTCTCTGGTGCCGAGAGATAATTTTATCAGTATCCCTTACATAATCAGAGAACGGGTCAGGATTACTCTGGAACCGGCAAAGAACATGGCCAAAATTGCGTCCAGCGTATTTGTGGAGCAGGTGTTCATGAGAATTGGTTTCCTGACGGTTTCCATCATGGTGGCCAAACTCGGTACGGCCGCTTATGCGGCCCATCAGGTGGGGATGAATGTGATGAACCTGTCCTTTTCCTTCGGAGACGGCATGCAGGTGGCGGCTGTAGCTCTCTGCGGACGGAGTCTGGGAGAGAAAAAGCCGGAGCTGGCAAAAATGTACGGAACCGTCTGTCAAAGAATCGGAAACATGATTTCCGTGGTGTTGGCGCTTCTCTATCTGACCTGCGGATCCTGGTATTATCATCTGTTCTTTGTGGAGCCGGAGATTATTGCCATGGGAGTTCAGATTACCAAAGTTTTAACCATCATTGCCCTTTTGCAGATTGCCCAGGTTATTTACATGGGATGTCTGCGGGGAGCCGGGGACGTACTGTTTACCACCATCGCCTCCACACTGAGCATTACCATCATACGCCCGATTTTTTCTTACCTTCTCTGTTATACATGCGGACTCGGACTCGTGGGTATCTGGCTGGGAATCGTCTGCGACCAGTTATCCAGATTCTGCCTGACCACCTGGAGGTTTAAGAGCGGGAAGTGGACAAAGATTAAAATATAGAGCGTGTTTGAAAATCGCTTCCCGCAAAGCGGGCTCACCGATAAAGGCATTTGATTTTTTACCAAATCCCCCATTTCTCTGCAGCCTGTTTAATTTCCGCATTCAATACTGATTTCCGTAAATATCTGCAAAATATCCTCAATCTTTATTGCTTCCTTTTCCACATCTCCTTTATCGAGAACTGCATGTCCCTGGTGCATCATGAGAATCCGGTTCCCGTAGTCCACGGCAAAGCGGAGATTGTGGGTCACCATGATGGTAGTCAGATGCTTCTCATGGACAATTTTATCGGTCAGCTCCATGATGGTATCAGCGGTTTTGGGATCCAGGGCGGCAGTGTGCTCATCGAGAATCAGGAATTCAATGGGAGTCATGGTGGACATGAGAAGGGCCATGGCCTGCCTCTGGCCCCCGGAGAGAACACCCACTTTCACCTGCAGCTTATCCTCAAGGCCGAGCCCCAAAGTCTTTAACTGGTCTCTGTAAAAGTCGATTCTTGCCCGGTTGGTGCCGGGAAGGAGATTGAAGGCTTTTCCCTTATTGTCGGCCAGGGCCATGTTTTCCAGAATGGTCATGTTGGGACAGGTTCCCATGGCCGGGTTCTGGTACACGCGTCCAATGCGGCGCTGTCTTTTGTATTCCGGCATTTTTGTAATGTTCGTTCCATTTATGAGGATAGAGCCGGAGTCCAGGGGAATGCTGCCGCAGATTAAGTTTAACAGGGAGGTCTTGCCGGAGCCATTGCTTCCCACAACGGAGACAAACTGGCCGTCATGGATGGTCAGGTTAAAATCCTCGAAGAGGCACATTTCGTTTACAGTGCCGGCATTGTAATATTTATTGATATTCTTAAGCTCCAGCATGGCGGGTCCCCCTTCTCTTTACGGAATCGCTTATTACTAATATCAAAAGCAGAATCGCGGCGGTGATCAGCTTTAAGTCGGCGGCTTTTACGATTCTTAAGGAAATCACCAGAGCCACACAAGCTTTATAAAGGATGGCGCCTGCTATGACGGCCGTTGTGGTCTTTAAAGTTCCCAGCCGCTTAAAAAGCTGAGCTCCCAGAATGACGCTTGCAAGGCCGAATACCATGGTTCCCGTTCCTATGGAAATATCGAAAAAGGCCTGCTTCTGCGAAAGAACCCCTCCGGCCAGGGCGGCAAACCCGTTTGCAATGGCAAGGCCGATGATTTTTACACGGCCTTTATCTTTGGCCAGGGAAGTAACCAGGACGTCGTTGTCGCCGGCGGCCCGCAGGAGGTAACCGGATTTTGTGCTTAAGTACCAGTCCAGCAGCAGTTTGCAGATGCAGACAATGACTGCCAGCAAAATAACCATGATGTAGGGCTTTATGAATGGGGGGAGGGCGGTCCTGGTCCACTGGTTGTCAAAAATCGTATCCTGGGAGAGGAAAGGCAGGTTGGCCTTCATGCCGGCGATTCTCAGATTAATGGAGTAGAGGGCGGTCATGACAATGATTCCGGAAAACAGGTCGCGGACTCTGCATTTTACATGTATAAGCCCGGTGACGCATCCGGCCAGTGCCCCTGCCAGAAAGGACAGAGGGAGGGCCAGAATCGGGGAAATGCCTTTTACAATCAGGCTGGCCGTTAAGGCCGCTCCCAGGGGAAAGGTTCCGTCCACCGAAAGATCGGGGAAATCCAGGATTTTATAAGTAATGTATACGCCAAGGGCCATAATGGCATAGATTAAACCTTCTTCAAAGATACCTAAAATGATAGTCATGCGGTTCCTCCGTAAAAAGCAGTAAAAGAATCCCGGTTACTGGGCGATTTCTGTAAACAGTTCTTTTGCAGTGCCTTTTAAGCTGTCAGGGAAGGAGATGCCGAGATTTTCGGCAACCTTTTCATTTCCGTAAAAGGCGGCTTCTTCGATGACCTCAAAGTTCATCTCGCTGGCTTTTGCCTCACCCTTTAGGATCCTGGCCGCCATATGTCCGGTCTGCTTCCCAAGGTCCACGTAATCAAGCCCCATGGCTGCCAGGCAGCCGATTTTCACTTGTTCAATTTCACTGCCGAATACCGGGATGTTTTTTGCGCCTGCCTTGGAAAGAATCAGGGGAAGGGAGGAGACAACCGTGTTGTCAGTCAGGTTATTGAGGCAGTCCACCTGTTCTAAAATGCTGTCGGCAGCTAAGGGAATGTCGGCGGCGGAAGAAACGCCGGATTCCACGATTTCAAAGCCGTATTCCGGAGCCTTTTCCTTATATTCGGCCAGAGTGGCGGCGGAATTAACTTCGCTGGTGGTGTACATGATGCCAATTTTTTTTGCATCCGGGAGAATTTTCCGGATCATATCAAGCTGCTGCTCCACAGGAAGCTTGTCACTGGTTCCTGTGACCTCTCCGACAGGAGTTCCGTCGGCGTTGGCAAGCTCGGCTTCGATGGGAGCGGTTACTGCGGTATAGATTACCGGAATATTATTTTTTCGGCCTGCACTGTATGCGCTTTGGGCGATAGGAGTTGCAATGGCGCAGATTAAGTCCGTGTTTTGTCCTGCAAAGTTCGTGGTAATCTGCGCGGCAAGCCCGGGATCCGCCTGGGCGTTTTCGTAAAGGACAGTAAGATTCTCCCCTTCTTTAAAGCCTTCCTCAGCAAGGCCTTCAAGAAAGCCCTCACGGCAGTTGTCAAGGGAACCGTGGACAGCAAACTGACCGATGCCGATGGTATAGGAACCTGCAGCAGTGCCTTCCGTTTTTGCGGCCTGGGATGTCTGGGACTCCCCGGAAGTGTTTCCTGAAGAACATCCGGTCATTAATACAGCGGCCAGGGTCATAAGAGCAATTGTTTTCATGGATTTTTTCATAATCATTCCTCCTGTAAAATAAGGGTAGTGTCAAATACTATCCTATTTTTTGTTACTCAAACCTTTATTTTATGGGAG
>CAJUIP010000043.1 GCA_910586315.1 uncultured Lachnospiraceae bacterium | reverse complement strand
AGTTTGCTTGTTGCTTAATTTAGGTATTGACAAAAGTCACTACATAACAGTTCAGGGGTTACCTGAACTGTTACAAAAAATATAATGGAACACACAGCTACCAGAAAGCGATTTACAGACACGCTCTGAGTGTGGCTTTTCTTTTATAACCGGGCTTAGAACAACGCTTATTCTTTCCATATATAGAAATCACTATACACAATGCCATCTTCACCATGTAAGAGCATAAGATATTTACCATAAGGCGCGGCTGGGACATGAGCACCAGACCCTTCGATTGATACATACGCATAGTCTGTTCCATTAATAGTCTCTGACTTAGCGCCATAAAACTCAAATCTGTCACCTTCTAGTGGGACGGCATATGCGTTTGTAAAATTCCAAACATCAAGACTTGCTTGATTAAAATCTGTTATTGGAAAATTGACAAAGTCTATATCATTACAAACAAATGTCGCAAATCTATTAAGATAGGCAGTCTCTGGAAGCTCTGTGTCACAGTAATCATCATTGTCAAACATTCTTGAGTCCACAATCTCATAACCATCGACTACTACCTTATTCGGAAAAGACTGATGAACTGTACCTGTTCCACGATCTCCTGATAATGTCTCAATATCAGGAATCTCTACAACTGGAGACGCTGTTTCCGGAACTCTACCAATATCTTTTATACTGTATAAGTACTCATCTAATATTGCCCAATCCTCGTAATCTGAGATAGTCCCATCAATGTTAACATCGAACAGCAAAACTTCATCATAATCAAAACCTGGGATATTATAACCAGAAATGAAAACGGTACTCTTTTCGCCGTTTGTTTTCGTTCTTATCATATCCTCCGTGATGAACTCATGCTCCAATGTTCCTTCCTGCATAGCGTCTACATATGTCTGGATTAATAACTCAGCTTCAGGAGAATCTATGAGTAATTCAGAAGATACCCTGTCCACAGTATCTGTGGCATCAACCAAAGTTTCATATACTACTGAGCTTTCTGCCATAGTTTCAACAGTAGTTGTTTCTTCAACTGATGGAGATGTCTCTTCCATTTCTGGTTTTGACGGCATAATGACATCAGCAGTTGTTTCTATAACCACAACATCGTCATCCTTGTTTGACAGTGTCGACACTACAACATAAAGCAAAACAAAAGCAACTAAAACACAAGCAACAGCAATCCTAATTTTAACCTCTTTCTTCATAATAGCCTCCATCTTTAATTTTTATCATACCATTCAATAATACTATCCGCTATAACCTGCGCTGTAGCTTTATTATTTTCATCTCCAGCCAAAAAGTTAATATCAGCTGAATCTGCAAAGCCAGTCTCAAGATATAAGAACGGTCTTGAACAAGCTGAGAATACAGCCAACTGCGTAGAGTATAAACTATTAAATCTATTGGTACCTAATCTTAGTCCAGTTCTTCGACGGATTCCACGATTTTTCCATCTCTCCAGATTCGTTCCAGATCATAGAAAAGTCTGTCCTCTCTGGAAAAAACGTGTATAATTACATCGCCATAATCCAAAAGAACCCATGTGGAACTTAAGTTTCCCTCTTTTTGACGGCATTCGTAGCCTGCCTTAAAAAGCTTTTCTTCCACATTATCGACCAAAGCCTGGGTCTGGTTTGTATTGGATGCGCTGGCCAGAACAAAATAGTCCGCAATCACTGTGACACCGTTAATGTCGATGATTTTTATATCTTCGCCCTTTTTCTCTTCCAACGCTTCGACCGCGAGTTTTACCATTTCTCTTGCCTGATTCAAAAGTCTGTTCCTCCTTCTTTTCCATAATAATTGTTTTTTTCTCTTTCGTCACTTTTCTCATGTCCTCACATGCAATCACCGTCATGATGTCAATGGGACAATTTTTGGATTTCAGATAGGAAAGAGTGCTTTCCATGATAGAGAGACATGCCTGGTCCAGGTCTTCAAATGCCAGCTTCCGCATGGCTGGAAGATTCGCTGCCTTATCCCGGCGCGGCTCAATGTAGTCGGCCACATAAAGAATTTTATCGAGCAGAGACATTCCTGGCTTTCCCGTGTTATGGCAGGCAATGGCGCTTAAAATTTCTTCATCATCAACGCCGTACTTCTCTTTCGCCATCCAGGCGCCAAGCTTTGCATGAAGCAGAGCCGGGTCTCTGTCCTCCCCCTCTGTGATGGGAATATTCCGGGACAGGCATTTAACCCGCAGGGTCTCTCCGTCATACCGCTTGGCACAGTCATGAAGCAGTCCCGCCAGTTCTGCCTTATCCAGATTACATTCGTACCGCATGGCCAGCGCCTGGCAGGTATAGGCCACTCCTAACGTATGCTCAAACCTCAGGGGATCAAGCTTCTTTTTTAAATGCTTTCTTATTTTTAGAACTCGGTTATCCATATGACTTATTACCATTATTGTTTGGGCCCAAAGGTCGTATCTTCTTTTGATATCGAATTGCTCCGTTCAATCAATGAATATTTATAACAGTTCAGAGGGTGTCCGAACGGTTATCAGAATTTGGCAACCGTTCCGCCTTGCGAAGCTTCCTGTTTTTCAAGAGCAAATCTATCGGCAGGGTTACCTTTTTAGCTTCAAAGGCCGAACCTGGGGATTGGATACGGCGGATTTATGAAGCTTTTGATGTTCCGTTTGACTTTGTCAGGTCAAATGTTTCGTTGCTTCGCCTTAAGCGCCGGTATAAATATTTCACCGCTCTGCCTTAAGCGCTGGTATAAATATTTCGCTGCTTCGCCTTAAGCGCCGATATGATACAGACCATGGGCTTCAATGTAATCAGCTACTGCTTCGGGGACCGCCTTCCGGATGTCCTTCCCCTCTGCCGCCCTCTTCCTGATTTCGGCAGAGGCAATATCCACTTCTTCGTTATGCAGAAGTCTAATATCGGCGCCATACGCCTCCTTCAGATGTGTAATCTGTCCCTCCAAGGTCCTGCCGTCAGACTCACACTCTCTTCCGGAAACAAGAAGAGAAGTAAGCTCCATAACTTCTCTGGGATGATACCAGGTTTCCAGCTGGAACAAAGAATCGGCTCCAATGATGAAATAAAATTGATATTCCGGATATGTTTCCTTTAAAAGTTTCAGAGTCTGGGCTGTATAGGTATTTCCCTCCCGCTCCATTTCAAATTCCGATACTTTACAATAGGGAATATCCCTGAGAGCCAGATACAGCATGGCAAGGCGGCTTTCGCTGTCTGTCACATGGTGATCTTTTTTGTGGGGCGGAATATGAGACGGCATATACCAGATTTCATCCAGCTGGTACTCCATATATGCCTGTTTTCCCAAAAGAAGATGTCCGTTGTGGACAGGATCAAAAGTACCGCCCATAATGCCAATCCGTTTCATGGAAAAACTCCTTTCCGGCCTACAAAAGAACGATCTTTCTGTTCTTCTCTTCCTTTGCCGGTTTATATAATACAATCATTTTTCCGATTACCTGTACCACCTGGGAATGGGTTCGTTCCGCCAGGACCACAGCCAGCTCTTTTCCATCGTCAGCACAATTTTTAAGCACATGGATTTTAATCAGCTCCCGTGCTTCCAGGGCATCATTTACAGCCTGAGTAATTTCCGGTGTGAGACTGGATTTTCCGATCTGAAAAATGGGATCCATGGTCATGGCAAGGCCTTTCAGATAGGCCCTCTGCTTGCTTGTCATATTAAAAAACTCCTTATTTATAGTAGTCAAATTCCAGGCCATACATACGGACGGTATCGCCCTCCCTGATTCCGGCCTTTTCCAGGTCTTCCAGGATTCCGCTCTGCTTTAAGAACTTCTGGAAGAAGTCAAACCCTTTTTCAGAATCCAGGTTGGTATAGCCGAGCATTTTTTCAATTCTCGGTCCTTCTGCCACATAAACGCCCTCACTATCCTTTACCACGGTATAGGGCAGATTCTGGTCCGCCTGATATTCCACTTCGAATTCTTTTTCAAAAACCTTCGGTGTCCGGCCCACAGATTTCAATACGCCGAAAAGATGATGCAAAAGCTGGTCAATCCCCTCTCCGCTGACAGCTGAGATACCGAACACTGGAATTCCCTGAGGCTCAAATTCGTCTTTCAAAGCTTTTACAGGATTTGTTCCATCTTCTCCATAGAAAACATCCAGCTTATTGGCGGCAATGGCCTGCGGGAGCTCCAGAAGTCCCGGATTATAAGTAGAAAGCTCATTCATGATCGTATGGATATCCTCCACCGGATCACGACCCTCCACAGAAGCGGCATCCACCACATGAAGAAGAATTTTGGTTCGTTCGATATGACGCAGAAACTCATGGCCAAGGCCTGCCCCCTCAGATGCCCCCTCAATAAGCCCTGGAATATCTGCCATAACAAAGCTGTTTCCGTCTCCTAAATTCACCACACCCAGGTGGGGGTTCAGGGTTGTGAAATGATAATTGGCAATTTTAGGTTTCGCATTGGATACGCGGGATAATAGCGTGGATTTTCCCACATTAGGGAAGCCAACCAGTCCCACATCGGCAATCACTTTAAGCTCCAGCTGCACCCACAGTTCCTGTCCCGGCTGTCCTGGCTGAGCATATTTGGGCGCCTGCATGGTGGCTGTAGCAAAATGCATATTTCCAAGGCCGCCCCTGCCGCCCTTTAAAATAATTTCTCTGCGGTTTTCTCCGGACATGTCCGTGATTACCTTTCCCGATTCCATTTCCTTAACAACGGTGCCTTCCGGAACTTTAATTACCAGGTCATTGCCATTTGCGCCATGGCAGCGGCGCTTTCCGCCCTCTTTTCCGCTCTCCGCCATATATTTTCTTACATGTCTGAAATCTGCGAGGGTATTAAGGCCGTCATCCACTTGGAAGATGATATCGCCGCCTTTGCCGCCATCCCCTCCGTCAGGGCCGCCGCTTGGAACATACAACTCTCTGCGGAAACTCACGTGGCCATTTCCGCCGTTTCCTGATTTAATAAATACTTTTGCACGGTCTGTAAACATGGTACCTTTGGTCCTTTCCCAGAATGTCTGGATTTCTAAAAATGACAGGATATGCCAGGAATCTCGTGACGATTCAGCCTTCGGCCAAATCATTACGGAATCCAGCCCGTTTAGAATTCGCCTGCAGCGAAAGAACTGAATTATCTCCTGCTGAACTTTTTATAAAAAAGCTCCATACCTTAAGTATGGAGCTCTTTGCTTTATTATTCGTTGATTGCCTTCGGATATACAGAAACCTGCTTTCTGTCTCTGCCTTTTCTTTCAAACCTTACAACGCCGTCAACCTTTGCGAATAATGTGTCGTCGCCGCCGCGGCCTACATTGAGACCCGGATGGATCTTGGTTCCGCGCTGTCTGTAAAGAATATTTCCGGCTAATACGAACTGCCCGTCTGCTCTCTTTGCTCCAAGGCGTTTAGACTCGGAATCTCTGCCGTTTTTGGTAGAACCAACACCTTTTTTATGGGCAAATAACTGAAGGTTCATCTTAAACATATCGGTTACACCTCCCTGAATCGAAAATTGATGTATTCTGCTCCGTATTCATCCCGGATACTTTCCAGTCCGAGAATCAGGGATTTCATGAGGAGCTGCGACTCAGAACTCATGGAATCCGGGAAGAAAAAGGAAAACATTCCTCCGTCTTCTGTCACGCTTCCTTCAAAGTGATCGTTCGTGAAGCGTTCAACGGAATTTGCCATGTTGAGAGCCAGTACAGAAACAGCAGCACAAATCACATCCTGTCCGTATTCTGCATAGCCAGCATGACCTGTTATTTCAATCCCTTTCTCTGCATGGTTCTTGTCACATAGGATCATTACCTGAATCATACGAAATTAAGCGTTGATTTTTTCAATCTTAACCTGAGTATAAAGCTGTCTGTGACCGTTTTTCTTATGATAGCCGGTTTTGCGCTTATACTTGTAAACGATAACTTTCTTGCCCTTTCCAACCTTTTCAACTGTTGCGGAAACGGTTGCGCCTTCTACTGTGGGGCACCCGATCGTAAGCTCGCCGTTGTTTACAGCCAAAACCTGATCGAAGGTTACTGCGGAACCGACCTCTCCGTCGATTCTCTCGATTTTGATGCTGTCGCCTTCGGCTACTCTATACTGCTTACCACCTGTTGCAATAATCGCGTACATATTGCACCTCCTATTATCATTACTCGCCAGTTATGGTGTATTTCCACTGGAAATCCTTGTAAACCTCACTGTGCGGCATACTATGTTATAATACCATCAGGTTTTCCTTGTGTCAACAGTTTTTTCAGAAAAATCTGTCAGAAACTGCTCGTGGAGGGGTCTTTTTATCTTTTTCCTGGTGATCTCCACCAGACCCAGGGCCGTCATATCCACCAGAACCGTCTTTACCGGATCTGCTGCCAGGTATTTCCGGAAGCTGGACAACAGTTCTTTATTCTGCTCCTTTGCTTCCATGTCAATAAAATCCACCAGAATGATACCAGATAAATTCCTGAGACGAAGCTGGGCGGCAATTTCAGAGGCTGCCTCCAGATTGGTATTAAAATAGGTCTCAGACGCTGTCTTTTTTCCGACATTTTTTCCCGTATTGACATCAATGACCGTCATGGCCTCTGTGGGGTCGATCACAAGATATCCGCCGGATTTCAGCCATACCTGTCTGGAAAGTGCGCGGTCCAGGGCAGTTTCCAAATGGTAGAGGGCCCACAGAGGGTACGTTTCATCCGCATAAAGGCGGAGTCCGACTTCAGACAGCGAATCCCAAAAAAGGCCGGACTGGCGAAGCTCCTCATAAATTTCAGGGATATCCGTAACAATTTCCTCTGTTTCCGATTTCCTCACATTGGAGGCCGTCTGTATGACAAAGCTTTCCGGCTGATACAGGATGCTGTAGCAGGTACGGCACTCTGCGTCAGAATATATTTTATGGAGTTTTTTCCACAGCAGGTCCGTCTCCTCCCAGATCATTTCAAAAGGAGCCGTATATGCGTTGGTACGTACAATAAGACCGTAATCTTTGGGGGAACGGCTCTCCCATTGGGCCTTTAACTCTGCCCTCCACAGCCCATCCCTGATTCTGGCAGAAATTCCAAGTTTCCCGGCCTGGGAAGTAAGCACCACATAATGTCCGGTCAGGCATAAATTAGTACTGAGGACAGCATCCTTCGTTTTTACCGCTGCCCGCGTCACCTGAACGGGAATCTCATCTCCGGACCTTAAGGGATGGGAGCCGTTCCATTCGGAAAGGCTTAAATAGCCATTGACCCCGGGCTGGTATTCCACAAAGGCGGCGTCCAGATTCTTCACCACATTGCGGACTTTTCCGATATAGATGGCGCCCAGACATTCCGTCTCTTTTTCCGGTTTTGCCTCAATCTGTAAAATCCGCTCCGGGGAGGCCAGCACCGCGACGCTTTTTCCGCGAAGTTTTGTAAATATAAGTTTATTCAATGTCATCTCCAAACTCCTCTAAAGGAGTGAATCTGTGGGAAGTATCCGGACCGCTGTCTGCATAGACCTCTTCCCTGTTGATGCGAAAGGCAAAGGCCGGATATTCTTTTCCGAGGGATTTACAGTATGCCTCCAAAAGCTGCTCCGGCTTCATGTTGGCAGAACTCCCGGAGGAAAGCTTAAGAAAAATTCCCTCACCACCCTCTGTCAGCCGCTTTTCATAAATCAGGGGCTTAAGGTCCATAAGCTTCTCTCCCTTTTTTGTCTTTTTCACCACTTCCAGATTTCCGTTTTCAATAAACAGCATGAGATTTGTGAAAAATTCTTTCCCGGAGCAGGAAAGACCGTTATCATAGTCTTTGCGGAGCGTTATGGTATAGTCGCAGGCCGCCACCAGGGACATGGCATTGGCAGCGTCATCCGGCAGTCTCTTATAGCTTAAGATTTCCATGTCTTCCACCATCACATCGTTTAACCGCCGTACCATTTCTTTCGACGAATCCGTGGACAGCACTTCAATGTCCAGATACTCTCCGCTCCCGGTCAGTCCAACCCCCAGAGGGGCCGCAAAGGACATAATCTGGTGAGGGGAAAATCCCTCGGAATAACGGATCTCCACGTCCGCGCGGCGCATGGCTTTCTGGAAATACCGCATGATATCCAGATGGCCGATAAATTTCATATTGCCCTGTTTGGAAAACTTAATCCTGATTTTCATAGCAGACACCTCCCCCGAACCGTCTGATTCCGCAGCCGGAACACTTCTCCCGGCAGTTTGGGGTTACGATGCCCCCGGCAGAGTTTAACCATTCTCTCTTTAAAAATTCCTTTGTGACTCCGGCGTCGATGAAGTCCCACGGGAATACCTCGTTAAGGCTCCGCTCTCTGGTGGTGTAAAAATCAATGTCCACGCCGCAGGTCTCAAAGGCCTTCATCCAGACTTCATTTTTAAAGGTTTCCGACCAGGCATCATAAAGAGCCCCGTTTTTATAGGCCTCCTCAATGACGGCGCCCACTCTCCTGTCGCCCCTGGCCAGAACGCCCTCTAAAACGGTCACATCGGCCTCATGCCAGTTATATTTTAAACTCTTGTAATTTAACATTTCCTTCATTTTATGGTTGACCACGCGGGCTTTTCCAAGAAATTCTTCCTTCGTGCACATTCTGGCCCACTGGAAGGGAGTAAAGGGCTTCGGCACAAAGAAGGAGGTGCTGGCCACCACCTGGACTTTTCCCTTCCTCTGGTCTTTGGGAATTTCATAATATTTTTCCGCAATCTTTTCTGACAGAAGGGCAATTCCCTCCATGTCCTCTGTGGTCTCTGTGGGAAGTCCCAGCATAAAGTAAAGCTTTACCCGGTTCCAGCCTCCAAGAAAGGCTTCGCTTGCGCCGCTTAAGATGTCCTCTTCCGTAAGGCCCTTGTTGATAACGTCCCGAAGTCTCTGGGAACCGGCCTCCGGAGCAAAAGTAAGACTGCTCTTTTTCACGTCCTGCACCTTGCTCATGACGTCCAGGGAAAAAGCGTCAATCCTCAGAGACGGCAGGGAAACATTGACTCCCTTTCCGTAGAATTCCTCGATTAAAAACCGGACGAGGCTTTCCAGACTACGATAGTCGCTGGAGCTTAAGGAGCTTAAGGAGATTTCCTCATGTCCGGTGCTTTTTAACATCTTTTTCGCCAGCTCTTTCAGCTTTTCCACACTCTTTTCACGGACGGGCCGGTAAATCATTCCTGCCTGACAAAACCGGCAGCCGCGGATGCAGCCGCGCATGATCTCTAATACCACACGGTCCTGGGTCACTTTGATAAAAGGAACCAGTGGTTTTTCCGGATAAAAGGTATCTGTCATTTCCATCATGATCTGCCGCTGGATCTTTTCGGGCGCTTCCGGACAGTTGGGAAGAAAGCTTTTGATGGTTCCGTCCTCGTTGTATTCCGGATCGTAGAGGGATGGGACATAAAGTCCCGGAATCTGCGCCGCCTTCTTTAAAAAAGCGTCTCTGGAATCGTTCTGTTTTCTGGATTCCTTATAGGTGTCCATCAAATCATAATAAACGGTTTCCCCGTCGCCGATATAGAAAATATCAAAAAATTCCGCGATGGGCTCCGGGTTTAAGGCGCAGGGGCCGCCGCCGATGACAATGGGGTCGTCCCAGGTACGGTCCGCCGCATGCAGAGGAATCCGCGATAAATCCAGAATCTGTAAAATATTGGTATAGCACATTTCGTACTGGAGCGTGATTCCAAGGAAATCAAAATTTTTAATGGGATCCTGGGTTTCCATGGAAAACAGAGGGATGTGCTTCTCCCTCATGATGGCATCCAAATCCATCCAGGGCGAATAGACTCTCTCACAGTAGACATCCTCTTTTTTATTGAGCATGTCGTAAAGAATCTGAATGCCCAGATGAGACATGCCGATCTCATAAACGTCCGGGAAACACATGGCAAAACGGACGGCTACAGATTTCGGGTCTTTCACGCACATGTTTACTTCGCCGCCGATATAGCGGGCGGGCTGCTGGATTGATAACAGTATCTCATCGCTTAATGCTAATTTTCTCATGATCGCCTCTTCTTCTTTTCTTCCGGTGGTGTGTCTGCCGAAAAAAAGTTACCTCCTGCCCTCAATACAAATACACTTTTTTACAACTCCATCTTACCACAAACCCTATTTGCCGTCAATTCATGTTCTTTTTGATAAAATTTCCCCCAATACGGATAAAATCAATCTTACAAACAAACCTTGCGCCTGTTTTTATCTGCTTTTCCGCCCCATTCGGTATCATTCTTATGGTATTAAATCTGAGAGCACACGAAACGCTTCACCAGGTCCCGTCTATAAAATCATCATCAATTTTTTTCTTCAAAGGTTTGCACACCAGGACAAACCTGTCCTCATCCCAGGAAAAACAATGGTCTGCAAAATCATAGAAAACCTGATATCCAAGATTACACAGCACTTCAAAATCTCTCTGCCTCGTCCGCTCCGACAGGCCGGGAAACATTTGATTGTAGGAATCCTTTGCCGTAACATACTCACGGACGTCCCCATCCGCCTCATTGTCCTTCTTTTCCGACAGAGGGATATCCTCATTCTTCAGCCCGGACATCAGTTTTCCTAGGCGGTTCAGTCTTTTCAAATGAGCCATTTTACAGGGCGCCGCCTTCTCATTCAGTTCTGGTATTTCTGTGATAAAATACCCCTTCCCCTTTCTGGAATATTTCACACTGACCAGGCCCGCTTCCTTCAGATCTGCCAGGTCGCGCTGCAAAAGCCGCATGTTATAGGGAAATACCTCGCAGATATCGGAAAACTGGGCAATGTCATATTGGCATATCACTTCATAAAGCCGCAGCTGACGTTCCAGCCGCGGCATTTTGTCTTTTTTCTTCATGAAAATTTCCTTTTGGCTTCCGATGCCATCCTTTTTATTTTTTTCCTGAACTGCTCTATCGTTTCCGGACTCTCCCGGCAGATATCCAGAGAAAGGCAGCCTTCCCCCATATGCTTTGGCAGTCTTTCTCTTACTTCCATGATTCCCTTATCCCCGGTTTCTCTCCATACCATATAGGACCAGGTCTCCTCAACAACCTGAAAATCGCTGCCTGTCCGGCACACCTTAGCCATGCGAAGCATCAAAACAGCCCCCTCTGTGCTGAATTGCTCCAGGATTTCAAAGTCGAACTCTCCTTTTTCTTCGTAATTCCATACCTGGATCCCTTCCTGTCCCTCTCCTATCTGGCTTTCGATGTGTTTCAGCTCCTCTAGGGCTGCTTCCCTGCGCCTTAAACATTCCGCCTCTATCTCCGGCTCTCCTTTATGCTTTTCCTCCCTCCGGTCATAATATCGAATCCTGCCCTCCATTTTCTTCTTTTCTTTTTCCAGCCCCTCTTTCACACATTCCCCGAATCTCTCCCCAAAATACTCCTGAGCCTGCTCCCTGCTTCCTCTTTCACTTCCTGCCACTTCTCTCTTCACCGTCAGACATAAATAGTTCATTCATTACCTCCCAGATAATAAAAATGCCTTTTTATTGTCAATGTGCGCCTTTGCTAATGGCAGTATATCACACCTTATCCGCGTATAGCGTCAATAGTATGGCGGGGCGATTTTTCTCCCGTACTGATGTCTCGCATGAACTCTTACGATGATTCCCCGGTAAGTCCGGCCAGGATCAGCATCCTGTCCATAGCCTCAAGAATATCTTCTAAATGATAGCCATCGTCTCTTTTATAGCCCCACTCCTCTGCAATAAGCTCTCTCTGCCTCTCAGACATAGTTTCCAGAAAACGCTTTCTGACTGCTTCCTCACAAAAGGCAGTTCCTGCTGCCAGGGTCTTGTAATCCAGTTCCCTCATCACATACCGGAGCTTTTCCGTCCCCATCTCCCCGAACACCTTGTTAAAAGCCCCTTTCACGGAAGTCTCTTTCCCAAAACTCTCCTTTGCCCTCTCTTCCTTCCATGTCCGTTTTTCCGCCTGGGTTTTCTCTGTCCATATCCGGCAGTATCTGTCATAATCCTCCAGCCACTTTTCCGGAACCATGACCCGAAACATCAGAAAAAATCTCTCCGGCTCGACCCCTGCCAATATGCTCTTTCCGCCTGACAGATAAATCATTACCACATACCACTCATAGCCGGAACACCCGCCTATCTTTGCCTGCGCCAGAATTTCTTCTTCCACCTCGTCCCAATCCGAGGCATCTACGATTTTACGTAGGATGTGAAGCAGCAGCTCCTTTAAGGGCATATCCCCTTTCGCCATGGAAACCGCCAGAGCAATATTCCCTCCATCCTCTCCCTGGCTTTCCTCCTCCCGCATCTCTGCTACCTCATCCAATGCCAAAAGCCCGCTCTCCCTGGCCACAAAGCTGCATAAGCACATAAACTGCAGGGCCGCAAATATCTGCTCTCTGTGCCCCTCAAAAGCTTCCTTTGCGTATGCTGCCGCTTCCCTTTTCAAAGTCTCCAAAGCTTGTCCCATTCTTTCCTCCTGTTTTTATTTATATCATCCCATATTTTTCTGTCATATCTCTTCCCATTATTTTTTCCAGGGAGGCATAAACCATTTTCTCATGTTCATTCACAACGTTTTCGTCCATGTCGTAAATTCCCTGCGGCCATACGGCGCAAAGCATCCCCTCAAGCCTTCTTGCCAGCCTTTCCCCATTGGGCGGGTAGAAATCCGTCATCCATTGTTCCATGACCAGCCTCTGCTCCTCCCCGGATAAGTAAGAAAAAAGCCGTTTTTTTAACCTGCTGCCGCCATAGACAAACAGCTCCGCCAGCCTGCGGATTCTGGTGATTTTCCCTGCCTGAAGGTCTGCTTCCTGACTCAAATCCTCCGACTCCCCATATTCATACTCTTCAAACTGAGCCGTGACAAACTGCCCAAACGCCTCCTCCGTCATCTCTTCCATTTTTCGATGAAAAAGCTCCAGAACCGGAATCCCCCCTTTTTCCTCTTCCATGTTTTTTAACCTTCGCTCCCGCTCCTGCAAAGCCCTTTTTATAACGTCCATTCGTTTCCTTTCCAGGGCCCCCAGGCATCGGTCACAAAAATCCCGGTAACCGTCCCCTTCCTCCTCAGGAATCCAGGGAGCCAGACATTTCAGGAAATGCTCTGCCTCACGGAAATCTCCCCGGAATATATGATAATTGACTCCACACTGAAATTTGACGATCTCCAAAAGCCCAAGAAAATAGACAGCCTCCTCAAAAGCCCGGTAATCCCGGTAAAAATCCGTCATCATCTGCGTCTCCATAAGCTCTGTCCAGACTTCCGGAGCATATCGGTAATCCGTTCTCATAAGATCAATCCCCTGACAAAGAAAATTTTTAAGAGGTATGTCTTTATCTGCAAAGCCATGTACCAGTTCCCCTCTTAATTTCCACAATTCTTCCCGCCGCAGATCATAGTCACGATGCTCTAAAAAGTTCTCCTCCCACCATTCCTGGGAACAGATCCCCCTCACAGGAACCGCCCGCCTGCTGCCCCAGTCCTCCTGATTTTGGAGAAACTCCATGCAGAAACAGACCGTTTCTATGGCTCTGTAAACCTCCTCCCTGTGGTTCAAAAAAGCCTCTTTTCCATAATCCTTTAAGGCATTTTCCGCCGCTTCCCCTATCTTTATCATAAACTCCCGCCCCTTTTCTTCTCGCACCTTTCCTGAAGTTTCCTCACATATTCCCGTCTTTTGTCATATACTTCCTGCACGTTTCCCGGCTGACGGTCCCTTAGAATCTCCGCCAAACAGCTTTTGTCCCTGCGAATCAGCTCTCCTAATTCCCCCAGCCACTCTTCACTCTTCGGAAGCTTTCCCTCCTGTCGCCTTAAAAACTGGACAAAAGGCAGAACAAACTCTCCGCCGAAGGTAATGGACGTATAATCATTTAAAGGCGTAACCCCGATTCCCATACTCCGGCTTTCATAGAAACCATCAGGGTACACAAGCCATTGCTCCTCCCCTCTGAGAAATTCCCCTTCCCCCGGCTCCACCCTGCTTACCACCATACCTCTTATGGTTGGGAAAAACGGAGTGGAAATGGTCTCCACAACCGTTCCCGAGGGGTAGGGAAGACTCATGTAATGATAATCCATGGGGCCGAACCAATAATCCCTGCCTGCGGCAGCCTCCGCGGTCTCCGGCAGACAATAAAGAATCTTCCCCTCCGGGTTTAAGATTATGTTCCATTCCCGTTCAAAATATCGGGTGCCCCTCCGATAAAATTTCCCAAGAACACCAAAAAAACATTCCGGGGCGAGCTCATATCTGTCTGCGGCTTCCTTTATCTGCTCCTTAATAAAATCAATCCCTGCCATGGGACTGGTAAAGATTCTCTTTTTCAGAAACTCCTCTTTCCGCCCGTGACAGAATATATCGGCTTCATAACGATTTCTGAGGCCCCCGCCGTGATAGATAATCTCTTCTAAGGTCTCTCCCATATCAATTCGTTTCTCCAAGGCCTCCAAAGCTTTGCTTTCTCTAAGATGAGGCAGGCTCTGCGCCTCCTCTCTGAGCCCCCGCAGACCCTCCAGTTTTTCTTCCAAAGTCCTGTGAGGCGCTGAAAGGATACAGTTCGTCTGCTCCGCAAGGTCCAAAGGCGGCCCGGCAGACAGCCATGAGGCAATGTCCGGCGAATCAATCCACCGCTTAAACTCAATCATAACTTCCGGCCTCCTTCGCCGCCAGCATTTCCTTCAATATAAGACATAATCTGCCCTTCTGTCACCGACTCACATCTCCTTCTGTCTGTCGTCTCAAAGATGTGGTTCCACAAGGCAGCCCCACGTTTTTCGTCTCCATTTACATACCGGCTCACCGACTCCAGCAGGCGTTCCTCCTCCGGGAGCTGCCCATGGAAAGAAGCCAGACGATAAAGAGGGGACAACTTGTCTGAATAATGTCCCGGAAAAACGTGTCCATGCTTCACTGCTCCTATATTCCAGGCTCCATCCCTTTCCCGATACAATGCCTGGAGACAGCAGCAATCACGATTGTCCCCCACTTCCAGAATGACCCCATGGCTCACAGGCCCAAAAGGACGGCAGTCAAAGGTCACTATATCACCTGCGTGAAAAGGGACAGGCAGGTTCGGATCAACATATCCGCCAAAATCAAGCCGTTCATAGACAGGAAAATCCTCGCAGCAGCAGTAGCACACCTTATAGTCAACCACTGTGTAGCCATAGTCACATTTCAGCCGCCCGCCTCCGTCCGGCATCCACTTCTCAACAGAAAAATACCAATTCAGACGGTCCTCCTCATCCGCATCTTCTCCCAAATATTCCTGAATTGCTTCGAAAATGTGTTCCCATGTGAGGAATGCCCCCACTGCTTCCTCCTTAATACGGCCTATATCTTCCTCATAGCTGCAAGCAATCAGGTAAAAGAACTCTCCCGGCTTCGGCTCCATCTCCTGAACGGTCCGGGAGGCCGCGTCTGCTAAGGCTGAGAAATAGCCGTCCTTCTCACCCTCAGCCAGCAGCAAAAACAGCTCCCGCTTCCGCTCCAGTGGAATCAGCGCACCTGCAACGGCGTCCGCTATCTGATGCCGGAAAAGGGGAAGCTTTTCAGGAGGCGCATCGTCAAATCCGCCCTGGCGCTCCCGGAAAGAACCATCATCACCAAAGGGACATCGCTCAAGATACGCCGCCATCTCGGCAGACGGGAATATTTCCTTCAAAATCAGGCCAATGTCTTTGTTCTTTTTCATCATACCTCCCCTTTCTTTTCGTCCGGACAAATAAGCCCTAAACGCTTCCTGTCCTCTTCCCTATAACTCCTGTAATAACGTTCCCGCAGCTGCCCATCCTTTCCGTCCAGCAGAAAAAAAGTATAACCGTTAAGCAGCAGCTCAAGACAGCATTTCCCCTTTAAATATTCACGAATCAGCTTTAACACCTGTTCTTTCCCTTCAAGGGGCTCCCGGTAATATTCCAGATTAAAATATTCTTCATAGCCAAGATCCTCATACCAGACCCCGAAGCCGTCCCGCATCTCATAGCCGTAAGTCCACATACCAGAAGGATCTCCGTTTTGAAAGCACCAGTTTCTTTCCCGTTCCCCTTCCTCTGCTTCCTTCTTGGAAAAACCGTTTTCCAATCGCTTTTCCCGATTCCAGGTATTGATATAATCGAGCACAAAAGGCTTTTTGTCACCATGGCCGCAGTGATACACCAAATCCCCCCGGCAAAAAGGCGTAGGAATGTCCATACACATCTCCTGGCAGATATCCTCAAAATCAATCTCCACATCGTCCTCTTCCGTGACGGCGCGGCAGTTAAGCCTGGTTATCCTTATCCCGGCATCCATATATGCTACATCACACGCAGATGCCCCGTCCAGATCATATCGTTCAATCCACAGGTCCCTGAGGCCGCTCTCCCTGCCTGTCTCCCGGCATCTCTCAACCTCATGTCCAAGGGCTTCGCAGCAGCTTTTGTAATCCCTAAAGCAGCGTTCGCTCCGCCAGGACGCCCCCTTTGAGCCTTCTTCACAATCATAATAAAAGGAATCTTCTTCATACCTGTAGAAATAGACACAATTCTTCCCGTCCTGAAAAGCTTCCATGAGGTTTTTCTGTGTATTCACATACTTTCTCAAAACCTGATGCAGGCTTACCTTTATCCCCTTTCGCCGATCCGCGAAAACCTCTTCATCTGCCGTAGTTTCCATCAGTTCCTGCCATGCCCGCAGCTTCTCCTCCAAAGTCTTTCCCCGGCTCTGCCAGATCAAATATGCCATTTCAGCAGCACAAAAACCATAATCCAATTTCTGCAGATGGTCTCTGATTGCCTGAGAATCAATAAAAGGATAAATGTTCACGTTTCTCCTCCATTCTATACAGGACGCTCCCAAAGGAAAGACATACCTCTTTTAGACGGTGGTTTCCTCTTCATGTTCTTCTTCATGAAAGATCTCTTTTCTGTTAAGATCAACCAAATCCCCAATTTTAATTTCTTTCTTAATTTCTTTCTTAATTTCTTCCTTATTTTTTTTCTTAATCTCTTCCTTAATTTCTCCCTCTGTTTTTTCTCTGCATTCACGTACAAACCGAACAAGGCAGGAACTTTTATCTTTCATGCTCTCTGATATTTCAACTGTTCCCTTTAAATACGTCCTGCACAGAAAATCCGCAATCAGCCATTGAATTTCCCTTTGACTCATTTTTATTGAGTTATCTTCATTTGAATAGAATGATTCACCAGACTCGAATTTACATTCCAGAAACAGAAGATATTCCTTACCGCCTTTTTCATACAACACGGCAATATCCGGTTTCGCTTCCATCATACATTTGACTGCAAATAATTCCTCCTCCGACAATTCGGCATGAGGTACATGATGTCCTAAATTGTATTTCAAATCCTCCTCTGTGCAATTTTCGACTTTTCCTTTATGTACATACTCCATCAGTTTATAGTTAAAAGCGTCATTCTTATCCATAGACTTCTTTTTACGGGTAAACTCCGTCTGCACCAGTATCCCCGGCATCTTCCCCTCTTCGTCTTTCCCCAAAATAAGGCGCCTGTTTCTTTCAAAAAAATCCCGCATAAAGGTCGCCTCATAAAAGACCTTCTTAATATTCGCGTCTTCTGGGATTCCACAAACCGTAAATATCCTTTTTGTCTTTCCACAGCGCATCTCCGGTTTCCGGTAAAAACGCAGGATATTATACAGAAAAACAGCATACTGCCGTTCCTCACGGCAAATAGAATACTCTGTTTCAGTATCTTTAATAAAATTCTCTGCTGTACATCCATACTTTTCATTTATCTCTTTATCATTCATAACACAAATTCCTTCCTTTTCTTCAAATTTCCCGAAGATAAAAAATCCTTTCATCCTCCAGCCGCAGACAAGCCAGCCGTGCCTCTGGATTGCTTTCTTTCCCCCCATAACCGCAGTCCAAATCATAAAAAATGCAGTCCGTCTCTTCATCATAAGCGCGGTATACTTTTCCATGATTAAAAGGGAGCTCATATTTTTCTGTTGTGGGAGTATGCCCGGCCAAAATCATCCCATGCTCCACTCCGCCGTATAAATAAGCATCATCTCTGGCTTTCAGATAAAAGTCCTCCAATGAGTCATAAGAAATATCCGTGTCCACACCCTCTAAGCACGCAAGACTTTCAATATACCCGCCATGGACAACGATGCACCTTCGCCCATTCATCAAAGTCTCATAATAATAAGGCATTTTCCCTACACACTCCGCCCACATGGACAACTGTTCAAATGCCGTCCTTCTTTTCTTAATAAGCTCTCCTATGGTTCCATACAGGTCAAAATAGGAAGTTATCTTTCTGACCGTCCCATACACAGATATGGTATCCTCCACATTGGCAGTATCCATCCCGCATTTCCGAAAAATCATTCCCATAACTTCCACGCAGCAGCGAAACTCCTCATCATGATTTCCTCTGATCAGAATGACATTTTCCCCGGGACTTTCGATCCACCTAAGCATCTCATAACTTTTCGGCCCTCTGTCAATATAGTCGCCAGCACAGATCAGCCGGTCGCTGGCAGAAAATCCGATTTTACGGAGCATTTTTTTCATCCCATCATAGTGGCCGTGAATGTCTGTCATAACATAAGTGCTTATCTTATATTCCCTCCTGTTCTTCGGGATACTCCCCCAAATCAGTACATCACCTCTCCCATTTCCCTCAAACGTTCCAGGATATCCATCACTTGATTCACACTGGCAAGCAGTTTCTCTTCATCAGAAAACGCCCACTTCACCGCTTCCTCCTCCACCATATCCCGATACCGTGTGCTGAGATTCTCAAGAACTCTTGTCCGTGTTCCCTGTCCAAAAGCATATACACAGCCAGCCAAATCCCGGCAATCCACATCACGCACCAGTCTCTGCAGGCATCGTTCCGGCAGTTCCCTCATTTTATTCTCCAACAGCCGTATCGCCTCCTGCACTTCCTTCTGTTTGAACGTTGGACACATGGCAGAAAGCCTCTCCCTGATCTCTTTTTTATGCAGCCGTTCCTGCTCTTCTTTCTGCTTACACCTCAGCGTCTCATACTCTTTTCGCTGTTTTACAGGCATCAGGCTTAACAGAACCTCCATAAGCAGTTCCTTACTTTCCAACGTTTGAATACCGATCATTCCTCTCAAATACAGATAATCCACCATGGCCTCCGCGCCTTCCGGTTCATTTATCCAGTATTCATTGGTTGCGATTTCGATGATCCGTTTCGGGCTGACCTCATTTGCCGTCAACAGAATCAAATGTTTCAAAAAATCCGACTCTGCCTCTTTGGCCGCTTCTTCCAGTGCAAGCAGTCCCCCTGCCCGCCTGATATCATAAAGCTCCATAACCGTATCCACTGCGTCCTCCAGCTTCTTTTGCCCGCACGTATCCTCCCTCAATTTGCAGATTGCGTCGCGCCTGACATCATCCAACCATCTCTTCACTATATCTCCTCCATTATCAATCTCATGATGTTGGGGTCAAAAGGTCTTTTGACCCCTCTGATACCGGATTGCTCCGCACGTTGTGCTCACGCAATTCTCAAAAACATTCAAAATCCGCCCTAATCGGGCTACTTTTTCATGTTTTTGGCGGGTCCCAAGTTCAAAAATCCTCTTGCAAGCAAGCTTGCATCGGATTTTAGACCTTTTGACCCTGGTATCATCTCATTTACTCGATTATTGTATACTCTTATCATCCTCATGGCAATAATAATGCCTGGAATTATCCACAATCACCCGTACATCCAGACCTTCCAGATGAAACATGTTTACAGTATCACGCTGAAATTCCTCATATCGAATAATATTTATATTCACATACAGGAGCGCTCTGCCGCCCGCTATCTCAACTCTCCCTCTGGGAAAATAATTCCACCCATATTTTCTTAAATCTTTTCGGTGCTTCACAAAAGACGCCCAAGTTTTCTTATGATTATATGCGTTCCCCTTTCGGGAATTAAAATCCTGGTTCCCTGTCATCTTTCCTTCCCTGTCACATGGAACAGGAAAGGCGATCATCTCTGCCTCCGAAAAATCACACGCATCCCTTTCGTCAAACCCGCAGATAAACCAGAAAATCCCCTTTGAAATATGTTCACTCATGAGCAAGAATCTCCCCTTGTCCTTACCAGTAAGTTTCATACCATTCCGCCCGCCCTTTAATGTTTTTTTGCTGATTCCACAAAGAGTTCCAGCCCCTAAATTCGGCACTGTTTGTCATCTTTCCGTTTTCACGGTCAGCTCTCAGCTTTGCCATTTCCATTTCTATCATATCAATGCTCTACTGTTCCTCTGGCGTCAGTGGTCTGGTATGCCTGATTTTCCATAAGCATAACATCTATAATTCTTTTCATCAACATAACACTGCTTATAGTATATTTCATCTATCCACCATACGATATTTACAGGCACATGCAGGTTTACTCACGAAAAATAATCTTATCAGGCTCTGTGAAATAACCAATCCCGTCAATAGTACGAAGCCAGCTCTCCAATCTCCGATCCAGTTCTCCCGACTTTGTCTCTATCAGTTTCCGGTTCAAAAAAATCTCCCCCTTTTCATTGATATCTGTTCTCCCTATAAACACACTATCCGACTGATAGGCCTCAGGAATTGCCTGGGTAATATGGCCGTCCTTGTTCTTTTCCAAACAGATCCTCATAAAAGGATCCATAATCAGGTCACCTCCGTGCTCCTCTTTCTGACACATCTCGACCAGGACAGATTCCTCATCCTCATCCCCAATGAAAACCAGAAGATCCCATTGCCCCTTTTTCTTAATTGTAGCCCCAAGGGGTCCTACAGCCTTTAAGATTTTTTCCATTTTCTTTCCGTTTTCCATTCTGATTCTCTTCATAAAATTTTCTCCTTTTTTCTCGGATAATCGCTTTATATACGGGGATTATAACACATACAAACTGCGTAGAATGACAGATATATGGCGGGCCGGATATCGTTCATCTACGGTTGCGAACATCACAGGAAAATGTTAGAATGGATACATATAAAGGAAAAGAAATGTCAGTCAGCGAAACTCTGGAGAACCGGAACATGAAACCGGCAAAACACCAGAGAGCAAAGAATTGGAGGACAATGATATGGCAGACCTGATCATCCACCGCGGCAGCCACCAGATTGGCGGCTGCTGTACGGAAATCACCTCCGGCGGTGAGCGCATCCTTATCGACCTCGGGGCCAATCTGCCCGATTCCGACGCGCCCATCTCAGATGATGTGCTCATTTCCAAGGTTTTCGATGGCCGTCCAACAGCAGGTGTGCTGTTTACCCACCCTCACGGCGATCACTACGGGCTTTATAAGAAGGTTCCCCGGAATGTGCCTATGTATATTGGCCCTATGGCAAAGGAGATTTTAAAAGTCCTGGCCGCCCGTCTGGATTATATTTCAAAGGACAAGGGGCTGCCGACGGTGGAGCGAATGCGGACTTATGAGCCGGGATGCTGGTTCACCCCTGCCGCGGGCATAGATGTGCGGCCCCTTTACGTGGATCACTCCGCGCCGGATGCCTATATGTTCTATATTAAATGTGCCGGAAAGAAGCTTCTCTTTTCTGGAGATTTCCGGGATCACGGCATCGTGGGCGAACGGGATCGTCTCTGGCGGACCCTGGAAAACTTTGTCCCCAGAGGCATTGACCTGCTTATCACAGAGGGCACCATGCTCAGCCGCAGCAGTGAAGTGGGGAAAAGCCTGGCCAAGTCGGAGCAGGAGCTGGGGGAAAAAGCGAAAATCCTGTTTCAGAAACATAAATATAATTTTGTACTGGTGTCCTCCACCAATCTGGACAGTATTATGGAGTTCTACCACCACACGCCTGTGGGGATGCACTTTGTCTGCGATGCCTATCAGGCGGAAATGATTCTGACCGCTATGGCCGGGATGGAGCGCAAGGGAAATTACCCTCAGTACCAGCGCTCCAGAAACCATCCTGTCATCCGGGTTTTGAAGGGCGGCCGCCAGTGGAGTTACCTGCAGGGGCTCGGAGCGGCGTTAAAAAAGCCGGTTCAAATCGCGCCGGTGTCTGACGACAGGCTCAGGGAGGATGGCTTTGTGATGCTGGTGCGTAAAAACACCAATTCGGCGCAGAAAAACATCTTCGAAGAAAAGCGGGACCAGTTCTATTCCCAGGATGGCCAGATCATCTACTCCATGTGGGACGGCTATCTGAAGTCGGAACACGCCGACCAGGCCTTAATCGGTTTTATCGGCGGACGGCCATATGAACAGCTCCACACCAGCGGCCACGCTTATGTGGAGACCATCGCCAGACTGATTAAGGCCGTTGATCCCAAGGTCATCGTTCCTATGCATACGGAACGGGCGGAGGAGTTTTCCTCGATTCCGGAATTTGCACCCTGGGCAGACCGGGTGAATGTACTTACGGACGGGAAGCATCTGAATCTGGACAAACTGTAAACAAAATGTACTCTTGGAATTTCACAAAATCAGATGCAAAGAGACTCCGAGAGTACCAGGGAAAAATTATGAATTTTGAAGAAACTGTAAAAAGCGCGATGTTCGGCCTTGTAGTCGGCGACGCCCTGGGGGTGCCAGTGGAATTTCAATCCCGGGAGGAACTGGAGCACGATCCTGTAACCGGGATGCGCGCTGACGGAACCCATCACCAGCCTGCCGGAACCTGGTCGGACGATTCTTCCATGGCGCTGTGCCTGCTAGAAAGCCTGACCGTGAAGGGAGTAGATTACGGGGATATGATGGCCAGATTCTTACGCTGGGCAGACGAAGGGTACATGACCGCCCATGGAGAAGTCTTTGACATGGGTATCGCCACACAGCAGGCGCTCACAAGATTTACCCATGGCACTCCGGCACTGGAGTGCGGAGGCGCCGGGGAATACGACAATGGCAACGGCTCACTGATGCGTATTCTGCCGATGGCCTTATACCTTAACCGCACATTAGGGCCGGATTTTCCCCGGATGCCAGAAGCGTACCAAGCCATCCACAATGCCTCCGCCCTCACGCACGTGCACCCCATCAGCCTGATATCCTGTGGCCTTTACTGCGCCGCCGCCAATGAACTGCTCTGCGGCAGGACGAGCATTTGGAATGGAATTAAGGCCGCGAAAGCATTCTACCGAAGCCAGACGGCACTGGCTCCTTACCTGGACATCTTCCGAAGAATTGACCCTAATATTCTTCCCTCTCTGCATAAATCAGAGGTCAGCAGCAGCGGATATGTGCTCCACACCCTGGAGGCTGCACTGTGGTGTCTGGAGCGGCACGATAGCTTCCGCGGCTGTCTGCTGGAAGCTGTCAATCTTGGGGAAGACACCGACACCGTAGGCGCAGCAGCCGGAGGAGTGGCCGGGCTTCGATATGGAATGGATAAAATTCCGGAAAATTGGCTGGCTGTTATCGCAAAACGGGAGCTGATCGAAGGGCTTTGTACTTCATTTTCCGAAAAATTTTGCATTGCTGCAAAAGAATAGCAGGCACAGAAGGCAAGAGACTGATGCGGTTATCCAATTAAAACTCTCTTGCCTTCAAATCCAAAGCCGTATTTTCTAATTCTATCCTCACGAATCCCTTCTGCCATCAAAGCCGATTGATATTTCTTGTCTTCGATCTGCTTTAAAGCGGCTCTCACGGTATCCCCAAGATTCTCTTCGTCATCCGGGTCATAGACCTTAAATTCCAGAATAATCGCATCATCCTCTTTTTTCCGCGGCTTTAACATCACATCATATCTTCCAAACCCGCTTTCCCGGTTAGAGGTAATCACATATCGGTCATCCAGTTCCACCATAAGTCCTAATACGAATCCATGATAGAATCGTTCCGGCTCTGCCCCTGACGGACGGTTTCCGGTATCAAAATAGCTGAACGTGGTCAGGGCAATCCGGTTCATATAGGCATTCATCTCTTTTGTATTTCCCTGCAATAATGCTCTGATAAATCCGTTATATTCTTTCACCGACCGTCCGAACCAGTCCCGTATCATTTTTTCAAATGTAATGCGGACTTCCCTGTTGGTCAAGCTCAGTGCATATTCTTCTATTCCAAGTTCCTCATTAAACCGATAGCTGTCCGCTTTCAGATATCCGCTTGCCAGAAACAGGCTCCACACAGCGCTCTCACTGCACTCCAACTGGCTGAAAACAATCTGTTCGTCAATGGTTGTACAGAGCTTTTGCCCTTTCAGAAGATCCTCCATGGTTTCTTTTACAGCCGGACTCCCCTCCCGAATCAGCTTTTCCACTAAACTGTTGCTGCTGGTATTCGCCCAATAGCAGGATAGTTTTTTCGTTTTAAGATAATTGATGATAGACCAGGGATTATAAATATCCCTTTCCCTGCCGAAAACAAAGCCGTCATACCAGGCTTTCACCAACTCTTTTTGAGCAGACAGGCCATATTCCTCCAAGGCGTTCCATACTTCCTGCTGTGTAAACCCGAAGGAATCCTCGTACACATCGGAGGTTGTTGTTATTACCGTCAGATTATTCAGATCAGAAAAGACAGATTCTTTGCTGATTCTCGTAACTCCAGTCATGACTGCCCGAAAAAGATATGGATTGGTTTTAAAGGTTGAGTTAAAAAGGCTGCGGATAAAAGCTGTCATTTCATCCCAGTATCCGTTCACATAGGCTTCCTGCATAGGCGTATCATACTCATCCAGAAGAATGATCACCTTCTTTCCATAGTAACGGGAAAGATAAAGAGACAGCATCTTTAAGGAAAGAGTAATCGTACTGTTTCCCGGATCGGCAGAAATCCTGCGAAAGTCTTCCTTTTCATTTTCTCCAAGAACATCACCATCCAGCAGAAACCGATACTTTCCAAAAACCATTTTTATAATCTGGCAGATTTTTTCTCTCGCTTCCGGGAACGTTACTTCTTTCACATCCGCAAAACTAAGAGCAATTACCGGATACGTTCCCTGGAGTTCCTGATATGTTTTATCCTTCCATATAGAGAGGCCTTCAAAGATTTCCCCCTGCCCTTTATATTCTACAGAGAAAAAACGCTCCAGCATACTCAAATTCAGTGTCTTGCCAAAACGGCGGGGACGGGCAATCAGCGTAACGACATCCTGATTTTCCCACCACTCCCGAATGAATGCTGTCTTGTCCACATAAAAACAGCCGCTTGCAATCAGTTCTGTAAAATCCTGATGTCCAATACCAATGATTCTTGCCATAATTGTTTATGCCCCCT
>CAJUIP010000042.1 GCA_910586315.1 uncultured Lachnospiraceae bacterium | reverse complement strand
TTTTTTGCTTTTTGGGAGATGTTACACCTCCCGTCACTACATATTATCTGTTACATTTTTTGTGAGCATGCTCCCGCCCAAATCTTTACTTCCTCTCCCTGAACACTTTAATCGCTGCCGCCGTAATATTGTCGTTTTCTCCGCGGCATTTCACCTGACTGGAAAGATGAGAAAGATTTGCTCCTAATAGCTCCTCCCCGTGAATCCTTTCCGGCGAGAAATACGGAAGCCACTCGTCCTTTGCAATATGATGCCAGAACCCATCCGTACAAAGAAGAAATACGGTATCTTCATAGATCTGTCCCTTTTCTATCTGTGGTTCCAAAGTCTCTTCTGCCCCGATGCACTTTAAAATCACATTTTTTTTCGCGCTCTTTTCGGCCTCCTCTGCTGTCATGCGTCCGGCAGCCACTTCCTGAGCCACCCATGAGTGGTCCGTTGTCAGTTGACGCACCTGACGCGTAATCGCATAGGCCCGGCTGTCACCCACATGGCCAAGAAGATATCTGTAATTCCACATGGCAAGGGCAGTCAGTGTAGTTCCGCTTTCTATGCCGCTCCGCTTATTGCCATAAAAAATTTCCCTGTTGATCTCCATAAGCTGCTGGCGAAAACGGCGGCGCAGGATTTCTCCGGTTTTATCCTGCTCCAGAAGGCATGGAAGTTCGTAATCTGCCCATTCCCCCAACATTTTAACCGTTTTTCGGCTGGTCACCTCGCCCTTACTGAGCCCGCCGACTCCATCGCAGACCGCTGCCAGAAGCGCTGTATTTCCCTTACTCTTTATGGTCTTCATAATCAGCGAATCCTGATTGCTGGACCGCGATATTCCTATGTCCGTCTGACAGGCATATATATATTTCATACAAACCTCAATCAGCATAACCGTTCCGTCTTACGAAACATCTGGTGAAAAGCAATTTTCAAACATGCTCTAAGACGAAACGATTCCCCATCAACTAATAATAAATTCAAAATCTTCATCCGCCAGAGTGATTACTTCTCCGTTTTGCAGGCGGACCGCCTGCATCGGCTGTGCCATAACGCCGTTTACATACGTATGATTTGCAGAATTCCTGTCCATGATGTACCAGTTCCCGTCTACTGCCGTAATATCCGCATGCCATCCGCCGATGGCCGGATTATCCGCAATGTAGAAATCCACATACTCTCCGGCGCTTCCGATTCGGAATACATCCTGATTGATCACCACGCTCTGCCCGGTCCTTCTTCTGATAAGCCGTATGACATGACTGCTCCATCCCCCGTCTGAGCTTCCCTGGCCCAGAAGAACCGTACACGCATTTTCCTCTTCCCCGCCCAGAATGACTGTCCGCTCTTCATCATCACTGTTTCCATGGCCCATATAAATATTTTCACTGCCCTGGCCAGGAAAATCCGGCCTTAGTTTCTGTCTGTACTCCGGAGCCGGACAGGGAACGGGTATCTTTGACGCATTGTCCCCAAAGGCCACAGGCGTCACTGGAGCAGCGGGAGCCACAGGCGTCATGGAAGCAGCAGACACCATGGAAGCAGCAGATACCATGGGAACGATGGGCGGTTTCGTCTCCTTTTTCTTTCCAAATCCCAAAAATCCCTTTTTCTCTTTTTCCTTCTTGCTTCCCCTTTCTAAAGAACCGGGCGTCCCCATCTGCTTAGAAGGCTCAAAACCCGCCGGCGCGCCCGGAATCTCCATTCCTCTCCGGATTCCCGGCGCATTAGGCGATTCATTCCCTTCAGGCTCTGCTTTCGCGCTCTTTCCTCTGAACAGGCCGCCTCTTTTCTTCTCCGCCTTCTCCTTTCCTTCTTTTTTTCCGAACAATTCTCCCCTGCTCTTTTCCGGAACGTTTTCTTTTCCTGGAAAAGCTTCTCTTTCCACAAAAACCGGATATTGCTCCGGACTGCCGCCCGTCTGCTTTCCCCCTGTATTTCCCGCTCTGCTCTTTTCCCCACGAGGCGACTGCAGAGAAATGCCCCGGGAACCTCCTTCGGCAGGAATCCGGGCTCCTTCCGGCCCGTCCCCTCCTGAGTTCCTGTATTCTCCTGAATTTCTATACTCTTCTGAATTTCTGTATTCTTCTAAATTTCTGTACTCCTCTGAATTTCTGTACTTCTCTAAATTTCTGTACTCCCCTAAATTTCTGTACTCCCTCGTACTTCCCGTATTCCCCCAAACCGGCTTCTGTGCATTTTCTTCGTTCATTAATGTTTCAAGATACCGTTTCAGTGCATCAAGCTCCCACGGCCCTGGCTGATTCAGGAAATGAATCAGCTTTGCCACATAGGAAACATCCTCATCCATAAGAAAACGCATATGCGACAGCATTCTCAGAAAAAATTCCTTTATCGAAACTCCCTCTGAAAACTCGTCCACCGGAAGATAAACCAGACTGGTTTCCTTCTTTCGAATGTCCACAAAAATAAAGGCCGGATCCATCAGGATTTTTTCTCGATCCAGCATGTATTCTTCCATTTCCTTCATGGCCCCCGTTATGGACAAAAATGTCTTCATGACAGTTTTCCGGTCCATTTCCCCGGCCAGGAAGTCTTTTAACGGAATTTTGGACGTGACCGGATATTTGATATACCGCTCCGTGTCCTTTTGAGTAAAAGAGGGCTTTATTACCCCCGCAATCTCGTTTTCCTGAAGCATTCCTTTGGAAAACTCATCAAGATGCTCTTCCCTGTTTAAATGATACACCAGCATGGTCTCTGCTCCCTGGTTTTCGTATGCAAATCCACTCATACCTGTTTCCCTCCTGCTTTAATGCACATTTAGTTCTATCATGGTCCATGTATTCCCGTCCTTTACCGGAGCGAGGCCGCCATAAAAGCTGTGGGCGCCGTAAAACTCTGCCGCAATCACAAGTTTGTTTTCCTGATTGATGAAGCCCCATGTTTCCCCGGTCTGAACCGGAGCCAGTCCGTCGGAAAACCCCTCCGCGTTTTCATACTGAGGTTCTATGACCCAGGCTCCGTCCATGTCCACAAACCCCCATTTTCCGTTCTTTTTCACCGCCGTGGGCTGCGAAGACGAAAAAGGTACGGCATCCTCAAAGGTTTCATCTCCAACCGCTTCCCCCTTCTGGTTTATCATCTGGAAGCTTCCTCCCTGCTTCACAAACATTCTCCCGCAGGTACTGCCAAACCCATAGACGTCAACCTTCACATCCTCATATATATAATCGGAAAGCAGCGCCCCGCTTCCGTCAATCAATGCCCACCTTTCATTCTTTTTGACAGCGCCCAGATTGTCAGCGATTCCTGTCGCCCCGTCCCATTGAAACTCCGAACGCTCATGAAACTTCTGGTCAATATAGCCATATTTTCCATTGATTTTTGCCGCCGCCACATTGCCGCTTAAAGGGCCAAGCCACTCCACCTTCTGCGTTTCCTCCGGAACCTCAAACCGGTATCCGTTCTCATCGACATAATAAGCCCCGTCGTCTCCCATCACCGGAATCAGCCTGCGGTCATCCGACCAGACACTGGTCTCATTCCAGTGATTCCGAAGGATGGTCCTCCCGTCATTTCGCATGAGGCCGTACTTTCCCTCCTGAAAATAAACCGCACATCCGTTATAAACCGGGAAAATTTCTTCATAAGAAAGATACTTCTTCTGATATGTATACCGTACCTTTTCAAAGCGTTCCTTCATTTCTTCACTTTCCGGATGAGCCTTTAAGGTCTGTCTGATAAAAGAAATCGCACTTTGCGTGCGCTCCTTTTCCAGATAATAATCCGTCACCTCTATTGCAATCTCCAGAGGATATCCATACTCCTCCATGATGCTCTCACAGCGGTTTATATAAGACGCCTCATCTCCAAGCTCCAGATGTAATTTCGCAATCCGGTATTTAAGATCCAGGGAGTCCGGCTGATAGGTAAGGGCCTCCTCATACGACTGGATCGCCCGAATATAAATGCTTTTTTGCTCATATTCCTCTGCCTGTGCAATCAGTGCCCCGTAAGCTCTCGGCCCCTCCGTCAAATGAGATGCCGTATTCACCCATCCTAACGCCCAAAGCCCGATCATTCCAAACAGTATCGCTCTTTTCATCTCTTCCTCCTGTCTGAGCCTGGTGCTAACACCCCGCCAGCAATGTGAGTATGGTCCCCGCGGCCAGAAATGGCGCAAACGGCAGCTCTGTTTTCAAAGATATTTTTTTTGAAAGAAGTCCTCCCGCTCCCACCAGGAGCATAAAAGCCATGGTTACAATCAGATCGCTCATCAACACCTGAAACCCTAGATAATAGCCGGCAGTTCCCACCAGCTTCACATCCCCCATGCCAATTCCTTTTTTTGCAAAAAACACCGTTAAAAGGAGCAGTCCGCTTCCGCCCCCAAGCCCCGCGCATGCAGACAGCACAATCTCCATCCAGAACTCCGGAAACACTATACATTCCGCAGCAAGAAAACAGGTCCTGACCGCCAGAAGGAAAAGCAGTGCCCGGTTGGGAATCCGCTTTCTGTCTCCATCAAAAATGCCCAGAAGCAAAAGCCCGTACA
The DNA here is from genome assembly GCA_910586315.1 of uncultured Lachnospiraceae bacterium. Classification (GTDB taxonomy): domain Bacteria; phylum Bacillota; class Clostridia; order Lachnospirales; family Lachnospiraceae; genus CANRXD01. The sequence continues at coordinate 22,179 of CAJUIP010000042.1, read as the reverse complement.
TAAGAATCCAGTACCGGAAAATCTTAAGAGGGTGATATCCATACTGCTCCATCAGAAATCCTCCGCACAGGAAAATAAACACTGGCGTGATAAGAAAAACCGTTTTCCCCTTCCGGTTCCATAACCCCCATCGTTTCAGATAATACTGCCCTGCAAAAATGGCCAAAGCCATTGACACACACGCGATTCCAGCCATCATTCCTCCGCTGCCCAGGCCCGCGTCACGGCTGCCTGAGAAAAATGAAATTTCTTTTCCCCAAACCACGGGAAATTCACGGACATATCATAGACCACACGGATCTCGATAGTTTCTCCGTCGTTAAACAACGTGCTTCCCATAAAATTAAGTCCGTCAATGCCGCCTTCCACCCCAAGACGCTCCAAAATATCCCGTCCCCGGCGGTCCTTCCCGTACAGGGAAAGCTGCTCCTTCATCATCGACTTGCTTAAAGGTGCGGCAATGGCATAAGATTTCAGCTTATTGACCCCTTCCCCGAGAGCCAGCGATGTAAGGCCCTTTAAAATATTCTGGGGACTGCTGAAATAATCTCCGCTTTTTTCCGCAAACGTCTTCGATGCCGCCGCGATATTCTGAAAATCCTGCTGAGTCATGGAGCCCGCGTCCTTTACTGTATTTAAAAGGCCGTCCAGTCCCTCCGCTTCCTGAAACGACTGTACAGAACCTTTTATATTGTCGCTCCCCTCCCCCACGGCCTCGTAAAGCTTTACCACGGAGTCGATGACCGCGTCCGTATCGTTTTTAAAGGTCTCCGCGTGTTCCGAAATCTCCTTCGCGGTGCCCAAAAGCCCCATCCTTGCCGGGAGATAGCAGTAAGCGGAAATCTCCTTCGCCGTCTGGTTCAGGCCATACTGTATCATCATCTGCGCCCGGATGAAGTCTGTCAGGCTCACAATGGCGGCATAGCCAAAAATGAAAATCACCAGTACGATTGCCGCCTCCACGGTCAGAGAGCCCCGTTCTTTTCTGTTTTTCATACGTTCCTTCCTCTTTCCTATGTAACCGTTCCTCTTGGGCATCCTCCGTTCTGCCCGGCATCCCCTATTCCGTCTGCCGCATGGACTGCGTAGGCTGGGTTGGCCGAATGAAGAGCAGATATACCGCGGTACGTCTGTTTTAATACCCCAGCACGCCATGATAACTGATCTTATAGCTCCCCTGCCCCATTTTCACGCCCCCACCGCTTACGGTCGGGACCGGGATGGCAAAAAAGGCGGTGGAAATATCCGCATCTGCTTTAAGCTCCAGGAATGTATAGGCGGAATTGATTTTAAAATCCGGCGACGGCTGATTTTTGGTGGCGGTCAAATTCGCCTGAATCAGATTTCCCATCCGTTTTAACATATCCTCCTCGCTCTGAATGCTCTTTACGGCGATGAACAGCCATAAATATTCCCGGTAGTTCATAGTTAACATCAGAGAGGTCTTTCCTCCCTCGCCCCTTGCCGTATAGGAGGTTTTGCCGTCAGGAAGGCCGGAAGACATGATACCGTTATCGATTTTCATCATCATCTTGTCCATGGCCTCGCTGGTCCGCTTCTGGATTTCCCCATTCGCAGAATCTAACGCCTGATTTACCCCATTTTTCGCCTCCGATACCAGCGGATACGCAATGTTTGTAAGCGTGGTCTTAAGCCCCTTTTTATAGTCCTTAAGCTTTTTGTTTACAAACTCTGTCATTTCCTGCACGGACTGGTTCTGATACTGTATAATGAAGGAAGCAAAATCGCCGCTTCTTCCTTTCATGTATTCCACCGCCTTAAGCTTCACCTGCTTCATGATGGACGCAGTACCGTCCTCCAGATTTTCTTCCTTCCCGATATTGGCGGAAAGCCCGTCCAGAACATCGTCAATACGGCCCTTCACATAGGCCTCATCCTTCACCACCGTATTGGACAGGCTTAAGGACAGGTTTCGCAGGGGATCAAGAACCGTGGCCGTGGCTGTACTAACAATATTATCCACCGTCTCCTCACTGAATTTGTCAAGCTCACTGGAAAATGCACCCTTTGTGTTCTCCGTAAGCTGGTCAAGCTGCTCAAACACATAATTCTGGGCGGAGCTTACCGCCTCATGAACGGCTGTCTGCACCACTTCCTTTGTAATTCCCGAGGGCTTAATGCACCAAGTGCTCTGATTTTTATAAATGGGTACACTTTCCCCCTTCTTTAGCAACTCCACATCACGGGCCGTTTCCGCCAGGGCAAGGCCGATGGTAATGACGCTCTGGACAAGGGGAACGCCAAACCCGGTCCATCCGGCAATCGCCGTGGCCAGGGTAAAGGTAAACTCCGCAATCTCCGGATCCCCGGTAAAGGCATACAGAGTATTTAAAAGGAAACGGATTCCAAAAATCGTGCTTAAGGTATACTGAACGTCCTTTTGCCCCGACGGATTTCCCCATAAAATATATTCCACCTCCGCCTTGTACATGGCGTTGCTGTCGGCAGAAAATTTCCTGCCGCTTAAGGTGGTCCTTGTCACCGGGTTCCCCTTGGAATCCTTTTCCACATCCACCGTATAGTAACTGAACATCTGGGTCGCATACTCCGAAAGATACAGCTTGTCCCTGCCATCCGTCAGAAGCTTTCCCACCTGTTCCAGAAATCCGGCAGAAGACTGGTTGTTGGATTTCGTGCTGCTGCTGATGTTTTTGTTGAACTTTTTATCATCGTTTTCATTGGTACTGGGATTTTCAAAACTTCCCGCCCCGCTTCCGGAAGCCCCTGTCACATCCGCGGGAAGGCCGGGAAGCGCTTCCACAGAGGTATCGGCCTTCCCCTGTTCAAACAATTCCTTTCTGGCCTCTTTGGCTGTCTCCTTCGTTGTCTCCTCCGTCTCTGATTTCGGGCAGAGCCGCTCCAGATATTCATAAAAGGCATCTCCAAGCGGAGTGATGTCTTTTTTCTCATCGATCAGCGTTTTATATTCTGAAAGACCCATTTCGACGATGGAATCATACGGAACAGAAAACGGCGCCTCCTCTCCGGGATAAAGAAAGAACACCGTGGTGCCGTTTTGAACCAGTTTACTCAAATAGCTGGTCTGCGGGGATTTTGTTCCCCAGCCCTTCCTCGTCCAGTCTTCCATCGAAAACGACCGGTAGGGGATTCCCCGTGCATCCGTATCGTCCCCGTAGCCCTTATGATTAAAAATACTTAAAACCTCTCCTGCGGACGTATAATCATCGGGATTCCTGGTATATAAAGTGAGATCTAAAAACTTCGTGTTCTCAGCGGCTGTCCTGACGCCGCTCCCATAAGAAATCCCGTTTTCTATGCGGGTAATCAGGGCGTCCACATATTCCTCCTTCATTTCCTCCGACTTACTCTGGCGGTCCGCATCCATGGAGGTTTTCACATCACCGTCCGAGAGCTTCCCGATAGCGGCTTCCCAGGCTTCTCCCCGTTTTTTTAGCTCCTGCATCTCCTTTTTTATCTGCTCCAGAGCTTCGATGCTTTCCTCCCCAAGCGTCTCCAGACGCTCCGCCGCTTCCTGTGTCTCTTTTGTGAGCTCCACCGCAAAGGAAAGCTTATAGCCTATGCCGTCTGCAAGCACATTCCTCGCATCTTTAAAAATTCTGGCATAGCGTGCAATCTTCTGCTTCGCCTCTTCGTAACATTTTTTATATTTCTCATACTCCTCCTGGAGCGCCTCGATCTCTGCGTCCGCTTCCCCGTCCTCATTTTCGTCTGTGAGTTCATCCATGGTCTCCTCATAATATTTCTGGTATTGGAGCCATTCCCGGTGAAGCCTCTTATAATTTTCGTAATCCTGTGCATACCCCAGAGCAATCTTCACTGCCGCCGCAGTTCCCTGGACACGCTTGTCAGAGGAAGTCCCGGGAGTAAGAAGATACGTTTCGGCAAACCCGGCAGGAATCTCTAAGGAGTTCTCCCCACTTCCGGAAATCGTCGGGCACCGGTTGCAGGCGGCTTCCACATCCTGACGGACCGCCTCCACCTCCGGGAGATCGGCATCCCAGTTCTCCAGGATTCCATTATTTCCCGCGCCCTCCTGAAACTCCTTCATCAGGGCGCTGTAACACCAGGTTTCCATCATCAAATTGATTAATGTCGAATTGCAAAAAAGGCTTTTCGACTGCACACTGGCGGGACTCATATCCTTTTCCAGAAGCTCTTTATACTCATTTAACTTCTCATAGGCCTTCTCGCATGCGTCCTGAACCTCGGACATCTCCTCTTCATAATCCAGCTTCTTTTCCAGCGCCTTCTGCTGTTTGTTTAAATCCTTAAAGGCAAACAGCTTTTCAAGCATCCCGTAGCCAAGACTGGCGGGCCCGCGGTATTTCATATATTCCAGAATCTGGCTTTTCATCACCGCCGGATTGGAAAGCTCGGAACCTGGCACGCCTTTCATGGAAAAATTTCCCGTCTTAAGAAGAATGATCTTAGACGGATCCTCTCCGTTCCATCCGCTTTCTATAGCCGTATTTACATACTCCAAAAGTTCGTCCACATAACCGGAAGTATCCGCGTTCCCGGTAATCTCGCCCAGGGTCTTCTGGAAATATCCTTTCAGATTCTGTTTTAACTCCTCTTCTGTTTTACAATTGGCAAATAGGCCGTAAATATCCATTAACGCCTTATCATAATAGGTCAGTCCCGCGTTCAAGGACAGCTCCCCGGCCCCGGAAAGGAAGGTCTTTCCCGCCAGAATCCTGCTGCCGTCAATCAAAAAGCCCTCCAAAATCACCAGAAGGAGAATAATCATGGATAAAAAGAGGGAGATGGAACCCCGTACATTCTTCGTAAACCACTTCATAATTTCCTCCCTACAAGATTTTATTTTTAATATCCTCTACCTTTTTTAAGAACGAATCCACCTGGTCTTTAACACCGAACCGTTCCAGAAGAAAGTCCGCAAGGTCAGCCGCCAGCTCAACGTTCCGGACCATATCCACCGGATTGGAGGCCGTCTGCTTCACGCTGGATTTTAACTTCAAATCCATGGGAACTCCCACGTATTCCAAAAATTTCGGGCTTTTCAGGCCATAGGACGCCTCCACCGTAATGACCTTTCCTATGACATGATTCTTTATGGTTACTTGGCACTGCGACTCCACCCCTGTCAAAAACGACCTCTGGGACAGCATGGACTCCAGCTCGCCTGTAAGCCTCTGCTCCTCCCCGCTGTAATCAAACCGCCATTCATTGTATAAATGCCTGGAATGTCCCTCGTAATATCCCGCCACCTTCTGGCTGAAATCGCTTTCCGCCTTAAAATCCACGGCGGTCGATAATAAAGACCCGTCATCGGAAAAAATCTCATAGCCGGGATACGCGGCCTCCCGCCCTCCCATAGCTGCCAGCTTTTGGACCTGGAAGGTGAGAATGCTGTCCTGAAACATGACCATGCCAAAATAAATCATGGCAAATACCGTAAAAATCACAATCGGGAAATAAATCGACGCCTCCACCATAATAGCGCCCTCCTCCCGCTTCCATCGGTTCCACATATACGCTCCTCCCCCGAAAAAGCTCCCCCATGTTTGAAAAGCCCAAAGACCAGAAGCCGGATCCAGAGCGCGTTTGAAAATTGCTTTCTGGCAGCTGTGTGTTCCACTTCATATACCACAAAGTGGGGCGTGCAGATGACGGGAATGAATTTTCAGACGCACTCCAATGAGCAGGCCAAATCAGGTCGGATTCTCTACCCATCCTGTCGCTTTGCCGAAGACAGATTTTACCAGTTCTTCCAGCTGTCCCTTAAATATCGTCGCCACTCCCAGCAAAATCACAATCACTACAAGAATTGCCACAATATCGGCGGCACCCTTTTCCTCATGAACCAGACGGTCCATAAACCCGTCCCATCTGCTTTTTGCAGTCAGAAGCAGTAAATCTACTTTGTTTAACATCTTACTTTCCTCCTCGCTTTTTTCTATGAAAGTTCAGCGCTCCGGCGCTGAACGTGCGAAAACGGGGCCGCGAAGCGGCATCTTCCCCTTCCGTTTTCTGCACATCCGCCGGAGGCTCATAGGAAACCCCTTTCATTCATGGTGGTGCCTGATGGCAGGCATAGGGGTTTTCTATAAAAACGCCTGATACTGGTGTTCTGGCTGAACAGACAGAGCACTCATGTCCCGCGCGTTTTCTAAAATCCATTGGTGAAGACCGGTGCAATGATCATAATCAGGATCCCCACAAAAATCATGCCGATGGGAATCAGAAGCTTGGTTCCCGCCGTCTCTCCCTTCTGGCGCACCAGGTTCTTCTTCTCTTCCCACATCTCCTCAGACATCTCCTCCAGAAAGTAGGCCAGTTCCTGGTTTCCCTTCTGCATATTCTGAATCAGGGTGGACGTCACCTTGCGAATCTGCTTTACCGAACAGCGGTCCGCAAAATTCCGGAATGCCTCCAGGTCCGAAGTGCCGTTGGCCATTTCGCTGGCAGTCGTCCGCATTTCCTCATAAAGCGCCCTGTCCCCGGCTGCGGAGGTTTTCACCCAGGCTTCCCGCATGACCATTCCGGAGTTAATGAGAAGCGCCATTTTGGAAAGTACCTGCGGCAAGTCCAGAAGGAGTTCCTCCCGCCGTTCCTGCAGCTTGTCGTTAATGTCCTTTTCCAGATACCGGATCAGAAGGAGCGACACCGCGAGACACATAATGAGTATCATGGGCTCGTCGGACAAAGCTCCCAGAAGAAAGGCCAGGGGAACAAAGGTGAAAATATATGTAAACGTTGCCCCGCAGATAATGTAATAGTAATATTCCGCATATTTCTTTCCTTTGATCTCCGAAATTTCCTTGATACGCGCCCGCCCTCTTCTGGTATGCAGATTAAAGTGAACCAGATCCATGAATCCCAGGCCGATAAAGTAAAGCTCCAGCATCCGGTATTCCCTGGCGGACAAAGAAACCGTGACGGCATCAAACTTCCCCTGATATTTCACATAGAGAAATACCCACAGAAATACAAACGGCGTCGCCGCCGCCATTGCCCCGATCTGAAACCAGTTAATCATTCCCGCCATGTCCGCCACTCCTATAATTTAATATCCACAAGCTTCCGTCCAACCACATAGGCCGCCCCGAAAATCCCCAGCGCCACAACCTTTATGACAAGGTTTGTGAGGCTGTTTCCTGTCATGATATCCCCCAGGCCCCGCATGGAAAGCATCATGATAAAGGGCATCACCATCATAATATTTAACTCATTCTGGCTGGCCGCCACCATGGTCCGGATCTCCATCTCGATTTCGATCTTGTCGTTTATGACGTTTCGGCTCTCTGTCACAATCTGCTTTAAATTTCCGCCCTTCCGGTTACAGACCTCAAACACGCTCGCAAAGCTGTCCACATCGTCCAGACCGCTCCTCTGTGCAAAGTTTAAAAGCAGATCTTCGATATTATAGTTGTGGAGAAGGCCCGCGTTAATCATAGTAAGCTCCGTCACAATATCCGCCTGCTCTCCGTACAGATCCTCCATATCATTTCTTGCGTCTGCAAACGCCTGCACCGTGGTCTGCCCGGCCGAATAGGAAGCTGTGAGCGTTTCCAGAAGATCCTTAAATTCCAGCAAAAGCTTTTTCAGCCGTCTCTTCTGTAAAAAATTCTTAAACGGCTTCTGCATTCCGATGGCTCCCGCCACGGACAGGACGGCAGCCACGGACCACAAATTAAAAAACACGTATCCCACCATCACGCCTGCCAAAACTCCAATGCCGGCGGCCGCAAGCCGCTCCCACAGGGTCATCTCATAGACATGGTAGTCATCTCCGATTCCAAGAACCCCCTGAATCGGCGTGTAAACCACTTTCTCTCTCTTAAACATTTCTTTCTTCCCCGCTGTCAGATTTCCTCATAATATCCCATGGTTTTAAGCTTTCTGTCGTTTTCCAGCTTATTTTTCGTGCGTACCAGCCCGCCGGACACCTTCTCAAGCGTACTGGCTTCGTCCTCCTCAAACACATACAGCGGATTCAGACGGATTTCCCCGTTCTCATAGCCGCATACCTCAGTGATTTCCATGGTCCTCCGGCTCTTGTCCCGGAGCCTCGAAAGATGAATGATAATATCAAGAGCCGAGGCAATCTGCTGGCGGATGGCCTCCAGGGGCAGTCCGTCCGCTCCCTGGAGCACCATGGTCTCCAGACGGCTTAACATATCCCTGGTGGAGTTTGCATGTCCGGTGCTTAAAGAGCCGTCATGGCCCGTATTCATGGCCTGGAGCATATCCAGGGCCTCCCCTCCGCGGACCTCGCCCACCACAATCCGCTCCGGGCGCATACGGAGAGAGGATTTAATCAGATCCCGGATGGTGACGGCACCGCTTCCGGACGCGTTGGCATTTCTTGTCTCCAGGCTCACAAGATTGTCGATTCCCGTAATCTGGAGCTCCGCCGAGTCCTCAATGGTAATCACACGTTCATCGTGGGGAATATAGTTGGACACTGCGTTTAAAAACGTGGTTTTCCCCGAACCGGTTCCGCCGCAGATAAAAATGTTGTACTTCGCTTTTACCAGAAGCTCTAAAACCCCGGCCACCTCCGGAGTGATGGATTTATATTTCAGAAGCTGCTCCACCGTCATGGGCGTCCGCGAAAACTTACGTATGGTCATGGTGGCGCCATGCAGGGAAATCGGCGGAAGCACCACGTTTACACGGGAGCCGTTGGGAAGACGGGTATCCACAATGGGATTCGCCTGGTTTACCTCCCTGCCTGCCGTTCCCACAATCTTCTGAATCACGTCCTCCAGGCGGCGTTCGTCCTCAAATTCCTTATGAAGTCTCTGAAGCCGCCCGTTTTTCTCAATAAAAATGTTCTTCGGCCCATTGATCATGACCTCCGTAATGTTATCGTCCTTCATAATCATGTCCAGAATGCCGAAGCCGCGAATGGCGCTGAAAACCTGCTCACAGATGGATACCCGCTCCTCCACGGACACAAAGCCATACTCACTGCACCTCTGGTTCACAAGAATCTGAATCTGTTCCTCCAGCTCTGCATCACTCATTTTTGTGAGGGGAAAATTATCCGTCACATAAGAGTGAATGCCGTCCGCCAGCTTTTCCAGTTCTTCACTTTTCATCAAGCGTCCTCCCCTGCTCCAAGCGCCGCAAAAATATCCTGTCTGGTCAGCATATAATCCATAATTTCATGAACACTAGCATGTTTGATGGGCGGAAGCTTCCCTATGACCGGAATCGAAAGGCCCGGAATTTCGCTGCTGGATTTGCTGCTGCTGAAACGGTTGTATAAAAGCTTCATGCCTGCCGTCACATTCATGCGATTCTGCTCCTCCATGATATGCATGGCCTCCATGGCTCTTAAAAATTTGCTGTTGGAAGTTTCCCCTCCATCCTGGACCAGAAGAATCTGGTTTGCACGGCTCATGATTTCCATAAATTCTAAAGTCAGTTTAAAATTCATATCCACGACCACATGGTCATAGCCGGTTTCCCCTGACAGCGTGTCCATAATCTTTAAGTTGTCCTCATGGTTTAGCTCCAGCATATACATAGGGTTTGAGCAGGGAGCAAAAAAGCTTACGCCGCTTATGTCCACCCGCGCCGCGCTCTCCATTTTAAGCCGTATGTCTGCCCTCTGGCTCTTTAAGGCAAAAATTACATCCTCAAAATGATACGTTCCGCTCCCCGCAAAAAAATCCGTGCTCATGCCCGCGGGCTCCAGATTCAGATACAGGACTTTTTTCCCCTGCAATGCATATTTCTTTGCCAGGGCCGCCGCAAAGGTGGAGGCTCCCGTACCTCCCGATAAGCCTGTCACAAGACAGACCTTTCCACTTCCTCTGCCTCCCATGCGAAACCCGTGGCTGCTTCCGCCTTCCGCGTATAAATCCAGAATATCTTTATAAATCAAATCCGGCTTCTTATACTTCGCGATTGCCCGGATTCCATTCTTTTCTGCCGCCGGAGCGCCATCGCACAGATATGCCGCCCTTCCAAAGTCCTTCAGGAGTTCTGCGTCAATTCCGAACTGCTCCTCCACCAGTATTACATCTGATATAGATTTCTTTGCATACTCTTTCAGTAGCTCCGGACTGGAAAACGTGACAATCTCCAGCTTATCCATATGGTTTTTTTCCAGATACGCTGACAAATTGCCGAGGTATCTCGCATCCCTGACGCCAATCACAAGACGAATCTGCATAAGTTTCCCTCCCCCAATATACCGCAAAGTGAGACATGCAGATGCCAGGAATGCATTTCCAGACACGCTCTTTCCCGCCTGTGGTAAAAGTCTCTTTCTTTCTCGTTCTATGCCCTCAATTATCGTTATTTTACCATCTTTTTCCAGGTTCAAAAACCAAGGCCAAAAAATTCGACAGCCTTTTTGCTTTCTTTTAGAGCGTGTTTGAAAATTGCTTTCTGGTAGATGTGCGTCACAGTTTGTGGGAGATTTGACCCAAATGAACGCGGCGTAGTGGGGCTATGTCCGACTTCGCAGACATGCACACTCGAAAAAACATTCTGCGTACTTGGTTCAGTTATTTGCCAGACGATGTAGTAGTATCAATTTTAAATATCCTATAAACTGATACAATATACAGGCCTGCCGAACAATAACTTCCTCTTATCTTCCCCCTTGCTTTACACAGAAAAATGACCGCAAAAAAAAGCCCCATTTTTAATGCCAATGTCATTAAGAAAAGGAAAATCACGATAAAATAGGGCATTTTTTTACTTAACAGATTTTAGACAGTTTTAGATTGTTAATATAAATATTCATATTTCGGAATTACACAAACTATGGTATAGTTATGTACAAATTGAATTTGTGAGGGTAAAAGTATGGATGGGAAACTTAGAAATATGACTGCGGTCTATCTGGCAAAAAAAGATAAGGTGTTGATGCTGTATAAAGAAGACGGCAGAGTTGTAAATAATGTATGGACTGGGTCGGCAGGTGGTCATTTTGAAAAAAATGAAATAAATGATGCAAAGGCTTGTGTTCTTAGAGAACTGGAAGAGGAATTGGGTTTGAGGTCAGATGATATTGAAGGATTAACACTTAGATATGTTACTTTAAGATATACGAAAGGTGAAATAAGACAAAACTACTATTTTTTTGCAACTCTAAAAGATAATGTCAATGACCATTTACAATCAAATGAAGGAATTTGTAAGTGGTTTTCTATTGACGAAATAACCCGTCTTGAGATGCCCTTTACGGCCAAATATGTTGTTGAACATTATTATTCGGTGGGGTGCCTGACAGATAAGCTATATGTTGGCGTTGCAACAAATAAATGTGTTGATTTTCTGGAATTAAGTGAATCGTAATTGACACATTCCTACGACACAGAGAGCCAGTACCAAAGGGAACAACTCTCCCTGACCTCCGCTAAAATCAGGCAGAAACAAAAATTCGTCCCCCCACCACGTTAGCCGTAATGAGCAGAGCGATAAAAAGGGGAGGTTGTGACAATGTGGATTTTAGAAGGTTTATCTCCGTTTAAAGTGCCTGTTTTTCCCTTCATTAGAGCTTTGCAAAGTTTATAATCGTTTATTATGGTGTAATAATCTGGTGTAAAAAATGGTGTAATGGTGCAGTAAAAAACACTATTACACATATCCTTTATTTTCGCTGTTTACCCTATTGTCGAACCATGAAAGATATGGTATGATGTGGTAGAAAGTAACCGTGTTACAAGGTGGTAAGCCTCCCTAACTTGAAAAAGAAGGGAGGTAGTGTAAATGGAGATGTTTACCTTTCAGGATTTAGTCTTATTTGCGACATTCTTAATTGCACTGCTTGCCTACATAGATAGGGACAACAAGCGAAAATAAATAAGCCTACCTTGTACTTGGCCGTTCAGGTAGGCTTTTGCTAAACTAGGAGGCTAACCACTTTGTGGGCGGTTGCTTTCCTTCTGTCTAAAATATATCACTTTTAAAAGAAATAATCAACTCTCTTTTTATTATACGTCTCCTAATGGGAATGTTTAGTTTACATAAAATTACTATTTCCGTGGATAAGGGGTTTGAGTATCTGTCAATTCTGCAAGATAGTCCATACTGGTATTCAATGCCACTGCAATTCTTTTACACTGTTCGAATGTATAGTAACGTTTCCCGTTCTCAATCTTAGAGTAGTCACTCTGATTAATTCCCGTCAACATTTGCATTTTCATTTGTGTATATCCCTTCGACTTCCTCAGTTCCTTCATACTGACTGGGGGACGCATAGGAATTATATAACAAGTACGCTCTTATGTAACGATTTTAGGGGGAAATCTATTAAAAATCTCTAAATTTCCACGTCATATTTTTATGCTGTTGACCATAAATAGAACGTAAACCTCCATAAGTTTCCCCTATAATTGCAACTGTTGCTTATGATAGGCAGACCATATTTTCCATGGTTTTCTCTGGCATAAGCCGGAAAACCATGGAAAAACAGCGAGAAAAAATCACTCCCAATACCGAGAAACAGATATTCAGAAAACTATATCTATTTTCTAAATATTGTTGCTATGATATGCAAAAATAAATATTCTTCTTTCGGAATTACACAAACTATGGTATAGTTATGTACAAATTGGAATTTATCCTATTGCTTTTTTCATCCAGACATCTAAAAAGGCGACTTGTTCATCTGTATGAAACCAATGTTCCCCATTTTCCATTACAGTAAGATGTGCTTTGTGATTACTAATAAATTTATTTACTGTTTTACGGGATACGAGGTTATCATTTCCTGCATACAATATTTCTGTGGGGACATTCCATTAAATCTGTTTCTGATACATTCGCCCAACTCATCATATCCAATATAAGTCTTTCCATATCAAGTACAGGTGAAATAAATAAAGCCTTTTCAATATTACAAGCCTGTAATGTGTGCATTGCAAAGTAAGCACCAATACTATTTGCAATCACATAAATATGGTCATATCTTTTATGTGCGTTTTGATAAGCCGCTTGAATTTGATTTTGTACAATCCATGGAAGATAGTCATTGTAATCTATTCCAATTATATCAAAACCTGAACAATTTCTCTTGTATTGTTCAGCTTCCAAATGGCTTCCTCCTTTTCCATGAATATATAAAATTACTTTTTTCATTATATCTCCTCCGCAAATCCCGATTTTTCGGAAAGTAACACAACAAAAGCGAATTGGGAAAATCCATAACCCATAATGCTAAAATCCTTAAACGTGAAAAAAGCCCACTTGTTTGTTTTGTATATGGCAGGTGGGCTTTTTTCTTTGACATAGAAACGATTATCTTAATGACATTGTTTTTAATGCCCATTTTCTCTGCCGGCACGGAAAAACTTGTTTCGGAACTCCTTCGGCGTATACCCCGTCTGTGACCGGAACACGCGGATGAAGTGGCTTTGGGAACTGAATGCGAGGATACTGGCGATCTCGGCGTAGGAATACTCCGAGAACCGCAGCATATTTTGAGCTGCCTCCATCCGCTTTGAGAGAATATAGGCGGAGATGGACTGTCCCGTTTCCTTTTTGAAAAGGGTCGAGAGATAGCTTCTGTTCAGTCCTATCTGCGCCGCCAAATCTTCTGTACGGATTGTTTCATGCAGATGATTGTAGATATGGTCTATGCACAAAACAACTGGCTTTGAATATATCTCTGCCTTGTCCAGTGCGGCCATTTCCTTTGTATAAAAGACGAACATCTCGGCGTGGAGCGCCTTTACCTCGTCCACCGTTTGGAGAGTGTCCATCTTCAAAATATACAGGTCACTGATATTATACGCCCGCTCCGCGTCCATCCCCCCGGCGATGGCGCTTCGGCTGGCCAGCGTGATGGAGGCAACAAAATGATATTTGTAATTGCGAAGCGGATCATCCGATATATGTCCGGGAAGGTTGGAGGAAAACATCCTGACGCCTTCCTCCACCGCCTTCGGATCGCCCATACGCAGGAGGTCATACTGGTACATATCTTCCGTATGCGTGTGGTGCCTTTCCGAGGTTTCCCAATGAAGGTATTCCATATAGCGAAGTTTCTTTTCATTTACAGTTCTATCCATATCCGATTCGTCCTCCTTACACAACCATTATATTATGTTTCCAACAAATATGCAATCATTCAGAGATGAAGCATGATACACTATCTATGTCGAGATGACAGATATTATCAATGGAAGGAGAGTTTATCGAAGTGGAAAGCATAAAGGGGAAACAATCCATGCACGTCCTGGATATGACACAGGGCAGCCCGGTCAGGCTCATATTGACGTTTGCCGTTCCGCTTTTTATCGGCAATATTTTTCAGCAGGTCTACAGCATGGTAGACACCATGGTGGCCGGGTATAATCTCGGCGATAACGCCATTGCGGCCATCGGAGCGACTTCCTCGCTGTACGGTCTGCTCATTGACTTTGCATCCGGCTTAAACAGCGGATGCGCTATCGTTGTGACACAGCGGTTTGGTGCACATGACGAAAAAAAGCTGAAAGCGGCTATTGCGGGAATGATCGAGTTGGATGCCGCCGTGACGGTTACCCTGACTGTGCTGTCCCTTGTGTTCCTCCGGCCTCTTATGTGCTTTATGAATACGCCGGATGCCATCTTCGAACAAGCGTACCGTTATATCGCCGTGATCTGTGCCGGCATGGCTGCCACCATTACCTACAATATGTTCGCCGGTATCCTGCGGGCCTTTGGAAACAGCCGGACATCCCTTTACTTCCTTATCATTTCCTCGCTGCTGAACATAGGAATGGACTTGTTGTTTGTTGCAGTGCTGTGCATGGGCGTGGCAGGCGCCGCTCTTGCGACGGTGATCGCACAGGCTGTTTCTGCGACCCTTTGCGGCGTCTGTGTATTCCATAATTACGGTGAACTGCTCCCCGGCAAAGAGGACTTCCGTGTCCCGTTTGAGCTGATTGCGGAATTGTTCTCAAACGGCATCGCCATGGCGCTGATGTACTGTGTTGTTGATCTGGGTTCTGTCATTTTCCAGAGGGCGAACAACGCTTTGTCCGAGATAATTATCTCCGCCCACACCGCCTCCCGTCGTATCATTGGGATCATGATGCAGCCCCTGGCAACGATTTCCACGGCATTGTCCACCTTTATAGGGCAGAACTGGGGCGCAAAAAAACCGGAGCGGATACGCATGGCGTTGAAGCAGGTAATGGGCATGGAGATCGCGTGGTCGCTTTTCGGATGTTTCATCATATTTGCTTTTGGCGGGACGTTGGTGCGTTTTACCACAGGAACATCGAACCGCACGATCATCGACAATGCGGTGATGAGCCTGCGGTGGCATCTTGCGTTTTTCCCGGCGCTGGGATGCCTGCTTGCGCTTCGGACAGCGATGCAGGCTATGGGCCAAAAGGCGGCGCCGATCCTGTCGAGTTGTATTGAACTTGGGATGAAGTTGTTGTCTGCCGCATTCATCATCCCACATCTCGGTTTCTTCGGCACGAGCATCACCGAGCCTGTCACATGGACGCTGATGCTGCTGTTTCTGACGACTGCTTTTAAAGGCCGCACCATTTGTCAGCAAAAGAAAAGGCACGGTCATGTGCCGTGATCAGATGGGTTCGTGCAGGGCCGGCCTGTGTGACAGATGCGGCCCAGATTTTGGAAGATATGCTGTAATCGGTAACTTGAATTTACCCAAGGAGGGCAAAAATATGATACCTGTAAAAGTGAAAAAAAACTATTGCAACTACGTGCTGCTTTATTTCTCCTATTTTTTTGGGATGGCCATGTTCCTTTCGATTTTGTCTATCTATCTGTCCGGCAGCGGCAAAAGCGATGGGGAAGTGTCTCTTATCGTCTCGGCAAGCGGACTGTTCTCCATGGTCCTCCAACCGTGTTTCGGTTTTTTGTATGATAGGATACAGAAAGAGCGCACGATCAGTATGTTACTGTTATCCCTTTCCGGATTGTTCGGCGTGCTGTTTGCTCTGACAAAGAGTACGTTCCTGCTGTTTCTGCTTAACGGGACCGCCATGTCCCTGCTCAACGCCGTAAGCCCCGTGTGTGAACGCCTTGCAACCGGCACCGGCTACCCATACGGACTGATTCGCATTTGGGGCGCCGTAGGGTATGCCGCTGGTGCTCAGGTTTCAGGGCTTGTTTACGAAAACGTCTCGCCTCAGGGCAGCTTTTTCCTGTTTGGTGCCGCAATGGCGCTGACCATCATCGCCTTTGCCATTACCGCAGACAACACCGCCCCCAAACAGGCAAAGGAGCCGACGGATCCCAAAAGCCGGGAAGGAATTTTCTCTATCTTCACCTTGCTGCCGGAGAACCGCTCCTACCTTCTCTTTGCCTTCATCAGCTTTTTGTTCAGCGGCTGTGCAAGTGCAAACAGCACCTATCTGACGCTGCTGCACATTGACTTTTCCCTGCTGATCATCCAGTTCACCACGTATTCTTTTCTGCCTTATGCGGTTCCGGTATGCCTCATTCTTTTCCTCTGCCGTTCTACGGCGACAATGCTGTACATCATGGTGACCATCAAAGTCGTTCTGAATCTGGTGGACAGGCGTGGCTCCACGACGGCCCTCGCCGTGGTTTCGACCATGAAATCGCTGGGCGGCGTCATCGTCACCATGATTGCCGGGGCGGTTTCCAACGCGTATGGCCGGCCGGCAGTGTTTACACTGCTCCTGGGAATCGCCGCCGTCGGATTTATTCTATCTGCGCTGTTAAAAATTCCCGGGAACGAACAGCAATTGTTTTAGGGGATGTATTCCATTCCTTTTGAGACAGGATAACCCCATATTCGAGGAGGTGATATGGTGGCTGGGATTCTACCCACAATTTCCCGGAGCAGCCAAAGGGGCCCCCCTCCCTCTATCAGACCAATTGTAGCAGATGCCGGATTTTCCGGATTCCTTCCTGTCTGGAAAGCAAAAACTCCCCCGCCTCCACAAACTCCATCAAACGGAGAATCCGTTCCGAAATTCCCATTTCACGGATAATCCAGGCGCTTCCTTTGCGCTCCGAAACACAGACGCAGAAGCTGCATCCCGGGCCCCGGTCCTCCAGATACCAGAAATGCCCGAAAGCAGGCGAAAACTTTGTACTGTCAAGGAGACGGCATGGTTCCTCCCCCCTTTCCAGCCGTTCTATATACCGCTTTACTAACTCCATTTTTCTTTCCCGTAAGAGAGGCAAGGCATTCTGATTGAAAAACGAAGGAAGGTCTTCCCCATCCAGAAAACGCTTCAGTCCCTCTTCCGTAAAAAAGCAGGCTGCCTTACCCTCCTTTTGGCTCCAGACCACTGGATACGGGAAAGGCGAAAGGCCATACGCCTTTTTCTCGCCCCCTTCCCTCAGCAGCATCTCCTCGCCCTTAGCGGTATCCCTTGGCGGGTATTCTTTTTGCAGGTGTTCTTTTTGTGGATGTTCCTTTTGTCGTTGCTCCTTTTGCTGCTCTTTTTGTGGGTATTTCTTTTGTGTGTGTTCCTTTTGCGGCTGTTCCTTTTGTGAGTATTCCTTTTGTAAGTACTCCAGAAGCTTTCTTCCGTTCTTACATTTTGTCCGGATGCGGTCCCGCAGGTATTCCACCTGGACCCGGTCACGGATCACCAGGCCGCTCTCCATCTCTTCATCCAGGCCCAGCGCCCATTCTTCCCCCACGATCCAGTTCATGTCCATCGGAAGCTTCTTCTCTCCGTAATCGAAATATGGGATGTACTGTTCCTCCTTCTGAAGCAGAGGCAGGAGGTGGCTTACCACGCGGATATTATAAAGGGCAGCCTCCGGCTCTGTATTTCTTAGCAGGGAAAACCAGTGCACAAAAGTCCACTGGTTCTCCCCACCTGCCGCGGCCAGTACATTCACAAGCTCCGGCGGCATGTCCCCCGTCATCATATAAAGCGCCAGCTGTCTCTGCTCTTTGGAGCACTGCCATTCACCGCCCATCACCGACATGAAAAATCCACAGATTTCACTCCGGCTGTTCAGCACAGCACGATTCCCTCCGGCACTGTCCCTCCCGGCGTTATCTCTCTTGGCGTTGTCCCCTTCGGCATTGACCTTCTCGGCGTTATCCCTCTCAGCATTGTCCTTCTCGGCACCGTCCTTTGTCTCCGGCAGCACAAAAAATGGCATGAGCGACTTTTTATCCGGATATTTCCAGGTCTCCAGAAGTCTTTTCGTCTCCTCAATGCAGGCCCACTCGGTTTTCCCCATCTTCTCCATTTTGTACAAAGAAAACAGCTTCTTCCCGGTTCGCTCCGGGCATTCCAGCGCTTTAATCAGTTCCTTTATTTTCTTCTCATCCTGAGGAAGCCGCTTTCCCATCCGCATCTTTGAAATATGATCCAGGGAAAGCCCGCTGGCCCCAGACAGATAAAGAAGCGTTTTCCCCGATTTTTTAATTTCCTGCCTGATCTCTTCTGAAAAAGCTGACATATTCTCTTTACTCCGTTCCAGATCTTGTTGTTCCGAATCCTGTACAAGAACCGGCCGCAGGTTCCATTCCTGCGGCCGGCCTTTTTATCCTCGTTCTAGTTTTCTTCCCACACGCCGTCTGCATTGACCTGATAGCCATCCGGCGTCACCTTATCGCGGTACAGGGCGCCATAGGGTTCCGTGGTGCTCTTCACATTATAGTACCAGTTTCCTGTGCTCTCATCAAATTCCCAGGTACGCGGCGCTATAACCGCATTGAAATAGTACCAGCTGTTTTCAATGTTCTTCCAGCCGCAGGTAAGTTTTCCTGTCTCCGGATCCAGATAGTACGTATAATTGTCCTGCGGATCTGTGTACCAGCCACTTCTCCTGCCGCTTTCCTCAGAAGCGCCGTACCAGCTTCCAAGCTGATAATCATAAATCCATCCAGACCTCAAGTATCCGTCCGCGCCAAAGGCAAACCAGGAATTGTTTATCTTTTCCCAGAGAACCTGTTCTGCCTCACTGCCATCTTCCAGCTTAACCATATGACCGGTCGCGTACGTTTCGTCCGCATACATGAATTTCCATCCGATTCCATCATGAATCCAACGGGCATATCCATTTCCTGTTCCGGTAATAATTCCCGTGAGCGCATGAACATAGCCTTTCTTCGCGTCCCTTGTCGTCATGGCTGCAGCAGATTGGGAACCGGAGTTTTTTCCGGAACCACTGCTTCCGCTGCCTCCATTGCTGCTTCCGCTGTCCTCGTCACTACTGCTTCCGCTGCTGCCTCCCGCTACGGTAACTCTATAGTTCTGAGCGGCACGTTTTAACGTATTGGTATCTTTGGTTCTGAACTCCATACCCAGCGTATGGGTCCCTGCCTTATTGGATGCCTTTAAGGTCTGATTGCGGATTGTAAGCCTCGTACTGCCAGGCTCCGCAACATAGTCCACGCCCTTCGTGAGCTTCACACCGTCCAGGAACAAATCCACAAACAGGTCATATTCGCCGTCGGAAACCATGGGCTGATCTACGTTGGAACGGGGTGTAATATCCTTCACACGTGCCCTCAGGTCATAGCCGTCATCCGTGGCCGCATCCACATTTGCGTCCGTGTTTTCAACTACTGTCAGCGTAAAGATTTTTTTGCGGTTCGCGAAATCTTTAAAACTGTTTTCCATTCTCACTGTAAATGTAAAATCTCCTGTTTCTTTGGGAACCCCATATAATTCCCCGTTCCAATCAAGCCACATGCCGTCCGGCAACTCTCCGTCCAGCAGCCCGTATCTCACCTGATTCCAGCTATACTTATTGCCGTTCTGAATCATCGTACCATAAGGAACATATTTTACCGCGTCCGGAATATCCAGTGTGGTAATCCCCGGGTCTCCGGCGACACCTGTCAGTGTCAGCACCATTAAAACGGTTTCTCCCGATTTAATGGTCAGGGTTCCTTTAATTTCCCGTCCGTCATCCACACCGTCCTTCAGCACAAGCCGGAGCTTCGCAAAGTTCGGCAATTCACCATAAGAAGACAGCCAATTGTCCACCGTATTGAGACCTGCCAGCTCATGCTTTCCGTTGAGGGTCCAGTAATCGTCTAACTCTACCTCTTCGGATACCACCTCAGCGGACAGATTTGCGATGGCCTCCGTCCCCACATTGGCAACCAGAATATCATGCTGATAATCATACCGCCCGTCCAGGAACATTTCCCGGATGGAATAGATCACACCAGACTCCTCCCTCGTATCTGCTCGCTGGTCAGACAGGCTGTTGATATAAAGCTTTCCGCTTCCTTCCTCTGCCTTTACCACATGAAGCCAGTAGTTTTTGGAGTCTATGCCGTTCTCTGCGGAAGCCGTATACTGCACCGGCCCTTGGGAGAAATCATGAAGGCTTTTTCCGCTGACTTCCGGCTTTCTGCTTCCTTCTGCATACAGCTGCACTCCATCCCCCAACCCGAATGTTGGAGCCAGTTTGGTTAAGTCCGTATCCTTATCTACGAAAATCGTCTGATAATTGTCCTCCCCATAGGAATCCAGATCAGTATCTGCCACATAGCAATTCACATAATTTTCGTCCACATCCGCGAGTCCGTGAAACCTCACATAGGTACTGCTTTCCGGTACTCCTTCCTCGGTTTTCACGCCATACTGGTATACGCGCCGCTGTTCCGATCCGTCTTCTCCAACAAAGATCGTAAAGAAAACGGTCTTACTGTAATCCGCAGCATAACCCTCTCTTTCCGCCAACAGGATATCCTTTATATCCTTCGCTCCGGCTTCTTTTGCTTCCGCAATGGAGTCGTACAATCCCAAATAGGCCGCTGTTACCTTTTCATTCTTCCTTGTTCCGGCTTCCGAATATACAGCGGTTAAGTTATAAATTCCATCCACCGCATATCCGTACTTTAATTTATAGGTATAAAGTCTCACACCCTCCTGGTACCCGGAATCAGATGACAAGGTCGCATACCACTGAATGTGGCCATTCTCCACGAAATGGAGATTGGACGGACGAGCAATATCATACCTCGTGTCCAGCCAGACTCTAAGCGGCATACATCCCGTTATATTTCCACTGGAATCATATGTTACCATCGACAGCCATTTAGAGCGAGATAACAGCCAGTCCATTCCTCCCTCGCCTTCTGTAAACAGAACATCTGTGATATCCTCACCTTCTTTTTCCACCAAGGCGGGATTCGTTACGTTTTGATATTCTCTGTCCATTCTGTATACTTTAAAATGGTCAAAATGAGGCGTTTTATAGACTTCCTGATTAAGTTTCAATTTGACAACCGCATAAGATGTACCGTACATATCTTCTGTGGAGACATTAATGTACAAATTCCGGTCGTCGGCATCATAATCCTCATATCCACTGCTCTCCGCGATTCTGGCCTCTGTCAGTTTTCCTTCACTGTCTTTTGCATACACCGTCGGAATCAGCCAGTCCTTAGATTTCGTCACCTTCAGATGCACAATATACCGGATATTGCCAGCATCCAACTGGTCATTATCCCCTACAATCATTTCCCAGTCGGAGGATCCACTACATGTTTCCCGGCTTAAGTCCATATCCCCGTCCTTCGCGGTTACCTTGTAGGAATCGTCATAAAGAGATGTCCACATTACCTGATCCGTATTCGCCAGCGCGTCGTTCCCCGTAAATATGGAATCCACAGATACCATCGTAAGCTCCGGCGGGGTATACCCTGTCAGATCCACAGTCAGATCTCTCTCCTCCAGCGGAAGCAGAGACAGCGGCATAATCCCCCCGTTATCAGTAAATTCCTTTTTCTCCGGATACACTACAATGACATCTTCTCCCACCTTAAGGCTCATCTGGGTTACCGCGGTCCCGTCAAACTCCGCCTTTACATAGAAGGTATGCCCGCCGATGGTTACGCTGTCCTCCGGATTCATGAACCATCTGCTTTCCGTTTTTCCGTTCTGGGTAAACTGCACTTCATATGGAAAGAACGGATTCATCTCCGGAATCGGAATCGTATAGTCTCCATTGTCGTCAAAGACGTCAATCATGACCTCCTCTGCTATGGACTCCGCATCCTCTTCCTTTACCACGCAAACCCTGAAGTTCCCTGTGTTGTAAAAAATTGCATCGGTTTGACCCTTTTTGTCCTTCACCGCGCCTCCAGGATTTTGAGCCGCGTTGCTGGCGCTTGCAGTTTTTTTGCTGGTGTCCGCCGTCCCATGATTGGTATCTGCTGTACCATTACTAATATCTGCTGTCTTGTTGCTGATATCTGCCGTGCTATTGCTGCCAGCCACTGCCTTATTGCTGATGTCCACCGTGCCATTGCTGCCAGCC
>CAJUIP010000041.1 GCA_910586315.1 uncultured Lachnospiraceae bacterium | reverse complement strand
ACAAAACGGAGCCCACCAGGGCTCCATTTCTGTCTTTCTAAGTGGCAAACTCGGGGTTTATCACAAAAAAGGGGAATTTTCAACTGTATTTTACGATAACTTGTTTACAGTTTACGGGGCGGGGAAAAACGGATAAAAACAGGTGTAAAGCTTGCTTGTAAGACTGATTTTATCCGTTTTTCCACATCGGGCGAACGCCCGATGCTTCTTGTCCGTTGGGGGCGGGCAAGAAGATGTCCCCTTCCGTGAAAAGTAACATAACTTGTTGGACTGAAACTTGCCGGGCTCACCGGACCTTGTCGGACGATGAGAAATTTGTTATACTGTACGGAGAAATCATACAAGCAGGAGGAAATCATGATGCATGCAGAAAAAGCAAAGGAATTATTTGAATCGGGCTATAATTGTGCCCAGGCAGTGACACTGGCCTTTGCGGACGAAATGGGAATGACGAAAGAAGAGGCTGCAAGAATCTCCTCGTCCTTTGGAGGAGGCATTGGCAGACTTCGGGAGGTATGTGGCTGTGTGAGCGGCATGGCCCTGGTGGCGGGCAGGCTCTGGGGCTATGAAAGCCCGACTGCCAATGAGGAAAAGGCCGCGCACTATAAGTTGATCCAGGAGCTGGCGGAAGACTTTCGGGAGGCCAACGGGAGCATTATCTGCCGGGAGCTCCTGTCCGGTATTACTGACGATACAAAACCTGTTCCGGAGGCCAGGACGGACGAATATTACAAAAAGCGGCCCTGCGCCGCGTTTATTGCCTGTGCCGCGGGGATTTTGGAAAAGCGGATATATGAAAAAACGGCTCCCCAAAATGGAGAGCCGTAAATATGTTCGTTAACTATATAATTCCTGCCGGTAAGTGAATGCCAACGCCTGGTCCAAACGGAAGGCCGGTGATCATCCAGATAATCAGGAAAATAATCCATATGATCTGAAGAACGATGGATAAAGGAATCATGTTGGCAATAAGAGTACCAATCTTTAATTCCGGAACGTACTTGGTCTGTGCAACGCTTAAGATCATCCAGATATACGGAGACATCGGCGTCCAGCAGTTGAACGGGGAGTCGCCGAGACGATAGCAGAGCTGGGTGAATCCGGGGTGGTAACCAAGGAGCATGAACATCGGAACGAAGATCGGTGCGAAGATCGCCCACTTGGCGGAGCCGGAGGATACAAAGATATTAACGAATGCACAGAGAATAATGAAGGATACGCAAAGCGGAATACCTGTAAAACCAATATTCTCTAAGAAGTCAGCGCCTGCGATTGCAAGCAGGGTACCAAGCTTTGTCCAGTTGAACAAGCCCTGGAACTGTCCGCAGAAGAAGCAGAACAGAACATAGGAGCCCATGGCGGACATCTGCTTGGACATGGCTTTGTTGACGTCGTTTACGTTCTTAAAAGAGCCGGAACTATAACCATAAGCAATACCGCAAATGGAGAAGAGAACGAACAGAATCGGGATCAGCCCCTTAAGGAACGGAGAGCCGACGAACTTACCGTCTTCTGTTGCCAGAGGACCTGCAAAGAACAGGATCAGTAACAGAATAATGTAAACGACAGCAGTGATTCCTGCCGCGCGGAGGCCCTTTTTCTGCTGAGGAGTAACCTCTTCCAGCTTTGCGGAGCCATCTCCTTCATATTTTCCAAGACGCGGTTCGATCATGCGTACAGAGCACCACCCGATTACTGCTGCACAAAGGAATGTGGATGCAATCATGAAGAACCAGTTACAGGTTGCGTCAACCTGGAAGGTGGTATCCGGAATAAACGCGGAGATAGCCTGATTGGTAAGGCCCTGTAACAGAGTATCCGTACCGGCTACCATAAGGTTTGCGGTAAATCCGGCCTGAGCGCCGGCGTAACCAACCAACATACCGACAACAGGATGTTTTCCGACACCCATATATACGATAGCGGCCATTGGCGGGATAACAACCATTGCCGTATCGGATGCGATGTTGCCGACGGTACCGATAAACGCGATAACGTACGGAACCAGAGATGCCGGGACATTCTTTAATGAACTGTTCAGCAAAGAAATCAGCATACCGGATTCCTCACAGAGACCGATACCAAGGGTCATGGAAATAACCAGACCCAAGGGTGCAAAGCCTGTGAAGTTTTTAATCATGTTGTCAAGGAACCAGTGAAGGCCTTCTGTGGAGAAAAGGTTAGAGGATGCAACGGCTTCTCCGGACGACGGATTGACAAGTGTGAGACCTGTCATGGTGAACACGGCGCCGATGATGGCAGTGAATAAGAACAGCCAGCAGAATAAGATGGCTGGCGGCGGAAGCTTGTTACAAACCGCCTCAATACCCCCTATAAGTTTGTCAACCCATGAAGTTTTCGCTTTTACATTGTTTTCTTTCATGTGAGACCCCTCCTTTATTTTTTTGACAGAATTTAAACAGAAATCTGTCTACAATACTACCATATCATAAGAATGATAAAAAATCCATATGTTTTTCATAAAAATTTTATTTTATTTATTTTTGCGTAATAAATTTTTGCTGAAATATAACTATAAGCAGAAGAAAGAAACGGTTTCTGAACATATCTTGCGTTTATAGCTGTTTCATGTTAATATATGATTCATAAAGAACTGATATTAGGAGGAAGGCTTATGTTTTTTGGTGGGGGTGATTTTCAGCTTTGGAAATTACATACATTTGGAGATTACCTGGCGTTCTTCTCGTTTGTTCTGGTCGGACTGGCGGTGTTTGTCCTCATTGTCCGGCATATGAACGCACAGCGCAATCACGAGGCCGCTGTTAAAAAGGTAATCAGGCGGTTAAAACGTCTGGCAAAAAAGCCTTTTAAACTATACAGCAATGCCGCCTTTCTTCTGGAGAGCGGGAAGCAGCAGTTTGACGGGGTACTTATGGACCGCAGCGGAATTTATCTTCTTAAAGCCTACGGCTGGGGGACGAAGATCTATGGAACTCCGGAAGGAGAAAACTGGCGGCGGGAGGATCCGAAACGGAAAGAGGAATTTCCCAATCCTCTGCTTACGCTGAAAAAAGGTGCGGAAGAGATAAAAAAAGTTTTGGAAGCAAACGGGGTTCCGGGTGTAAAGATTATGCCTATGGTGGTTTTTGCAGATAACTACCAGACACCGGAATTGTATCTGGGTTATGGTTCCTTCTCCACCACCTATCAGGAAATGAAAATCTGGTATAAGAAGCAGTCGGCAGTGAAGGAGGCGCAGTATGATTTTAACCGGGTTTCTTCTATATTAAATGGAATTCAGACGAATTAATTCATAATATTAATTAGGAGGGGTATACTATGGTAAATGAAAAGAGGCTGTTGGACACATTTCTGGAGTATGTGCAGATAGACAGCGAGACAAAAAATGAAAAGGCAATGGGGGAAAGGCTGACTGAAGATTTAAAGGCATTGGGCTTTGAAGTTCAAACGGATAAGGCGGGGGAAGGATTTGGCTCCAATGGCTTTAATGTCCATGCATTTTTAGAAGGTACGATTCCTGGAGAGCCCACGATCATGTGCGCTCATATGGATACGGTTGTTCCCGGGAACGGCATTAAGCCCGTTATTGAGGACGGGGTAATCCATACGGATGGGAGTACGATTCTGGCCGGGGATGATAAATCCGGCATTGCCGCCATAATGGAAGCTCTGAAGGTAATCAGGGAGAAAAAACTTCCATGCAGAAGCACAGAAATCCTGTTTACCATTGGGGAAGAGGGCGGTATGCATGGCGTGAAGAACATGGATTTTGGAATGATAAAGGGAAAAGAGGCCATGGTATTTGACGCCAGTGGCGATATTGGAAAGGTTTTAACCTGCGGACCGGGCCAGGTCAAGATTTTTGCGACAATTATCGGCCGCTCCTCCCACGCGGGTCTGGCTCCTGAGGCAGGTATCAGCGCGATTCAGGTTGCTGCAAAGGGGATTGCAAAGATGAATCTTTTAAGAATCGACGAAGAGACTACCTGCAACATTGGAACGCTGAAAGCAGAATATGCAACCAATATTGTTCCGGAAAAGGCAGAATTTGTGGCCGAGGTAAGAAGCCGAAATCTTGATAAGTTAAATGCTCAGGCGGAACATATAAAGCAGTGTTTACAGGAAGCCTGCGATGAGATGGGGGCGGTTTTGGAAATCGAGCTTAAGACGAATTATGTAAGCTTCAACGTTTCCGATGATGACGACCTGGTTAAAAGAGTGTTCGCCTCCTGTGAGAGACTGGGACTTGAGGCCCAGACAGCCAAGGGCGGCGGAGGAAGCGATGCCAACGTAATGGCCCTTCACGGAATCAAGCCGGTGGTTCTCTCCACAGGTATGACTAAGGTACATACCACCAATGAGACTTTAAAGGTTGATGACCTGAATAAGTGTGCAGAACTGGTTCTGGACTTAATGACCCATTAAACGAATACGGGCTGTTCCTCGCGGGGCAGCCTGTTTCTATGGTTGAATCTCATTCTTTTTACATGATAGAAAGCAGGATATTAAATTGGAACTTCGTCTTATGAAATGGTCCCCTACGAGGGTTCTTGTGGTGGGATACTGCACCATAATTTTTATAGGAACTGTACTTTTGGCTCTTCCGCTGTCGGCCAAAAGCGGGAGCATGACATCAGTATCAGACGCCTTTTTTACGGCTACCTCGGCAGCCTGTGTGACAGGACTGGTCCGGTTCGATACCTTTACCCACTGGTCTTTATTTGGTCAGATCGTGATCCTTCTTCTGATTCAGGTGGGCGGAATGGGATTTGTGACCATTGCCTTGTTCACGCATATTTTGTCCAGACAGAAAATAGGCCTTTCTTCACGGGTCCTGATGCGGGAGGCTGTTTCTGCGCCCCAGGTGGGCGGAATTGTCAGGATGACGAGGTTCATCCTTAAGGGAACGCTTTTGATTGAAGGGCTGGGGGCTGTTTTTCTGGCGGTCTATTTCTGCCCAAGGCTGGGAGTCTTGAAGGGGGTATACTACGCTGTTTTCCATTCGGTTTCTGCCTTCTGCAACGCGGGTTTTGACCTGATGGGGGAGAAGGAGGCGTTTTCTTCTCTTACATCCCTGGCTTCGAACTGGTACGTGAATCTGGTCATTATGCTGCTAATCGTTGTGGGCGGACTGGGATTTTTTGTCTGGCAGGATCTTCTGGCTGAAAAATTCCGTTTTTCCAGACTGCGGCTGCAGTCAAAGCTGGTGGTGTCAGCCACGGTAATTCTTGTTTTAGGTGGAGCTTTGAGCCTGTTTCTCTTAGAGTACGGGGGAAATGCATATGAAGGGATGCGAGCGGGAGATAAGATTCTGGCCTCTTTGTTTCAGTCAGTGACTCTGAGAACCGCAGGGTTTAACACGGTGGACCTGGCGGCTCTCTCGGAGGGAAGCATTTTCTTCATGGTCTGTCTTATGCTGGTTGGCGGTTCCACCGGCTCCACAGCCGGAGGAATTAAAACCACTACAGCAGCTGTGCTTTTACTGAGCATTTTTACTACATTTAAGAGGAAAAAGAACGTGGAATGTTTTGGGCGGCGGCTGGAGGATGATATTACCAGGACCGCATCCTGTATTTTCTCCATGTACCTTGGCCTCTTAATCGTGTCTACTCTGATTATTTCAGCGGTGGAACAGCTTCCTGTTTTGACCGTTTTGTTTGAGGCTGCCTCCGCGGTGGCAACGGTGGGGCTAACCCTTGGCATTACGCCTGCGCTTTCCATGGTTTCCAAGATGATTCTGGCCTTCCTTATGATCTTTGGCCGTGCCGGTTCCCTGACCATGCTTCTGGCCTTTTCATCGGACAGAATGCCGGTGGCATCGAAAAAACCACTGGAAAAGATTCAACTTGGATAGGAAAAGAGGAGAAAAATGATAAAATCTGTATTGATTATTGGACTTGGACGTTTTGGCCGCCATATGGCTATGAAGTTTGTGGAGCAGGGAAACGATGTGATGGCGGTGGAATTAAATGAAGAAAGGGCCGACGAGATGGCTCCGGTGATTCGGAACCTTCAGATCGGCGATGCCACCAATGAAGATTTTCTGCGCTCTCTGGGGGTGGGAAATTTTGATATCTGCGTTGTGGGAGTGGGAGACAGCTTTCAGACAGCGCTGGAAATTACTGTGCTGCTAAAGGATCTGGGGGCACAGTATGTAGTGGCCCGGGCAACCAGGGATATTTATAAAAAGCTGCTTTTGAGAAACGGCGCCGACCATGTGGTGTATGCTGAGCGGGAGGTGGCGGAGCGGCTTGCGGTCCGCTATGGTACAGGAAGCAGTGTATTTGACTATGTGGAGCTGACGCCGGAGTACGGAATTTACGAAATTGGCCTCCCGGAGGGATGGGAAGGGCATAGTATCCTGGAAAAAGAGGTACGAACCCGGCATCATGTGATTGTTCTGGCCATCAAACGCGGGCAGAGACTGTTCCCAATGCCTCATCCTGACTACGTGTTTGCGGAAGGAGAAACACTGATGGTTATGGGAAGCCACAAGGATATTAAAGAGCTGGCAAAATAGCGGAGAGTGACATGGAAGATCTGAGAAAAAAGCTTCTGGGGGACACGGAACTGTTTGTTCTTGATATGGACGGGACCTTTTATCTGGGAGAAAAACTACTTCCGGGAGCGCTTGATTTTGTGAGACAGGTGGAACGGATGGGGAAGCGTTATCTGTTTTTTACCAATAATTCCTCCAAATCCCCAAAACTGTATATGGAAAAGCTGGCGGCGATGGAGTGGCCGATTGGGAGAAGCCAGATCATGACCTCCGGGGATGTGATGATTGAGTATATGAAGGCAAACCGGCCGGGAAAATGCGTATATCTGGTGGGAACTCCGGCGCTTGAGGAAACCTTTTTGGAGGGAGGTATTCCTTTGGTGAAGGAACATCCGGATGCAGTGGTGATAGGGTTTGACATGACCCTTACTTATGAAAAGCTGGAACGTGCCTGTACCTTCATAAGAAACGGAGCGGAATTTCTGGCCACACACCTGGACATTAACTGCCCGACAGAAACCGGATTCATTCCGGACTGCGGAGCTCTGTGTGCAGCCGTGGCTCTTTCCACAGGAAAGCAGCCGAAATATGTGGGGAAACCGTTTGCAGAGACTGTGGATATGGTACTTAGAAGGACGGGAGCGCTTCGCGAAAAAACGGCGTTTGTGGGAGACCGGATTTACACAGATGTGGCCACCGGCGTAAAAAACGGGGCGAAGGGAATTCTGGTGCTGACAGGGGAGACCAGGCGTTCTGATCTTGAAAATTCGGATGTGAAGCCCGACGGGATTTTCGAATCCCTTGGCGAGATGGGAAAGCTATTGAAACAAATAGAAAACAGGTAATTGAGAGATACGGAATTGTATGGAAAGAATTAGAAAATAAATAATTGTGAGATATGAAATTGTCACATAAAACTATGAGAAACACGCTTTGCGAATTTCTCAAGTTATCGCGGCAGTCGCCAAGGTCTCGTGCAAGCACGGACTTTGGTTCGTTGATCGCGTAAATAACATGAAAAAGCTCCTGCCTGATACGGCGGGAGCTTTTTCACAAAATACTAAAAAGGGGGATGTAAGAGTTACTACATGGTTGCTTATATGTAAATCCAGCCCCATAAGGGATGGAAGAATTGTTTGGCGAGTCCGACTGCCTTTGCGCGCTGATTGCTGTCGGCCTCTTGTTTTTTGTTATAGCTAAAGTATACTGGATAAATGTGTCTTAAGTATGGAGAATCTATAAAAGGAAAATAAAAAAACAAAAGCAAATCATACGAAAAATAAAGAGTTTTTTAATACTTTTTTTCTTGTACGGGCGGATACCGGATGATATACTATGAAAGTTCAACGCTCCGGCGCTGAACGTGCGAAAACGGGGCCGTGAAGCGGCATCTTCCATTTCCGTTTTCTGCACATCCGCCGGAGGCTCATAGTAAACGCTTTCATTCATGGTGGCGCCTGATGGCAGGCATGGTGGTTTACTATGAAAGCTCCGGACGGCGCCCCGGATTACGAATACAGGCGGCGATTGAGGGAGTGCGAAGTCCGGCTGATTTTATGAGGAGAGTGGTAAATTATGAAGAAAAAAATCTTACTGGTTTTATCTGTATGTGCAATGGTATCAGTGACAGCGGCCTGCGGTTCGAAAGGTACAGCAAATGGAAATACGACGGCAGCGGTGGAAACGGAGACGAAGAAAACGCAGCCTCCGGTCAAGCCTGACCTTTCCAAGGTGGATCCCAAGGAGGCGCTTGGGCCTGGCGCTTTCGAGGAGGAAGAGGAGCAGGGGAACCCGGCGGGGATGGAAAATCAGAATTTTTCTGATCTGGAAAAGTCCGAATATAAAGAATTTGCGAGACAGGTAATTGCCGCCATTACAGAGAAAGATATGGAAGCGCTGGCTGATCTTTTGCATTATCCGGTCTATGTTTCTGCTTTAGAAGAGAACGGAGGAATGGTTGACGATAGGGAAACATTTCTGGCCCAGGATCCGGATGTGATTTTTGACGAGGAGCTGATTGCCGCCATGGAAAAAGTAGATGTTGAGACACTTGAGCCGGTTATGGCAGGCGTTGTACTCGGTGATGAAACTCCCAATGTGATTGTGAACTCCATGGACGGGGAGCTTGGTGTGATGGGGATTAATTATTAAGTATATGAAAATGGTGAAGAGGGCCGCTGCAGGAAGATATGCAGGCCCTCTTCCTTCAATTCTTTTACAGCTTTCTGAGCCTGATTTCCTGTAAATCCTGATTTTTCATAAGTTCCTCCTGCGTCATTGCAGAATGCGCTTCTAACTGGTTCAATACATCCCGCTTTCTTTGTCTGGTTAAAAAACATTAATTCGACATTCCTGGGTTTCCCATATTCCGGAGGTTTACTAATGATATTAAAATAACGATATACTTTCACAAAATCCACGATTTTTGCTATTTTATACAAAGAACTTCTAACTTCTTTCAGATAATTTTAAAAATTAATATATAAGAAAAGGATGGTTAGAAATGGACAAAATTGTAAATATTTAGTATAATGGGTTCAGGCTGGTTTTTTTCGGGAAGGAGAAAGGGTTGCGTCGGAAAAAAAGTGGATTTGAAAATCTGGTGTTGATTTCCCAGCTCGGGCTGAATGTGGTGACCGCCGTATTCTTATGTGTGGCGGCAGGAATTTTTCTGGACCGCAGATTCGGTACCAGTCTGGTTCTCCCTTTCCTGATTCTTGGCGTTCTGTCTGGCGGCTTAAGCGCCTATAAGACCGTAAAGAATTTGATAGACAGGGAAAAGGCCGAGAATGAAAAGGAATTGAAGCAACAGATTATGGACTGGGAAAAGCGCTATGGAACCGGGGACGGAAATGGCAGGAATAAACGGAAGGGATGGTGACCGGGATGAGTGAGGAAACAAAACGGCAGGTCGTCGAAATGTCCGTGGGAATTGTGGCCCATAATCTGGTGATTTTTCTCGTATGTCTGATTTGGTTCCGTTCTCTTTCCAATTTTTTGGGAATTTTGACGGGCATGGCGGCGGCGATTCTTTCCCTGTGCAGTATGGCCCATTCCACGGAGCTCTGCGTGGACGCTGCCGACGAAGATTACGCAAGGCGGAAAATGACCATCCACGCCATATGCCGGAGCCTTGTGCTTTTTGTGGTGATGGTACTTTTATGGAAATTTACAGAAATTAACCTTTTTGCTGTGGTTCTGGGAATACTGGGACTTAAGACGGGAGCTTATCTGTATCCCGCCGTACACAAATTCATGAACCATAAGGTCTGCAATCACAGGGCCTGAATGGGATAAATGCTTTAAGGATACTGAAAGAAAGGAGGAAAAACAATGGGTGGTGGCAGTGAAGCGGATTTTATGATACACGGAGTCGTGAAATACACTCTGTTCGGCCAGGAGCTGTGGCTCACAACGACCACAGTGGGAATGACAATTATTACGATCGTTCTGCTGATTCTGGCCTTTGCCGCGAATCGTACCATGAAAAAAGCAACGGATGTACCGGGGACTTTCCAGAATATCATTGAATTGGGGATGGAAATGCTGGAAAGTATGACCACAGGAATCCTTGGAAAGGAAGCCAGACGCTTCGCCAATTATATTGGTACCATTTTTCTGTTCATCCTGTTCTGCAATCTGAGCGGCCTGGCGGGACTTCGAACCGTGACGGCGGATTTTGGCGTGACGTTCCTTTTGGGACTTGTTACATTTGCCATTGTGCAGTACCAGGGAATCAAGAATCATGGAGTCGGACACTTTACAGGATTGTTTAAACCCCTTCCGGTTCTGTTCCCGATCAATTTGATTGGTGAATTTGCAAACCCGATTTCCATATCACTCCGTCTGTTTGCGAATATGCTTTCAGGCGTGATCATTCTGGGACTCTGGTATGGGATGCTGCCGATTTTTGCAAAAATCGGTATTCCGGCAGCGCTTCATGTGTACTGTGACTTGTTTTCAGGATGTATCCAGACATATGTATTCTGTATGCTCACTATGGTATACGTCAATGATAAGCTTTAATGTCAGGCGTGAGTACTGCCTGGCAGCCCCAATTATTATCAATTACAGGAGGTTTTATTTATGAATATTTCAGGACAGGATTTTATTTACGGATGTTCCGCTATTGGCGCGGGTCTGGCAATGATCGCAGGTATCGGACCTGGTGTCGGCCAGGGTATTGCCGCCGGACACGGTGCTGCTGCTGTTGGACGCAATCCGGGTGCAAAGTCTGATATTACATCTACCATGTTACTTGGTCAGGCCGTTGCCGAGACAACAGGTCTTTATGGTCTGGTAGTCGCTATCATTCTTATGTTCGTTAAGCCGTTCGGTTGATTCAGACGGTTTTTAACCGGACATAAACGAAAAGGAGGCGAGACTTAACCTTGGAACGGTTAATAAATTTTGACCCTCAATGGATAAATGATGTCGTTATCACAGGCGTCAATATTTTCATTCTGTTCTTTGCCATGTCATATCTCCTGTTTGATCCGGCCAGGGCATTCCTGGAGAAGCGGAGACAGAAGATTGCAAATGACCTGGAAACTGCAAAGAACAGCAAAGAAGACGCTGTGGCTTTAAAGGCGGAATATGAAGACAGACTGAAAGCCATCAATAAAGAAGCAGAGCAGATCATGGATGAGGCAAGAAAGAAGGCTAAAAAGCAGGAGGCGGAAATTCTTGCCGAGGCCAGAGAAGAGGCCGGAAGAATCCTTGAACGGGCCAACAAAGAAATTGATCTGGAGAGGAAGAAGGCTCTGGAGGATGTGAAGACGGAGATTGTCTCCATCGCAGCCATGATGGCAGGAAAAGCCGTTGCCGCTTCTATGGATGTCAGGATTCAGGATTCCCTGATTGAGGAGACCTTGAAAGAAATGGGTGAGAGCACATGGCAAAGCTAGTATCGAAGGTTTACGGAGATGCGCTTTTTGAGGAGGCCATGGAAAACAATGCGCTAGACGCATGGTATGAAGAAGTACTGGCTCTCCGGGCTGTTTTCATGGATAATTCCGATCTTGTGCAGCTCTTAAACCATCCGCAGATCGTGAAGGAGGATAAGACCGGCTTTGTGGAAGAGGTCTTTTCTGGAAAACTTTCCGATGGTCTGCTGGGATTTTTGGTAACTGTAATCGAAAAAGGCCGTCAGAACGATATCCTTTCTATTTGTGAATATTTCATAGACAGGGTAAAGGAATATAAAAAAATCGGCGTGGTAAAGGTCACCAGCGCCGCTGAGCTTTCAGAAGAACAGAAAAAGCGTGTGGAACAGAGAGTTCTCGAAACCACACCGTTTGTCAGCCTGGAAATGTCCTATGCCGTGGATGAGGCGCTCCTTGGGGGCCTTGTGATCCGCATCGGGGACCGGGTTGTTGACAGCAGTATCCGAACGCAGCTTGAGGAGATGAAGCGTGATTTGATGAAGCTCCAGCTTGCGTAAGGAAACGAAAAGATTGCAAAAAGAAAGAAGGTGCAAACCTCAAATGAATTTG
This sequence comes from uncultured Lachnospiraceae bacterium, assembly GCA_910586315.1. Lineage (GTDB taxonomy): Bacteria > Bacillota > Clostridia > Lachnospirales > Lachnospiraceae > CANRXD01. Next base: position 15,176 of record CAJUIP010000041.1, on the reverse strand, counting down.
AGACCAGAAGAGATCAGCTCGGTCATTAAAGAGCAGATTAAAAAATATTCCACCAAGCTGGAAGTTTCTGACGTGGGAACGGTCATTCAGGTGGCGGACGGTATTGCACGTATCCATGGTCTTGAAAACGCCATGCAGGGAGAGCTTCTGGAATTCCCGGGAGAAATCTACGGCATGGTGTTAAATCTGGAGGAGGATAATGTTGGCGCCGTTTTGTTGGGCGATACTTCCAGCATCAGCGAGGGCGACACGGTTAAGACCACCGGACGCGTGGTTGAGGTTCCCGTAGGCGATGCGCTGACAGGACGTGTTGTAAATGCTCTTGGCCAGCCCATCGACGGTAAGGGACCGATTTTAACCGACAGGTTCCGCCAGATCGAGCGCGTAGCTCACGGAGTCATTGAGAGAAAATCCGTGGATACCCCGCTTCAGACAGGTATCAAGGCCATTGATGCCATGATCCCCATCGGACGCGGCCAGCGTGAGCTTATTATCGGCGACCGCCAGACCGGTAAAACGGCGATTGCCATCGACACCATCATCAACCAGAAAGGGCAGGGCGTTCACTGCATTTACGTTGCCATCGGACAGAAGGCATCCACAGTGGCCGGTATTGTAAAGACCCTGGAAGAATTCGGCGCTATGGATTATACCACTCTGGTGGTTTCCACTGCATCGGATCTTGCTCCCTTACAGTATATTGCCCCCTATTCCGGCTGTGCCATCGGTGAGGAGTGGATGGAAAACGGCGAAGATGTGCTTGTGGTTTACGATGACTTAAGTAAACATGCGGCCGCCTACCGTACCCTGTCCCTGCTTCTTAAGAGACCGCCGGGACGTGAGGCGTATCCCGGAGATGTATTCTATCTGCATTCCAGACTGCTGGAGCGTGCCTCCAGACTGTCGGATGACCTAGGCGGCGGTTCCCTTACGGCTCTGCCTATTATCGAGACTCAGGCCGGAGACGTTTCCGCCTATATTCCGACCAACGTAATTTCCATTACAGATGGTCAGATTTATCTGGAGACGGAGATGTTCAACTCCGGATTCCGTCCGGCCATCAACGCCGGCCTCTCCGTATCACGAGTTGGCGGCGCGGCGCAGATTAAGGCCATCAAAAAGATCGCTGCTCCCATCCGTGTGGAGCTGGCCCAGTACAGAGAGCTGGCTTCCTTCGCACAGTTCGGTTCCGAGCTTGATGCCAGCACAAAGGAACAGCTTGCACAGGGAGAAAGAATCAGGGAAGTATTGAAGCAGCCGCAGTATCAGCCGATGCCTGTGGAATACCAGGTAATGATTATCTATGCGGCCACCAGGAAATACCTTCTGGATATTCCTGTCAGCGACGTTTTAGCCTTTGAAAAGGATTTATTTAAGCATATTGATACGAAGTATCCGGAAATTCCAAAGAGCATCCGTGAGACAAAGGAACTGAAGCCGGAGACAGAGGAGCTTCTTAAGAAAGCTATTGAAGAGTGCAAGGCAGCAAGATAAGGCAGGTGATGAATCATGGCAACCATGAGAGATATTAAACGCAGGAAAGCCAGTATTGAAAGTACCGAGCAGATTACCAAAGCCATGAAACTTGTTGCCACTGTCAAGCTTCAGAAGTCCAGAACCAGAGCAGAAAATTCCAGGTTGTATTTTAACATGATGTACCGGACGATTCAGGATATGCTAAAAAAATCCGGCGGGATCGAGCATAAATATCTGAAGGCGGGAGATTCCCCTAAAAAAGCCGTTGTGGTGATTTCCAGTAACCGCGGCCTGGCCGGAGGATATAACGCCAATATGGTACGTCTTGTGACCGGAAGCGGGATTCCCGCGGAGGATGCAAAGATTTTTGCAGTGGGAAAGAAGGGCCGGGACGGCTTATCCAGAAAAGGATATGAGATCACAAAAGACTATTCTGAAGTGATCAACGAGCCCCTGTATTCCGATGCCATGCAGATCACCAGCGAGCTTTTAAAGCTCTTTGAGAACAATGAAATCGGGGAAATTTACCTGGCGTATACGGCCTTCAAAAATACGGTAAGCCAGGTTCCCACTTTCATGAAGCTCCTCCCGGTGGATTTGAGCGCGGCAGGCCTGAAGGACGGCGGGGAAGAAACAGAGGGCCTTAAGCCGGATCTTCTCCTTATGAATTATGAGCCGGATGAAAGCGAGGTTCTGGATGCAATCATCCCCAAATATCTGAGCAGTCTGATTTATGGGGCATTCCTTGAGGCAGTGGCCAGTGAAAATGGCGCAAGAATGACGGCCATGGATTCGGCCACAAATAACGCCGAGGAAATGATTGCAAAGCTGTCCCTGCAATATAACCGTGCAAGACAGGGTTCCATTACCCAGGAGCTTACGGAGATTATTGCAGGCGCCAATGCGATTGAAGGATAGTTCGCGTTTCCTGCCTGTGCGGCGGGAAAACAACTTTGAATAATGACAAGGAGAAACGAGATGGCAGAGAAAAAAATTGGTAAAATCACTCAGGTCATCAGTGCTGTGCTGGATATTAAATTCCCCCAGGGCGGTCTTCCTGAAATCAATGACGCCATTGAGATCACCAGGAAAGACGGCGGAAAGCTGGTTGTGGAGGTGGCCCAGCATTTGGGCGATGATACGGTGAGATGTATCGCTCTCGGCCCCACCGATGGTCTTGTCCGCGGAATGGAGGCTGTGGCGACCGGCGGACCCATTATGGTTCCGGTGGGAGAAAAGACATTGGGACGTATTTTCAATGTACTTGGCGAACCCATAGATAATAAAGAGAAACCGCAGACAGAAAAATCCTTCCCAATCCACAGGAAGGCTCCTACATTCGAGGAGCAGTCCACGGAAACTGAGATTTTGGAGACAGGAATCAAGGTGGTTGATCTGCTCTGTCCCTATCAGAAGGGCGGAAAGATCGGCCTGTTCGGTGGCGCCGGAGTAGGTAAGACCGTTTTGATTCAGGAGCTGATCCGTAATATTGCAACGGAGCACGGCGGCTATTCCGTATTCACAGGAGTAGGCGAGCGTACCCGTGAAGGAAACGACCTGTATTATGAAATGCAGGAATCCGGAGTTATCAATAAGACCACTATGGTATTCGGTCAGATGAACGAGCCGCCGGGAGCGCGTATGCGTGTGGGCCTCACGGGCCTTACCATGGCAGAGTATTTCCGTGATGAAGGCGGAAAGGATGTATTGTTATTCATTGACAATATTTTCCGTTTCAGCCAGGCGGGTTCTGAGGTGTCCGCGCTTTTGGGACGTATGCCTTCCGCCGTAGGCTATCAGCCCACCTTACAGACGGAAATGGGCGCCCTGCAGGAGCGGATTACCTCTACAAAGAACGGCTCCATTACATCCGTACAGGCTGTTTATGTGCCTGCCGATGACCTGACAGACCCGGCTCCGGCCAATACCTTCACTCATCTGGATGCCACAACGGTACTGAGCCGTTCCATTGTAGAGCTTGGTATTTATCCGGCTGTTGACCCGCTGGAATCCACCTCCCGTATTCTGGACCCGAGAGTTGTGGGCGAGGAGCACTACAAGGTGGCCAGAGGTGTGCAGGAAGTGCTGCAAAGATACAAGGAATTACAGGATATCATCGCCATGCTTGGTATGGACGAGCTTTCTGAAGAGGATAAGCTGACCGTATCCAGAGCAAGAAAGATTCAGAGATTCCTTTCTCAGCCCTTCTTTGTGGCCGGGCAGTTTACAGGAATGGAGGGCCGTTATGTGCCGCTTTCCGAGACCATTCAGGGCTTCAAAGAGATTCTGGAAGGAAAGCATGATGACATTCCGGAGAACCTGTTCTTAAATGCAGGGAATATTGATGACGTTCTTGCCCGCGTGAAATAGGGGGTGAGGACATGGCGGAAACAATGAAGCTTCAGGTGATCACACCTGATAAAGAATTTTTCCAGGGAGACGTGTCCATGGTGGAGCTGAATACCGCCGACGGGCAAATGGGTATTTATCCCCAGCATATTCCGCTGACTGTGGCAGTGGCTCCGGGTGTTTTAAAGATTCACGGAGCAGAGGGACTAAGACAGGCTGCCCTGCTCTCGGGATTCATCCAGATTCTTCCGGAGAAAATGACAATTCTGGCGGAGGCCTGTGAATGGCCCGAGGATATTGACGGAGCAAGGGCAAACGAGGCGAGAATCCGTGCGGAGCGCCGCCTTACCGAAGGAAGCGCTGAAACGGACATTGCCCGTGCGGAGGCAGCGCTCCAGAGAGCGCTGGTGCGTCTGTCTCTGACAGGAGAAAAATAAAAAAACGGACAGGGCCGGAGAATTGTTCCGGAAGCCTGTCCGTTTTTATTTACGCGAGCAACGAGCCAAAGTCCGTGCTTGCACGAGACCTTGGCGACTGCCGCGATAACTTGGGGCTGTCGCAAAATGAATCTTTCATACAAAATATAGTCTTCCATTTGAGAATAGTATACTATATTTTGATGAATTTTTCCATTTTGCAACAGCCCCATAGTCTATGCACAGGCCCACACAGAGAAATATGCCGTTAAAGAGGCGTGTGGGCCGCTCAGCTACTGGTCGTTGGTCATGTTCCGCTTATCAAAGACATAGAACACAAGGCTTAAGATCATTCCGGTGACGCATGCCAGGACCATTCCGGTCAGCTGAACGTTTCCAAAATTCACTTTGATGCCTGAGAGACCTGTCACAAAGATTACCGCTGTTAAAGCCTGATTCCTGTTTTTGCCGTAATCCACCTGAGAATCTACCAGAATGCGGAGACCGGAGGTGCCTATCATGCCATATAACAGGAAAGAAATTCCGCCAATGACCGGGCCGGGAATAGTCTGAATCAGAGCCGACAGCTTTCCGATAAAGGAACAGATGATGGAGAATACGGCTGCTCCCGCGATAACCTGCACGCTGTATACCTTTGTTACGGCCATAACCCCGATGTTTTCGCCATAGGTGGTGGTGGGAACGGAGCCGATGAGACCAGACAGCATGGTAGAAAAGTTGTCTCCGAAGATGCTGCGGTGAAGCCCCGGATCTTTTAAGAGATCGCGGCCCACAATTTTGCTGGTCACCACCTGGTGGCCGATATGTTCGGAAGTAATGACCAGAATGACCGGAAGGATAATCATGATGGCTTCCAGGTTAAACCTGGGGGTGGAGAAGTTGGGGAGGGCAAAAACCGGGGCGGCGGCCACAGCAGAAAAATCGACAATACCGCAGACGATGGCAGCCGCATATCCGGCGATTACGGCGATAAGAATTGGAATGATGGACAAAAAACCGCGAAAGAGCACGGAGCCGAATACGGCAAAGCCCAGGGTTACCAGGAACACAATCACATTTTTCGGGTTAATGACTTCATCTAAAAGTCCGGCATTGGAAGCGGCGCTGGAAGAAAGCTCCAGACCAATAAGAGCTACAACAGGTCCCATGGCCGCCGGGGGAAGGACCACATCAATCCATTTATATCCAACCTTGTAGATGATAAATGCCAGAATGCAGCCGATGAAGCCGACAGCAACGAAGCCGCCAAGAGCATATGCATAGCCGAGTTCGGGATTTGCGATGACGATACCTGCGGGGGCAAGAAATGCGAAACTGGAACCGAGATAGGCGGGCGCCTTTCCTTTGGTAATGAAAATAAAAAGAAGCGTTCCCAGACCGTTCATAAATAAAACAATCGCCGGATTGATGCCGAACAGAAATGGGACAAGGACCGATGCGCCGAACATGGCGAACATGTGCTGGATACTCAGAGGAATCAGAAGCTTAAAGGGCACTTTTTCCTCTACCTGAATAATTCTGCGGTTTTCCATACTGACCTCCTTAAAATAGCTTGTCTTTGAGCCTTTTTACCACTTTATCATATCATAAGATTTGATTTTGTCCAACGGAAGTTATGGTATTTGCAGATTTTTCTGAGATTGGCCGAACAGTTCAGACAGGCCTGCGCGTTCCCTGCGCTGACCGTAAGAAAACGCAGCGGCCATTACATACGTATTTCGTAGCCCAGTTCCTTTAAAAGCTTCCTGTCGGCGGCTACACTGATTCCGGACGTGGTCAGCATGTCGCCGGAGATGGCGGCATTGGCTCCGGAAAGAAAACAGGCCCTCCCTTTATCGGCCATGAGGCCGCGTCCGCCGGCAAGACGAATAAAGGCATCAGGCAGTACGAAGCGGAAAACAGCCACAATACGCCGCATATCATCAATACTGAGCCTGGGAAGAGTCTCAAAAGGAGTTCCGGGAATGGGGTTCAGCATATTGACCGGAACAGAGTGAATCTCCAGCTCTCTGAGAGTCAGAGCCATGTCCACGCGATCCTCCGGAGTCTCCCCCATTCCCATGATGCCGCCGCTGCATACGCTGAGTCCGGCACGCTGTGCCGCTTTGATGGCATCTGTCTTTTCTTCAAATGTGTGGGTGGTGCAAATATTTGGGAAGTTTTTTCTGGATGTTTCCAGATTATTATGTACTCTGGAGGCACCGGCTTCCTTTGCTTTTATAAACTGGGTTTCGTCCAGGAGGCCGAAGGATATACAGACAGAAATACCTGTTTCTCTTCGGATACGGCGAATAGCGTCACACATTTTATCCACTTCTTCATTGTTCAGGCGTTTGCCGGATGTGACAATGGAGTAGCGAAGCACGCCCTGGTCATCGTTTTCCCTGGCCTGCTTTACAATTTCATCGGCCCCGAGAAGAGGGTATTCTTCAATGTGGGAGTGATAGAAAGAAGATTGGGCGCAGTATTTACAGTTTTCGGAGCAGCGGCCGCTTTTTCCATTGATGATGGTGCACATATCAAAACGGTTTCCACAAAAATGGATGCGGATTTCATTGGCGGCTTCACAGAGTTCTGTTAACGGGGCGTCATAGAGGGACAAAGCCTCTTCTTTGGTGATTTGACCGCCAGATAAAATACGGTTTTTTAATTTTTCTACTTGGGACATAATCATTCTCTCCTGTGTGCAATAGTAAACTTAGTGGCATTTATATGGTTTACAATAGCACAAAAAGAGAGAAATGTAAACGGAATAAAAATAAAATAGTTTACATTAATAATCCCCAGAGACGGTGGACCAGGTAACCGCCCAGTGTCATGGCCAGAATGTAGAGAAGAATGCCGGGAAAAATTCCAAGAGCGGAAGAGATCTGGTGGAAAACCGGCTGAGAAGACGGGTGGTATGGGGATAAGTAAAACATATCGGCATCGGCCATGGGACCGACGGCTCCATTGATGAAAAGAGCTGTGAGGCAGCAGAGGAAGAACAGGGGGAGGGTTTTAAAGAAACTTTGCGGCGCAGCATCAGTCAGGGGAGACGCGGCACAAAGGACTCCGGCAAAGATCAGGATAAAATGCCAGATAAAGCCATGGAGTGTCATGGTCCAGTAGGGATGCATGAGCCCCGGGGGCACCAAAAGAGCCATAATACCGCCTAAACACCCGAAGTCTTTTAGAAATTCTGCGGCTGCCTTCTTGAGACGGGTGGACTTGAAGAGCGGAAAGCCAAGGCACAGGTACATGGGGATGCTGCAAAGCTGAAAGGGAAAATACCACCAATTATACTGATGGTCATTTTCTATGTAAAATAAAAAGCCCTGCTTGTAAAGCTCCATGAGGGTCAGAAGAAGCCCGCAGGAAAACAGAACCCGGGAAGGGTCCTTTTTCCGTCCAGCTGTGCGGACCGCCAGAGCGCAGGAGACCCAGACGCCGGTAACTGCCAGGAGAAGATGAAAAGCAGACCATGGTCTCGGCGGTACCATCGGCCAGGCTGTCAGCTGAAAGAAATGTTCCATAGATGCCTCCTTACACGATATTTATGAAATATCACACAATGGATTTTCTGTCAACAAAAATAAAATCCGGCGTAACAGTTCAACTGTTACAATCCGGCTAAAATCCGCAGGGATAGCTCTTGACATTTTATTCGAAATTCTTCACAATAGAAACGGTAACCGTTCAGCCTCGCAAAGTTCCCAAAAAGCGCATTGAAACTGTGTTTGCGCCAGGCGGAGTTTTATGTGCGGCGGTACGTTCGCAGCCGGGCACATGAAGGTTTACTCTAAAAAAGTGGAAAAGGGATTGGTATGAAGGAAAAAGCGTTTCACAATCAGATTTCCTGGATGATGTTTGTGTTCAGTATTCTTGTCATTTGGGTACATTCTTATAATGTGGAATTGTTCTCCGGAGGACTTTGGGGCCCCTGGTGGGATACTGTGGACAAAATCCAGCAGTTTGTTTCTGTGGGAATCGGTCAGATTGCGGTTCCGGGCTTTTTTATGTTGTCTTCCTATTTGTTTTTTCGGAATTTTTCCTGGGACCAGCTTGGACGAAAATGGAAGGGGCGCTTTCACAGTGTGGTAATCCCTTATTTTGTCTGGAATACGCTCTATTATCTGGGATATGTGATTGCCGCGAGACTTCCGTCAGTAACAGGAATCGTTGGGAAAAGACAGGTTCCCTTTAATGGAACGGAGTGGATGGCCGCCGTATTTCAGTATCGGTATGCGCCGATTTTCTGGTATCTGTACCAGCTGATTCTATTGATTCTGCTCTCTCCGGTTTTGTATCTGATTTTGAAGAGAAGGGTTCTGGGGCTTATGTATCTGGCTGTGCTTCTGGCTGCCGTCCATTTTCACCTGGATACCCAAAATCCCAACACGGATGCACTTTTTTACTATTCCTTTGCCGCCTATGGGGCTCTTCATGGGAGAAAAGCGGCAGAGGCGTCTCAGACTCCGAAACGCCGTATGACGGGAAGCGTCCTGTTTCTTTTGGCTGTATTGTGTTTTTTCAGGATGGGAAATCCGGGATCAGATGTTTTATGGACTGTGGCTTATCGTTTCCTCATGCCGGTGTCTTTGTGGGTTCTGGCGGACGGGGAGCGGTGGATAGAAACGAGGCCATGGATGCGGCAGAGTATGTTTTTATATGCCGTTCATTTTGTAATTGTGCGTTTTGTAAATAAAGGAAGCGCCATGATTTTAAGACCGAATCTGGGAGAGAAAGCCATGGCGGCGGCCTCGCTGGCAGTATATTTTATGCTTCCGGTCATGGTGGTGGCGGTCTCCTACGGGACTGCCCTGCTTCTCGGAAAGTATATGCCATGGCTGTGGCGCATACTGTCTGGAGGGCGTAGTTTAAGGAGAGAGGAAAAAATATGATTTTAGAACGGGAGGACTGGGAAGAATCCAGGTGCTGCCTGCGGCCGCGGGATGCCGCGGTGGAACTTCCCCACGGAAACGCACCAGTCCCGGGGACATGTATGACGGGACGCGCGGATGGGCATGAGATCGGCCGGGTCATTGCTGATTTTGACCGCCTGCTGGCGAGAGATGCCAAAGAGGAAGCCGGGCGGTATCTGGAGGACTGGCTGGAGAGATTTGAGAAAAACGGAGACTGGGCCTGCCAGATTACAATTCTAAATGAAATGATGGGATTTTACAGAAATACCGGGGAAAAAGAGAAGGGGCTGGCTTCCGTGAAAAAAGGCCTGTCTCTTGTAAAGGAGCATGAACTCTCCGGGACGGTCAGCGGCGGAACTACCTTTGTCAATGCGGCGACAACCATGAAGGCTTTCGGAAAAGCAAAAGAGGCCATGCCTTATTTTGAGCAGGCCTTCCGGGCTTACGGGGAAACCCTTGCACCGGAGGATTACCGGTTTGGCGGTCTGTTTCATAATATGGCCCTTGCCTTTGAGGATCTGGGAGATTATAAACGGGCAGAGATTTCCTATAAGAAGGCCATGGAAATTATGGAACGGCTGCGTCCGGGAAGTATTCTGGAAATTGCTGTAACCTGGGTGAACCTGGCGGTTCTTTACGAGAAGTGGGGGCGGGAAGAGGAAATTGATCGGTGTCTCAATAAGGCCATAGACGGTTTCCATGCCCGAGATGCTGCACGGGATGCATACTATGCCTTTAACTGCCGGAAATGTGCCGATACTTTTGGATATTTCGGCTATTTCCGCATGAAAAAGGAGCTGAACTCCGAGGCGGACAGAATTTACAGGGAAGCGGAAGAAAAGGAAGAATAGAATGCTGGGACTGGAGCTTTCAAAATGTTTTTATGAAGAATTGGGCCGGAACATGATTGCGGACATGTTTTCCGGGTATGAGCGGGTGATTGCCGCCGGAATAGCCGGAGAGGGCTCGGACTGCTTTGGATATGATGATGAACTGTCCAGAGACCACGATTTTGAGGCGGGATTCTGTCTTTGGATTCCAGACGACTTAAGGCGTGAACTGGAGTTTTCTCTTTCCAGAGCCTATGAAAAACTGCCAAAGGAATACTTGGGGGTGAAGCGGGAAAAGCAGAGCCTGTGGGGAAGAAACCGCAGAGGAGTCATACTCATCGGAGATTTTTACGAGCAGTTTACAGGGTGGAGAGAAGGGCCAAGGACCCTGACGGAATGGCTTCATATACCGGAATACAGCCTGGCATGCACGGTGAACGGCGCCGTATTCCGGGACGATCTGGGGGAATTTTCCGGGATACGGAAAAAGCTTTCCGGCGGATACCCGGAGGATGTGCGGTTAAAAAAGATGGCCGCCCGCGCCGCTTTCATGGCGCAGTCGGGACAGTACAATTATGAACGATGCAGGAAGCGGGGCGAATACGGAGCGGCCGCCATGGCGCTTTCAGAATTTGTCAGGAACGGACTGTCCATGATTTTTCTTTTGAATCGCCGCTATATGCCATATTATAAATGGGCGTTCCGGGCATCCAGGGAGCTTCCTGTTCTTTCCGACACGGCCGGAAAACTGGAACGTCTGCTGACAGACGGCGGAAACCGGGAAAACTCCGTGGAAATGATTGAAGACATCAGCGGCCAGATCATAGGGGAACTTAAGAAGCAGAACTTAACAGGAGGAAGCTGGGATTATCTGGAGCCTCATGGGCTGGAGATGATGGAAAGGATTAAGGATGGCAAAATCCGCAATCTTCACCTGATGGAGGGAGTGTAACAGTTCAGACAGTTCAGGCAGGTCTGCACGTTCACTGAGCCGGCCGTACGAAAACGTGGCGGTTGCGGGAGCGGGCAGGAATGCCGGCGGACCTGGGTGAATACTGTTTTGCAGTGATGGATACGGAAAAAGAGTAAGCAGACAAGAATAAAGAAAAGGAGGACAAACAAGAAGGAGACTTGAGGGAGATTTCCCGAAAAAATTACTTGCACTTGAAATTAAACTATGCTATACTTATTTAGCTGTTCTAGAGCGTGTTTGAAAATTGCTTTCCGTCAGATGCGCGTCATAGTTTGCGGGAAATTAGGGCTGAATGAGGGAGGCGCAGTGGCTGTGTTGACTGAATGAGGGCCAAATTTTCCGCAAAGTGAGGCGTGCAGATGATGGGAATGAATTTTCAAACACGCTCTGAGGGACAGATGAGTATTGAAGCGTGACTGTCAGTCATGTACCAAATAGCAAAGAGGTGAAAATCATGAAACAGGGAATCCACCCAAATTACTATCAGGCCAAGGTCGTTTGCAACTGCGGTAATGAATTTGTAACTGGTTCTACCAAGAAAGACATTCACGTAGAAATCTGTTCCAAATGCCATTCATTCTATACCGGTCAGCAGAAGACTGCTTCCGCCCGCGGACGTATTGAGATGTTCAACCGTAAGTATGGTATGAAAGCAGACAAATAAGGTTTGATTAAGCAAGGTTGAGCTTTTGGAGGATTCTGAAAACTCAACCTTTTTTCGATTCCGGGGAGCTTTTGCTTCCGGAGTGTGAATGAATTTTCAAACACGCTCCAGGGAATCAATCGTGTATCACAGAAAATTTTGGAGGTTTAAAATTGAAATATTCCGGAATCGGGGGACAGGCAGTATTAGAAGGGATTATGATGAAAAACAGGGATGAATACGCCACTGCCGTCAGAAAACCTGATGGAGAAATTGTGATTCAGAAAGAGACTTATATGAGTATGACAGAAAAGGTGAAATTCTTTTCCCTGCCGTTTGTGCGCGGAATTTTCAGCTTTGCGGATTCTATGATTCTTGGAATGAAAACGCTCACCTGGTCAGCCGGTTTTTTTGAGGATGACGAAGGGGATGAGGAGCCGGGAAGGTTTGAGAAATTTCTCATAGATAAATTCGGAGAAAAGCTGGAAAGCGCCGTGATGACAGCCGTGATGATTTTCTCTGTGTTCATGGCCATCGGAATTTTTATGGTTCTTCCGCTTTTGATTGCCGGCGTGTTTCGTCGATTCATTGCATCGGAAACGGTGATGGCATTTTTGGAGGGATGCATCCGGATTGGAATTTTCATTGCCTATATTAAAGTGATATCCAGAATGGATGATATTAAGCGGACTTTCATGTATCACGGCTCGGAGCATAAATGCATCAACTGTCTGGAGCATGGACTGATATTAAACGTGGAGAATGTGAAAAAAAGCTCCAAAGAGCATAAACGGTGCGGTACCAGTTTCCTTCTGATTGTAATGGTAATCAGTATTTTGATTTTTATGGTGGTTCGTGTGGATACCATCTGGCTCCGGATTGCCAGCAGAATCATACTGATTCCAGTGATTGCGGGAGTGTCTTATGAGGTGCTCCGCCTGGCAGGAAGAAGCAACTCTAAAATCATGGATCTCATAAGCCGCCCCGGCATGTGGATGCAGGGACTGACGACAAAGGAACCGGATGACTCCATGATCGAAGTGGCTATTGCGGCCGTGGAACAGGTGTTTGACTGGAAGACATATCTGGAGGAGAATTTTCCGGAGACTTACCCAAAAGGATATTTTAAAGCACAGGAGAAAACGGCATGACCTGGGGAGAGCTGCTTTTATCGGGACAGAAGAAGCTTGAATCCGCGGGAATCCGGGAATACAGCCTGGATGGCTGGTATCTGTTTGAACATGTATTCGGCATGAGCCGGGCAGACTATCTTTTGCGGTCCCGGGAGACGGTGACGGCAGAGGGAAAAGCGCTTGAGGAGTTTTGGGAAAAACTTTCAAGACGGGCAGGAAGAGAACCGCTCCAGCATATTTTGGGTGTCCAGGAGTTTATGGGATTGGAATTTTATGTAAACAGTGATGTGCTGATTCCAAGACAGGATACAGAAACGCTGGTGGAAACGGTGCTTTGCGCCCATAAAAATCGGGGGATTTCTCTTTTGGATGTATGTACCGGTTCAGGGTGCATCGCCATAAGTCTGGCGGCCTTGGGGAAATATGCCCATGTGGAAGCGGCGGATATTTCCAATGCCGCTCTTTTGACCGCAGAAAAGAATGCGGAAAAAATCCTTGGGGCCGATACGGTAAAGTTCCGCTGCAGCGATTTGTTTTCGGCATTTGCACCTGAGGAACGCTTTGATGTGATTGTCTCCAACCCGCCCTACATTCCAAGCAAGGTGATTGAAGGACTGGAGCCGGAGGTACGGGATTTTGAACCGCGTATGGCTCTGGACGGTTCAGAAGACGGGTTGTTCTTTTACCGGAAACTGGCGGAGGAAAGCCGAAGCTTTCTTAAGGAAAACGGGGCTGTTTATTTTGAAATCGGATATGACCAGGGGGAAGCGGTGGAACGTCTGTTGTCTGGTCATGGATTTAAGGATACAGAGGTAATAAAAGATCTGTCGGGCAGAGACCGGGTGGTCCGTGGGAAGTGGAATCCCGCATGGAAAGCTCCGGCAGCCTGATGGAAAATAGCCCGGATGCTGAGGGAAAAACGGCTGGCCGGGGTGTGAGAAGGAGGTTTCCCATGTTTGACCGTTTGGATGACATTGTAAAGCATTATGAGGAAATTATGCTTGAGCTAAATAATCCGTCTGTTACAGAAGACCAGAAAAGGTTTCGCAAGCTGATGAAAGAGCAGGCCGATCTGACTCCTCTGGTGAACACATATAAAGAGTATACCAGAGCGAAGCGGGATGTGGAGGACAGTCTGGCGCTTCTGGAAGAGGAAAGTGACGAGGAGATGCGTGAACTGGCAAAGGAAGAGCTTTCTGATGCTAGGAAGAAAATTGAGGAGCTGGAGCAGCAGCTTAAGATTCTTCTTCTTCCCAAGGACCCCAACGATGAGAAAAACGTTATTGTGGAAATCCGTGCAGGCGCAGGCGGCGATGAAGCAGCCCTGTTCGCGTCGGAATTATACCGGATGTATGTCCATTATGCAGAGCGCCAGCGGTGGAAGGTGGAATTAATTAACGTAAGTGAGAGTGGTATCGGCGGCATGAAGGAAGTGGAATTCATGATTACCGGACAGGGCGCTTACTCCAAATTGAAATACGAGAGCGGCGTGCACCGGGTTCAACGTGTTCCGGAGACCGAATCCGGCGGCCGTATTCATACTTCCACGGCAACGGTGGCTATCATGCCGGAGGCTGAGGAATTTGATGTTGTCATTGATGATAAGGACATCCGTATTGATGTTATGCGTGCGTCCGGAAACGGCGGCCAGTGTGTAAATACCACGGACTCTGCCGTTCGTCTGACCCATATTCCCACAGGAATCGTTATTTACAGTCAGACAGAAAAGTCGCAGCTTCAGAACAAGGAAAAAGCCTTCCGCCTTCTGCGTTCCAAGCTGTATGACATGGAACTGGAACGCCGCCAGAATGAAGAGGCGGAGGCCCGCCGCAGCCAGATTGGCACCGGAGACCGTTCCGAGAAGATACGTACTTACAACTTCCCTCAGGGGCGCGTGACGGAGCACAGAATCAAACTGACATTATATAAGATAGACGCCGTTATGGACGGAGACCTTCAGGAGTTAATAGACAGCCTGATTGCCGCCGACCAGGCGGCGAAGCTGGCCAAAATGAATGAGATGACTTAAAGGCCCTCGATGATGGGGATTTCCGGGATATGTTATAATGGCAAAATTTTCTGATACAGAGGCAGGAGGAAGTGTGTTAGACACTATTTTAAAAAGAGATGGATTATCCATAAGCTTGCTTAAGGAGTTGTCCTATCAATCTGGGTTGGGTATCAGACTGAAAAAGAATCTCCATTATTTTGACAAGACTCTTTTGTTTGACGAGTTATTGAATGTTCATAGCTGGTATGCGGGTAACGATCTGCTTCACGGACTCACAATCGATTATCGTATTAAAAGCATCCAGTCGGCAATGCTAAAATATGAAAGGTATTACCCAGATCATCAGGCAGCAAAGGTTTTTAATGATATGCTGGGGTTTCGTACCCTTTGTGATAATTATGAGGATGTGTTACGGATAGC
>CAJUIP010000040.1:25943-28981 GCA_910586315.1 uncultured Lachnospiraceae bacterium | reverse complement strand
GCATTATATGGAATAATTATTTAGCTAAATATAGGCAAGTCGCTACACTAGTGTATTGACTCGTTTATATTTAGTCAAATATATATTCGTATAAATCTGTTTACAATATATACTATTGGCATTATATATTAGGCTAAATATAAAAAGGTTGCTACACTAGTCTTGAGGAAATATGGAGTATAAAATATTTCGTAATAGTGGCGATGTGACATGCAATTTTTATAGCGAATTATATGAGGATATGCTATCCTTAAAATAATGAAGCCTGATTTGTTAGCATATCGTTCGGTAAATAATCCGACCAAGTATGCAGAATGTTTTTTCGAGTATGCGGGTCAGGAAATCCCAGATGAGCAATCACTGCAAAACAGGCTTTTAATAAAATCGCGGAATGTTAAATAAGGTGAGATGATTAAAATGACTGAGGTTAAGTTTTATGAAAATATAGCGGATGAACTGCTTAAATATGCAGTGATTTTTGCTAAAACTCAAAATAAATATGTGTTTTGTAAACACAAGAACAGAGATACATGGGAAGTGCCCGGAGGTCATCGGGAAAATGGGGAAAATATAATGGATACAGCAAAAAGGGAACTGTATGAGGAAACAGGAGCTTTGGAATTTGATATAGAACCCATTTGTATATATTCTGTTACAGCACCTGATCATTTGAATTATGGAAAAAAATCTTTTGGAATGTTGTTTTTTGCCGATATCAAATGCTTTGAGGCAGAGTTACATTACGAAATTGAAAAAATTATAATAACAGACAAATTTCCGGAAAGATGGACATACCCTGACATTCAGCCTCGTTTGATTGAGGAGGTAATGAAACGAGGATATCTGTAAAATGAATGAAACGAATAGTATGATAGAAATTCCGGCCGGAAAAATTAGAGAATATGAAAAGTTTCAACCCTTTCTTTTCAGCCTTTTTGCATCACATAAAATTTATCTGGTGCATACTCAATTATTTTAAATACGTTTCTTTATGAAGCAGAGGGCAATTTAATCGAATCTACAAATGAAACAGAAAATGTTCGTTGAGTCAGGGCGGTAGAATTAAGATAAATGCTGAACGAAAATCGTGAAAAAATATTTTTTATGCATATCAATGCGATAGAAAAGTATTTTGGTATGTAAATTGAATTTGGCAAAGACTTGTGAAAATTTCTTTTACCAGATTTTTGCACATGGAAAGGCACCAGCATCGCGATTTAACAATATTGTTCCAGGCTATTATGGCATTTTGGAGTTAATAAATCTGTTGGATGCAGTTGCGAGATAAATAGTAAGATGAGAGAAATGAAGTGGGAAAGAATATATTATGGGCGTATATATAAAGAGCTATGGATGGTTGAAAAGTGGTAACAAGGAGAAGCAGAGAGGGAGTATGATTACGGAAACTCTTTAAAATTGCTATAGAGTTAATAATTTCTATCGAAAGGACAAAAATATATAGGATACAGCCAGATAAAGTAAGAGCGGAAGCCAGGAAAAAGAAAACATAAATTATAAGTATTGAACTTTCCTAAAATGTCATGCAGACGAGGGTGAATTAGATAAATAATCTCTTCGCTTACATAAAGAACTTTTTGCAGACTATGACTGCACATTGTCCATTCATTATAGAAGAATTTGCAAGATTGCGTATAGCGCATTGTGCGACGGCATATGAAATGAAAACAAATGAGGAATAGGACGAATAGATATCTCTATTGGATTTTGTGAATCAAAAAACAGGGACGGTTATTTTAACTTAATTTTTATAGTAACTGAACATATGTTCATAAATGTCCCTGGTCTGTTTTTCATCTCCCCAGGATAAAGGGTCATCAGCATAGGACAGAGTCCAAAATGGTTCTGTGTTCTGAATGTTTTCAGGAAGATTTTGCCACAAATGATACATTCGGTTTGCAAAATATTTTATATCTGGGGAGTCTCCATAGATTCTCTTTAATTTGCTCATTAAAATTCTGCCAAACCGTTCATGATCAAGATTTTTGTAATCAATATGTGTCCTTACATAGATTATAGCTTTTTTAAGGTCTGTTTCCCATTCTAAGTATAGCAAATCATCGTTTTCGGGGTTGTTGAGAAACAATTCATCAAGTCGTTTCCTGTACTCGTTTTCTGGTATTAGTTCCTCATAAAGCAAAACCGCATAAACCAACAATTCCTCCATGTTAATGCCCCCGATTCCTCGTCTGTCTTATGGACAGCATAAATTTATAAAAGTCCGGAAATTCCCTCATCAAGCAGTTTTCCAGTCAGCTCAATTACTTCCTCCAAAGAAAGTTTTTTACCGTCAGCAATCCACTGCCGGTAGAGCTCAAGGGAACTGACTATCAGAAAGATATGGATCATGCTCTGCTTTTCCGGACTGAAACCGGCATAAGGGTTATAGCGGCTCAGGTTGTGCTGCAGAGTTGCGGTATGGAGCTTATTGCAAAAGGGCCGGTAACTTGGTTCACAGATCAGCCGTTCCACAAATTTGTCCTGTGCTGCATAATAGGAAAAGAAAATATGGTTGATATCTTTGAAAGAATAAGGCGGCTTAAGTTTTTCCATTTCCTGATAATATCCATCTGCAATTTCTGACATCATATCCTGATAAAGCGCTTCTATGGTTGTGTAATGAAGATAGAAGGTTTTCCGGTGAATCTTTGCCCGGTCAGTAAGTTCCTTGACCGTGATCTTTTCGGCAGGCATTTCACATATCTTTTTTTTAAAAGTATTTCTGATAGCTTCGCGGGTCTTGTGGACACGTGGGTCTACATGATGTTCCTGACTAAAATACATGCTCTGACGCTCCTGACTGGTCTTAAATATCCAGTTTTCAAAATGTGTGGCATAAACTCCATATTCAAAAAGCTGGTAATTGTTTTTTCGTTCTGTTTATATCATAATACGCATATAGGGAAAAATCAACACATGGATATTATTTGATTACAATTCACGGGGCAGGGAAAAACGGATAAAAACAGGCGTCAAGCTTGCTTGTAAGACAGATTTTATTCGTTTTTCCCCATCGGGTG
>CAJUIP010000040.1:0-25843 GCA_910586315.1 uncultured Lachnospiraceae bacterium | reverse complement strand
AATGCCCGATGCTTCTTGCCCGTTGGAGACGGGCAAGAAGATGCCCCCCAACCGTGAGCAGTAAGGCGGGGAAACGGATAAAAACAGGCGTCAAGTTTGCTTGTAAGACAGATTTTATCCGTTTTTCCCCATCGGGTGAATGCCCGATGCTTCTTGCCCGTTGGAGACGGGCAAGAAGATGCCCCCCAACCGTAAACAGTAGCATTATTTGAGAACAAGGAGGATCTGCAATGGATTACACAACATTAAGTAACGGAGTAAAAATGCCAATGGAGGGATTCGGCGTGTTCCAGGTGCCGGAAGCGGCAGGATGCGGGGTATGAGAATGCGAAAAAAGCGTTTCAGGTTTCTCTTGATAAATTAGGGCTTGATTATGTTGACCTGTATCTGATCCACCAGCCGATGAATGATTATTACGGTTCATGGCGGGCGATGGAAGAACTGTATGAGGAAGGGAAAAGCAGGGCAATCGGCGTCTGCAACTTTTATCCGGAAAGGCTTGCGGACTTATGCCTGAACGCAAAAATCAAACCGATGGTTAATCAGGTGGAGCTTCATCCGTTTTTTGCACAGACGGGCGCGCTGGAAACCATGAAAGAGTTTGGCGTTCAACCCGAGGCATGGGGGCCGATGGCGGAAGGAAAGCATGGCATTTTCAGCCATCCGGTTCTAACCGAAATTGGTGCGAAGTATGGGAAAACTGCAGCGCAGGCGGCCCTGCGGTGGAATGTGCAGAGGGGTGTTGTGATTATTCCGAAATCCGTTCACAAGGAGCGCATGGAAGAAAACCTTAATATTTGGGATTTCAGGCTGAGTGATGAGGATATGGAGGCAATCAGGGCACTGGATTTGGGACATAGTGAGATCATTGACCATGGCGCGGCTGATACTGCGAAGTTCCTGAATGGGTGGAAAATCCATGAGTAAAGCTAGTGTGCTGACTCGATTACATTTCGCCAAATGGCTTGCCTGAATTTCCATCTGCTGCGTTGTTGTCAGTCAACGATGCCACCGCATCGCCTCCTTCCTCCGCCTTGCAGACTGAAAATTCATTCTGCGTCATTTGGCTGAAAGTAATCGAGTCAGTACACTAGCCTTGTTTTTGGGTCGTTGTTTTGCCTTTGGATAGCCGTATTGCAGGTCATAAAAGGGACCGTGCGGTACGGCTTTTTCGATTCCTTGCTGGCGGTTTTTGCTGGCGCGACATTTACATCATGTCTGCAACATGGTGATATACAGATGGCCTTTCACCTGGGGGTATATTTGTAACCGTCAGATGTTTCTGTGGTCAGATATAAAATTACCTCAGCCCTTTGTGGGGTGGGGGAATTCACATGCGTTTTTGGTAGAGTGGAGTTTTTTGGCAAATAAGGATTTCCGCGTTACTGGGTAAACACATCAATATAAATATGCTGAATATTGTGAAAATAGATATTATATCAAAATAATTACCAGATAATTATAACCTTTCAACCTATGATTCATCATGCCATTCTGTTCAACAGTACGTGTTTGCAGCGAATTATATGCAATTTTCAATCTTATATGATACGTTACCAGGAAAAAATATCTTCGGAACAAAAGTACTTGAAAAGTCAACATCTTTTTGGAAGAAGTTGATGCGTTTATCTTGAATTGTACACGAACGAGAGCGATACCCCGGTTGAATAATTAGACGGAGTGTGATATACTCAAAAAAATATAAAAAAGTACGGAAATATGAGTAATATATCGTTTATTAAGGCGGAACAAATTTGGTAACAGTTTCGCCTAATGAAGATTCCGGGTAAAAACACTTATGAAAACAAGTTTTCGACGCGTTTCCTTTCTGAACTTTCGCACGGATGAACGGTTACTAAATTAGTGCGGTTCCGCATAAATGCGATGGAAAAGCCAGGAACGAATGGAACTATTCGTGCAGAGGTTTATATGAAGATGGAACCTGTGTCAGCACGAGCAGTGATTGGGGAATGGAGACCTGATATGAACCTGACAAATTTTTTGAAACAGACAGATGCCCTTACATCGCAATATTCAGCAGAACAGCTGGCTGCTTTTATCTATAATATCGGGAGGGGCTGTCCGAAGCATTACAGGGAAAACTTCCTGAAAATGCTGAAATCTGCCGGGAATGGAGCAGGTGAAGGAATCAATAAGAATGAGGACGAAGAAACTGATTTCGACGAAATGTATCGCCGTGTCAGAGATAATTTAAGAAGTATTGATTCACAGGAAATAACAATTACCGGAATATTAAACGAAGAATATGATGACTGGAATGACGACAGCATCGAGGAATTTTATTATGAGGATAACAGCGGTATTTCGGATATGCTTGAGGAAGCCTGTGACTTTTTGCATGTCTGCATGGGCCAGATGAGATACAAAGAAGGTCTGGAAGTCGGAAGGCAGCTGCTGTCTATGGAAATTCTATGTGACAATGAATATGGAGATGAAGAATTTTCACTTGCGGATATGGTGCAGAATGAGCTTTTGGACCGTGATCTGAAATCGATTATCCTTGATGCGTTGCATTGTGCATATCAGGCAGTGCCGCCGGCTAAATGTCCGGAGGTATTGTATGATATGATTGCAAATGCACACGAGGATGCAATTACATTAGAAGCAATCATGCAGCATGGAGATGAAGAATTACCTGCGTTTGATGAATTTCTTCCGCTTTGGATTACATATCTTGGCGATAAGACAGGGCATGATGCGGACCGTCTTATTTTGGAAGCCGTTGATTTATTGAATGATGTTTCTTTGGCGGTTTCGTATGCGGGAAAATATGCGGCTGTTCATCCGGGATTATATTTGAATATATTGGAAAACGGGAACCATATGGGAACGGAAGACATGGTATCCATAGGAATTCAGGCGATGAAGACGATACCAAAGAAATATATGATACGCAGCAGGGCAGCGTTGAGGACTGCTGAGTATATTATTGCAACAGACGGGCAACAGTCTTTGCTGGAAAAATGCTATTTTGCTGCATATGAATCTGATACATCTGCCCTGAATTATCTTCGGGCGCTGTTAAATGACGGGAAATACGAAAAGAAAAGGGAAGAGCTGCGAAGAGTATTTGTGGAATTACCTGTACATAAAAGCAGCGGCTATTATGGCATGCGTGAAAGGGACTGTTTATCTTCTGAGAGGGAAGAAAACAGACCGGACAGCAATATGGTTTTATTGCTCAGGTTTTTAGACGGGCAGTTTGCGGAGGTGCTGAACGAAGGGCTGAATAAATCGGAAGCGCTGGGCTGGACGGGAACTTTTATGAAACAGGGAATCGCGTTGTATCTTTTGTATTTGCATGAGGGGCAATGGAATGGCAGCAGGGGAATCAATGCCATGGCAGAGATTGCAAAAAGGGCAATGGGATTTTCCGCGGAAGAGTACCGAAAAGGTGTTGGCGGACTGGAGGAAACGAGCGACAGTGATTTGTTTTGCCAGTTATTTTTTAAATGGAGGTCTATGGTGAAAATGGAATCTGACATTAGAGACCTTGCAGTACAAAGAATCACAGCGCTTTTGGAAAAGCGGACGGCAGGAATTATGCAGGCGAACCGAAGAAACTATTACGGGGAGTGTGCGGCATATATTGCCGCCTTGGGTGAGGTGCTGGAAGCCATGGGCAAGCAAGGGGCAAAACAGGAGCTTATGACGTCGTACAGGGATGCGTACTCACGGAGAAGTGCGTTTCGGGAAGAAATGAAGAAGTACGGCTGGAGGGATACCAAGTGGTAATGGGGCCGGGTGGTTACAGAACCGGTAGATAAAACAGAGCAACAGAAACGAAACAACAGAAAACGAGCGACCTAAACAGGGCAACAGAAACCGGGCGGCCAAGACAGGTAACTGAACAAGGAAACGGCAACAGAAACCGGGTGACCAAAACCGGGCGATTAAAACAGGACAACGGGAACCGAGTGACCAAAACAGGACAACAAAGACAGGGCAATAAAAACAGAGTAACGAAAAAGGATAACCAAACAGGGCAATCAAACAGAGTAACAAAAGCAGTGCAATAAAAACAGGACATCAAAAAAGGATAGCAAAAACAGGGAAAGGCGGAAGCATTTATGAAATATAATTTTGATGAAGTCATTGACCGAAGCGGAAACCGTTCATCAAAATATGATGAGAGAATCAAGAAATTTGGAACAGACGACGTCATTCCGCTTTGGGTGGCGGACATGGATTTTAAGACGGCGCAGCCTATTATTGATGCCTGCCGTAAAAAAGCGGAAGAAGGGATTTGGGGGTATACATCCAGACCGGATTCTTATTTTGAAGCAGTAAAGAACTGGGAGAAAAGAAGGAATGACTGGGATGTGGATCCTGCTCTGATGAGCTGGAGTTTGGGCGTTGTGCCTGCCCTGTCGGCGCTGATTCAGATATTCAGCGAAGAAGGCGATAAAATTCTGATCCAGACGCCGGTGTATTCGGAATTTTATGATATTACGGAAGCCAGCGGGCGCGTGGTTTTAGAGAACCAGCTGGTGGAAAAGGACGGCTCATGGGGAATCGATTTTGAGGCGTTTGAGAAATTAGTAAAAGAAGTGAAAATTTTTCTGTTATGCAATCCTCACAATCCATTGGGCATTGTATGGAAGCCGGAAGACCTTCGGAGAATGGCAGAAATTTGTATTGCTAACAATGTACTGTTAATCTCGGATGAAATTCACTCTGACCTGATTTTCCATGGTAAAAAGCATACGCCTGTGGCGCGTCTGTCGGAACAAATCGCATCGAAAATCATTACCTGTGTATCGGCGACAAAGACATTCAATTTGGCGGGACTTCAGGCGTCAACCACGATTTTCCCGAACCTGGAGATGAAACAGAAGTTTGATCGTTTCTGGATGAATATGGATATTCACAGGAATAATGCGTTCAGTTCCGTGGCGATGGAGGCTGCGTACAATGAGGGGGAAGAGTGGCTGGAACAGCTGCTTCATTATATTGCCGGAAACTTTGACTTTATTAAAGAATACTGCGAAGCCAATATACCGAAAATCAAACCAAATCTTCCTGACGCGACCTATCTGGTATGGCTGGACTGTCGGGAACTGGGAATGAATAACGATGAGCTTCGTTCTTTTATGATTGAAAAAGCAAAAATCGGGCTGAACGAGGGGTATACCTTTGGGCGCAGTCTGACTGGATTTATGCGATTGAATGCCGCTTGTCCGCGATCTGTATTGGAGAAAGCGCTGCGGCAGCTGAAGGAAGCCGTGGATCAGCTATAGTGTTATTGTTATAGAGCTATAGCTCCAGGCGCAGGTTATAAAGGTGCAGGAGGAGAAATGTAGCCATTCAGCCCTGTATCTTCCTGCTCGCGTACTGCGGACAAGATGTCTGCGCCGTCTGTGTGTCTGCAAAGCAACGGCGTAATGGCGCTGCGTCTGGCTTTGCAGGCGTGCAGAGGGCGTAGACAGCCAGTATTTCATTCACCAGAATCTTCACAAGTCTGAATGGTTACGAAGAACTGCCTATGATGCCAGAAAGGCAGAAAGGAATACACAGGATGGAGCATTTTGAGCCAATACATGAGACCTCCTATCTGTCTGTGCCGAATGCACCGACATATCGAAAAATTATGCGTCTGTTTTATCGGGAATACGAGAAGATGCATTTTCAATTATATAAAGAGGATGTCTTCCAATTAATCAGCCAGGATGAGTTTTTCGCGGATTATTCCATGGAACAGTTAGTATTGGACTTGGAGGCTCTGGTTAAATGGAAAAATCTTACGCCGATTCAGGATCCGGGGCGGGTTTATACGATTGCGGAATATAAAAATAAGCAGTATCGTTATACCATGTCTGAGTATGCAGTGGAGATTGAGAGACTGACCGTCCGTCTGGAAAATGTATTTCTGGAGTCCGGGAATTTATCTGTGAATTTTTTTGTCCGGATGGAAAAAAGCCTGGAAGACGCGGAGAGGATGGAGTATGCGGGCTTAAAAGAGGTAAATGAGTGGTGGAATCTTCTCCAGGAGGATTTTAAGCGGCTGAATCAGAATTATCAGGATTATCTTCGAGACTTCTATTCCGGGAAGACGGATCATTTGATGAAGTCGGTGGAATTTGTGATTCACAAAGATAAATTTATTAAGTATCTGAACGAGTTTGTCCAGGCGCTTCAGCAGCATGCGAGAAGAATGGAACAGCTGTTGATGAAGGTGATTCCTGTTGTGGAAAGCCGTGTTCTGGAGAAGGTGGTACAAAGTGAGCTGGACATTCCTCATGCGTTTTTAGAGATTCATGGAAACGCGGAGCCCAGCATAAGGGAAAATGTCAGCGGCAAGTGGAATTCCCTGAAAAACTGGTTTATTGATACGCCGGATCATAATTGTGAATGTAAAAAGGTACTGCAGATTACCAATGATGTTATCCGGAGCATCATTCAGAATGCCGCCTTGATTGTCCAAATTCAGAATTGGGGAATCAGCAGGAAAGACGATTATGTGAAATTTTTGGAATTGTTTTTAAAGTGTGAAAATCTTGATGAGGCGCATAAACTGTCGGCTCATGTTTTTGGCGTACAGAAAATACAGCATTTTAAGACAAATGAGCCTCGTGAGGAGGACACAATTAGTAGCAGTGTGTATGAGGAAGAGCCTGCGGATTTTTTGCTGAAGCCGCATACGAGAAGTTACAGAGAGAAAAAAGACAGAAGAGGCTTTGCGGATAAGTCATTGGAAAAATATATGCAGAGAGAATCCTATCTTCAGCATGCCAGAAAGCAAAAAGAGATTGTCATGCGTTACATAAAGGAGAATCGGATTACTTTTTCGGAAATTAACGGAAAGGTGCCGGAGGATGTGAGAATTATTTTCTTGCAATGGATTGCTCAGGCGAATATGAATTCCCGCAGACTGGGAAGAACGGAGTACGGGCAGGAATATCAGCTGATCCGGGGAGAGGGAACCTGTGTGTTAGACTGTGAAGATGGGGCGCTGACGATGCCGGCATATATATTGGAGTTTAAATAACCATGAATGAAGTACGAACATTATTTGAAAATTTCTGGATTTGCAAGGATTACGATAAGGAAACATATTACAGGGTGAAACGGGATATCCCCAATTTTCAGAGATTTATCCGCGAACAGCTGGGATGGAAGCTGATTCATACGGAGAATCTTTTAAAGCTGGAAAAAAGGCCGGCCAGCGCTCAGAGCTTCATGGGAATCGAAGATTTTAAGGATATCAGAGATTACTGCATTTTATGTGTTGCCTTAATGTATCTGGAGGATAAGGAAGAACAGGAGCAGTTTCTTTTGTCTGAATTGATTGGCTATGTGGAAACGCAGTTAAAGTCCTATATGGAGATTGACTGGACTTCTTTTACACAGAGAAAATCTCTGGTCCGTGTCCTGCAGTATATGGAGGGGCTGAGGATGCTGCGCGTATATGAGGGAAGAAGCGAGGCGTTCGGCAGGGAGGAAGGCCAGGAGGTTTTGTATGAAAATACCGGGTATTCCAAGTATTTTGCCGCCAGCTTTGCGGTCGATATTTCTTCTTATGAATCCTGGAAAGACTTCGAAAAAACCGACTTTGAGGAATTGAATAAAGAAAGCAGGACCATGCGGATTAACCGTGTATACAGGCAGCTGGCGGTATGTCCGGCATATTATTGGGACGGAAATGAAGATGCGGACGCACTCTATTTAAAAAATCAGCGTCAGTGGGTTTCAAAATATTTAAATGATAATCTGGGCGGAAATTTAGACATCTATAAGAATGCGGCGTTTTTAACACTGGATGCGGATGACTGCTACGGAGCGGTACATCCGAGAGACGCCATGCTGCCGGAGGCTGTGCTTCTTTTGTGTGCGGAAATTCAGAACGCGCTTCACGACGGAAAATTGGCGAAGAAAGAAAATGAGTGTATCTCCCTGCCGGGGAGCAAATTCAGGGAAATCGTGCTGGACTGCCGTAAGAAATGGAAGGATGCATGGAGCAAGGAATTCCGGGAAATGGATGAGGACAGGCTCCTGGATGCAATTCTGGAATACATGGAACAATGGATGATGCTTACACGTGACGGGGATGATATCATACTCTTACCGGCAGCCGGAAGGACGGCAGGCTTTTATCCGAAAGATTTTGCAGGAGGTACAAAGGATTGATAAATCGCTGGAAAATGAATCGAATCGGATTTGTGAATTTTTGGCTGTATGATGAGGAATATTTTGAATTTGTAGACGGAAAGCTCCTCTTAAGAGGCCAGAACGGTTCCGGTAAGTCCATTACGACGCAGAGTTTTATTCCATTTGTGCTGGATGGCGACCGCACCCCGAACCGTCTGGACCCGTTTGGCTCCAGTGACCGCAGGATGGAATATTATTTTCTGGGTGAAGAAGGAAAGGATGAGTCCACAGGCTATCTGTTTTTGGAATTTAAAAAAGAAGAGTCGGACGAATATCGGACGATTGGAATCGGACAACGGGCTAAGCGCGGAAAACCAATGGATTTTTGGGGCTTTGTTCTTTTGGATGGGCGCAGGATTGGTTATGATCTCTGGCTGTATAAGCAGGTTGGTTCCATAAAAATTCCTCATGATAAAAGAGACATGAAGCTCCAGCTGGGAGAAGACAATATCTTTACGGACAGCCAGAGCGAATACAAACGGTATGTCAATCAATATATTTTCGGTTTTCGAAAGGCGGAGCAATATGAGCAGTTTATCCGGCTCCTTGTAAAAGTGCGCGCTCCGAAGCTGTCAAAGGAGTTCAAACCTTCCAAAGTATACGATATTCTCAATGATTCCTTGCAGACGCTTTCGGATGAGGATCTGCGTGTCATGGTTGACGCGATGGAAAAAATGGATGAAATTCAGGACAGCCTGGATACGCTTAAACGCGCATTTACGGATGTCAAGGCGATTCGAAATGAATACACACGCTACAATCAGTACATGATTGCCAAGAAAGCAAAGGCATATCTGGAAAAGAAGAAAGAGGCGGAGACGGCACAGAGCCAGCTGGATACACAGAAACAGAAAAGAACAGACGCGGAGAATGAGCAGAAAAGTCAGAAAATCCGTCTGGGGGAACTGGAAGAGGAGAGAAAACTGGCGGAGCTTGAGCGGGCCGGACTTCTGGATACAGACCTGGAGGGGATCGACCAGAAGCTTGAGCAGGCAAGGAAAGACCGGCGAGAGTTTGAAGCACAGGAACAAAAATGGGAAAAAAAGATTGAGGAGTGCAAAGAACGTATCTTTGAGGGAGAACAAAAGCTGAAAGAAGTTCAATATCGTCTGGAGCAGAAGGAGCAGGAACTGCTGGATGAAAAAAGGGAACTGGAGGAGCAGCAGGAAGTTTTACAGTGGGCCGAGCACGGAGCGGCGGTGAAGCTGCTTGAAACGGAGGAATATCAGAAGACAGATGAGATTGTTAAGAGCCTGGATGTATACAGAAAGCTGATTGCGGAGTGCAAAAAATCGATTCAGAAGTACGAGGAGATTGCCGGACAGTATGACGAACTGGAAAGCCGGATGGAGCAGCTAAAGCAGCAGAAGAATCTGTGTGAACAGGAGCTGAATGCGGCACAGGGGAATGTGGTAAATGTCATTGACCAATGGATTATCAATCTTTTTGACGCGGGGAAGCTCTCCAGACAGTGGAAGCCGGAGAAAGAAGTACTTGACGCGGTGGAAGAGAAAGTACGGCAGTATGAGTCCATTGAGGACGCGGGAGCCATACAGGAACTGCTGCGTGCCGATTATGAAAGGCAGCGCCAGATACTGGCGGATGAAAAAAAGGACAGGGAGTATGCCTTAAACCACCAGAATGAGATTTTGATGGCCGCGAAGGAGGAACTGCTTCAGATTCAAAAGCAGGAAGAGCTGGAGCCGGAGAGAGAGGAAGATACAAAGAAAACACGAGCTGCGCTGCAGGAAGCCGGCATCGCGGCGGTTCCGTTTTATAAAACGGTGGAATTTTCAAAGGAGCTGGATTCTGCCGCATGTGCGAGGCTGGAGGCACAGCTGCAGAAAATGGGGATTTTGGACGCGTTGATTGTTTCCCAGCAGGAGTTTGAGAAAATCAGGCAGAGATGTCCGCAGTTTCTGGATACGGTTTTATATATAGAAGAAAAAGGAAATTCACATTTCTCTGGATTAACGGCAAGCGAAGAGCTGGAAGACGGACACAGAGAAATGGTGGAGCGAATCTTAAGTAATATTTATGAAGAGAATGGCTTAAGACAGGGCATTTTTCTTGGAGAGGACGGAAGCTTCCGCCAGGGTATTTTAGCCGGAAGGGCGGATAAGACAGGCGGGGCGGAGTTTGTCGGCCTGCTGGCAAGAAAGAAACGAAAAGAAGAAAAAATCCGGCAGCTGCAGGAGCAGATTGAAGGCTATACGGAAACCATCACAGCGCTCAGCGAAGAGATTGACAGGCTTGAGAATTGTCTGAGTATTTTACAGGAGGAATATCAGGGCCTGCCCGGCTTTTCTTCCATTAACAATGCATTGGCCAAAGAAAAGGACTGTCTGTTTGCCTTGCAGAGAATTTGTGAACAGTACAGCCAGGAGGAGACGAAAAAAAGGCATCTGGAGCAGCAGAAAAAGGAACAATACCAGGTTATGCTGAAGCAGTGCAAAGCATTCCCGTATGCAAGGACGGGAGAGGCCTATGAGGAGGCGGAAGAGTCCGCGGAGGAATATAAGCGAATCTGGCAGGATGCGCGGGGGAATCTGTTACAGCTTGGAACGGAGCGCGGCAACCGCAGACACAGCGAAGAGCAGATTGCCATGGCAGAGCAGGCGATGGATGATGCCTTCGTCGAAAAGAGAGGGTACCGCATGCGTGTACAGGCATGCGATCTTCAGATTCAGCAGTTTGAGGAATATCTTAACCGGCCGGAAAACATTGAAAAGGCAAAGCGGCTGAAAGAGGTGAACGAAAAGCTGGAGGGCCTAAATGAAGCGTGGAGGCAGGTAAACGATGACTTAGTCCGTCTGGAAGAAAGAATTCGCGGTTTCCTGGAATCGGAACCGAAGCTGGCGGAGAGAGTAAAACAGGCAATCGCTGAGGAAACCTTCCTCAGAAAGTATTTTGAGGAGGAGCTCTCTTTGAAGCTTGTTGTTGAGAGGGGAGAGCGCCCGCTTTTTGAATGTGCCAGGGAAGCGGCGGGCGTGATTCGGGAAAGTGATAAAAACAGGGAGGCCTCAGATATGCTGAGCGCACTGTATCAGGTGTATCAGCGGCATAACGGCAGCCTGGCAAGTTATGGGACGGCTCTGGACGAGTGCTTTGGAGAAGCGGATGAAATACCGGAAGAAGCAGAGATGCCCAGTATGCTACGCAAGCGCGTAAGAGTCGTATCGGTCTGGCAGGGGAAAAAGGTTTACCTGGAGGAATTTTATGGAATCTTAAAGACTGCGATTGAGGAGACAGAACTGCTGATTCAGAAAAAGGACCGTGAACTGTTTGAGGATATTCTGTCCCAGACCATCAGCCAGCAGCTGACAGACCGGATTGAAGACAGCAGAAAATGGATTTCGGATATGTCGAAGCTTATGAAAGAGATGGATACCTCCATGGGACTTAGCTTTTCGCTGGAATGGAAGCCCCGCAAGGCGGAGAATGACGCGGAACTTGATACGGTTGAGCTGGAACAGATTCTGCTTCGCGAACGGTCGCTTCTCACCATGGAAGACATCGAGAAGGTTGCGGCGCATTTCCGGAGTAAAATTCATACAGAAAAACAAAAGCTTGAGGAAGACGGCAGCGTGATTAATTATATGGAGCTTGTAAGAGACGCGCTGGATTATCGTAAATGGTTTGGATTTCAAATGTATTTCCGGCATGGGGAGGAGCAGAGAAAGCCATTGACGAATGCTGCTTTCAACCGCTTCAGCGGCGGTGAGAAGGCGATGGCGATGTATGTTCCGCTCTTTACGGCGGTCAACGCACAGTACCAGAAAGCAGAGAATAAGGCCCATCCCCGCCTGATTGCACTGGACGAGGCGTTTGCAGGGGTGGACGATAAAAATATCAGCAGCATGTTTGAGCTTGTCCATAAGCTGGATTTTGATTACATTATGAATTCCCAGGCATTGTGGGGCTGCTTTGAAACGGTGAAGGGGCTCAGGATAGCAGAATTGCAAAGACCGCAAAATTCCCAGACCGTTTCTGTGATCCGATATACATGGAACGGGCATGAGAGGATACTGGATGAACAATAATGCAGAATGTGCAGACTATTTTAAGAGCAAGGACGCATACCACAGATGTATGGAGGCGTTCCGGAAGAAATGGAAAACCCTGGGGAAGGCGGGCGGCCGCATCACCCTGAGCGATGCAACGGAAGGGGAAAGACGGGCGATAGGAGGAATCTTAGGGAAAACATTTCACAGTGAAGATATCTGCTTTGATTTTGCGAAATTTGAACAGGGACTGCAGGCGACGCGATTTGCCCCGGTCGATATGAAAGGAGTACTGGAGGCATATTTTGGGGAGCCGATGGACACCAATCAAGGAGAAAAGAGAGCGAAAGAAGAGCAGAAAAGAAATTTTTTTCATGATGTCCATGCATATTTTTTTAATAATTTTGGCAGTGAGTCCGCGGCGTTTTGCTGGTTACAGGAAGTGATATCCGCAAAAAAATATGGGTATCAGCAGATCGTGAAGGAATATAACAAAGACAGCTACCAGGCGGCGCTTCTGGCCCAGAATGTTGGAACAGCGCTCGCACTGCTTGAGAGCGCGGGGGAGAGCGACGCGGGGCTTCCCCTGGCGGTATTTGCGGCGAAAATATCCGGAAACCCACATTATTTTGACCGCGGCACGGCTGCCGGACAGCTTTTACAGCATGCAGTCTGTTTCTGGAAAAAAACAGAATTGCCCGCGAATGCACACCAGTGGCGTGAAGCGCTGCTCTCCGTGGGAATTGTACCGGATAATGTTTCTTCTCTTGTACATGCCTATGGGCTGCATTTACAGACGAAAGACGGATGGCATCCGGCGTATGAGGCATTTTGCGGATGGATGGAACCCTATGTGATTACGATGGAGAACTTAAAAAGAGTTACGGGGGTTCTGGCGGAAGGCGGCAGGGTGTATATCGTCGAGAATGAAATGGTCTTTTGCTATTTGCTGGATCATATAGGGGAGAAGGTGCAGAAAAAATCTGTCTGCTCCGGCGAGACTCAGAACAAAAAGATTACGCTGCTCTGTACATCCGGGCAGCTTCGGACCGTGGCCCGGGAGCTGATTTCGCTTATCCTGGACAGCGGGGCGGAAATCTATTACAGCGGAGACATTGACCCGGACGGAATTGGAATCGCGGACCGGCTGTGGCAGAAATTCGGAAACCGGATTCATATCTGGAGGATGGCTCCGGCGGATTATGCGGCAGGTATTTCAAAGGAAGTTATTGACTATAACGGATTGGCAAAGCTGGAACATATCAGACACCCTTTGCTGAAACAGACCGCGGAAAGTGTGAAAGAAAAAGGCAGGGCGGCTTATCAGGAGAACCTGCTTGAAGAATTGCTTGGGGATATCTGCAGGTAATGATGTGAAAGGATGTGCGCGGGTGTATAACCAAACCGAAATTCCACAGCTTAATGTATTAACAAGAGAATATATCGCTATAAAGCAGCAAAATGCTTATAAGAATTGTTTCTCAGTCAAGGAGGGTTGATAAAATGACTGACCTTAATCTAACTTCTTATGAGGATATCTACTCTAAAATAAAAGAAACTCTCCTGCTGTCGCGTAATCAGGCATACAGCGCAGTCAATTTTGCAATGGTACAAGCCTACTGGCAGATTGGGCGTATCATCGTAGAACATGAGCAAAATGGCAATGTGCGGGCTGATTATGGAAAATCTGTTTTGCAGGAGTTGTCCAGCCGTTTAACCAAGGACTTTGGCAAGGGCTTTTCTGTGCGGACATTGCAGCAGATGAAGAAGTTTTATGTGATGTTTCCAAATACGAACGCACTGCGTTCGCAATTGACCTGGACGCACTACCGCCTTTTGTTGTCGGTGGAAAATAAAAAGGCAAGACAATGGTATATGGACGAGGCAATCGCCTCCGCATGGTCGAGCCGCCAGCTGGAGAGGCATATTTCTACCCTATATTATGAGCGGCTGCTTGCAAGCCGAGAGCAGACTCCTGTAAGGGACGAAGCTGTTGAACTTACGGCACCTTTAGCCGCGGAAAATTTCATTAAAGACCCGTATGTGCTGGAGTTCCTTGACCTGAAAAATTACCCGTCCCTGCGGGAATCGGATTTGGAACAGGCCTTAATTGATAAATTGCAGGAATTTTTGCTGGAGTTGGGACGCGGTTTCTGCTTTGTAGCCAGACAGAAGCTGATGCGCTATGAAGATGAGGACTTTTATCTTGACCTCGTGTTTTACCACAGCATTCTAAAATGCCATGTACTGATTGACCTGAAGATTGGGAAATTGACCCACGGAGACATCGGTCAGATGGATAGCTATATTCGGATGT
Source organism: uncultured Lachnospiraceae bacterium (assembly GCA_910586315.1). Taxonomy (GTDB): domain Bacteria; phylum Bacillota; class Clostridia; order Lachnospirales; family Lachnospiraceae; genus CANRXD01. Next base: position 11,353 of record CAJUIP010000040.1, on the reverse strand, counting down.
TTGATGCGTTATATAAAAACGAAGATGATAACCCTACTATTGGCATAATCTTGTGTTCCCAGAAGAATGAGGCAATTGTCAAATACTCTGTTTTGAACGATGCCAGGCAGATTTTTGCTTCACGTTATCGTTTTGCCCTGCCCACTGCTGAAGAATTGCAGCGTGAAATTGAAATTGAGCGCAAGCGGATTGAAGAACAGGAGGGATAACTATGCCGAGATTTACCTCAGTCCACGCAGATGAGCAAACTGAGTGTGCGGCTAGAGGTTCTTTCTGTGCTTTGAGTATTCACCCAAGCATCAGAAAGAACCTCTAAAAACAACGTTACCCTCCAAGCGATATGTTTAAATTTTACAGTTTAATAAGTATCCAACGGCGGCTGTACACTATCCGGAAGCGGGCAGGTATAATGGCCGCCGTTTCGTTTTTCCACTTCTTTTTTGGCGGCTTCGATGACATCCGGGCGGTCCATGGTGCGGACACAGGAAAGTGCCATAACTTTCGCGGCGGTAAGAAGTCCCTTATGGGCAATGGGGCTGCAGGACTGGGCCACCATCTGCCAGGAGTGTCCCACATTACCGACGCATGCGGTGGCAATATTGATATTCAGGGTAGGGGCGGCATATCCCACGTCACCCACATCCGTGGAGCCTGCAACCAGGCGGACTTTATCCGGATGAAAAGGATGAATCTCAGAATCCAGCGGCTTTTCCAGAATCTCTTCCAGCCGCCCTTCCCCGTATGTTTCCGCAATCTGGTTTTTGATGCTTTCCATGGTAATTTCCGGGTATGTATTCAGGAAAGCCTTTGCCATGGCATAATCGGCCTCGTCCCATTTGGGCGCTCCGACTTCCTTTAAGCATTCGTCGGCAACAGCCGCCAGGGCGCAGTTGGGAACGTATTCCGTGAAGGCCATGGCCAGTTCGCAGTTCATGGTGGTATCAGTCATGATGGAAGCGCCGTATGCGACTTTTTTTACACGCTCAAACAGCTCTTTTACCTGTGAAACGCGGGGGGAACGGACTTCGTAGCGGATCATCGCATGGTCCTGCACCACATTCGGGGCGGTTCCGCCCGCATCAATATAGGCGTAATGGATTCTGGCTTCCGGTATCATATGCTCTCTCAGATAATTGCAGCCCACGTTCATCAATTCCACGGCATCCAGGGCGCTTCTCCCAAGATGGGGGCATCCGCCGGCATGGGCGGCCACACCGTGAAATTCAAAATTGGCTCCCATAATGGCGTTATTGTGGCTGTTGTCGATGGCATTTTTCGTTGACGGATGCCAAGTGTAAATAAAGTCCACATTGTCGAACATTCCGGCTCTGGCCATGAACTGCTTGGAGCCTGCGCCTTCCTCGGCGGGGCAGCCAAAGTAGATGATAGTGCCGTCTTTTTTGTTTTCCACCAGATATTCCTTTACAGCCAGGGCAGCGGCCAGGGCGCCTGTTCCGAGGGCGCAGTGCCCGCAGCCGTGGCCGGGAGCGCCTGCCTCCACAGGAGATTTTTCGGCCAGGGACGCTTTTTGGCTTAAGGAAGAGAGGGCGTCGTATTCGCCTAAAATTCCCATGACGGGCTTACCGGAGCCATAGGAAAAAGTCCCGGTAAAGCAGGTGGGGATTCCGGCGTCTCCAGTGGTGAGGGTGAATCCCTCTTCTTCTAAGATTTTGCAGAGAAGGGCGGCAGACTTAGTCTCATGGAAAGCCAGCTCCGCATATTCCCATATTTTGTCATTGGCATCCAGGATTTTTCCGGCTTTCTCTTCTATTACCTTCTCAAGAAATTCCAGATCCTTCATAATTTTTTTCATCCTTTCTTAGTGATTCTTAGTGATAATGCGGTAATGTGACATAAAAACAGTTTACTATGAAATGGTGGAATGTGCAACGGGATTTTCCGCATCGGGCGTTCCCCCGATGTGGAAAGTTAGCCAGTGGAATGATTGCAACACTCCCGCTTCTTTTGCGGCAATTCTGCGGCAGGGTATTTACCGGGAGATGGCAAAATGTTATAGTATATCCAAAAGACATTTCGTGATGCATGCCAGGATACCTGGAGTACAAGCAGGGAAAAGAGGAGGGAGAACGATGGCAAAAAGGATTTACGTGGCGGATGATGAAAAAAATATCTGCTTTTTAATCCAGAATTTCCTGGAAAAGGAGGGCTTTGAAGTCAGGTGCTTTGAAGACGGCGAGTCAATGCTGGCTGCCTGTGAAGAACAGATGCCGGACCTTTGCATTCTGGACGTGATGATGCCGGGAATGGATGGGCTGACAGTCTGTACAAAAATCCGGAAAAAGAGCCATGTTCCCATTATTATCGTATCTGCAAAAGATTCTCCTCTGGACCGGATTACAGGAATTACTCTGGGAAGTGATGATTATCTGGTAAAGCCCTTTCTGCCGCTGGAGCTGGTGACGAGGGTAAAGGCCCTGTTTCGGCGTGTGGATGCCTTTTCCGGACAAGAGGAAATGTTCCATGATGCCTATGAATTTGGAGATATTAAGCTATTTCCCAAGCGCCGCGCCGCCAGACTGGGGGAAGAGGAATTTTCCCTGACACCATTGGAATTTGATTTTCTCTGTCATATGCTGGAGCACCCGGAGCATGCAGCCAGCCGTGATGATTTGCTCAAATCCCTTTGGAAGGTGGACAGCAGAGAGGTGGATACCAGAGCCGTTGACGATATGGTGAAACGCCTGCGGAAGAAGCTAAAGGAGCAGGGCAGCAGTGTGAAGATTGAAACGGTCTGGGGATATGGATTCCGCCTGATCACCGGAGGAGACTGATGAAATTAAGTATCCGGATGAAAATATTCCTGCCTGTAATGCTGATTCTCATTGCCTTTCCTCTGGCAGTGTGGTGCGTGTTCCGATATTCCTTAGACGGACATATGAACTATAACGCCAGGAGGGACTTGGAACGAATGGTGAGAAAGACCGGAGAAATTCTGGCCCAGGAAATGAACGAGACCGATGATAAGGAGGACGAAAACGCCCTTCTTGGGAAACTCCGTGATGTGCTTCAGACAGAGACCGGAGAGGCCAGGATGATGCTTTTAGGCGACAGGTACCGGGTGATTTTTCCGAAAAATTATGATAATCAGCCAGAGATGGTCCAGATTTATTCTACGTTTTTAACGAATGCAACGCTGGATGATATGTCCTGGGAGCGCGGAAAAATCGGAGAGGAGACTATAGGAGAGAACCGCTATCTTTTGTACTATTTGAACCTGGAAGAAAGGGACGGTGAAAATAATCAGAAAATACGGCATATCATCCTCTACTGTCCGATTCATGACACCAGACAGATTTTAGATCAGGTTTCCAGGCTGGTGCTTTTGACCATGGGTGCTATTGCCACCGTGGCCATTGTCCTGTTCTGGTTCGTGGCCGGAAGTATCTCAGGTCCGGTCCGCAGGCTCTGTGAGGCGGCCAGGGGAATCGGAGAGAAAAAATTTAAGAAGGTGGAGACCGGAGCTACCGTAAGGGAGCTTTGTGAGCTGGAGGATGAGATCAACCAGATGCAGGAGAAGCTGTCCCAGGCGGACCAGGCAGAACGGACCTTTTTTCAGAATGCGTCCCATGAGCTGAGAACGCCTCTTATGTCCATCAGCGGCTATGCTCAGGGAATTCAGTGCGGCGTGTTTGGGGACGTATCTCAGGCTGCCGGAGTGATTCTGGATGAAAGCAGCCGTTTGACGGAGGTGGTAGACGGGATTCTGACTTTAACAAGGATGGATCAGCTTCGGTATCAGGTGGTGCCTGTGGAGTTAGAGATTAATAGCTTTGTGGAGGAACGGCTGGAACGGATTGAGGGACTGGCTTATTCCAAAAATATAAAGCTGGTATTTCATTCGGAGGAGGAGCATACAATTATTACGGATGCGATGCTGTTAGAGCGGGCTTTTTCCAATGTGCTTTCAAATTGTATCCGCTATGCGGCAGAAAAAGTCACTGTGGAGGTGAAAGAACGAAAGGACCGGCTGATTCTTTCCGTTGCCGATGACGGGCCGGGGTTAAGCGGCGAAGAAATGGAGCATCTGTTTGATCGTTTCTATAAAGGAAAGGGCGGAAATCATGGGCTGGGACTTGCCATTGCCAAATGTTCCCTGGAGTATATGGGAGGCGATGTGGAGGCCGTAAGGGCCGTTGCGGGAGCGGCGTTTGAAATTATACTGCCGCAGGATTGCCGCAGCTTTGCCCCAGAAGAGTGGAAATAAATGTGGTACTATGGGGAATGTAAAGGAGGATACGGAATGAAACGACTTCTGTTTATTGCCAGTCTGATGCTCTGCCTTTTTTCAGTCCCGCTGACCGGATTTGCAGCTCCAACGGAGGAAGAGCAGCAAAAATACGAAGAGGCCATTGCTGATAACATGAAGGATATGCTGAAAGGCAGTATTGCGCTGGATAAAATTAACGCGGAGAACAAGACCTCCCTGCTGAACTGGATGGATGCGGAATCACCGTCAGAAGATGCGAAAAAAACGGTGGAAAAGATATTAAAGCTTCAGGAAGAACAGGAAAAAGAACAGGAAAGTCTGGACCCGTATACGAAGGCGAGAAAAGCCTGTGATGAAAAACTTAATGCGGACGGGGCAAATGCCGCCCTTGAGAATATTATACGGATTCAGAAGGACAGGATAGAGGACCAGGAAGAAATAAAGGAGCTTTGGAAAAAAGTAAACCAATTACTGAAATGATAAAATGGCTGTGAGGCGGCAGACGCTTTGCAGCCGTTTTTTGTTCCAATATTTTCCCAAATAAAACTATGGAAAAATCGGGCGGAATATGTTTAAATAGAGGTAGCGAAAGAAAATGAAAGAAAGAGGGTATGATTCATGGAAACTATGGATGATCTCAAGGATGAGCTGGAGGCTTCCCTTAAGAAAATACGTGTGGGCGATGTGGTGACAGGAACGGTCATTGACGTGACTGAGGATTCCGTGATTGTGGATTTAAAAACTTATGCGGACGGAGTAATACGCAGGGAAGATCTGAGTGAGGATCCTGATTTCAACATGCAGGAGGCAATCCATCCTGGAGATGAAATTACCGCTACAGTAATGGCAACTAACGATGGAGAAGGAAATATGGTGCTGTCAAAGAAAGAGGCCAATGCTGTCCTTGCATGGGATAAATTAAAGAAGCTGATGGAAGAGCGCACGGTTGTAAAAGTGAAAATCAGCGAAGTGGTCAATGCGGGCGCCATCGCATATCTGGAAGGAATCCGCGGATTTATTCCGGCCTCCCGTCTTTCTGACGAATATGTGGAGGACTTAAAGGAATGGGATGGAAAAAGTATTGAAGTAACCGTAATCACTGCCAATGAAGAGGAACGCCGCCTAGTGCTCTCCGGCCGCGAGGCTGCAAGAGAGAAAAAGCAGGAGGAGAAGAACCGCCGAATCGCGAAATGCGAGGTGGGAGCGGTCATGAGCGGAACTGTAGATACGTTAAAGCCCTACGGAGCTTTTGTGACGCTGGAAAACGGCCTTTCCGGACTTCTTCATATTTCTCAGATCAGCACGCAGAGAATTAAGCATCCTGGCGTTGTTTTAAAGGAAGGCCAGGAAATAAAAGTGAAAATAATCTCCACAGCAGATAATAAAATCAGCCTCAGCATGAAGGTTTTAGCGGAAGAGAATGCCGAAACCGAGTCCCATGAGACCTATGATTATAAAGAAGAGGGGCAGGCGAGCACAGGCCTTGCCGCTCTTTTAAAAGGAATTAAGCTTAATTAGGAAATCGTGAAACGGGCGGTTTCCTGTTCTGTGCAGAGAGGAGGCGGCAGCGTGGCACAAGAGCCAAAAACCTTTGATCAGATAGATCAATGGAAATCAACCATGTTTTTATACAGTTCAGCATTGAAGTCCATCAATACAAAGATTGAAATACTGAACAATGAGTATATTCAGCTTTACAATTACAACCCCATTGAGCATATTACATCCCGGCTAAAGACGCCGGCCAGTATTGTGAAAAAGCTTCAGCATGACGGGAAAGATGTGACCATCGAAAATATGGTGGAGCACTTAAATGATATTGCGGGAATCCGTATTATCTGCTCTTTCATGTCTGATATATACCCCATCGCGGATATGATTGCGAGACAGGCGGACATTACGGTACTCCATGTAAAGGACTATATCAAATATCCGAAATCCAACGGCTATAAAAGCTACCATATGGTGGTGACCATTCCCGTGTATTTAAGGGATGGGAAGGTAGATACCAGGGTAGAAATTCAGATCCGTACCATTGCCATGGACTTCTGGGCTTCCCTGGAGCATAAAATTGCTTATAAGTTTGAAGGAAATCCGCCTGATTATATGGAGACGGAGTTAAAAGCGTGCGCGGATATGGTGGATATGCTGGATGCAAAGATGTTTTCTCTGAATCAGGCAATTATGGAGATTGGGAGAAGCCAGCGGGAAGAAGAACGAAGACGTGAAGAAGAAGGCAGCAGTCTGACAGAAAATCTTCAGAAAGCGGCGGAATAGGAACCGTTCAGGGATATCCGGGCGGTTACGCGAAATAAATTTCAAGGAGCAAAAGGCAACATGAGAGCAGTACTACAGAGAGTGACAGAGGCCGAAGTTCGTGTGGATGGCGAGGCGGTCGGGTCCATTGGAAAGGGTTTTTTTATTCTTCTGGGCGTATCCGATGAAGACAATGAAACAGTGGCGGATAAGCTGGCAGATAAAATCTGCAAGCTCCGTATCTTTGAGGATGAAAATGGAAAAACCAACCTTTCTCTTCAGGATGTAGGAGGGGAGCTTTTGGTGGTGAGCCAGTTTACCCTCTACGCGGACTGCCGAAAGGGAAACCGTCCCAGTTTCATCGGGGCAGGCGCTCCCGCGGAAGCGGACCGCCTCTATGAGTACTTTATGGAGCGGTGTAAAACACATGTGGGAAAAGTGGAGCATGGAACATTCGGGGCGGATATGAAGGTCTCCCTGGTGAATGACGGTCCCTTTACACTGATGCTTGACAGTAAAGATCTGTTTACATAACACAAAGGAGAAGATACGATGAACGGAAAAGAAATGGAAAAAGCACTTTTGTGGGAAGCTCCCCACATTGCAGAGAAAATGCCGGAGGATATTCAGCCGGCAGCGGATTTTTGCGAGGGCTACAAAGTATTTTTAAACAAAGGCAAGACAGAGCGGGAATGCGTGAAAGAGGCGGTTCTTATGCTGGAACAGGCCGGTTATACAGAATTTGACCCGAAGGCATCCTATAAAACCGGAGACAAGGTATACTGGAATATCCGAAAGAAAGCTCTGGCGGCGGCAACCATCGGAAGTCTTCCTCTGGAGGAGGGACTCCGTATGAACGGCGCCCATATTGATTCTCCAAGACTGGATTTAAAGCCCAACCCATTATTTGAAAAGAATGATATTGCCTACTTAAAACCCCATTATTATGGAGGAATCCGCAAATACCAGTGGGGCGCCGTTCCGCTTTCCATGCATGGAGTAGTAGGCACCGCGGACGGAACTATGGTGGAAATCTCTATAGGTGAAAAGGAGGGTGATCCGCAGTTCTGCATCACTGACCTGCTTCCCCATTTGGCCGGGGAGCAGAATGGAAGAAAGCTGGCGGAAGGACTCAAAGGCGAGGAATTAAATATTGTAATTGGCTCCATTCCATTTTTTGGAGAAGAAGGCGAGAAATTGAAAGCTCCGGTAAAATTGATGGTTATGAAGCTGTTAAATGAAAAATACGGAATCACAGAGAAGGACTTTACAAGGGCGGAAATAGAGTTGGTACCTTCTTATAAGGCTGTGGATGTGGGACTGGACAGGAGCCTGGTGGGGGCTTATGGACAGGATGACCGTGTCTGTGCTTATACGGCTTTGATGGCGGAAATAGAGACGAAGGCGCCAGCCCATACAACCCTTACTATCCTGGCAGATAAAGAAGAGATCGGTTCCGTTGGAAATACGGGACTTAATTCCGATTTCGTGCTTCATATCATTGAAGACCTGTGCCAGGCTGAGGGAACCGATTTAAAGACGGTTCTTCGTCATTCTCTGTGCCTTTCCTCTGATGTGAATGCCGCTTATGATCCGACTTTTTCCTTTGCTTACGAGGAAAAAAATTCCAGTGCCATCAATAAGGGCTGTGTATTGACCAAATACACAGGAGCCAGAGGGAAATCCGGAAGCAGTGACGCCAGTGCGGAGGTTATGACTGCAGTGATTAATATTATGGAAGCAAACGGTGTCTGCTGGCAGACCGGAGAACTGGGAGCCGTTGATGTGGGCGGCGGCGGAACTATTGCACAGTTTGTGGCACGGATGGATGTGGAAGTGGTAGACTTGGGCGTCCCGATTCTTTCCATGCATTCTCCCTTTGAGCTTGCTTCCAAGCTGGATGTTTATCATACATTCAAGGCGTTTAAGGCATTTTATAAATAGGCATACTTTGCAGACGCATCGATGACGCAGAATGAATTTAAGTAAGAAAAGCTGTGTGTTCCACGGGGGCATGCAGCTTTTCTTAAATTTGTCTAAAAAGCCTTTTATTTGAGGAGGGATTGTGTTAAAATCTGCGGGACAGGGTTTTCACCCGAGTATGCGATATAATTTGGAAGGAAAAGAAAAATGATAAAAAAGAATTTTATAAAAGCGGGTCTTGCGGTGGCTGCTGCCGCCATGGTGATGACAGGCTGCAAAAAAGGCGGTACGGATCAGGATACAGCCACAGTGGCAGAGAGCAGTACAGCCGCAGCAGAGACCGGCTCTCAGGAGAAACTGACGGATAATGCCGGTATCCAGCTTGGAAACTATAAGGGACTGAAGCTTACGGCCAGAGTGGAAGATGTCACAGATGCACAGATGGAGGAAGAGTTAAAGAGGCTCCAAACTCAGTATCCAGTTGAGGTAACAGGACGTCCGGCAAAGGAGGGTGACGTGGCCAATATTGACTATGTCGGAACCAGGGATGGTGAGGCTTTCTTAGGAGGAACCGGAGAGGGATATGATCTGGTCCTGGGAAGCAATACCTTTATTGACGGGTTTGAGGATGGCGTGGTCGGAATGAATACGGGAGATGAGAAGGACCTGAATTTGACATTCCCGGAAACTTATGGAAATGCGGAGCTGGCCGGACAGGACGTGATATTCCATGTAACCTTGAATGCCATAAAGAGTGTTGAGGAAACTCAAATTGACGATGATCTGGCAAAACGGGTAACGGGGGACGAAAGTGCAACGCTGGAAGCTTTAAAGAGTCAGGTATATGAGAGACTGGTAAATCAGGCGGAGAGCAACTACTTTAACAGAGCAGGAAGTGAGCTTCTGCTCCAGGTCATCGAAAATTCCCAGGTAGAATGTGACCCGGATGCAGTGGAGGACATGTATAACCAGTTAAAGGGCACATACACAGGTTATGCCGGACAGTATGGAATGGAACTGGAGGATTTCTTAGGCCTGTTTTTGGGAACGGATCTGGATGGGCTGAGGGAAAGCGCGGAAAATCTTGTAAAGCAGGAAATGACTTTGGATGAGATTATAAAGGTGGAAAATATCGTACCCACAGAGGAGCAGAAAAACAAGCTGGCCAAGATGAATTATTTCTCCGATGCGGCGGAGATGATTTCCACTTATGGTGAGGAATCCGCCAACCGCCTCTTCCGTATGGGAGCCGCCTATTACTATCTGATTGACAATGCCGTGGAGACAGAACCGGAGGCCGGGGCCGAAACAACCGCAGCAGCAGAGACAGTGGCGCCATAGGTGGTTTAAAGGCTTTGAAGGATGGAGGAAATAAGCCTGAATGAGTAGAAAAGCATTATTTTTTGATATTGATGGTACGCTCCTTACGGAGGGAAGCAAGATACTTCCCTCAAGCGCTGTAAAAGCGATTGAGGCGGCGCGGAAGGCAGGTCATCTTGTGTTTATCAATTCCGGAAGAGCCAGATGTCTGATGAGGGAAATTGAAGACAGCTTGTCTGTGGATGGATTTCTTTGCGGCTGCGGTACATACATTGAGATTCAGGGCCGCATGGCTCTTCATCACCTGATTGGAAGAGCACGGCGCATGGAGCTTCAGAAATGTATTCTGTCTCATAATCTGGAAGGGGTCCTGGAGGGGACAGGGAACTGTTTTATGCATACGGGAAAACCCCGGATGGAGGAAATAGAACGATTAAAAAAGATGTTCTTCCAGAATGACATTCTGCGCTATGCCGATTGGAACGAGGAAGCAGTTTCCTTTGATAAATTCTGTGTCCTGGCGGACCAATACAGCGATTTAAAGGGATTTTTAAAAGAGCTGGGTGACGATATGACTTCCATTGACCGGGGACATGGTCTTTATGAGTGTGTGCCGGCCGGATTTGACAAAGCAGCAGCGATGAAATTTACTCTGGATTATTTTCATATTCCGTGGGAGGAATCCTATGCTTTCGGCGACAGCACCAATGATCTGGCCATGATCCGGTATGCGTGCAATTCGGTTATCATGGGAAAACACGACAGGGAGCTGGAGCCATATGCTTCTTTTCTTACGAAAAACGTAGAGGATGATGGAATTGCCTATGCTCTTGAGGCCCTGAGTGTTATCTGAAAAAAGTAACAGTCCAGGGGGTATCTGAACTGTTACGAAAAAAACCTTCGGACATTGCTCTGTCAGTATAACAGGTATATGCCGGAGGTTTTGCGGTTTTAAGCCGGGAAAGATAATCAATCGCATTTTCCGGCTTCATTGATTACCAGGGCCATGATTTCAAGAGGGTCATTGCCGGGATTTTCAATGGCATGGCTTTGCCCCACTTCAATGACACAAACATCGCCGGGGCATATCTTTGTTCTGGAGCCATCATTGTCCACAAAAATCCCATTTCCCTTTAAAACATAGTATGGCTCCGTATTTCCCACATGCTGATGGAAGCCAAGGCTGGCCTTTGGCGGAATGATAACATGGGCGTACATGGAGCCGTGGCCCATGAGCTCTTTTTTGGATAAGATGTGACGGATTTCAATAGTTCCCTCGCCGCCTCGCAGATTGGGGACAAAGGCTGTTTCTGTTTTACGTACCATAAAATTTGCGCCTCCTTCTTGCACTGCATTTGCTATCATATTTGGCAACATTCTATCAAGTCTTCGACATGATATGCTCCGCAGGATGCACACGATTCACATCGGTAATTGTCCTTCCCTTCGGGAGGCCGCGAATCGGTGCGGCTATAATGTCTGATAACATTATAGCATAAGCTCTAAAGAATATGCAAGGCCGCGAATCATGTCGAAACTTGCGGCCGATTTTACTTTCTTTTTCAGATAAAATCCTGTTTTCGACACTTGAAATGATTAGCAAAGCCGGAACTCCTTGGAAAATAA
>CAJUIP010000039.1 GCA_910586315.1 uncultured Lachnospiraceae bacterium | reverse complement strand
TTTGCTTTTTGGGAGATGTTACACCTCCCGTCACTACATATTATCTGTTACTATTAATTATGGAAAGATTTAAAAAACAGGTTCTTTCTATGGTTTGTTGAAATGATAGCATTCTCAGCCTGACAGATACAGCATTCCTGGATATTTTGATTCTGGAACGCTGTTGAATCAACAGACAATGGAAAGAACCAAAAAATACTTGACATTTTATAATGGTCTTATATGATTTATATATCGTATAAGCGGAAGACTATCATGCAAATGGGCAGTCAATTCCCGTAAGGGCTGTATGATGGGATTTCCAAAAGTTTTTCAATCACTCACATTTTTAAGGAGGCGAAACGCCATGAAAGAAACTGTTTTGGAGAATAAGCGAAAAAAGGCCGGGCACTATGCCCCTGGCATAATTTCAAGAGGATTGCTCTATATCCCCGATATGAAGTATTGGGAGAAAATTAACGAATTGTACGCGGAATATTTTGGGCATCACAGGCCGGCCAGAGTGGTCGTGCCTACAAAGGAACTGCACTATGGCGCTTTGGTGGAGATCGAGGCGGTTGCGGAAGTAGGTGAGGAAGCGTGAATTTTATTTGTGCAAAGTGTGGTAAAAAAGCGCCCGTTTCCACGCGCAGACCCAAGTGCGATTGTGGCGGACTATGGGAACTGGACTATCACCCTCCAACATTTTCAGAGGAACAAATTGACCGGCAGGAATGGAGCCTTTTCCGGTACAGAAAATTCATGGCGCTGGAGAACGATTGCTGGAAAGACATTTCACTGGGGGAGGGGATGACGCCGGTAATCCGGTTAAACGAAGATGTTCTTCTGAAAATGGATTATTTTATGCCAACGCTTTCTTTTAAGGACCGTGGGGCCGCGGTACTGATTGCACATTGCAAATCCATTGGAGTGACGCAGGTGGTTCAGGACAGCAGCGGCAACGCCGGCAACGCTGTGGCGGCGTACTGTGCCAGGGCGGGAATCTGTTGCGAAATTTTCGTTCCGGAGGGGACTTCTCCGAAAAAAATTGATATGATCCGCGCTCATGGGGCTGTCTGCACGGTTGTACCTGGTTCCCGCGATCACTGTGCGGAGGTCTGCCGCGAAAAGGTAGAGCGGGAAGGCGTTTACTATGCGAATCATGTTTATAATCCTTTTTTCTACGAAGGGACAAAAACCTACATTTATGAGGTTTACGAACAGCTTGGTAGGATCCCGCAAAACATCGTTGTGCCGGTGGGGAATGGTACCTTGTTCCTGGGTGTGGTTTATGCCTTGGAGCACCTTTTATCGAGCGGCGTGATTGAGAGGATGCCGCAGATTATCGCCCTGCAGTCGGAAAACTGTGACCCGTTACTGCAAAGCGTAAAAAGCGGGTCAGAGGTTCCAACGGAAGTATCTCCTGCCCCTACGCTGGCGGAGGGCATTGCCATTGGCAAGCCGCTTCGGGGCGAAACGATATTGTGGCTTGCTAGAAAATACGGGATTCGCTTTGTCCATGCCCCGGAAGATAAAATTCTGGAAGCCAGGGCGTTTCTGGCGGCGAATGGCATCTATTGTGAACATACTACCGCTGCGAATTATGCGGCGTATCTGCACTACGTGGAGCTTTACGGGGAAACGCCAGATTGCCTGATTACGATGTGCGGAGCAGGATTAAAATCTGACCATTGATATAAGATTGGTTTTTAAGCGCCGCAATCCTTTGAGAAATCAAGGGGTTGCGGTTTTTAAATGTATAAAAAACCATAATGAAGTCTGTTGAATAATCTTCTGATTCGCCATGTTCCCCGCGAGGCCGCGTACCGGATGCAAAAGCGTCTCATGTCCATGGTTGTCAGATACTGCACATAGTTTTCCAGGAAGTGAAAAAGAGTGCCGCCGCATTGTCTTTTTAATAATGAGGCGGTACTCCTTTGAATTCAATTTTACAGGAAACCAACCAGCTTGGTTTCTGCATCTTTACATCTATTGATATCCGGGGCCTTTTGGAATATAAATGTCTTCCAGCGGGGAGCTGGGGATAAAGGGAGCTGTTGTTTCCGGAACTTCCGGACTTTCGGCGGTAGTTTCCTCCGGAATAACCACAGCGGCCTGGGTGTGTATTGGGCAGGTGCCGGGCATCCGGTAATGGGTATCATCCGTGCCTCCGCTTTCCCCGTCGGGAATTACCATAAAGGTTCTGGAAACCCTGGATTCTTCCGGACAGTATTCTGTGGGAATGCCGCCGGATTCCGCGCAGACTGTGTATTTCACATGATGGTCGCACACTTCTGTGGGAGCGGTTCCTTTTGCAAAATATTCTGTGTGAACAGCGCTTCCTCTCGGATCCGCCTCACAAACTCCGGGACTTGGCAGCATACCGGATTTTCGGCACACTGCGGCCTGCTCTATGGAGGAAGGCACTTCAAAGCCGGTATCGGCCATTCCCTCATGGATTCTGGTCATGATTTTCCTCCAAATGATTTTGTGGTAGGAAGTACTGCTTCCGATGGCGGAAATTTTCTGGTTATCGTCGCATCCGGACCAGATTCCGGCAGTATAGTAAGGCGTAAAGCCCACAAACCAAATGTCATTGTTACTAGTGGTGGTGCCGGATTTACCTGCGTTTGACATACCGGGAATATTGGCCACGGCGCTGGTGGAATTTAAGTTGACTCCGGCCGAAGAGTACATCCGGCTTCCTTCCATGGACTGGGACAAGGCATCCGTTAAAAGGAAAGCGGTGGAATCCTTTAATACCCGTTTGGTTTCCGGTTCGTTTTCCAGGAGAACCTTTCCGTTATGGTCCAAAATCTTTGTAAAGAACACGGGCTTGGTATAAATGCCGCCATTGGCGATAGTGGCATAGGCGGCTGTCAGCTCCAGATTGGAAACGCCCTTGGTAATACCGCCTAAGGCGGTGGCCGCATTATAATCGGATTCTGTCAGAGACGTGATTCCGAAATTCCTTGCATATTCTACTCCAAGCTGTGGACTTACCGTTTCCATCATACACCGCACAGCAACAATATTCATGGAATAAACAATGCCGTCACGGATGGTGCTGTAACCGAGATAACCTTTGTTGGAGTACCAGTTCCGGAAGGTTTTTGAACCAACCGTATAGGGCGCGTCATAATATACGGTGCTTAAGGTGGCGCCGCAGGTGTCAAGGGCAGGTGCGAAAGCAGTAATAACCTTGAAGGTGGAGCCCGGCTGTCTTAAGGTGTTTGTAGCGCGGTTTAAGGAGAGGCTCACTTCCTTGGCGCCGCGGCCGCCGCTTAAGGCCTTTACATAGCCCGTAGTGTGGTCCATGAGCACATAGGAAATCTGCGGCTGCAAAATATAGTGGACAGATTCACCAAGAACCGTATCATCCTCTTCTACCATGGCGGTTTTATAGGTTTCGATGGCTTCAGCCGCCTCTTCTTTCGTATTGAACAGGCCGTTGTAGGAGGATTTTCCGAGATCATTCTTAAAATAGCTCCTCATGCTTTCAGTGGAGTAGTTGGTGGTCGTCCCGTCTTCATGCTGAACAGACAGCCTGTAATCCACAGAATAGTACACCACATCATAGTTGTCAGGATTATTGATTTCTTCATCCACAACAGCCTGAAGATCCGGATCCTGGGTGGTGAAGATGGACAGGCCGCCGGAATATAACAGGTTGGAAGCCTGCGTTACCGTATAGCCTTTCTTTTCCTGAAGCGCTTTGATTACCTGCTCGGTCAGTTCGTCTGTAAAATAGGAATAGGGATTCTGACTTTCCTTGGTCACCAGATCCACATTCTGGATTCTGGAATACACATCGTCTGCCAGAGCTTCTTCCTGGTCTTTCTTTTCGATTTTTCCCTGTTCGTACATGTACTGAAGAATGACGCGCCGCTTTTCCTCATTGTTGACGCGGCCCTTTTCGGAGAGCGGATTGTACTTTGAGGGGTTCTGGGTGATACCTGCGATCACGGTTGCCTCTGAAAGCGTCAGCTCGGAAACGTCCTTATCAAAGTATCGTTTGGCCGCGGCCTTTACTCCCAGGGTATTGTTGCCGAGATTGATGGTATTTAAGTAGTTCTTCAGGATAATTTTCTTATCCATGGTTTTTTCAAGCTGGATGGCCAGGTATTGCTCCTGGATTTTACGTTCCAGCTTTTCGCCAAAGGTATCTTCATTTCCTCCGGCAAATACATTATTTTTAATTAACTGCTGGGTCAGGGTACTGCCGCCTCCGGCGCTGGAATCTCCCGTCAGGACACCCACAACCGCACGCATCATGGAGCGGATATCCACGCCCTTATGGGTCCAGAACCTGGCGTCCTCAATGGCGACGAATGCGTCAATGAGGCATTGGGGCAGCTCTTCGTACGTTGCCTCCAGACGGTTGGCTCCGGATTTTACAAGGGTTTCCGTAAGATTCCCCTTACTGTCGTATACCATGGTCGCAAAGCCGCTGGGCTCAATGCTGGCCACGTCGATTTCGGGGGCGGAGTCTATGACCCCTTTGAATACTCCATAACCCAGACTGACAGCCAGAACCAGGCAGAAGGAACACAAAACCAGGGCGATCTTCACAAACAGAAGAACCATCTTGGATGCAATTTTTTCTGCTTTGGAACTGGTCTTTCTAAGCTTCCGGGTTACTTCACGTTTTCCATAATTCATTCAGGAAGCCTCCTTTTTATGCGGGAATACCGCCGAACCGGCGTATTCCAACGGAAACATTATATCAAAGTTTGAAAGAATAATAAATACCTATTGTGGAAAAGTTTGGTTTGTATTATGATATTTTTGACGACAAAGTGGGGAAATATGAAGAAAAAGTTACGTTTTTAAAAAGATACGGACATAAATGTGCAGATTTTATTCTGGAAAAAGGAGACAGCAGAAAAATGGCGGACAGTTATAAAATTCTGTATGGCGGCGGTGAAGCCGAGACCGAAGTGAAAAAATCGCGGTTTATTGCAACGGTAAGACCGGTAAAAACCGAGGCGGAAGCGTCTTTATTTATTGCGGAAATGAAGAAAAAATACTGGGATGCATCCCACAACTGCTCTGCGTTTACAATAGGAAGGAATCATGAGCTCACCAGGTGTAGTGACGACGGAGAGCCGGCCCAGACAGCAGGACGTCCCATGCTGGATGTGCTTTTGGGAGAGGACATCCATGACCTTTGTGTGGTGGTGACCCGGTACTTCGGCGGAACTCTTCTTGGAACTGGCGGGCTTGTGCGGGCCTACTCCGGCGCGGTGAAAGAAGGGCTTTCCATGAGCCAGGTGGTGGAAAAGCGCCGTGCCTTCCAGATGACGGTTCAGACGGATTACACCGGGGTCGGAAAAATCCAGTATATTCTCGGCCAGGCGGGCATCACGGTTCTGGATTCCATCTACACGGACAAGGTGGAATTTAAGCTTTTGGTTCCGGTGGGTGATTATGAAAGCTTGGAAAACAAAATCACGGAAGGGACGGCCGGCGGCGCCAGAATTGAAAAAGGTGATGAGATCTGGTTTGGTCTTCTTAATAAAGAAGTGATTTTGTTTGAAGAGTAAGTTTTTATTGCAATTTGTCAGTCATAATGCTATAATCGTGTGTCGAGTAAAAGGAATTAAACGTATGGAAAGAGGATTCTTATGAAAATAAAACGCGAAGACATCAGGAATGTAGCAATCATCGCTCATGTAGATCATGGCAAAACCACACTTGTGGATCAGCTTTTAAGACAGAGCGGTGTATTCCGCGCCAATCAGGAAGTGGTGGAGCGTGTCATGGACTCCAACGATATTGAGAGGGAACGCGGAATTACCATTTTATCTAAAAATACGGCAGTTTTTTATAAGGGAGTGAAAATCAACATCATCGATACGCCAGGCCACGCAGATTTTGGTGGCGAAGTAGAGCGTGTCCTTAAGATGGTGGACGGCGTCATTCTGGTGGTGGATGCCTTTGAGGGACCAATGCCCCAAACGAAATTTGTGCTTCAAAAAGCCCTGGAACTAGACCTTCGCGTTATCGTGTGCATCAATAAGATTGATCGTCCGGAGGCAAGACCCGCGGATGTGATTGACGAGACTCTGGAACTTTTCATGGATCTGGATGCTTCGGATGAACAGCTTGACTGTCCTTTTGTATTTGCTTCCGCAAGGGCAGGTTTTGCAAAAAAAGCGCTGGAGGATCCGGAAACGGATATGAGTCCGCTGTTTGAGACCATCATTGATTATATTCCGGAGCCGGAGGGAGATCCCGGGGCTGACACCCAGGTCCTTATAAGCACCATTGATTACAACGAATATGTGGGACGAATTGGAATCGGAAAAATAGACAACGGCTCCGTTAAGGACAATCAGGAATGCGTGATTGTAAATCACCACGATCCTGACAAGAAGAGAAAGGTGAAAATCGGGAAACTGTATGAGTTTGACGGCTTAAACCGGGTGGAGGTTCCAAGTGCGGAAATCGGTTCCATCGTGGCTATTTCCGGTATCCCGGATATTCATATCGGAGATACCTTGTGTTCTCCGGAGAATCCGGTGGCAATTCCCTTTCAGAAAATTTCCGAACCGACCATTTCCATGAATTTCATGGTCAATGACAGCCCCCTGGCAGGGCAGGAGGGAAAATATATTACTTCCCGCCATATCCGGGACCGCCTGTTCCGGGAGTTAAATACAGATGTGAGCCTGCGGGTGGAAGAAACGGATTCCGCTGACTGCTTTAAGGTTTCCGGCCGGGGAGAGCTTCATCTTTCCGTGCTGATTGAAAATATGCGTCGTGAGGGTTTTGAGTTTGCAGTCAGTAAGGCTGAAGTCATCTATAAATACGATGAACGGAACAGAAAGTTAGAGCCCATGGAGTTAGCTTACGTGGATGTGCCGGAGGAGTTCTCTGGTTCTGTCATCCAGAAACTCACAAGCCGCAAGGGCGAGCTTCAGGGGATGAGTCCTGCCAACGGCGGTTACACAAGACTGGAGTTTTCCATTCCGTCCAGAGGTCTCATTGGTTACCGCGGAGAGTTTATGACGGATACCAAGGGAAACGGGATTCTCAATACGATATTTGACGGATACGCACCCTTTAAAGGAGAGCTCAATTACAGAAAGAACGGTTCTTTGATTGCCTTTGAAGCGGGTGAGTCCATTACCTATGGTCTTTTTAATGCTCAGGAGAGAGGAACCCTGTTCATCGGACCAGGCGTCAGAGTGTACTCAGGAATGGTTGTGGGCGAGTGCCCTAAGGCGGAGGATATTGAATTAAATGTATGTAAGACAAAGAAGCTTACCAATACCCGTTCTTCCAGCGCCGATGAAGCCTTAAAGCTTACTCCGCCCAAGGATATGAGCCTGGAGCAGTGTCTGGACTTCATTGACACGGACGAGCTTTTGGAGGTAACTCCAAAAAGCCTCAGAATCAGAAAGAAGATTCTGGACCCGACTTTAAGAAAGAGAGCCATGTTCGGTAAAAGATAACGGTGGACGGAGCCTGCTCGCCCTGTACGTGCAAGAGAATAAATATGGAAACAGACACCGGGGAATGACAATGTATCAGTCATCATTCCCCGGTGTTTCTATACTTTTCGGTATCATAATGCTGTTTTTAAGTCTAAAAAAATTGTTTATTATATAAAGATTATTATTTAATAAGGCTTTAAAAATGTGGTATGTTTTATGTGATTTCATTTCCCTCATTTTTTTCCCATATCGGAGTCTGTGATGCTCTATGGGGAAGATATAATATAAGGAAAAATATAAGGGAGAGCTTACAGAGTCACGACGCACTTTCCCAGCCAGGATATTCCTTTTCGGCCGGTCATTCGGTTTTCAAGGGCTTGTTCATCATGAACTCCGAAAAACTTGCTATTTCCAGGCTCTTGACTCTGTGGTATAAATAAGCAAAAACAGATGGGGGATGTAAAGCCTTAAGATGGTTTTCCGGCCCCCCAAAGCCCTGTTTTCCGCCGCTTCAAATGCCTCTGCCCTCCGCGGCGGCAACGGCATTTTCGAGGCAACGCCGACAAAGCGTATAGCACATTACACTCTGCGCCGCAAAGTCGTGTGCCAAATGGGGCGCTGCCCCTTTGGATACCTCCGCAACAAACAGGCGCTATGCCAATAAAAAAGAATATGAAGGAAAATATGAGAAAATCGGTATTTTATAAAATTTACGGCTGCGTTTTAGTATTTTTATTCTTGGGGTTGACTGGCTGTTCAAAAGACCGTGATAAGCTGGCAGATATTCTGCAGATGGAAACGTCACTATCGGGAGAGACAGCATTAGCGGGAGAGGCAGTACTGACAGAAGAAATGGCATCGGCAGAGGGGACAGTACCAGTAGGAGAAGTAACGCTGGCAGGAGAAACAACACCGGCGGGAGAAGAGTCAACTGGTGATATTTCACAAAAAAGAATGGAAATGTCATCAAACGAGGGTAAAAAAGTAATTGCTGAACCAATTATAGATGATATGGACTGGTCGGCTCATTTTGACGGAATAAATGGAACTGCTGTTATTTATGAACCGGCTGGGGACCGTTATCAGATATATAATCAGGAACTGGCGCTTACACGGCGTTCGCCATGTTCAACTTTTAAAATAATTTCTTCCCTGATTGCCCTGGAAAACGGGATAGTGAATCCGAATGAATCTGTCCGTACATGGAGCGGGGAAGTATTCTGGAATGAGGAATGGAATCGGGACATTGATTTTCCTGATGCGTTTCGCTCTTCCTGTGTCTGGTATTTCCGGGAGGTTATTGATGAAATCGGAAAAGATATGATGCAGGAGAGCTTAAACGAGCTCGGATATGGAAATTGTGATATCTCCGACTGGGAAGGGCGGTTAAATACCAATAACAGCAATCCAGCCCTGACAGGCTTTTGGATTGAATCGTCATTGCTTATTTCACCCAGGGAACAGGCGGAAGTAATGGAACATATTTTTGGCGATAGTACGGCTTATTCCGAAGAACCCCAAAACCAGTTAAAGCAGGTTATGCTGGTACCGGAGCAACAAAACCCTGATATTTCCATTTATGGAAAAACAGGAATGGGCAAGGCGCATGGTATCGTTGTAGATTCATGGTATACAGGCTTTGCAGATGTCCGGGATAAAAGGATTTATTTTTGCGTGTATTTAGGTGAGACAGATCATAAGAATGTATCCAGCGCCAAAGCAAAAGAAATAGCCATAAAAATAGTTTCGGATTCTTTAAGATAAAAACTGGCGGCAGACCATATCGGTACAGCGGGCAGAAAGCAGTAAGAGGCTCAAAGAAGGGGAGCGGCCGGGGACAGAAAACCGTCGCTAGGCGAAAGGAAACGGTTAAACGAAGCGACAGAAAGGGAAAAGAAATACGGAGGAAGAAACATGATACAGATACTTGTAAGCGCATGCCTTGCAGGTGAAAACTGCAAATGGGATGGAGGAAACAACAGGAATGATAAACTCCTGGATTTTATGAAACGAATGGAGGGGAAAGCGGAGTTTCATCTGGTCTGCCCGGAGCAGATGGGCGGGCTTCCCACGCCGCGTCCCGCATCGGAAATCAGGGTTTCTGACGAAGCCGTGATCAATACGGAGCAGAGGGATGTAACGGCGGAATTTCTTCTTGGGGCGGATCTGGCCCTCAGGGAGGCGAAAAAGTACGAGTGCACTATTGCGATTTTAAAGGAAAGAAGCCCTTCGTGCGGAAGCCATGGCGTGTATGACGGCAGCTTTTCCCACACATTAACAGCTGGGATGGGGAAAACAGCAGCCCTGCTGGACGGATATGGAATCCGGGTAGTGGGGGAATCCGGGCTTTCGGAGCTGGAAAAAGAACTGGGATTACTGTCCGCAGGCACCCTGTGAACATGGATTGTCTGGGAGCCTTTGGTTTGTTTCTGCACTTTGAAAGGGTAGTATATAGATAAAGACGATGCCTGATAAGCAATATAGGAGGGAATGACATTGAATAATCCTGGTAAAATCGGCAGTTTCATGGAATAGCTATGGATAAAGATAAACCATGATAAACGTACACTTTTGAACCGCCGGTATATTTACAGGTCTTTAACGGGCTGATATACTGAAGGCACAGTATCTGCCGGGAGGTGATGGAAGTGGATAAGCTGGATATGATTTTACAAAAGCTTGACAGCTTCGATGTCAGATTTGAGCGGCTGGAGACCAGAATGGAGAAACTGGAAACCAAAATGGACGGACTGGAGGCCAGGATGGAGAAACTGGAGACCAGAATGGACGGACTGGAGGCCAGGATGGAGAAACTGGAGACCAGAATGGACGGACTGGAGGCCAGAATGGACGGACTGGAGACCAGAATGGATGGACTGGAGACCAAAATGGATGAATCCGATGTCAGATTTGAGCAGCTGAAAAAGAAAATGCAGGAGATGAATGACGGTCTGGAAGCAAAGATACAAAAGCTGGATTCTAAGTTAGACTGTATTAAGCTTAGAATTGAAAATGAAGTTATACATGCGGTACATATTATTGCCGAAGGGCATATAGATCTGAGACGGCATCTGGATGAGGCACAGGCGGACCGACGTGAGCGTGAAGCCATACTGCTTCGCATCCTGAACCTGGAATATGAGGTGAAGGAGATTAAGAGAAAACAGGCGTGCACCGCCTGATATAAAATGCGAAAGATAAAAGACGACCGTCCCAGCCTGTTTTATATGGCTGGGACAGACGCTTTCTTTACAGGGTTTTGGCCCGTTCCTTAATATTCTGCCGGAAGTTTATGACAGAATGTTCATATTCCTGCTCCATCAAAGGCGAGGTGATTAAAAAGTCTGCTGTTGCTTTGTTGTTGGCAATGGGAATGTCGTAAACCTGTGCGATACGCAGCAGCGCCTTCACGTCCGGGTCATGGGGCTGTGCAGTCAGGGGATCGGAAAAGAAAATTACAAAGTCCACCCGCCCTTCCACAATCTTTGCACCGATCTGCTGGTCGCCGCCTAAGGGGCCGCTGTTGTAGCCTTTTACGGGAAGTCCTGTGGCATCTGTAATCATTCTGGCTGTGGTCCCGGTGCCGCATAAAAAGTGACATTTTAAAATTTCTTTATTGGTGTTACACCATTCAATCAGCTCATGTTTTTTGCTGTCATGAGCAATGAGGGCGATGTTTTTTTGTTTTCCAATGGTTAAGGTTAATAAGTCCATAGTGACGCCTCCTTTTGATGAATCATGCCATAAGGCGGAAAAAATGTCAACAAACTCCTGATTTTTTTTAAAAAGTTTACACATTATTTATTACAGTTTACAGGGCGGGAGCTGTCTGAATTGTTACAACAATGGATTTTTAAACGACAGATTTTTTCAGGAAGTGCTTGACTTTTTTTGATGGTATGGGTAATATATAGAATAACAATTCATAGAGAAAAGCATAGAAGGTGTACAGGATACCTGTTTTCCGACAGAGAAGGGATGTCGTCGGCTGGAAGCGTCCCAGGTTCATGCAGGATATCTAATTTCCCACCGGAGCTGCACGGCTGAATGTTCAGTAGGCTGTGACGTTTTTCGCTCGTTACGCGAAAATGGAGAGTCTGTCAATCTGGCAGAAAGCAGGGTGGTACCGCGGAAATTTCGTCCCTAATACGTAACAGTATTAGGGATTTTTTTTTCGTAAAAGGGCCCGTCAAAGAATGGAGGAAAAGAAAAGTCTATGAAAGAAAAGTTGGAGAGAATTAAATCGGAGGCGCTGGCAAGAATCGAAGCTTCTGATGCGCTGGAAAAGTTAAACGACATCCGCGTGGCTTATCTGGGAAAAAAAGGCGAGCTGACCAGCGTTTTAAAGAGTATGAAGGATGTTGCTCCCGAGGACCGTCCAAAGATTGGACAGATGGTAAACGAGGCCAGGGAGCAGATTGAGTCAAAGCTTGAGGAGACAAGGGGTCTGCTTGCGAGAAAAGCCCGTGAGGAGCAGATGAAGAAAGAGGTCCTTGATGTGACTTTGCCGGCGAAAAAAGCCAACACTGGCCATAAGCACCCTAACACCATCGCCCTGGAGGAAGTAGAGCGTATTTTTGTGGGAATGGGGTATGAGGTCGTGGAAGGTCCGGAAGTAGAGTACGATATGTACAACTTCGAAAAGTTAAATATTCCCAAAGGGCATCCCGCCAGAGACGAGCAGGATACGTTCTATATTAACGAGAACATCCTTTTAAGAAGTCAGACCTCCCCGGTCCAGGCCAGAGTGATGGAAAAGCAGAAGCCGCCGATCCGCATGATCGCTCCGGGACGCGTGTTCCGTTCTGATGAGGTGGACGCCACTCACTCTCCGTCCTTCCATCAGATTGAGGGCCTTGTCATTGACAAACATATCACATTCGCGGATCTTAAGGGAACTTTAGCTGAATTTGCCAGGGAGCTGTTTGGTGAGGACACAAAAGTGAAATTCCGCCCCCATCACTTCCCGTTCACAGAGCCCAGCGCTGAGGTGGATGTGAGCTGCTTTAAATGCGGCGGTAAGGGCTGCCGGTTCTGTAAAGGCTCCGGCTGGATTGAGATTTTAGGCTGCGGCATGGTTCATCCTCATGTACTGGAAATGTGCGGCATTGATCCCAACGAGTATACAGGTTTTGCGTTCGGAGTGGGACTTGAGCGGATTGCGCTTCTTAAATATGAAATTGACGATATGAGACTGTTGTATGAAAATGATATCCGGTTTTTAAAACAGTTTTAACACTACAACGCACATTTCGAAATTAGTTTACGTGAAACCGCGGTATTCGGTTGCAATTACTGCTAATTGCATGCAAATTCCTTTGCAAAAGGTGAGTATGATATGAAATGTGCGCTGTAGTACTAAGACAGATGCCGGAAACGGCACAGTATCAGATTATAGAGAATGGAGAAATTGAACGATGAATACAGCATTATCCTGGATAAAAGAATATGTTCCGGATCTGGACGTGACCGCGCAGGAATACACCGATGCCATGACACTTACCGGGACCAAGGTAGAGGGCTTTGAGCGCCTGGATAAAAACCTGGAAAAGATCGTGGTGGGACAGATCACTTCCATTGAACCTCATCCCGATGCAGACAAGCTGATTGTATGTCAGGTGAATATCGGCACAGGGAGCATACAGATCGTGACAGGAGCTCATAACGTGAAGACCGGAGATAAGGTTCCTGTGGTCCTGGACGGAGGAAAGGTAGCCGGAGGACATGACGGCGGCCCGCTTCCGGAGGAGGGAATTAAAATCAAAAAGGGAAAGCTCCGCGGAGTGGAATCCGACGGCATGATGTGCTCCATCGAGGAGATGGGATCTGACCGGAACATGTATCCGGACGCGCCGGAGGAAGGAATTTACATTCTTCCGGAGGATACAAAAGTGGGGAGTGACGCCGTTGAAGTTATCGGTATGCGGGACGTGGTATTTGAATATGAAATCACGTCCAACCGGGTGGATTGTTACAGCGTTCTCGGTATTGCCAGAGAGGCAGCCGCCACCTTCGGAAAGGAATTTAAAGCGCCGGTTGTCACAAAGACAGGAAACAATGAGGATATCAATGATTACTTAAAGGTAACAGTGGAGGATACGAACCTGTGCAGACGTTACTGTGCAAGAATGGTAAAGAACATTAAGCTTGCTCCGTCTCCCAAGTGGATGCAGCGCCGTCTGGCCGCCTCCGGCATCCGTCCCATCAACAATATTGTTGATATCACAAACTACATTATGGAAGAGTATGGCCAGCCCATGCACGCTTTCGACTACGACCTGTTAGCCGGCCATGAGATTATTGTAAAATGTGCAAAGGATGGCGACACCTTCCAGACTCTGGACGGACAGGTGAGAAATCTGGACCATACCGTGCTGATGATCAACGACGGGGAAAAGGAAGTCGGCATCGCGGGAATCATGGGTGGTGAAAACTCCAAGATTACCGATGACGTAAAGACCATGGTGTTTGAGTGCGCCACCTTTGATGGCACAAACATCCGCCTTTCCGCAAAGAAAGCAGGCCTCCGTACCGATGCATCAGGAAAATACGAAAAGGGGCTGGATCCCAATACGGCGGAGGAGGCCGTAAACCGCGCCTGCCAGCTGATTGAAGAGCTTGGCGCCGGAGAGGTTGTAGGCGGATTGATTGACGTATATCCGGTGAAGGCCAAAGAGTCCAGGGTAAAATTTGAACCGGAAAGAATCAATGCCCTGCTTGGCACCGACATTGCGCCGGAAACCATGCTTTCCTGTTTAGAGAAGATTGAGCTTCTCTATGATAAGGAAACGGATGAAATCGTTGCTCCTACCTGGAGACAGGATATTCACTGCATGGCCGATGTGGCGGAGGAAGTGGCAAGATTTTATGGATACGACAGGATCGGGACCACGCTTCCCACGGGAGAGGCCACCACGGGAAAGCTCTCTTACAAATTAAGAATCGAGGATGTGGCCAGAAAGGTGGCGGAATTCTGTGGATTCTCTGAGGGAATGACGTATTCCTTTGAGAGCCCTAAGGTGTTTGACAAATTAAATCTTCCCAAAGACGATGGTTTAAGAGACACTGTCGTGATTTCCAATCCCCTGGGGGAGGATTTCTCCGTCATGAGAACTCTGCCCTTAAACGGAATGCTTACATCCCTTTCCACCAATTACAACAGACGGAATAAGAATGTGCGTCTTTACGAGCTTGCCAACGTGTACCTCCCAAAGAGCCTGCCGTTAACAGAGCTGCCGGACGAGAGAATGCAGTTTACACTTGGCATGTACGGAGACGGCGATTTCTATACCATGAAGGGCGTCGTGGAAGAGTTTTTTGATAAAGCCGGCATGCACAAGCGCCCCCATTATGACCCTGAGGCCGGGAAGGCCTTCCTTCATCCCGGAAGACAGGCGAACATCATCTACAATGACCAGGTGATCGGATATCTGGGTGAGGTGCATCCGGATGTTCTGGATAATTATAAGATCGGAGAGAAGGCCTATGTGGCTGTTCTGGATATGCCGGCTGTGATTCCTTTTACTTCCTTTGATAGAAAGTACACGGGAATTGCAAAATATCCGGCGGTGACCAGAGATATCAGCATGGTGGTTCCAAAGAATGTTCTGGTGGGACAGATCGAGGCTATGCTTGAGCAGAGAGGCGGAAAGATTCTGGAAAGCTTCAGCTTGTTTGATATTTATGAGGGATCTCAGATTCTGGCAGGATATAAATCCGTGGCCTACTCCATAACCTTCCGTGCCAAGGATCACACATTGGAGGAGAAAGAAGTTACATCCGCCATGAACAAGATATTAAATGGCTTAAAGAGCATGAATATCGAGCTGCGGGCTTAAACGGCGAGCGCCCAGCGCCCGGATTTCTCCCGGGCGGTTACCGTGTATGACCGTTTGGAACCTTTAAGTTTCTGCATAAGATAAATGGAAAATGGCTATCCTTACAGTATGATATTGCTTGTAAGGAGGCCATTTTTTATGGATATGGGTTATGAGATCGTGAAAGTGAGAGCCAGAGAAATTCTGGATTCCAGGGGAAATCCCACCGTGGAAGCGGAAGTGGAGTTAGAATGCGGAGCCGTGGGCCGCGCGTCGGTTCCATCGGGAGCTTCCACAGGAAAGTATGAAGCGTCTGAGCTTAGGGACGGCGGCGGACGGTATCTGGGAAAGGGCGTAAAAAAGGCGGTGGACCATGTGAACCAGGAGCTTTCCGAGGCAGTGCTTTTTGAAAATGCCATGGATCAGAAGCGCATTGACTGTCTTTTGAGAGAGGCGGACGGAACGGAAAACAAAGAACGGCTGGGAGCCAATGCCATTCTGGCGGTATCGCTGGCCACAGCCCGGGCGGCGGCCAATGCTTTAAACATCCCCTTGTACCGCTATCTGGGCGGGGTGAACGGCACAGAGCTTCCTGTGCCCATGATGAATATTTTAAACGGCGGGAAGCATGCGGACAACACTGTAGATTTACAGGAATTTATGATTATGCCGGTGGGGGCCTCTTCCTTTTCTGAAGGCCTCAGGATGTGTGCGGAGATTTACCATACCTTAAAGGGGCTGCTCCACGGGGACGGATACTCCACAGCCGTAGGGGATGAGGGCGGCTTTGCGCCGAACCTTAAAAATTCCGAAGAAGTCCTTTCCTATCTTATGAGGGCTGTACGGGAGACGGGATA
The DNA here is from genome assembly GCA_910586315.1 of uncultured Lachnospiraceae bacterium. Classification (GTDB taxonomy): domain Bacteria; phylum Bacillota; class Clostridia; order Lachnospirales; family Lachnospiraceae; genus CANRXD01. The sequence goes on along the minus strand of CAJUIP010000039.1, from coordinate 13,417 downwards.
TGAACCGGGTGCAGATATAAAGTTTGCTATCGACGCCGCTTCCAGCGAACTTTATAATGGAGAGACCGGGATGTATGAATTTCCGGGAGAAAGCGCCATGAGCGGCATCAAGGTGGAAAGAAGCGCAGAGGAGATGGTGGAGTACTACACCCGCCTGGTGGAGGGATATCCCATCTGCTCCATTGAAGACGGGCTTCACGAGGAAGACTGGGATGGCTGGCAGCTTCTTACAAAAGCCCTTGGAGACAGGATTCAGCTTGTGGGAGACGATCTTTTTGTGACAAACACAAAGCGGTTGAAAAAGGGCATTGAGCTTCATGCGGGAAACGCCATTCTTGTGAAAGTAAACCAGATCGGCACATTGTCAGAAAGCCTGGAAGCCATTGAGACCGCAAAAAAGGCCGGATTTCGGACGGTCATATCCCACCGGTCGGGGGAAACCGAGGATCCATTTATCGCCGATATTGCTGTGGCAGTGAATGCGGGTCAGATAAAAACCGGAGCCCCCTGCCGCTCAGAACGGGTGGCAAAATACAACCAGCTACTGCGGATTGAAGAAAAAATCAGCGCAGGGGTCATCTAAAAACGCGGGAATCCTGGAAATAAAGGTTGTATTTTTGCAAATCCTATGGTATGATAACTGTGGTTTGTAAACAGGAGGTGTAAGTGTGCTTAGAATCATTCTGACGATTATATTTGTAATTCTGTGCGTTGCAATGACGGTTATCGTATTAATGCAGGAAGGAAAGTCCGCGGGGCTTGGAGCGATCAGCGGCGCTGCGGAAAGCTACTGGGGCAAGAACAAAGGACGTTCTATGGAAGGCAAGCTGGAGAAATTTACTAAGCTGGCGGCCGCTCTGATTTTCGTCCTGGCTCTGGTATTGAACTTAAGCATATTTTAGGATGACAGACACTCTTGCAGATAAAACGCAAGAGTGTTTTTTCGTTTCATAAGATTCTTTTTATCATATAGGAGAGATATGGAAGAAAAACAGCAAAAGGAGAGGAAGGACATGCTCCTTTCTCTGATGAATGAAAAAGAATATATACCAATGAAGTTAAAGGAGCTGGCAATCCTGTTGGATGTGCCGAGGGAGGAGCGGGAAAGCTTAAAGGAAGTGCTGGACGCGCTGCTGGCGGAAGGAAAAATCAGTGTGTCCCAAAAGGGAAAATACGCAAAGGCGGAGATTTTTGCACAGACTGGAATCTTCACGGCTCATCACAAGGGTTTTGGCTTTGTTACAATTGAGGGACGGGACGGCGATGTGTACGTGGCCCCTGACAATACGGGAGGGGCCATGGATCAGGATACGGTTCTGGTTCATGTTGAGGAGCCGCAAAGCGGCCGCAGAGCGGAGGCCGTGGTGGTAAAGGTCATACAGCGGGCCCACACGTTTGTTGTAGGTCTGTACCGGAAAAACAGTCATTTCGGTTTTGTGATTCCCGATGACCCCAAAATCACCGTGGACATTTTCATTCCCGAAGGGATGGATATGGGAGCCGTTTCCGGCCATAAGGTGATGGCAAAGCTTACGTCCTTCGGCGGCTTCAGAAAAAATCCTGAGGGTATGGTTACAGAAATTATCGGTCATGTCAATGACCCCGGCGTGGATATCCTGTCCATTGTTCGGGCTTACGGGCTTCCGGAGGGGTTTTCCGAGGATATTATGGAGGAAACAAAAGCGGTCCCGGAGGAGCTGACAAAAGAAGTGATTGCCGGGGAGATAAAAAAGGGACGGCTGGACCTGCGTGGTATTCCCATGGTGACTATCGACGGAGAGGATGCAAAAGATCTGGATGACGCAGTGAGCATGTCGAAGGAAATTGTGGACGGCCGTGTGATGTATCATCTCGGCGTTCATATTGCCGATGTGACTCATTATGTGAGGGAGAAAAGCAGCCTGGATAAGGAAGCCTTAAAGAGAGGGACCAGCGTGTATCTGGTGGACCGGGTGATTCCCATGCTGCCTCACAGGCTTTCCAACGGTATCTGTTCCCTGAACGCCGGGTGCGACCGGTTCGCGTTAAGCTGCCTCATGGATCTGGATGAAAAGGGAAATGTGGTGGGTCATAGAATTGCCGAGTCGGTGGTGCGGATTGACCGGAGAATGAGTTATACGGAGGTCAATGAGATATTGACCAAAGAAGAAGGGGAGCCAGTGGGAAAGGAAACGGACAGTCTTATTTCCATAATCTGCCAGATGAAGGAGGCGGCCGAAGCGCTCAGAGGGAAACGGATGGCCAGGGGAGCCATGGATTTTGATTTTCCGGAATGCAAGATTATTCTGGATGAAAAGGGAAGGCCGAAGGATATTAAGCCTTATGAGCGGAATGCGGCCACCATGCTGATCGAAGATTTCATGCTGGCGGCCAATGAGACAGTAGCGGAGGATTATTACTGGCAGCAGGTGCCTTTTCTTTACAGGACCCATGAAAAGCCGGACGAGGAAAAAATTAGAAAATTTGGAATTCTCATCAATAATTTCGGATATTCCATCCATTTACAGAATGGTGAGATTCATCCAAAAGAAATGCAGAAGCTTCTTTTCAAGGTGTCCGGTTCACCGGAGGAGGCACTGCTTTCCAGGCTGGCTCTCCGTTCCATGAAGCAGGCCAAATATACCACGGACTGCACCGGGCATTTTGGCCTTGCAGCCAGGTTTTACACACATTTTACCTCGCCGATCCGGAGATATCCCGACCTGCAGATTCACCGGATTATCAAAGAAAACCTGCATGGAAATCTTGGGGAGCGGCGGTTATCCCATTATGAGAGGATTCTCGGGGAGGTTGCCGTCTGGACTTCCTCCAGGGAGCGTCTGGCAGAGGAAGCGGAGCGGGAAACCGACAAGGCCAAAAAGGTCCAATATATGGAGCGGAGAATCGGGGAAGTCTTTGAGGGCGTAATTTCCGGCATGAATCCATATGGGTTTTATGTGGAGCTTCCCAATACTGTGGAGGGAATGGTCCGGGTCAGTGAGCTGGACGGAGATTATTATGTATTCAACGAGGAGTGTTATGAGATGGTGGGAGAACGGACCGGAAAAAAATATAAGCTGGGCCAGCCCATTAGGGTTCAGGTGGTTTCCGTGGACCGCTACTTAAAGACGATAGACTTTTTACCAGTATAGGCAGATTAAAAAAACTTTATGCGCCCGGCCATGGATAAGCACTATTCCCGGTGAAAGTCCGGCGGGAGCATCTGGCATCGTGAAATACATGCCGCCTGCCGGGCAGCGGGCTTTTATTTACGCGATCAACGAGCCAAAGTCCGTGCCTGCACGAGACCTTGGCGACTGCTGCGATAACTTGAGAAACTCGCAAAGCGTGTTTCTCATAGTTTACGCGATCAACGAGCCAAAGTCCGTGCTTGCACGAGACCTTGGCGACTGTTGCGATAACTTGAGAAGCTCGCAAAGCGTGTTTCTCATAGTTAAGAAGAGAAAGAAATGAGGTTAGAATATGGGAAAGGGAAGTATTAAGCTGATTGCCAACAATAAAAAGGCATTTTTTGACTATTTTGTTGATGATAAATTTGAGTGCGGCATTTCCCTGGCAGGGACTGAGGTAAAGTCTCTGCGGATGGGCAAATGCAGCATCAAGGAATCCTTTGTGCGGATTGTCAATGATGAGGTTATGATTTTCGGAATGCACATCAGCCCCTATGAAAAGGGAAATATTTTCAATAAGGATCCATTGCGGGAGAGAAAGCTTTTGATGCACCGCTATGAAATCAATAAATTGAAAGGGAAAATCCAGGAAAAAGGATATACCCTGGTGCCGCTGCAGGTGTATTTTAAGGGCAGTCTTGTGAAGGTGGAAATCGGCCTTGCAAGAGGTAAGAAGCTTTACGACAAGCGGGCGGATATTGCGAAGAAGGACCAGAGAAGGGAGCTGGAGAAGGATTTTAAGGTGAAAAATCTTTATTAGTGCAGAAAATCCAACATGGCAGAAGGGCGAATAAATAAGGGGATTTAGCTGAATATAATTCGGATATAGCACGAAATCATAAAGAAAAAGTAAGACGGACACCTTGACTTTTTCGGCAGGAAGTGTTAAGATGCTATCAATTCTCATAGAGGGTAAAGCTCCGTTTACGGACGCCAGTAAGGGCTTGTACTGGTTTCGACGGGGGCTATGAAGCTGGTGAAGCTATCCGCATGCAATGCGTTAAATGGCAAACCTAAATATAAACGCTAACGACGAATTAGCATACGCAGCTTAATTTAGCTGCTGTCGGCCTTGCGGCACCTGCACTGTGAGCAACCGGCATCATTAATTGCGGGAAACGACGTGTACTAAGCTTTGCGTACACGGGCGTAAAATGAAGCTACCGAACGTATCAGGATGTCTGTTTTCGGATATGGAAGGGAATTTCAAATAACAGACTATGATAGTAGAAGAACAGGGGATTGGTTTTCGGACAGGGGTTCGATTCCCCTCAGGTCCACTTAAAGGGAAATCTTAAGAAATCAAGATTTCCCTTTATTTATGAGGGTTTCCGGGAATTTTAAGAAAGTGATAATGTTTCATGAAAACGGTTAAAAGTGCATGAATATGGGGAAGGTATCACACGGAATATCACACGAATATTACAGAATTATTACACGCAAAATTGGTTCTTTTCTGCGAATGCTTCTTCGATCTTTTCCATTTCTGCATCAATCACATTTTCATAGACGCGTTTCAAAACCGTGCTTCCAGGCTTCCACCCTCCGATTGCTTCGATATAACGATCAGGAATCCCATCTGCATGCATCTTGGACGCCGCATAGTGGCGGAGATCGTGATAACGGAATGGGGTAAGGCCTGAATGCTTCAGTGCCACTGAGAATCTGTCATATACTTGATCTGGGGTAAGTCCAAGCACAGTCTCCCTGCTCTGGTCAAGCCCCTTAATCATATCTATGATATACTGGGGGAGTCTCACACGACGGTAGGAATCATATGTTTTTGGCTGTCGGACAATCCACTCTGATGTATTTCCTATTTTTACCATTGTCTTATTAACATTTACGATGCGGTTTTTATAATCTACATCTGCGAATGTTACTGCACAGGCTTCTCCACGCCGCATAGTTCCAACGGCTGCGAAAAGTATTGCCAGTTTCAGTTCCTGAGTTTTACAATGATCCAGAAGTACCTGCACATCGTATGCGGATGGAGTGTAGAGAGAAGGTTTCGTTTTTGCTGGAAGAGTAACATTTAAATCAAATTTCGGGAGAAACACGCCAAGGGCTGCGCTAATAAGCCCCATCGTATTGCGAATAGACTTCGGGGATATTTTTGGAGAGAGGTCCGACACAAAACGCTGAAGATCGATGTTCTTCAATACCTTCAAATCTATTTTTCCAACGGGATGCTTCTGGATTCGATGCAGTGCTGTCTGATATCCAGTTACTGTATATGGAGATAGTACGCTTGCTTTCATCTCAATATACTTCGCGCACGCGGTAGAAAGTGAAAGAGCTTCTTTTAATTCCCGACGATGGTTTTTCCACTCAGTGGCCAATGCCTGCGCTTCGGATTTAGTAGAGCCTGTGAAACTCTTGTAGTGTTTTTTTCCGTTATCATCTGTATAATCGTATACCTGGATCCGGATATTTCCGGACGGGAGTTCGTTCTTTTTCTTTCTTGCCATAATCATACCATCCTTTCATATTTCTACTCACACATCCCTCGCGGGATGTGACAAAGAAGGGACGTTAGAGGTGATGGAACCGGCTCCCATATGGCACACATCCCTCGCGGGATGTGATAAAGAAGGGGGTGAGGCAAGCAGGAATCAGGCCAAAATGGTTGGCTTCTCCATAAAAGAAGAAGAGCCTCGATTGTGCGGCGATACAATCAGGGGCTCTTTTTTCTTGTTGGCATTATAGCAAATGCAAATGCAATTTGCAATATACCCCCAAAGTATTTAATTGTCTAATAATCAACGCCATCAAGGAGCTCTAACGTGGTGCCAGGCAATTTTTATTATAATAAAGCAGCTATATTGATTTTAAGCTCCGGAAAGATTCCAACGGGAATATCCTGATCAAATAAGAATATGGTTGGCGCGGCATCATTGTCAAAGTGATACACTGTAGTACGTTCTTTGGCCGGATCAACGATCCAATATTCACGAACGCCGGCAGTAGCATATAATCCGTTTTTCAGGTTATAATCTTGGCGTCGACTAGACGAGGAAACAATTTCAACGATCAGATCCGGAGCTCCGGAGCATCCACGCTCTGTTAATTTGTTTTTATCACAAATGACAGATATATCCGGTTCTACCCAGTTTTTATCATTTGCATCGAGATTGACGGCAAAGAGAGCCGGGTATACCTCGCAATTTCCTCTCTGTGCATCAATATACATTCCGAACGTTTTGGTAAACTGAGCGATTAACTTTTGATGTATCCGGTTGGGCGGGGCCATGGCATAGAGCTGCCCGCCAATTAATTCGGCCCGCTCGCCTTCCGGGAGGTTCCAGTAGTCTTCTGCGGTATAGAGTTGTTTTTGTGGTAGTGACATATCTTTCTCCCTATTCGAACGGTTTTACAATAGCAAATTGGCTATTTTAATATTCAAGTCTCCATAGATGCAAGAACTGATCTCATTGTCAAAGCTGTATTGACCGGTCTTTTCGTTGCTTTCAAAATCAAAGACATTGACAATTTGATTCACAGGATTGATGATCCAGTATTCTCTCACGCCTGCAGAGCGATATTTAAAAAGTTTTATTCCATAGTCCATACGCTCTGTACTGGGAGAGGCAATTTCAATAACCCAATCAGGGGCGCCATTGCATCCGTATTCATCCAGCTTATCTTTATCACAGATTATGGAAATGTCTGGTTCAACATAGTTTTTATTATCAGTGTTCAGAAAGACGGCAAATGGGGCGGGATAGACTTCACAGCTACCATGTTTTGAATCAATATAATTTGTAATCGTTTGCGAGAGGCGGTTTATAAGTTTTTGATGTATTCTTTTTGGCGGGGCCATGCTATAGAGCTGCCCGTCGATCAGCTCTGCCCTTTGCCCTTCTGGAAGTGCATAAATATCTTCAATGGTGTGGCTTTGTTTTTGCGACAATGGCATACAAATTCTCCTCTCTGTGGTTCGATATTTTTTACGCGATTTCCTCGATTTTGGCCTTCAGCCGCCTTAACTCGTTTTCAAGCCTGGTTACACGCAGGAGCAGCATCTCTTTTTCGTTTTCTACCTTTAGAGCATTATCCAGTTTCCGGGACAGGTCAAGGTGGCCTTCCGCGATAATGCTGATATTCTTGTTTGTTTCATTTTCCAAGGTCATTTGAACCTCAGTAACTTTTGAATCCATCTTGTCCAGCCTAGAATCCATTTTGTCCAGCCTAGAATCCATTTTGTCCAGTCTGGAATCCATCTTATCCAGCCTTTCATATATTGGCTTATTTAGTTCACTTACAGTTTTACCTACGATTTCGGCTATCATTTCGATATCTTTCTTTTCTAACATCTTTGTGCCCTCCTATTTTCTACTCACAATCCCCTGCGGGATATGACTGCTCCGCGGTTGTTTTTTATGCGATTTCCCTTCAAATCATTAATCATCAATCTTCCTCGGCTTTCCCCAGCACTTTCCCCAATACGGTAACCTTGTTACTTTTGTTATTTCCATGTTGGCCAGTGTAGCTGCCTACTACCTGTGTAAATGGCTTGACGGAGGCGAATAGTCAGTAACCAGACCAAAATGGTTGGTTTCTCTATAAAAGAAGAAGAGCCTCGATTGTGCGGTGATACAATCAGGGGCTCTTTTTTTCTGTTGGCATTATAGCATATGTAAAGTCAATTTGCAATATACCCCCGAGATATTTATATTGACTTAATTAGCGGATTATTAAAATATAACTATCTTTAGAAGAATTTGGCTCTATTGTTACAAAAAGTGGGTTGGAACTTTCTTCCACCTCTTGTGGACATTTGAATAGATAATGAACTCCTAATGTTTCTAAGGGCTTTATTGAAGTGATATTTGCATACGTAAAGCCAGTACCGCTGTCTTCTGGCACCGCAAAGCCAGAATATGTATAGCCACTATTATAATCAGCAACAGCCTTTAAGATCTCGTCACAGGCTAAATTTTGTTTTCCTAAATTTTTTACATCTGTATCTATATGCAGATAAACGTTTCCTTGATCTGCCTCATAGTGGGTGTAGAACCCGGAAACATCATCAGGTAGAACATCATAGGTAAGTTCCACTTTATTAATTGTAATTTCCATATAGTCGTTAGAAATTGTTTCTCCAACTGAAATTTGTATACCTGTCTCAGCGGTTTCGGTTTCTTCAGCTGTAGTGGTTTCAGCATTGGACTCTAACTGCTTTTTTAAATCACGATTTTCTTTTTCTAATTCTTGAACCTGTGCTTTGAGAGATTCGATTTCTATGGAATTATCCTCAGAAATAGTTGACGCGGCCGGGGAAGAACAGCCCATTGCATTTAATGTAACAGCCAGTGCAGCTATTACTAAAAATTTCTTTTTCATAATACATATCCTCTTTTCCTTAATTTTTATTAAAACGCCGTAGCGATTTAATCGTCTATATCTGTAGTCTTAACTCAATCAATTCTTTCGGATACCTTGTACATTCACAGAATTTCTCCCGGGTATACCCGGTATAGTTTAATAACATATCATCTGTGATTAACAAATGTGCCGCAAACAAATTAGCTTCACGCTCAATCCCAGTTGTCAAAAGCAGTGTTCGGCTTTTGATAAACGCGCAATTTTCTTTTCGGTGCAATAGAGCATGTCCAAGTTCGTGAGCCACTATCACTCTAAACAAAGGGCTATCGGTGGGGATGTCGTCATTTACAAAGATCCAGCGTTTTCGTTTCATCAGTATATAATTCCCGGCAATTTCCCCCAGCGGCACGATGGCAATCCTCACTCCTGCATATTCAGCGATCTTCACAGGGTCACGGCTCCCGGTCATGCGCTCGTAATACCGGATAAGCCTTTTGGCTTTACGCTCAGCATTTTCCAAATGATATCACCTACTTTGGTTTTTGTAAGGATTATACTTGACCTTATTCTCTACTTTTGTTTCTTTTAGGGCGAATTCTATGGCATTTTCCAGTAGATTGATGGAGGCTCCGCTGATCTCCACGCCGTTATAGTACAAAGGACCGTCCTCGCTCCTGCGGATTTCTCCCATGATGCGGTCAAGGTCTTTGGCTATGTCACGTTCATCTCGGGTGGTTAAAGCACCTGGGGGCTTCTCTTCTATTAGGTCGGAACGGTTAATGTTAAAGTATTGGGCTAAAATTTCTACTTTATCCATTCGGGGTAATCGTGATCCATTACACCAAGTTGATACAGCTGATTTGTTAAAGTTTAGGTCATTTACTAAATCGCTCTGAGTTTTGTCATTTACTTTCATATAATGATTTAGATTTTTAGAAAAAATCATTTTATAAGATTCTTCAGGCATTTGTTTACACCTCCTATGTGTATACTATAACAAAATGTAGAGAAAAAGCAATACTATAATTAAAAAAAGTTTACAAAAAGTATTGACAGTTTACAAAAAGTAGAATATAATGATGCGTAGAAAGTGAGGTGATATAGGTTGGCAGAATTCCAGATTAGCCTTGCAGCCGCAAGAGTAAATGCGAAAATGACACAAGAAGATACTGCAAAGGCTATGAAAGTAAGCAAAACTACTATAGTGAACTGGGAGAAAGGCAAGGTTATTCCTGGAATTCCAGAAATTGAAATGATGTCTAAGTTATATGGAATACCGCAGGATTATATTTTTTTGCCTTGTTATTCTACTAAAAGTAGAGAGGAATTACCGAAGGCAACATAAGAAAGGAAGTGGGGTAGACGAATCCTAGTTATGAAGACATCATATCTAACATAAAGAGCATTATTGATGAGAAGGGCATGAAGCAAGGCATAGTAGCTGAGAGGGCTGGTTTCACTCCGCAAGAGTTTAGCAATATTATGAATGCGAGGAGAAAACTGCTGCGGATTGAACATCTTCATCCCATCGCTTGCGCCATGGGGGTTGACGTGAATGCTTTATGCAGAGAGAGAAAGGAGGTGGAGTAGAATAGAGGAAATATTATTTGCATTAGAAGTAATAAAAAAAGAACTCCAGGATATTAGGAGTATCTTGGAGCCTAAAAAGTTTATTCCGGAAAGCAATGACGGGCCATGTACAACTAATAACAAAGGATGTTTTGATATGTCAAAAAACACTATTGTTTAAATGCCCCCATGCTTCTTGAGGAAGCCAGCCTTGTTTGTTGTTGATAACTTCAATAACCAAAAAATTATCATTATCATCACTAACATTTTTTATCTTTTCGGAAATTTGGTTAACAGTTAAATTTGATTTGATAATCCAGGTTGACTCAAGATAGTGCCACCATGTTCCAGTAGAGCAACTTTTGATAGTATCAAATAAACTTTTATAGTCTTGACCTTCTTGGTGTAGATCATAAGAAATTAAATATACCATAATAAAGTCCTTTCATTATGTTGTACTAAGTGTTTGAAATATATCCATTATATGGTAGGAGTATAGAAAAGTCAATAAAAAGTTACAAAAATATTACATTATTTAATTAAAATGCAATATTTTACACATGGCAAGAAAAATATTTTACATCAGACAAGGGAGATTGGGAAGGGGGTGGGGCGGCACATTGATGACAGAACAGGAGGTGAGAGAGATAGAGACGCAGGTACGATTTTCTATTATGGAGAACAGTACATTTTATTTATTGAGAAACGTATACCGAAGAGCAAATTAACTCTTTTTCAATGCCATGAAGGGAGACTCTTTTTAAAACCGATACCAATTAAAACTTCAACCAGCACTCTTAGAGAGGTAATTGAGTACTGGTTGATAACGTTAAAACGGTATCTGGTTAAAAAGAGAAATAAGAAGCACAGTCAAACCAGATGCAGCAGCAACGGAAATGGTGAAGGGAGATGAGAAGTAAAGAGCAGTTCTGCTGATAAGCAAATCACATCAAGAAGGGAGGGGGACTATGGCAAAAAAATCATTAATAGAAAATGCAATCATCGATTTTCGCTGTGATTTTAACAAACTGAAGGAAATCCTTGGATATAATGACAAGCAGCTTGCAAAATATCTTGGGTGCAGTGAAAGCACAATAGGTAAGCTTCGTAGGGAACCGTTTAATGTATCTGGACGTTATATTTTACTTGTCCAGGCGCATTTGTCAGCAGAGGATAGAAAAAGAAGGGGTGAATGAGATGAGGAATGTTGGAATCGACTACATACCCGTCGGAAGTGTGAAGCCCAGGAACAACAAGCCTTCCCTGCGTCGGAAGATTGCCAGGTTTCTGTATGATGCAATGTGGCTGGTGTTTGAAGCGATGGAACCAGTGATTGATGCAATGATGTTGATAATGGCAGGTGTTCTGTTTGGCGCAGGGTTTTATCTGGGGCGTATATTAATATCCCTATGTCGCCTGTAAGAAAGAGGATGCGGGCCGGGAGTACTGGAGAAATATTTAATGATGCAGGAGGAAATTATGGAATATAGCGCAGAAGGGCTAAAGGAAAGTATTGAGAGGGATTACGGGTTTAAGAGAGAGCTGATCCAGAATGCAGAACTTTGTGGTTTGTGGCATATTAGGTTTCAGGTGAATGGAATCAGGTATTATGGATGGACGGCACATTCAGGGGCTGTTCCCCAACTGGAAGTTGAAGGGCATGTAAGTCCATACCATGATGAGAAGGGAACTCCGGTTACAGAGGAGTATTATAACAGACATATCAAGGGGCATCAGGCGCGGCTTATCCGATTTAAAGAGAAAGAAGCTGGAGACGATTGGGAAGATACCGGAATCCGATTTGATAGCCAGGAGGAGGCGGAAAAGTATATAGCCGGATTGGAGGATGGCGGGAATTATGGTTATGATTTCCTGTTCTAATGGCAAAGAAAGGGGTGAGGCCGGACATCTGGAGACAATATTTGAAGCTGAGGGGACAGCTAAAAACGGAAACCCCAGCGGGTGGAGCCGCCAGGGTTTCCAAATAACTGAAATTAAACACACCCCGATTATATCACAGGTAGATGGGAGAAAACAAGATGGAAACGATGAAAATTAATAAGTTGGAGATCGAGAATGTCAAACGTGTAAAAGCGGTAAAGATGGAACCGACGCCGAACGGATTAACTGTGATTGGCGGAAAAAACAATCAGGGAAAGACTTCTGTTCTGGATTCGATTGCATGGGCGCTGGGTGGTGACCGGTATCGTCCCAGCCAGGCGGCGCGGGAAGGCTCCATGATTCCGCCCAATTTACATATCGTTATGAGCAACGGCCTGATAGTAGAACGGAAGGGAAAGAATAGTGACTTGAAAGTCACGGATCCCAACGGCAAAAAGGGAGGGCAGCAGCTTCTTAATGAGTTTGTGGAGACACTGGCGTTAGACTTGCCGAAATTTATGGAAGCTAGCGGCCAGGAAAAGGCACGGACCCTTTTTCGGATCATCGGCGTGGAAGATAGTCTGACAAAGATGGAGAGGGATGAAAAAGAGCTCTATAATCGCCGACTTGCGGTTGGCCAGGTTGCGGATCAGAAGGAAAAGTATGCCAAGGAACAGGCGTACTTTCCGGATATGCCGAAAGAGCCGGTTTCTGCTACAGAGTTAATCCGGCGACAACAAGATATTCTGGCTCAGAATGGAGAAAATCAAAGGAAACGTCTCCGGCTTCATCAGTTAGAGCAGGAACAACAGAAGGTGATGGAGGAAATGGAGCAGCTGATAAAACGGCAACAGGTCATTGAAGCGGATCTGTCTGTGGCACGCATGGCAGCGGCAGATTTGCAGGACCAATCAACGAAAGAACTGGAGGAAGATATTGCCAACATTGAGGAGATCAACCGGAAGGTCCGGGCCAACCTGGACAAGGAGAAAGCGGAAGAGGATGCCAGGGAATACCGGCGCCAGTATAATCAGCTGACGAAGGAAATCGAAGACATACGAAAATCCAAGATGGACCTCCTGGATTCGGCGGACTTGCCGCTTCCGGGTCTGTCCGTGAAGGAGGGGGAACTGGTCTATAACGATTTTCCGTGGGACAACATGTCTGGTTCTGATCAGCTTAAGGTTGCGACGGCGATCATCCGGAAGCTGAATCCAAAGTGCGGGTTTGTGCTGATTGACAAATTAGAGCAGATGGATTTGGAAACGCTGAATGAGTTTGGCCAGTGGCTGGAACAGGAAGGGCTTCAGGCCATTGCCACACGGGTTTCTACTGGTGAGGAATGCTCCATTCTAATTAGTGATGGCTATTCCTATGATAATGAAGGAAATCCCACCATTTCATGTAAGAAAGAAGAAAGACTAACTATTAAAAGTCAAGACCTAAAATGAAATTTTTTGAATGAATTG
>CAJUIP010000038.1 GCA_910586315.1 uncultured Lachnospiraceae bacterium | reverse complement strand
ACCGCATTTCTGCGGTTTACAGAACTTTTATTCAATTACAAGTGTTGAAAACCCGATTCACATCGGTAATTGTCCTTCCCTTCGGGAGGCCGCGAATCGGTGCGGCTATAATGTCTGATAACATTATAGCATAAGCTCTAAAGAATATGCAAGGCCGCGAATCATGTCGAAACTTGCGGCCGATTTTACTTTCTTTTTCAGATAAAATGTATTATAAAAGAATGTAAGGATAAGTGAGCATACTGGGAAAAGGGGGCAAGACGATGGGAAATGACGAACGCATTGCCGCTCTGGAAGAAGAAAATCAAAGGCTCAGAAATGATAATGAGAAGCTTTTGCAGATCATTGCACAGATGAAAGTAACACTGAACCGTCTGGTGGATCATTACATAACAGAGAGCAGATAAAAATAAAATGACTTCTGCCTGTAAAGGCAGAAGCCATTGTTTTTTTGCAAAAGAGGTGTGTTGCTTATTTTACAATTCCGTTGGTATCAACAACCCATACTTTTCCGTTGGAATCCTTGATATCCTTATGGCCGCGTCCAAGGTCCGGCTTTTCAGAGGAAGTAGAGGAAGAAGACGCTTTCTGAATGTTACCGGTGGTATTCACAAGGAAGGTGGTGCCATCTAAGTCAATGGGAGCATATCTTAAGTCAGAGGCGGCTTCCTGGCGTTTTCCATACTTGTAAAGTACGTTATCGCGGATTCCGTGGTAACCCTGGCCCTTTTTATCGCCTTCGGTGTGGAAGTACCAGCTTTCAGTTTCACCGGTGTTTTCGTTATAAATGCTCTGCTTTCCTGTTTTCATAACGCCGTCATTATCGAAATAGAAGTTAGCAATTTCACCGTCGCCGATGTTTACCACCTGACGCCCGGTCTGCATTTCCCCCAGCTCGTTGAAGGCATATTTCTTTGCGCTGATGGTGAAGAGCTCATTTCCTTTGGTGCTGGAATAATAAGCTTTTCCGGCCTTAAAGAAGAAGGTATAGGTTTCATCCATGTTGTGGATTCCCTCGATTCCCTCAATGATGCGCCATCCCTCCGCTCTCTTTCCGTCGTTGCTGGCTCCGTAATACTGATAGTCGGCAACGGATGCGGCTGCTGCGTCGCTGTCAGACGCGGTTTTAGGCATTTCCACCCATCCGGTCTGCATTTTTCCGTCCACAAAGGTATAATAGCTGCCATCGATTTTCTTATCGTACTGGGTTCCCACCATTTTTCCGTCAGAGTTAAAGTAATACCAGCCCTCAGAAGCTCCCGGATTGGAGGCGTTTTCCTCTAATTTCACCCATCCGGTTTTCATGGCACCGTTTTGCTCATGCAGATAGTAGGTGGCGCCGTCAATGACGGTCTTTCCGGTCAGCATGTGGCCGGACTCATCGAAATAATACCATTTTTCGTCCAGCTTCATCCACTTGGAAACGACGGACTTTCCATCCTTGCCGAAGTAGTACCAGTAAGAAGAGGGGGCTTCCGGAGAATCCATATCTTCCTCGTTTCTAAGCTCGACCCACTGGTTCTTCACCATTTTTCCGTCATTTCCCACGTAATAATCTTCAACCTTCTGGTTGGTTACGGCCAAGCCGTTTTCTCCGAGATAGTACCAGTCTTCTCCGTTCTTTCTCCAGGAGTCTGTGGTGCGGTAACCGTCTTCATCATAATATACGAAAGAACCGTCTTCTTCTACCCAGCCATAGGAAGCTGCATAGGCGCTCCGGATTCCGTCCTGACCGGACACCCCCGGAATCATGGCCATGCATGCAGCGGCAGAAAGTACTGCAAGGAAACGTGTCTGTTTTTTCATAATTGTTTCTCTCCTTTTTTTGATGCGCGTCTGACTGCGCGGTCTGTTGTTGTCTTACGGGCTGATTATAACAGAGCAAGACAGAGAAAATCCAGTGCAGGTTGCTGGCAGAAATGCCAGTCCGTGACAGAAACCGGAGTTACTGTTCACAGGCGCCCTGTGGATATAGGAACAGCAATAAACCAGCTACCCCTTACATGAATTGCTGGACTCAGATGGAAGGATGTGTTAAAATATGTTATAATGTATTTAGAATTTGCGCCAACGCGCCGGAGAGGAGTAAACAATTATGAGAATGAAAGTGTCGGACTACATTGCCAGAAAGCTTGTGGAGACAGGTATTTCCGATGTATTCATGGTTACCGGAGGGGGAGCTATGCATCTGGACGACGGCTTGGGGCATGAGCCGGGTCTTCATTGTATCTTCAACCATCACGAGCAGGCGTGTGCCATTGCAGCGGAATGCTATGCGAGAATCCATAATAAAATTGCGGCTGTCTGTGTGACCACCGGCCCCGGCGGAACCAATGCGATCACAGGGGTGGTAGGGGGCTGGCTGGATTCCATTCCCATGCTGATTCTTTCCGGGCAGGTCCGCTATGACACGACGGCCAGAAGTACCGGGCTGGGAATCCGTGCTCTGGGCGATCAGGAATTTGAAATTACCAAAGCCATTGACTGCATGACAAAGTACAGTGAGATGGTGCTTGATCCTATGAGAATCCGTTTTTGCCTGGAAAAGGCGTTATATCTGGCGCAGGTGGGAAGGCCGGGCCCCTGCTGGCTGGATATCCCGTTAAACGTACAGGGCGCTTATGTGGAGACGGATGAGCTTATGGGCTTTGATAAAGACGATTATGAAGCCGGCGGCACTGGCTGGTCAGCTCACGGGAGCGGCTGTGACGGCTGCGGCCTCTGTTCCATGAAGACTGTGGAAGGACAGTTTGCGAAAATTCCGGAAGACGAGGCCGGAAAGGGAGAAAAAAGAGAATTTCTTGCGCCGTCCGTATCTCTGGAACAGGCAAGGGAAATATTAAAGAAGATCAGAGAGGCCAAACGTCCGCTCATCAATGCAGGAAACGGAATCCGCATTGGAAAGGCATACGACGTGTTTGCCGAAGTGGTGGAAATGCTGGGAATTCCGGTAGTGACTGGGTGGAACAGCCTGGACTGTATGTATGATTCCCATCCCCTCTATGTGGGCCGCGCGGGCCATATGGGAGACCGTGCCGGAAACTTTGCGGTTCAGAACTGTGATCTTTTGCTGTCCCTTGGAAGCCGCCTTTCCATTCGTCAGGTGGGCTACAACTATCCGACATGGGCCAGAGAGGCTTATGTGATCTATAATGATATTGACGCGGAAGAACTGAAGAAGCCGACGGTTCATGTGGACATGCCGGTTCACGCCGACGTGAAGGATCTTCTGGAAAAGCTCCAGATGGTTCTGGAGATGGAAGAGGTCGAAAAAGACGGCGGTCCCAAAGAGCCGGAAGCCCTGAACCAATGGATAAAACGCTGCCAGCAGTGGAAAGAAAAATACCCTGTTGTACAGAAAAAGCATTATGAGGCGGGGAAGGACCAGCCTGCAAACGTTTATGCGGCCATCAAGGAAATAAGCAGACGGCTGGAGGAGGACCAGATCACCGTAGTTGGAAACGGCTCCGCCTGCGTGGTGGGCGGACATGCCTATGAGATGAAGAAAGGCCAGAGGTTCATAAGCAACTCGGCCATTGCCTCTATGGGTTACGATCTTCCGGCCGCCATCGGCGCCTGTGTGGCGGACCATACAAAGGATATTATTCTGGTGACCGGAGACGGAAGTATCCAGATGAACCTTCAGGAGCTGCAGACCATTATTCACCACAAGATGCCTATTAAGATTTTCCTCATCAACAACGATGGCTACCATTCCATCCGCCAGACGCAGAAAGCCCATTTCGGCGAGCCTTTGGTGGGAATTGGAGGAGACAGCGGGGATTTAAGCTTTCCGTCCATGGAAAAGCTTGCATGGGCCTATGGCTATCCGTATGTTGCCGCCCGTCATAACGACGAGCTGGGCGAGGCTGTGGAACAGACGCTGGCAATGGAAGGCCCGGTAATCTGTGAGATTTTTGTGGACATCGAACAGAAATTTGAGCCGAAGGCAGAAGCGAAAATGCTGGCAGACGGAACGATGGTATCCGTACCGTTAGAGGACCTGGCCCCCTTCCTTTCCGATGAGGAGCTGGCCGAAAATATGATTGTGCCGATGGTAAAGAACCAGTAAATGGTAAAGAATCAGTAAGCGAGGAAAAGAATGCGTATTGTGATCACGGGAGCTACCAGCTTTGTGGGGGCGGAAACCGTAAGAGAACTGTTAAAAAGAGGCCATGAGGTCTTTGCAGTGGTGCGTCCGGGGTCCCCAAAGCTTCCTGCACTGAAAAATTCCAATGAGAATGCCCTTAAAAACGGGAGTCTTCACATTTTGGAAAACGATCTGGCATCTCCATGGAAGCTTACGGAGAAAATAAAAGGAACCTGCGATGTGTTCTGCCATTTTGGCTGGGGCGGTTCCGGGAGCGGGGCCCGCACCGATGAAGCCCTTCAGGAAAAGAATAAAAGCGACTCTTTAAGTACCATACGAACAGCGAAAGACCTGGGATGCCGGAAATTTTTGTTTTCCGGCTCCCAGGCAGAATACGGGATGCACAGCAGTCTCATAACAGAGGAGACGGAATGTGCGCCCCGTTCCCTTTATGGGGAGGCGAAGCTTCGCATGCGCTATGAAGGGGAACGCCTGTGTAAGGAACTGGGGCTTTCCTATATTCATGCCCGGATTTTCAGTGTTTACGGCCCGGGAGATCATCCGTGGACTTTGGTGGAATCCTGCCTGGACGCCTTTACAAATGACAGGGAAATGAGACTGGGAGGCTGTACCCAAAAGTGGAACTTTCTTTATATCACGGATCTGGCCCGGGCCGTCTGTGATCTGGCGGAAACCAAAGAAGAAACGTTTCAGACGTTAAAAAGTCCCGTTTTTAATCTGGCGGGAAACGATACCAGGGTTTTAAGAGAGTTTGTGGAAGAAATCCATGAGCTCTGCCAAGGCCGGGGAACCTGTGTTTATGCGGTGCGGGCAGAAAATGCCGAGGGAGCCGTTAATTTAATTCCGGACATCAGGAAAATCTGCCGTGTTACGGGCTGGAAACCGGAAACGGACTTTAAAACGGGAATAATAAAGACGCTGGAAGCACGATAAATATTGACAAATAAGAATTTTTGGATACAATGATAAAAGTTAAGAACAGTTCAGCAGGATATCTGAACTGTTACGAAAGTTAAGAAAAAGAAAGTGGCAGAGGAAAGATGAAGAAGATCAGTGTATTGATTCCGTGTTATAATGAAGAGGAGAACGTGGTTCCCATCAGTGAGGCGGTTATTGACATTATTACCAGAGAGCTTCCGGAATACGAGTATGAGCTTGTCTTCATTGACAATGATTCTTCAGATAATACAAGACCGCTGTTGCGGAAGCTCTGCGAAGGCAATCCGAAGATCAAGGCAATCTTTAACGCCAGGAATTTCGGCCAGTTCAATTCACCCTATTACGGGATTCTGCAGGTGACCGGAGATTGTGTAATCTCCATGGTGGCCGATTTCCAGGATCCGGTGGAATTGATCCCTAAGTATGTTCATGAGTGGGAAAAGGGATACAAAATCGTAATCGGAATCAAAACCAGCAGCCGGGAAAATCCCGTTATGTACTGGCTTAGAGGCTGTTATTATAAACTGATCCGCAAGCTGTCCGATGTGGAGCAGATTGAGCACTTTACCGGCTCCGGCCTCTATGACCGGCAGTTTATCGAAGTACTGAGAAACTTAAACGACCCGACGCCGTTTCTTCGCGGCATTGTGGCGGAACTGGGCTTTAGGAGGAAGGAAATTCCCTATGAGCAGCCAAAGCGCCGGGCCGGGAAGACTCACAATAATTTCTATCGTCTGTATGATGCGGCCATGCTGAGTTTTACATCCTATACAAAAGCGGGTCTGCGTCTGGCTACTTTCTTCGGCGCGTTTTGCTCCGGTGTCAGTGTTCTTGTGGCCTTTGTCTATCTGATCATGAAGCTGATGTACTGGGACCGTTTTCCGGCAGGAATGGCGCCGCTTTTAATCGGCATGTGTTTTTTAGGCTCCGTTCAGATTTTCTTTATCGGGCTTGTGGGCGAATATATTATGAGCATCAATACCCGTGTCATGCACCGTCCCCTGGTGATTGAAGAGGAACGGCTGAATTATGATACCGATGCCAAAAAGGAAGATACTTCCAAGGAGTAATCATGAGATACAGCGTAGACGTGGTGCGAATCAGAGAAAATTCCATACAGTTAAACGGCTGGGCCATTGGAAAAACCCCGGAAGCGAAGATATCCTACCGGGTAGAGGACCAAAACCGCAGACCCATAGATCATAAATATGTGTCCACCAGACGCGATGATGTGAGCCAGATTTATTTTAAAAAAACTGTGGAGCGGGATCTGGGCTTTGATATTCAGTTTCCGTATGAAAGAGGAAAGGATTACTATCTGGTAATTTGCGGAGACGGAAGAAAGATCCGCATAAAATACAATGAAGATCTGATTGCCAAACGTTCCAGCGTGGCTCATAAAAGGAAGCAGAAAATTAAGGACCTGATGAACATGGAAACAGTTCATGTGGCGTGGGATTTTTTTAAGGAAAACGGCTTAAAAGCCCTGATATTAAAATCCAGACATAAAATACAGGGTCTCGACAATGATTACGATTATGCAGAATGGTGGAATCTCACGAAGCCCACAAAAGAAGAGCTGGCGGCTCAGAGAGAGGCGGTCTTTCCGGAAATGCCAAAGTTTTCCATTGTAATTCCGGTGTTTAAGACTCCGGAAAAATATTTAAGGGAAATGCTGGATTCCATTTTAGACCAGACCTATAAAAACTGGGAGCTCTGTGTTGCGGACGGAAGCCCCGCGGGGCAGAGCGTGGAGCGGATTCTTAAAAAATACGCAGAAGAAGACTCGAGAATCCGTTACAGGGTTCTCGGAAAGAATCTGGGAATTGCCGGAAATACCAACGCCGCCATGGAAATGGCGGAGGGAGATTTTATTGTTTTAGCGGATCATGACGACAGGATGACGCCGAATGCCCTTTACGAATTTGCAAAAGCCATAAACGAGAATCCCGGTGTAGACGTTCTGTATTCCGACGAGGACAAACTGGATATGGACGGCGGCGCCCTCTTCGATCCGCATTTTAAGCCGGATTTTAACCCGGATCTATTGACCAGCGTAAACTATATCTGCCATCTTCTGGCAGTGAAGCGGGTCCTGGTTTCCTGGGCCGGAGGGTTTAAAGAAGAATATGACGGGGCCCAGGACTATGATTTTATTTTCCGGTGTACGGAGCAGGCGAAGAAAATCTGCCATGTTCCCAGGGTATTGTACCACTGGCGCTGCCATCAGGATTCCACGGCCAGCAATCCGGAGAGTAAGCTGTATGCTTTTGAGGCAGGCTCCCGTGCCATCATGGCCCACTATGAGCGTATGGGAATTCAGGCGGAAAACGTGGAAAAGGGCGTGGACTACGGCATTTATCATACAAAATTTGTTATAAACGGGAACCCTCTGGTGTCCGTGGTTATTCCTAATAAAGACCATACCAGGGATCTGGACCAGTGTATCCGCCCCATGATGACAAAAGGAACGTATAAAAACTTGGAATTTGTTGTGGTGGAAAATAACAGCACCGATCCGCAAACGTTTTCTTACTATGAAAAGATACAGAAAGAATTTCCCAATGTCCGCGTCGTCCGCTGGGAGCGGGAATTCAATTATGCCGCCATCAATAACTTTGGCGTCGGCTTCGCAAAGGGCGAATATCTGCTGTTTTTAAATAACGATGTGGAAATGATTGCCGAAAACTTTGTGGAGGAGATGCTTGGGTTCTGCCAGAGGGACGATGTGGGGTGCGTGGGCGCAAGGCTCCTCTATGAGGATGACACCATCCAGCATGCCGGTGTGGTGGTTGGCTTTGGCGGAATTGCCGGTCATACGTTTATCGGCCTTCACAAGGCTGAAAACAGCTATTTCCACCGTGCCATGTGCGCGCAGGATTACAGTGCGGTAACAGCGGCCTGCATGATGAGCAAAAAATCTGTTTTTGAGAAGGCAGGCGGCTTCACCGAAGAACTGGCGGTGGCCTTCAATGATATTGACTACTGCATGAAGGTGCGTTCTCAGGGAAAACTTGTGGTTTATGCGCCTTATGCGGTGCTGCATCACTACGAGTCCAAGTCCAGAGGACTGGAGGACACGCCGGAAAAGGTGGCCAGATTCAACAAAGAGGTTGCGATATTCGCGAAACGGTGGCCGGATATTTTGAAAAAAGGGGATCCCTATTACAATCCTAACCTGACTTTAAGAAAGTCTAATTTTTCTTTGCGGGACCTTAAAAAGGAAAAAATCGGGGAACCCTATAAACTGGAGGTGCCTTTAGACTAAATGTCGGAAAGGAAGAAGGATATGCAGATGCGGACAACGATCATTATTCCCAATTACAATGGCCTGCATTTTATGGAACAATGCTTTGAGTCCTTAAAGAAACAGACCGTAAAGGATTTTAAGGTTCTGGTGGTGGATAACGGTTCCTCAGACGGCAGTGTGGAATGGCTGAAGGAACATAAGATTCCGTCCATATTTCTTCCGGAAAATACAGGCTTTCCGGGAGCGGTCAACACAGGGATCCGTGCAGCGGATACCCCCTATGTAATTTTGCTTAATAATGATACGGTCGTGGCTCCGGGATATGTGGAAGCCCTGGAAGAAGCCATCGGCAGATCGAAAAAGATTTTTTCTGTCAGCAGCTGCCAGATACAGATGCATGAGCCGTCTCTGATGGATGATGCAGGAGATATGTACAGCGTTCTCGGCTGGGCATACCAGCGCGGTGTGGGTCAGCCTGTAAAACGGTATGAAAAGTCCCGCCGTGTTTTTGCCGCATGCGCCGCGGCAGGCATATACCGCCGGGAAGTTTTTGAAGAGATTGGCCTGTTTGATGAAATACACTTTGCGTACCTGGAAGACCTTGATATCGGATACCGGGCCAGGCTGTACGGATATGAAAATATATACTGTCCCGAGGCGGTGGTATTTCATGTGGGAAGTGGAACCAGCGGTTCCAAGTATAATTCCTTTAAGGTCCGTCTGGCAGCGAGAAACAATATTTATCTGAATTATAAAAATATGCCTGGCTGGCAGATTGCTTTGAATTCTCCGTTTCTGCTGGCGGGAATTTTTGTGAAATATGCCTTTTTTGTTAAAATCGGCTTCGGGAAAGACTACCTTTCCGGCCTCTTTGAGGGGATCCGCACAAGAAAAAAGTGTGTGAGAGTTCCGAATCTTAAGGGACGGCTTAAGGAAGAACTCATCATACAGGCGGAACTGTTTTTCGGGACATGTCTGTATGTGTATGAATTTTCAAGGCGGCAGATGGCCAAAGTAAGGAAATAGGGGGATATTGCCTGTCGCTTTAAGACAATTTTTTAAAAATATCAGGGATTCTTAAGAAAACATTTATATCAAAAATATTTTGTTTCATGTATACTGTTATAATAGAGTCGGAAAATACGGATTGGGAAAAATTGGTGAAACAGCATGATTAAAGACAATCAGTCAAGCCTGAACCGTTTCCATGTGGTACTGGATGCGCTGGTGACAGCTGTCTCATACCTGACATCGTGGTATATTGTCATTGGCAGCGGATGGGCGACTCAGCTTGGAAAGAGGACTTTGGAGGCCGGCTTCTACTTCGCCGCGCTTCTTATCATTGTTCCAGGCTACCTGCTTCTATATTCATTTTTTAATCTCTATACGCCTAAGCGCGTTTTGGGGCGAAGGAATGAATTTGGGAAAATACTAAAGGCAAATACCATTGGCCTTCTGATTTTTGGTCTGGTTCTCTATTTTGGAAGAAAAGAACCGCATTTATTTAACTTTTCTCAGAGGCTGGTTGTTTACTTTTACGGAATCAACATCATACTCATAACAGCAGAGCGAAATGTTATCCGCATTGCTCTCCGTTCCGTCCGCTCCAAAGGGTACAATCAGAAACATATCCTTTTGGTGGGATATTCCGGTACTGCCGAAGCCTTTGTGGACCGTGTGCAGGCAAATCCAGAGTGGGGATACCGGATACGGGGGATTCTGGATGACAATAGAGAGCGGGGCTATGAGTATAAGAGAATCAGGATCATAGGGACCATTGACGATCTTGATTATATTCTGGAGCAGAATTCCCTGGATGAAATTGCCATCACGTTAGGCCTTGGCGAATACGAAAAGCTGCGCCGGATTGTGGCGCTTTGTGAAAAGTCGGGCGTCCATACGAAGTTCATTCCGGATTACGGAAATATTATTCCGACGGTCCCCTATATGGAGGACCTTCAGGGGCTTCCGGTGATTCATATCCGACATGTGCCTTTAAACAGTCTCCTGAATGCGGGAATGAAAAGAGTTGTGGATATTTTGGGAGCGCTGGCGGGAATTATCCTGTTTTCTCCCCTTATGCTGGCGACGGCTGTTGCGATAAAAGCAACATCGCCCGGTCCGGTTATTTTCTGCCAGGAGCGGGTGGGCCTTCACAACCGTCCGTTTAAAATGTACAAGTTCCGCTCTATGACGGTTCAGGATCCGGGAAAGGAAAAGAACAGATGGACCACACCGGGCGATTCGCGTGTGACGGCTATCGGAAAAATTATCCGCCGGACAAGTATTGATGAGACCCCGCAGTTTTTCAATATTCTCAAAGGGGATATGAGTCTCGTGGGCCCCAGGCCGGAACGGCCGTTTTTCGTTGAAAAGTTTAAGGAGGAAATCCCCAGATACATGATCAAACACCAGGTGCGTCCCGGCCTTACGGGATGGGCGCAGGTCAACGGTTACCGCGGAGATACTTCAATCATCAAACGGATTGAGCATGATCTTTATTATATTGAGAACTGGACCCTGGGGTTTGATTTTAAAATTATGTTTTTAACGGTCTTTAAGGGATTTATCAATAAAAACGCATATTAAACGAGGACAGGAATATGAATTATGATGATGAATTAGAGCGTGCCCGGGCAAGAAGAAGCCGGAAACGCGAAAGTACGCCGGCCCGCGGCGGCACCCATTCTTCCGCCAGGAATGCAGCAAAGCCCACGGCTTCCGAAGAAAGGTGGAGTTCGCTTGCAGAACCGGGAAGCCGGGCCGGCAGAAGCCATGGAAATACCCGTGGTTCCAGAAACCGAAGAAAGAAAGGCATGGGAAGGGGAAAGAAGATCGCCATCGGAGTGGTGGTGGGACTTCTTGTGGTGCTGGCAGCCCTGGTAGGCGGCGCATATGCCTATTTAAACCATCATTTGGGAAAGGCCAACAGCGCCAATGACTTCAATGTGGATGCGGTTACAAACCTGGAGCTTTCCCAGGAAGTCCGCGATAAGATGGAAGAGGGGTACTGGACCATTGCCATCTTTGGTCTGGATTCCCGTGACTCTTCCACAGGAAAGGGCAATCAGTCCGACGTTATCATGATTGCCAACATTGACAGGAAAACCGGGGAGATCAAACTGGTCTCTGTGTTCCGCGACACCTACTTAAACGTCAATGACAAGAATGTATACAATAAGATCAATGCCGCTTATGCGGAAGGCGGTCCGGAGCAGGCCGTAAAGGCTCTGAATAAAAATCTGGATTTAAACATTACCCACTATGCCTCCTTTAACTGGAAGGCAGTGGCCACAGGCATCAATATTCTGGGCGGCGTGGATATTGATGTCAGCAAATCCGAGTTTTATTACATTAATGCATTTATCACAGAAACCGTGAAAGGAACGGGAATCGGCTCTACACAGTTAAAGAGCGCGGGAACCCATCATATGGATGGCGTTCAGGCCGTTGCCTATGGACGTCTTCGCCTGATGGACAGCGACTATGCCCGTACCGAGCGCCAGAGAATCGTCATCCAGAAAGCCTTCGAGAAGGCAAAGACGGCCGATTTGGCCACTCTGAACAGCCTGGTGGGCAATATGTTTGAAATGTGCGCCACGAATATCGATATCATGGATATTTTGTCTATGGCCAAGGATGTTAAAAAATATCATCTGGGCGAAACGATGGGATTTCCGGCGGCCCGCGGAGAGCAAAGAATTAAAATCGGAAGGGATAACTTATCCTGTGTCATTCCCCAGACCCTTGTGAGCAACGTCACAAGTCTTCACAGTTTTCTGTTCGGCGAAGAAGGTTACACACCGTCCAGTACGGTACAGACCATCAGTAAAAAGATTTCCGATACCAGCGGCCTTTATAATGCAGGCAAGGAAATTGACCATGTGGCGACAGACCAGGGATACGTTCCCAAGGCCACGACGGCTGCGCCTGCGGCCACGGAGGAACCGAAAACGACAAAGGAAAGCTCTACAGAGGAAACAAGTGAAAGCGCAGCTGACGAGACTTCTGAAGGGGAATCCACATCAGAGGGCGAGTCTGAATCAGAGTCCGGAATGCATCCGGGCATCTGGGATCCGCTGACTCCGTCAGAAAGTTCCGAAAGTCCGTCAGGGCCTTCCTCACATCCAGGTGAAAGCCCAGGTTATCCGGGTGAAACAGAGAATTACAGGCCCAGCAGCCCGGCAGATATCAGGCCGTCCCAGCCCGAGTCGTTTGGCCCCGGATTCGAAGACGAGCCGGAGGAGGCCACCACATCACCAGGTCCAGTATCAGAGCCGGAGACTTCCGGTAGTGGACAGACCTCCATTATTGTGGTACCGCCCACAACGGCGGCGTCGGGCCCTGTAGAGCCCGCAAACCCTGCCGCGCCGTCCTCTCCGGCCGATATGACAGCCCCCACGGAGAATTCCAATGGTCCGGCGTCTCAGGCCACGGGCCCTGCGGCTCCATAATCAGAAAAAAAGATACAAAGGGTCTGTCGGCTGACACCGATTTTTAGCCCCTGACACGTAAGGAAGAGACATCCCCGCAAAATTCAGGCCTTTTAAATCCTGGATCCTCTGCGGGATGTCTCTTTTCTTTCGTAATTCTTATTTTTAGGCACAAAATCCCCCAGGATGGAGTTTTAGTTCGATTTATTTTCCATCAAAATAAAAATGGCGAAGTGCTTATTGTAACACTTCGCCGAAAGCCTAACCAGTTTGAGCATGAAATGCTGGGTTAGGTCTGTTTTAATATTTTATGCAGTATAACTGGTTTTAAACACTCAAATGAGATTTCCAATCTGTTGGCAGATTCATTGCTGTAAGGCAGACGATACTGCTGTTTTTTTGAATCAGCTTATTAAATTCATCTATAAACACTGTCCACTCTTAAAAAGTCCCACCGGGTTGTGCATGAAAATCAGAGGCATGGTGGGTTCTGTTACTATCATTATACGACTTAAATTGTGACTGTCAAGATTCTTTTTTCCTTCGTACAGAAACACACACTTTTTTCATAATAAAATTTACCTGCTTCTTACAAACAAGTTACGGAAACATGGTATTTGGAATTTTGAATCCGTGGTAAAAAAATAGTGTACAGAAATAAAAAAGATATATGTGGAGGATTTATTTATGAAAAAAGATGGTTTGTTTGTGGGAGCATATGCACTTATGGTAATAGCCGGGATCCTGGCGGGGTGCAGCAAAAACGGAACAGAAGAGCCAGGAAAGCTTTCCGGCAGCGTTTCTATGTCAGGTTCCACATCCATGGAGAAGTTCGCCAATGTCCTTTGTGAGAGCTTTCGTGAGCAGTATCCGGATGTAAATTTGACGGTGGAATTTACAGGTTCTTCCGCCGGAGTGGAGTCCGTGCTTTCTGGCAAATGTGATGTGGGAAATTCGTCCAGAAACTTAAAAGAGGAAGAAAAATCAGGCGGAGCAGTTGAGAATATCGTAGCCATTGATGGAATTGCCATTGTCGTTGATGCAGAGAACAAGGTCAGTGACCTCACGAAGGAGCAGCTCACAGAAATTTATACAGGAAACATTAAAAACTGGAGTGAAGCCGGCGGCGAAAACATGCCGATTGTGGTGATTGGACGCGAAGCCGGTTCCGGCACCAGAGGAGCTTTTGAGGAAATTTTAAAGATTGAGGATGCCTGCGTCTATGCCAATGAACTGGATAGTACCGGGGCGGTAATGGCAAAGGTTGCTTCCACACCCGGAGCCATCGGATATGTTTCTCTTGACGCGGTGGATGAAAGCGTCACCGCAGTAAAGCTGGACGGCGCAGAGCCTACAGCAGAGAATATCAAAGCAGGAACGTATTTCCTGAACCGTCCTTTTGTGATGGCCACAAAGGGGGAGATTTCCGCCCAGAATGAGCTGGTGCAGGAACTGTTCCGGTACATTTACTCGGAGGATGGACAGAATCTGGCAGCCAGTGTGGGGCTGATTCCTGTAAATTAAACAGGGTTCCGGGAGAGAGGTTATGACTGGAAATCATATGACTGGCAATCAAAAGAAACGATATTTTACAGAAAAGACAGCGGAATGGATGTTCACGGCGTGCGGTCTGATCGCAGTTTTCGCTGTGGCCTCCATAACAATATACATGTTGATGAACGGAATTCCGGCCCTGTTTGAGACAGGACTTACCGAACTTCTTTTTGGAACGCTATGGCAGCCGACGGCGGCGGAACCGTCCTTTGGAATCCTGTTTGTAATTCTGACTTCCATAATCGGGACGGCTGCTGCGGTTCTTCTGGGGGCGCCCCTGGGAATCCTGACTGCGGTTTTTATAGAAGAGACAGCATCCGGAACTCTGTCAGCTCTGGTAAAGCCGGCAGTGGAGCTTCTGGCGGGAATTCCTTCGGTGATTTATGGACTGCTGGGAATCTATCTTTTAAATCCCGTTATGTATAAGCTGGAGTTGAAAATTTTTGCGGATTCCCCGGACCACCAGTTCACCGGAGGCGCCAACCTGATTTCGGCAGTCATTGTACTGGCCATTATGATTCTTCCGACGGTCATAAGCGTCAGCGCATCTGCCATCCATGCGGTTCCCGCTTCCCAGAGGGCGGCGTCTCTGGCTTTGGGAGCCACCCCGGTTCAGACGATTTTTAAGGTAACGCTTCCTTCTGCGAAATCCGGAATTGCGGCGGCGGTTGTCCTAGGAACCGGGCGGGCCATGGGAGAGGCCATGGCTATCACACTGGTATCCGGAAGTTCTGTGAATTTTCCGCTCCCCTTTCACTCTGTCCGGTTTCTCACCACGGCCATTGTGGCAGAAATGGGCTATGCGTCAGGTCTCCACAGGCAGGTGCTGTTTACCATAGGGCTGGTACTTTTTGTATTCATTATGTTCATCAATCTTACGCTGACTAAAGTTCTTAAAGGGAGGGAGGAAAAAGAATGAGCAGGAGAAAGAGAAAGGACCACATTCTGACAGCGCTTATCGGTTTTTCAGCCCTTCTTTCTGTGACGATTCTGGTGGGGATCATCGGGTATGTTTTTTACCGGGGAATCCGGAATGTGAGCCTGGATTTTTTGGTCACGGTACAAAGCCCTGTCAGGGGAGCTATGGGAATTGCAGGAAACATTGTCAACACCCTTTATATTGTCATTTTGACGCTGGCGGCCGCCGTTCCCGCGGGGGTGGGGAGCGCTATCTACTTAAATGAATATGCCAGGCCGGGAAAGCTGGTATCCATGATTGAGTTTACCATGGAAACGCTGACGGGAATCCCTTCCGTTTTGTTCGGACTTTTTGGAAATGTATTTTTCGGAGAGGTGCTGGGTTTGGGATATTCCATGCTTACGGGCGCTTTTACACTGATGCTGATGGTGCTTCCTCTTATTGCCAGAAATACCCAGGAAGCTCTTCGGACCGTGCCGGAGAATTACCGGAGCGGGGCTCTGGGAATGGGAGCCGCCAAATGGTATATGATACGGACCATTCTGATTCCCAGCGCCATGCCGGGGATTCTTACAGGAATTATCCTGGCTGTGGGCCGGATTGTGGGAGAGTCGGCGGCCCTCCTGTTCACGGCGGGAAGTGGTTTTTACCTTCCAAAGCCAGGTATGGGACTGGCAAAAAAAGTGTTTGAATCCGGAGGAACCATGACCATCGAGATGTACTTACAGATGGCAAAAGGAAACTATGATGTGGCCTTTGCCATCGCCAGTGTACTTTTGATTCTGGTGCTGTTTATGAATTTCCTGACTAGATCTGTTGTGGCACGGTTTGGAGCAGAGGGCAGGAAGGAGAGGAAATGATGGAAAATAATAAAATTCAGGTAAAGGGACTGAATTTGTTTTATGGTGAAACCCATGCCCTTAAAAATATAAATATGGAAATAAGGTCAAATACAATTACGGCTCTCATAGGGCCGTCGGGATGCGGAAAATCCACATTTTTAAAGTGCATCAACCGGATGAATGACCTGGTAAAAAATGTGCGGATTCAGGGAACGATTCTGTTGGACGGGGAAAATATTTATGAGGACTTTATGGATACCACCATTCTCCGCAAGCGGGCAGGCATGGTATTCCAGCAGCCCAATCCTTTTCTGATGAGCGTTTATGACAATGTAGCTTATGGCCCCAGAATCCATGGGATTCGCAGCAAAGCCGTACTGGATGAAATTGTGGAACGGGCTTTGAGGGATGCGGCAATCTTTGACGAGGTAAAGGACAGACTAAAGAGGCCGGCTCTGGGGCTTTCCGGCGGGCAGCAGCAGAGGCTCTGCATTGCAAGGGCTCTGGCGGTGGAACCAGAGGTCCTTTTGATGGACGAACCCACATCGGCTCTGGATCCCATTTCTACTCTGAAAATTGAGGAGCTGATGACGGAGCTGAAAAAGGAGTATACCGTGATTGTGGTGACCCACAACATGCAGCAGGCAGCCAGGGTGTCGGACCAGACGGCATTCTTCCTTTCAGGAGAACTGGTTGAGGCGGATGAAACCATGAACATCTTTGGAAGACCCAAAGACAGGAGGACAGAGGACTATATTACGGGCCGGTTTGGCTGATGGAGGGACAGAATGGCACCAAGAAAACGATTTGATCAGGAGTTAGAGCACCTGCGCCAGGATATACTTCAGATGGCGGAATGGGTGGAGGATGGATATGACTGTCTGTTTGATACCTTAAAGAAAAAGGACAGGGAGATCATGAAACGCTTTGTGCGTCATGACAGGGTCATTGAGGATATGCAGAGAAACATAGAGTCTCAATGCCTCAGTCTTCTTGCCAGGCAGACGCCGGTTGCCGGGGACTTGAGAACGATATCGGCGGCCCTTAAAATTGTTACGGACCTGGAACGGATCGGAAACCATCTTTCAGACATGGCGGAGCTGTTCGTGCGGATAGACATGGGGGACCTTGCTGATTATTCTTCCTGGTTTCCCGGCATGATTGAGGAGACCAGGGCTTTGATTGGAAAAGCGGCGGCGGCCTTTGTGAACCGAAATATGGATATGGGAAAAGAGGCGATAGAGGCGGACGATGGAATTGACGCATGCTTTAATCAGATAAAGGAAGATCTGGTGGAGACTTTAAGGAAAGGAACCATGGATGCGGACTGCTGCATTGATGTTCTTATGGTTGCGAAATATCTGGAAAAAATTGGGGATCATGGGGTAAATATCGGCCAGTGGGAACTATTCAGGGAAACGGGAATCATAGAGGAGCAGAGGCTCTTATAAAAAAGAAATAATACACGGGAACAGAACGGAAAACGAGGCAGTCCGGCCATGCATGTTCTGCCCGCCGAAGAGAAGGAGAACATGGAGCTGTCATGGCAAAATGTGTAACCGTCCGGCCGTGCGTGTTCCTGTCCGCCGAAGAGAAGGAGAACATGGAGCGGCCATGGCAAAATATGTAACAGTTCAGCCGTGCATGTCCTGCCCGCCGCGGACAGGAAGCACACAGCTGAACTGTTATGAAAACATTGCTCCGGTGGTTTTGTGATGAGAATTACAGGCGTTCCATCCGGTGTTTTAAAAGAGGAAGCTGGTCGCGGATGGCAGCCACTTCGTCCAGATTGATGGATGTGATCTGAATTCCGGCTTCGGCCTCCATCTGATTTAAAACGGTTCCCCAGGGGGATACGGCGATAGAATGGCCCCAGGAGTGATAGGAGGCGTCGATGTCCCTGGCAGGAGCAGTTCCGAAGGTAAAAACCTGATTATCAATGGCGCGGGAGCGGAATAATACTTCCCAGTGGGCCGGGCCTGTGGTCATATTGAAGGCGGCAGGAACAAAGATGACATTGGCGCCCTCCAGAACCATCCGTCTGGCGAGCTCCGGAAAACGAAAATCATAGCAGATGCAGAGCCCCATTTTTCCGAACTCTGTCTCAAAAACCGTGGCAGAATTTCCGGCAGTCAGCGTGTCGGACTCTTTGAAACACTGCCCGCCTTTCACATCTATGTCAAAAAGATGGACTTTCCGGTGCTTGGCAATCTGGCGCCCCTCACGGTCAAATACATAGGCGGTATTGTAGACGGAACCATCATCGGCAATCTCCGGAACAGACCCGGCGGACAGGTAAATGTGAAATTCCCTGGCCAGCCCGGAGAGCGCATTCCAGGAATCACCGCCTTCTTTTTCTGCATAAACGGGAAAATTTGGAGTTTCGTAGGGACAGGAAAACATTTCCGGCAGGCAGACCACATCCGCGTTCCTGCCGCAGGCCTCTGTAAGCAGAGGACGCAGGGCGGAAATGTTTTTTTCTTTTTGGGCATGCACATGGGTCTGAAGCTGTGCAACGGTCATGGTACTCATGGCAGATTCCTCCGTTCTTTTTTGTGAGTGTTTCCGGAAAGGTTTTACGCCAGAAGTTATGAGGCGTACATGGTGTGTATGGGGATTAGATTCGAGAATTTCCGGAAGCGCTCTTTCTTTCAGATTAAAAGGAAATGGGCGCAATGTCAAGTGACAAAAAACTTGCGTTGGTAGAAAAAGTGTGGTAGTATCCATAAGGTGCATACAGATGTGTTCCGGAGACGTACAAATTTTCCGGAAAGCAACAGAGAGGTCCAGAATATGGAGATGAAAAGCAAGTATTATGTGGTGCGCGACAGGGCGCTGCCGGAGGTCCTTTTAAAGGTGGCAAAGGTGAAGCGTCTTCTGGATGCCGATAAAGCCATGACTGTTCAGGAGGCGTCAGAGCGGGTTGGCTTAAGCCGCAGCTCATTTTACAAATATAAAGATGATATTGCTCCGTTTGCAGATAACACGAAGGGAAAAACGGTCACGCTGGTCATTCAGATGGAGGACGAGCCTGGCCTTTTGTCAGACCTGCTCCATGTGGTGGCCACTTACCGGGCCAATATTTTAACCATCCATCAGACCATCCCCGTAAACGGAATGGCAACGGTGACCTTAAGTATAGAGGTAAGGGAGAATACAGGAAATATGTCCGTTATGGTGGAGGAAATTGAGGAGCTGACAGGAGTACAAAATGTGAAGATTTTAGGAGTGGAAAAATAGATGAAAGCAGAAATCATTGCCTGGCTCATCAGAGAAGGGAGGATTCCCTGTCTGTTTCATGAGTTCACAGGCTTTTACTGTCCGGGCTGCGGGGGAACGCGGGCGGCAAAAGCGCTCCTTTTGGGACATCCTGTTCTGAGCCTTAAGTATCATCCGCTGATTTTATATTGTGCACTGGTGGCGGCATGGTTTCTGTTTTCCTATCTTTGTTACTGGAAAACAAAAAAGCCCCGGTACCGGATTTATCTGGATAACCGATATATTTATGTCGGAGCCGCAATTACTATTTTAAATTTTCTTTATAAAAATTATATGCTGGCGGTCAGAGGGATTGATTTGTTAGCCCTTCTGCCTGAAGTATAAAAGCCGGGATACAGAAATCTGCAGCCCGGCTTTCCTGTTTCTTTTCCGATTGCACAGGTCAAAAAGCCTTAGTGTACTGGCTCGATTACTTTCAGCCAGATGTGCGTCACAGTTTGCGGAAAATTGGGTTCGAATGAGGGAGGCGTAGCGGGCTACACTTCCGTTTCATGTATACTTTTTACAGGAACCCTGCGTCCTGAAACTTTATTTGGCCTGCTGTAACTGCTGTTCCAACTGCTCCATAAATTCGTTGATGATGGCTGCGTTGGCAGGATCCTTCACCAGAGTAGAAAGAGCCATAAAATAAATGAATTCACCGATTCCCAGAACCACAGCAATAATACCGAGAATCATTCCGGCGATGGCGGTTCCATACATGGGCTGTCCTTTTTTGGATATTACAGCAAAAATCACAGCGCCCACACCCATGATGATGGAGAGGGGGAAGGCGAAGCAGCAGAGACTTAACAGAGCGAAAATGCCGACGACCAGGGAGGCAGTGGCAAACCCATTTTTGGGTTTGGGCGGATATCCGTTTCCGTAAGGCGGGTATTGATTGTAAGGGCCCGGATTCGAATAAGGGGGCGGATACGGCCCCCCGTTCTGCGGGGCGTTCTGCCGGTCCTGTTCCGGGGCGTTTTGCCAGCCTTGGTCCGGAGGGCTTTGCCAGCCCTGCTGCGGGGCGTTCTGCCAACTCTGTTCTGAGGATGTCCCGGGGTGCTCTGTATATTCAGGTTGATTTTGATTTTCATAATCTGCCATTACATTTCCTCCTTATAAATCATTTCCCATTCTAGCATGAAAAAAGAACCTTGTCCATATTTAAGTTGCACATCCGAAGCCTTTGAACTATAATAAGATTACAGTTTGCAGGGCGGGGAAAAACGGAAGCCCCCAGGCGTCAAGCTTGCTTGTAAGACTGGGGGCTTTCGTTTTTCCCCATCGGGCGATCGCCCGATGCTTCTTGTACGCTGAAAGCGGACAAGAAGAAGCCCCCTGGTTGGAAACGGACCTCCCAGGCGTCAAATAAGAAGCCCCCTGTAAACAGTGATATGACAGAAGATAAACAAGGAGTAAACATGGACATAATAGCAGCGCTTACAAAGGAGCTTTCGGTGGCCCGTAACCAGGTGGAGGCCGCCGTAAAGCTGATTGATGAGGGGAACACCATCCCGTTCATTGCCAGATACCGGAAAGAGGCCACAGGCGCCTTAAATGATGAGATACTGAGAAATCTGGATGAGCGGCTGAAATACTTAAGGGGCCTGGAAGAGAGAAAATCCCAGGTTATCGCCTCTATCGAGGAGCAGGGAAAGCTGACTCCTGAGTTAAAGAAAAAAATTGAGGAAGCACAGACCATGGTGGCTGTGGAGGACCTGTATCTTCCCTACCGTCCCAAGCGGAAAACAAGGGCCAGCGTGGCAAAGGAGAAGGGCCTGGAGCCTCTTGCGGATCTGATTATTCTCCAGCTTATGAAAAAACCTCTGGAAGAAGAGGCCGCCGCTTTTGTTTCTGAAGAAAAGGGGGTTTCTTCCGTAAAAGAGGCAATCGCAGGAGCTATGGATATTCTGGCGGAGCGGTTCTCAGAGGATGCCAAATTCCGCACGTATATCCGGAAAACGACGATGGAAGAGGGAATGATTTCTTCCGAGGTCAAGGACGAAAATGCAGAATCTGTTTATGAAATGTATTATCACTATGAGGAGCCGGTGAAAAAGTGTGCCGGGCACCGGGTTCTGGCCTTAAACAGGGGAGAAAAGGAAAAAATACTGACGGTAAAGATTACGGCTTCGGAAGATAAAATTTTAACCTATCTGGAAAAACAGATAATTCTTAAAGATAATCCTGTGACAACTCCGGTACTCAAGGCGGCAATTTCAGACAGCTACAGCCGCCTGATTGCTCCGGCTATCGAAAGGGAGGTCCGCAATGACCTGACGGAAAAGGCTGAGGACGGAGCGATTCGTGTATTCGGAAAAAATTTAGAGCAGCTTTTGATGCAGCCTCCGATTTCCGGCCATGTGGTGCTGGGCTGGGATCCAGCGTTCCGCACGGGG
This sequence comes from uncultured Lachnospiraceae bacterium, assembly GCA_910586315.1. Classification (GTDB taxonomy): domain Bacteria; phylum Bacillota; class Clostridia; order Lachnospirales; family Lachnospiraceae; genus CANRXD01. The sequence goes on along the minus strand of CAJUIP010000038.1, from coordinate 8,148 downwards.
TGTAAGCTGGCTGTGGTGGATGCCACCGGAAAGGTGCTGGACACGGTAGTGATTTATCCCACCGCTCCCCAGAACCGAGTGGAAGAGGCCAAAAAAATTTTAAAGAAATTAATTAAGGAGTACCATATTTCCCTGATTTCCGTGGGGAACGGAACGGCATCCAGAGAATCTGAGCAAATCATTGCAGAATTTTTAAAGGAAATTCCGGATCATGTCCAGTATATCATTGTGAATGAGGCAGGGGCATCGGTGTACTCGGCCAGCAAGCTGGCTACAGAAGAATTTCCGCAGTTTGACGTGGGGCAGAGAAGCGCTGTTTCCATTGCCAGAAGACTTCAAGATCCTCTTGCGGAGCTGGTAAAGATTGATCCCAAATCCATCGGTGTGGGCCAGTATCAGCATGATATGAACCAGAAGCACTTAAGCGAGGCTCTGGGAAATGTGGTGGAGGACTGTGTCAATAAGGTGGGAGTGGATTTAAATACGGCTTCCGCGTCGCTGCTTGAATATATTTCCGGAATTTCAAAGGTCATCGCGAAAAACATTGTGTCCTATCGGGAAGAAAACGGGGCCTTTAAAAACAGAAAGCAGCTTCTAAAGGTGGCCAAGCTGGGCCCCAAAGCTTATGAACAGTGCGCCGGATTTATGCGTATTACCGGAGGCGACAACCCTCTCGACGCAACCAGCGTCCATCCGGAAAGCTATGGCGCCGCCACAGAGCTTTTGAACCGTCTTGGATTAAACACAGAGGACATTGGGGCCGGAGCTGTGGCGGGTCTTGGCAGGAAAATCCATAATCCGAAGGAACTGGCAGGAGAGCTTGGCATCGGAGAGATGACGCTTCAGGATATTGTAAAAGAGCTGGAAAAACCGGCCAGGGACCCCAGAGAGGAGATGCCGAAGCCGATTTTAAGGACGGATGTGCTGGATATGAAGGACCTTGCGCCGGGAATGATCCTAAAGGGAACTGTTCGTAATGTGATTGACTTCGGAGCTTTTGTAGATATCGGTGTCCATCAGGACGGACTGGTACATATTTCCCAGATGTGTGAAAAATTCATCCGCCATCCGCTGGAGGCAGTCAGTGTCGGGGATGTGGTGGAAGTGAAAGTATTAAGCGTGGATGTAGCTAAAAAAAGAATTTCACTTACAATGAAGCTGTAAAAAATAATAGAATGGAGGAACGAAACATGAAGTACAATTTCGATGAGGTAGTTGACAGAAGAGGAACATCCGCTACAAAAGTGGAGAGAATGCCTGAGGGGTCTTCCGAGGACGCGCTGGCCCTTTGGGTTGCAGATATGGACTTTCCCTGCGCGGAGCCCATTATAAAGGCGCTCCATGAAAGAATAGACCGGAAGATTTTCGGATACACCGTTTATGACACAGATGAATGCCTGGGGGCTGTGACGGATTGGTTTAAAAGGCGCTATGGCTGGGAGGAGAAGAAGGAAAATCTGTTTTTCTCTCCGGGGATCGTATCCGCCTATGCGGTTCTTCTGAACATTTTAACAGAAGAGGGCGATGGAGTTGTGGTTCAGCGTCCCATCTATTATCCATTTATGATGAAGGCGAAAAGCAATAACCGTGTGATCGTGGACAACCCGCTGATCTATGAAAATGGAAACTATAAAATGGATTTTGAAGATCTGGACAAAAAGATGGCGGATCCAAAGAATAAAGTACTGGTATTCTGCAGCCCTCACAACCCCGCCGGCCGTGTGTGGACCGAAGAGGAAATCAGAACAGTTGTAGATATCTGCAAAAAGCATGATAAGTGGATTATCTGCGATGAGATTCACTGCGATCTTTTAAGAAAAGGCGTTGTGTTCCATCCGATACTTAAGGTGGCTCCGGACTATGCGGAAAAAGTTGCAGTCTGCACGGCTCCCAGCAAGACATTTAATCTGGCGGGCATGAAGACGTCCAATATTGTAATCCATAACGAAGAATTAAAGAAAACATGGAAGGATTTCATCGGAAATAAGTTATCCATGGATGGCGCCTCTGCTCTGGGCCTCACCGCTATGGTGGCTGCTTACAGAGAAGGAGAAGAGTGGCTGGAGCAGGTAAAAGAATATCTGGACGGCAATTTTGCCTATATCGACAGCTTCTTGAAAGAGCATCTTCCGAAGGCGCATCTGGTTCCGTCAGAGGGTACCTATCTGGCCTGGATTGATTTTAATGCCTATGTAAACGGGGATGAGAAAAAGCTGGAGGAACTGATGCAGAAAAAGGCGAAAGTGGCTCTGGACGAGGGATACATCTTCGGTGATGCAGGAAAAGGCTTTGAGCGCATTAACGTGGCGTCTCCGAGAAGCGTCATTGCAGAATGCATGGAACGGATTTTGAAAGCCTTTGAGGAATAAGAAAAAGTATGAAAATTGTTGTGAAAATGACAGCCAGAGATTTGTATGATTTTTCCATGTACAATTCGTACAGCGGATTCACGGGGATTTTTAATATTGTTTTCACTGTGGGGGCAGCGGCAATTCTTGCTGTGACCTGGAATTGGCCCACGGTAAACGTGTACCAGAGAATTCTGCTGGTGTTCTGCATCCTGATTTTTACGGTACTGCAGCCGCTTCTGCTGATGCAAAAATCGAAGAAGCAGGCCGAATCCATAGGATTTTCGCTCCCCATAACCCTGACTTTGTCAGATGAAAAGCTTGCGGTGGAACAGGGCGGAGTTACCGGGGATATGGAATGGGGGCAGATCTGGAAAGTGATCTGCATAAAAAGCCTGTATATTATCAAAGTGGGTCCTATCCGCGCTTACCTGATTCCCAAACGTTCCGTGGAAGGCAGAGAAAAAGAGCTGGAGAGCATCTTGAAAAAAAATCTCCCGGTTGGAAAAATGAAGGGGCTGAAAGCATGATAAGAATAAGCCACAGCCCTGAGGATACGTATGCCTTAGGGAAACAGCTGGGAGAAACGGCGGTTCCCGGGAAGATCGTCTGCTTAAACGGCGGGCTTGGCGTGGGAAAAACTGTGTTTACAAAAGGATTTGCCGCCGGACTGGGAGTTACGGAGCCTGTGGACAGTCCTACATTTACCATTGTGAAACAGTATGACACTGGAAGAATCCCCCTGTACCATTTTGATGTATACCGAATCGGTGATGTGAGTGAGATGGAGGAAGTGGGGTATGAAGACTGTTTTTACGGAGAGGGAGTTACCCTGATCGAGTGGTCCGGCCTTGTTATGGAAATTCTTCCGCCCCATGTAACAACAGTAACTATCGAAAAGGACTTGGAAAAGGGCTTCGATTACAGAAAAATTACGGTTGAGGAGACATAAATGCGTATTTTAGGGATTGAAAGTTCGTCCCTGGTAGCTTCTGTGGCTATTGTGGAGGACGGAGTTACCATGGCCGAATATACGGCAAACTTTAAAAAGACCCATTCCCAGACACTGCTCCCCATGATTGCTTCCATGACGGAGCTTCTTGGAATTGAGCTTTCTACTGTGGACGCCATTGCCGTATCAGGAGGCCCCGGCTCCTTTACAGGTCTTCGGATTGGCTCCGCCACAGCCAAGGGACTGGGACTGGCTTTGAATAAACCGCTGATTCATGTTCCAACGCTGGATGCCACAGCCTATAATCTTTACGGAGCAGGGGCTCTTATCTGTCCCATTATGGACGCCAGAAGGAATCAGGTGTATACAGGAATTTACCGATTCGAAAAGGAATTTGAGATTGTACATGGACAGGATGTCATGGACATGGGGAATCTGATTCATATTTTAAATGAATTGGGGGAACCCGTGATTTTTCTGGGAGATGGTGTGCCTGTATACGAAAAGCAGATGGAAGAAAACATGTCAGTTCCCTTCCGGTTCGCCCCGGCCCACACAAATCGCCAAAGGGGGGCCGCTGTGGCGGCCCTGGGGGCGGTTTACTTTAGAGACGGCAGGGTAGAATCAGCAGATGAACACGGGCCTGACTATTTAAGAAAATCTCAGGCTGAGCGGGAGAGAGAAGCGAGGGAACAGGCTGCCGCAAAAAAAGAAGGTGCAGAATGCTAATGCTAAGACCTATGTCGGAAGATGATGTGGCGGCGGTGGCTGCCATGGAGAAGGAATGTTTTTCTGATGCATGGTCAGAGGGACTTTTGCAGGATATGTTGAAAAGTCCTTATGATGAGGCCTGGGTTATGATGCGCCGGGACGGTATCCTCTGCGGTTATCTCAATGTCCGCTTCCTTTCCGGGGAAGGTGAATTAATGCGGATTGCGGTGAAGAAAGAATTTCGCGGCCACGGTTTATCCCGGAAATTGATGGACCAGATGGTAAAATCTGCAAAAGAAAAAGAGGTCTTTGACCTCACTCTGGAAGTGAGAGCAGGAAATAAAGCGGCCATAAACCTTTATAAATCGTATGGTTTTAAAAAAGAGGCCGTAAGACGCGGATATTATCACAATCCCACAGAGGACGCATTCATCATGTGGCGGCGCGGACTTCTAGGAATTACCACTTAAATCCGACATTTTTTCAGCTATAATGTAGGGGTATCCGGAACCGATGGAGGGAATCCGGACAGCATACAATACAGGAAGCGGAAAGGTGAGGATTACATGAGAAAGTACGGAAAAAACGGACAGTTGGAAGCGGTATTGTGCAATCTGTGCGGCAAAAAAATTGCGGTAAAAGAAGGAATTGTACGGGAAGGGGCCGCCATGTTCGATCATGCATGGGATTATTTTTCAGAAAAGGACGGGGAGGTTCATCATTTTGACCTTTGTGAGGCATGCTATGATGAACTCATAAGCCAGTTCAGACTCCCGGTGGATGTGGAGGAACAGACAGAGCTTTTCTGACCGCAGCTGTGGGAGCCGGAAGTGCAAAGCAACTGGCTTTCATGTGTGGTGATGCCCGGTCAGCAGGCATGTCCGTTTAGAAAACAAATGAGAGGGTACTGCGGAAATTCCGCAGCAGTTCCTCCCTGCATTTTCACTGTCCGTTTGCAGCGGGCAGGAAGCGCGGGGCGGAACGGCTGCGGATTTCTGATTTTTACGGTCCCCTCTCTTGCTTTTCCCGGATATTTTATGTTATGATGCTGTTTGTCAGTAGCAGTTCAGATATCTCCTGAACGGTTACGTTTGATACAGAATAACGGCAGTTTGATATGATTCAGGAAATGAGGAAAAAGGAATGTTAGATATCTGTTTACTGGGGACAGGAGGAATGCAGCCTCTCCCTTACCGCTGGCTTACGGCCATGATGGCGCGGTGCGATGGAAGCAGCCTGTTAATTGACTGCGGAGAAGGAACCCAGATTGCGCTAAAGGAAAAAGGATGGAGTCCCAAGCCGGTGGATGTAATCTGTTTTACCCATTACCATGCAGATCACATCAGCGGGCTTCCGGGCTTTCTTCTGACCATGGGGAATGCGGAGCGTACGGAGCCAGTGCTTCTTGCCGGTCCTAAAGGACTGGAGCGTGTGGTGGGAGCCCTCCGGACCATTGCGCCGGAACTGCCCTTTTCCCTTTTCTTCCATGAGTTTTCTGAGGCAAGGGAACAATTAAAGGCTGGCCCTTATGTGATTGATGCGTTTCGCGTGAACCACAATGTTTCCTGTTATGGTTACAGGATTTCCATTCCGAGAAATGGAAAATTTGACGTGGACCGGGCGAAAGCCCAGGAAATTCCGCAGCGGTTCTGGAGCCGCTTACAGAAAGGCGAAATCATTGAATTTGAAGGACGTACTCTGACTCCGGATATGGTACTGGGGGAAAAACGCCGCGGTCTTTCTGTTACTTATTCCACAGACACCAGGCCGGTTCCGGTAATTTCGGAATACGCGAAGGAGAATGACCTTTTTATCTGTGAAGGCATGTACGGCGAAAAGGATAAGGCGGCGAAAGCCAGGGAATATAAACACATGACATTCCAGGAGGCAGCAAACTTAGGAAAAGAGGCAAATCCAAGAGAAATGTGGCTGACCCATTACAGCCCGTCTTTAATGCATCCGGAAGAATATTTAAACGAAATCCGGGAGATTTTCCCGAAAATAAAAACAGCCCGGGACGGCTGGTCCATGGAGCTGGGGTTTGATGAAGATTAACAGCAAAAAGAGGCGTTTAAACATGAAGAGACACAAGACAGAAGAGGATGTATATATTCTTGCCATCGAGAGCTCCTGTGACGAGACGGCGGCGGCGGTAGTGAAAAACGGAAGGGAAGTATTATCCAATGTGATTTCTTCCCAGATTGCCCTCCATACCCTTTACGGCGGCGTGGTGCCGGAAATTGCATCCAGAAAGCACATAGAAAAAATCAATCAGGTGATTCGGGCGGCCCTTGATGAGGCTCATATGCTTCTGGAAGAAATGACAGCCATCGCCGTGACCTATGGTCCGGGGTTAATAGGAGCGTTGCTGGTGGGCGTGGCAGAAGCCAAAGCCATTGCCTATGCGGCAAAAAAGCCTTTGGTTGGGGTTCATCACATCGAGGGACATGTTTCTGCCAATTTCATTGAGCATCCGGACCTGGAACCCCCTTTTGTCTGTCTGATCGTATCCGGCGGGCATACTCATCTGGTAATTGTAAAGGACTACGGGGAATTCGAAATCATCGGCCGGACCATGGATGACGCGGCCGGAGAGGCTTTTGACAAGGTGGCGCGGGCCGTAGGCCTCGGATACCCGGGTGGCCCTAAGGTCGATAAGGCCGCCAGAGAAGGAAATCCCCATGCCATGGAATTCCCGCGGGCAAAGGTGGGGGGCTCTGACTATGATTTCAGCTTCAGTGGTATGAAATCTGCTGTGCTCAACTATATTAACCAGGCAGAAATGAAGGGAGAGACCATCTGTGTACCGGATCTGGCTGCATCTTTTCAGAATGCCGTGGTGGATGTTCTCGTATCGCGGACAGTGGCGGCAGCGAAAGAATATGGATACGAAAAACTGGCCATTGCAGGCGGCGTGGCCTCCAACTCGGCTCTTCGCGCCGGAATGGAAAAGGCCTGCCGGGAGAGCGGAATCCAACTTTATTATCCGTCTCCTGTTTTTTGCACAGATAACGCGGCCATGATCGGAGCAGCGGCCTACTATGAGTATATCAACGGAGCCCGTGCGGGATGGGATCTGAATGCTGTTGCGAATTTAAAGCTGGGAGAGCGGTAAGATGACAAAAGAGAAGATAAAGACAGCAGCGGTAGTATTAGCTGCAGGGCAGGGAAAACGGATGCATACCGCAGTGGCCAAACAGTTCCTTCTTTTAAATGAAAAACCGCTGCTCTATTATTCTCTGAAGGCATTTGAAGAAAGTCCGGTGGAGGCAGTGGTTTTAGTGACCGGAGAAGGGGAAATCTCTTATTGCCAGGAAAAAATTATAAACATATATGGGTTTTCTAAAGTTGTAAAGGTAGTGCCAGGAGGGCAGGAACGATATCATTCTGTTTATAGAGGCCTTGCGGCCCTTACAGAAATTATGAATCGGGATGGCGTAGTTTTGATTCATGATGGAGCAAGACCCCTGGTAACCCGGGACATCATCGGGCGAACCCTGGAGGAAGCCAGGGAATATGGAGCCTGCGTGGCCGCCATGCCTGTGAAGGATACCATAAAGGTGGCTGATGGCAAGGGGTTTGCCGATCATACTCCGGACAGGAGTACTCTGTGGCAGATTCAGACTCCCCAGGCATTTCAATATGAATTGGTTTTTGATGCATATGAGAAGCTTTTGTCAGATGAGAGCCGTCAAAAAGGAATTACGGATGATGCCATGGTGGTGGAGACCATGGCCTTCAAACAGGTGAAACTGACGGAAGGAAGCTATGAGAATATAAAGGTTACAACACCGGAGGACATGAAGATAGCTGAGTGCCTTTTAAGAGGCTGAACGGTTATTAAAAAGTGTAACAGTTCAGCCTTGCATCTTCTTGCCCGCGTACCGCGGACAAGAAGCATGCGGCGTCCACCTTATGAAGATTCCGGGAGAAAAATGCTTATGAAAACAAGTTTTCAACGCGTTTTTCTCTCGGAATCTTCGCAAGGCTGAACTGTTACAAAAAGTTAAAAAAGTGGAAAAAAATGCTTGACAAAAATGAATTCATCGGATAAAATGAATGAGCACGTTTGAGAGAACGCTTTGGAGAGATATCGAAGTGGTCATAACGAGGCGGTCTTGAAAACCGTTTGTCCGC
>CAJUIP010000037.1 GCA_910586315.1 uncultured Lachnospiraceae bacterium | reverse complement strand
TCCCATAAAATAAAGGTTTGAGTAACAAAAAATAGGATAGTATTTGACACTACCAAAATCAAGATAGGGGAATTTTTATGAAAATGAACGGTGCGCGAATTCTGGTGGAGGAGCTGATTCATCAGGGAGTAAAAGTAATCTTTGGCTATCCGGGCGGATCGGTCCTCAATATTTATGACGAGCTTTATCTGGCTTCCGACAGAATCCAACACGTCCTGACGGCCCATGAACAGGGGGCGGCCCATGCGGCGGACGGGTATGCAAGGGCCAGCGGACGGACAGGAGTGGTTTTGGCGACCAGCGGACCCGGAGCCACAAATCTGGTAACCGGAATCGCAAACGCTTATCTGGATTCTGTTCCCATGGTAGCCATCACAGGAAACGTTGCAGTAAAGAATCTGGGAAAGGATTCTTTTCAGGAAGTCGATATTGTAGGAGTCACTCAGCCGGTGGTAAAGCACAACTTCATGGTCCGCGACGTGAGAGATTTGCAAAGGACTATCATTGAGGCCTTCGAGATTGCCAACACAGGCAGAAAGGGCCCGGTTCTCATTGATATTCCGAAGGATGTGCAGGTCAATGAGTGTGAGTATGCGGAAGATATGAAGGCGCCGTCCGTGGCCAAGAAATGGCCAAAGAGCACTAATAATATGGAAGAATTTCTGGAGATGGTAAAAAAGGCAAAGAAACCCTTTATCTATGCAGGCGGAGGCGTAGTCGCCTCCTGTGCCGAGGAAGAGATTTTAGAGCTGTCCAGACGTTTGGACGCTCCGGTGGGACTTAGCATGATGGGCCTTACTTCCGTTCCGGCTTCCTATCCCTTAAATTTGGGAATGTGCGGGATGCATGGAAAATATGCCTCCATCAAGGCTCAGTCGGAATGTGATCTGCTTTTGGCCATCGGTGTAAGATTTTCAGACCGCGCCACAGGTGATCTGAATGAATATACAAAGAAATGTATGACGGTCCATATTGACATAGACCGTGCAGAAATTGGAAAAAATGTAAGTCCGGATATGAGCATGTGGGGGGATGTGAAGGAAACGTTAAAAGAAATCCTGGCAGTGACTCCGAAATATGAACATCCAGAGTGGGTTGCCCAGGTGGAGGAATATAAAAGCGCGGCAGTGCTTCCCGCACCGAAGGAGTTCGGGCCTCAGACCATCATTGAGGAGGTGAACCGCCGAAGCGGACCGGATACGGTTGTGGCTACCGACGTGGGCCAGCATCAAATGTGGACCATGCAGTACTATCGATTTGAAAGGCCCAAAACGCTTCTTACATCCGGCGGTCTTGGGACCATGGGCTACGGCCTTGGCGCGGCTATCGGCGGCTGCATCGCAAATGGAAGAAAGCGTACGGTCCTTTTCACAGGAGACGGCAGCTTCGGCATGAATTTAAATGAAATGGTTACGGCTGTGAAGCAGCAGCTCCCCATTACGATTGTGATCATGAACAACGATGTGTTGGGAATGGTAAGACAGTGGCAGACCATTTTTTATGACTGCCATTATTCCCAGACGACTTTGGATCGAAGCACCGACTTTCCGGCCCTTGCCAGAGCTTTCGGAGCCGAAGGCTTTGCCGCCTGCACCATGGATGACCTGAAGACGGCCCTGGATGCGGCGGAAAAAGAAACGGGTCCCGTTCTTATTGACTGTCACATCGACATGGATGAAAAGGTTCTGCCGATGATTCCGCCGGGACGTTCCGTTAAGGATATGATTGTGAAAGGATAAGAAAGTATGGAAGAGAGATTCGCAGTAGGTTTAATTGTAAGCAACCGCTTCGGCGTTTTAAACCGCATTGCCGGCCTGTACGCAAAACGCTGTTATAATATTGATGCCCTCTCCGTTGGCGAGACAGAAAACCCGGAATATTCGAGAATGACCATCGTTTCCACGGGGGACGAATATATGAAGGACCAGGTGATGAGACAGCTGGAAAAGCTCATTGATGTTAAGTCTGTAACGCTGCTGGAGCCGGAAAATGCGGCTTTTGCCCAGCATATGTTCATTAAAATGCATCTGACGGGAACCCAGAGAGGATCCTCCAAACATCAGGTTCTGGATCTCATCAACAAATATGGCGGAAAGGTCATTGACTTCGGTGAGGAGCACCTGACAGCGGAGATCACCGGGGATAAGGAGAAGGTTCATTCCTTCATTGATAAAGTAAGGGACTTTGGAATCCTGGAGCTTAGCCGGTCGGGAGATATCGCGATTGGCTTAGGCATAGAAAACACATTAAACGTCACAAATAATTTTTAAAATTAAAGGAGAAAAAATCATGGCAACGATGTATTACGAGAGAGACTGCAATCTGTCACTTCTGGACGGCAAGAAGATTGCCGTTGTGGGATACGGTTCCCAGGGACATGCCCATGCACTGAATTTAAGAGATTCCGGCTGTGATGTCATCATTGGTCTTTATGAGGGCTCCAAGTCCGCAGGAAAGGCAAAAGAGGACGGCTTCACCGTTATGAATACCGCTGATGCCGTCAAAGCTGCCGATATCATCATGATTCTTGTAAACGATGAGAAACAGGCGGCCCTTTATAAAAACGATATCAAGGACTACATCACTGATGGCAAGACACTGTGTTTCGCACATGGTTTCAATATCCACTTCAAACAGATCATTCCGCCGGCCGGCGTAAACGTAATTATGATCGCTCCCAAGGGGCCGGGACACACGGTTCGTTCCCAGTACGTTGCAGGCAAGGGCGTTCCCTGTCTGGTAGCTGTTGAGCAGGACCCAAGCGGCAATTCTATGGAAGTTGCCAAGGCTTACGCTGCAGGCATCGGCGGTGCAAGGGGAGGAATCCTTGAAACAACCTTTAAAGAAGAGACAGAGACAGACCTTTTTGGCGAGCAGGCAGTCCTCTGCGGCGGCGTAACGGCTCTTATGGAAGCCGGTTTCAACACACTGGTAGAGGCTGGCTACAAGCCGGAAAACGCCTATTTTGAGTGCATTCATGAGATGAAACTGATCGTTGACCTGATCTTTAACGCTGGCTTTGAGGGAATGCGTTACTCCATTTCCGATACAGCGGAATACGGTGATTACTGCACAGGTTCCAGAATCATTACGGATGCTGTAAAGGCTGAGATGAAGCAGGTGTTAAAAGAAATTCAGGATGGTACCTTTGCCAAGAACTGGATCTTAGAGAACCAGGTTGGCAGAACCTGTTTCAACGCAAAGAGAAAAGCAGCCGCCGAAACTCTTGCGTCCCAGACAGGGCGTGAATTAAGAGCCAAAATGGGCTGGAAACAAACCCAAGACCTTGACGAGGCAAAATAGCCGCGAAAGCAATGAGCAGTGCACAGACCGGGAAGCACCCTACCGCGTCATGCTTGCATGAAAGCGTTAGGGAGATTCCTGGTCTGTATAGGGCGAAGCCCGCGCACGAGCGGCCAAAGGCCGCGAGTCCGCGCACTGCGGATTTGACGAGCCAGAGCTTGTAGTCCGCGCACTGCGGGTTTGGCAAGCCAGAGCTTGTAGTCCGCGCACTGCGGATACAGCGGGCCAGAGTTTGTAGTCCGTGCACAGCTCGGGCTTAAAAATACCTGGCCAATCCATAATTCCCTGGAGGAAAGAATATGAATTCAGATAAAGTAAAACTGGGTGTGGAGCATGCGCCGCACCGCTCCCTTTTAAAAGCGGATGGTTACAGCGATGAGCAGATGAGACGCCCGTTCGTGGGCATTGTCAATTCCTTTAATGAAATCGCTCCGGGCCATGTACACTTACAAACCGTTGCCAGAGCTGCAAAGGACGGTGTTCTTGCGGCGGGCGGAACTCCCATGGAATTCAATACCATCGGCGTCTGCGACGGTATTGCCATGGGCCACGAGGGCATGCATTTCTCCTTAAGTTCCCGTGAATTGATTGCGGATACCATCGAGTGCATGGTAAAGGGCCATTGCTTCGACGCTCTTGTATTTATCCCCAACTGTGACAAAATTGTACCGGGTATGCTGATGGCGGCTTTAAGATTGAATCTGCCGTGTATTTTTGTATCCGGCGGCCCCATGCTGTCCATCAATCAGAGGGACTTAAATTCCGTATTCGAAGCAGTGGGAGCAAGAAAAGCCAATTTAATTGACGACGATGAGCTTGCGGAAATCGAAGGAAGCAGCTGCCCCGGCTGCGGTTCCTGCTCCGGCATGTTCACTGCCAATTCCATGAACTGCCTGACGGAGGTTTTGGGCCTCGGCCTTCCGGGAAACGGGACGATTCCGGCTGTATATGCGGAACGTACCCGCCTGGCTAAGAATGCAGGCATGCAGGTTATGAAGCTGCTTGAAATGGATATCCGTCCGAGAGATATTATCAATGCAAAATCCTTTGAGAATGCCCTGACTGCCGACATGGCGCTGGGGTGCTCCACAAACTCGGCTCTTCATCTTCCGGCCATCGCTCATGAGGCGGGAATCGAATTCAATCTTCATATGATTAATGATATCAGTGAGCGCACTCCGAACCTGTGCCATCTGGCACCTGCCGGCCATCACCACATGCAGGATTTGATGCAGGCCGGCGGTATTTCGGCTGTGTTAAAACAGCTTCTGGATGCAGGAATGATTCACGGGGACTGTCTGACCGTGACAGGAAAAACGGTTGCTGAAAATGTTGCCAGGGCTGTAAATCGTAATGAAGAGGTGATCCGTCCCATGTCCAATCCTTATTCCAGGACAGGCGGTCTTGCTGTATTGTTTGGAAATCTGGCCCCTAACGGCGCAATTGTAAAACGCTCCGCCGTTAAGCCGGAGATGCTTGTTAATACCGGAACTGCCAGGTGCTTTGATTCTGAGGAAGAGGCCATTTCCGCCATTTATGACGGAAAGATTACTTCCGGGGATGTGGTTGTCATCCGGTATGAGGGGCCATCCGGCGGTCCGGGTATGCGGGAAATGCTTTCTCCCACATCTGCAATCGCGGGAATGAAACTGGATACCACAGTTGCCCTTTTGACAGACGGAAGATTCTCAGGCGCATCCCGCGGTGCGGCGATTGGACATATTTCTCCGGAAGCGGCGGCAGGCGGCCCTATTGCCTATGTGAAGGACGGCGACCGGATCGCCATTGACATCCCCAATTATACGATTAAGCTTCTCGTTTCCGATGAGGAAATGGAGGAGAGAAAGAAGACCATGAAGTTAAGAGAGCCGAAGAAACTGACCGGATATTTGAAACGGTATGCGAGAAACGTTTCTTCCGCGGACAAGGGAGCAATTGTAGAATAGATGAACCAGATTATTTCGAATCTGCTGGTATATGGACAGCTGCCAAAGGACTCTATCCTCTGGCAGCTTGCCGATATCTGTGAAAAATTAAAAAGCGGAACAGAATCCAGGGAAGCCCTGAGGACAAGAGTGTTCGGACAGGTGAAAAATCTTCTGACCGTAGCCACAGATTATGCCTTTGATAAAAACTTGTGGCATAATTACCTGACCTTTCTTTTGATAACCAGTGAAAATCCGTTTAGTCTTGTATGTGAAAAAATGGGCGCCCAGGAGGGTACAGTGAACTGCTTTGTAAAGCATGATTTTGAAACCTTTATGAAGCTGTTCGACTATGATTTTTCCTGGCTGGAGGAGGAACTTCTTGTGGATTGCTTTACCCATCTGACCCACTATAAGGCAATCCGCAAAAAAGAGCTGATGTATAATAAAAATGTCAGCGAAAAAGTCCGCACGTTAAGTGAAAAGCTTGAGACGTCCAGGGATTCCGGGGAATTCTTCCGGCATGTGACAGACTTTTACAGGGATTATGGCGTGGGAATGTTTGGCTTAAACAAGGCTTTCCGGATTAAAGGAAATGAGGATGGCTCCATTGAATTTCTGCCAATCAACAATATGGATACGGTGATGCTGGATGATTTGATCGGTTATGGGCTCCAAAAGCGGAAGCTGGTTGAAAATACCCGGGCATTTGTGGAAGGCAAAGCCGCCAATAATGTACTTCTTTTCGGCGACAGCGGAACCGGGAAGTCCACCAGTATCAAAGCTATTGTAAATCAGTTTTATCCGCAGGGCCTCAGAATGATTGAGATTTACAAACACCAGTTTAAGGATCTCTCTGCCATTATCGCTCGGATTAAGAACCGCAATTACAAATTCATCATTTACATGGATGATTTATCCTTTGAAGAGTTTGAGGTGGAATACAAATTTTTAAAGGCCGTTATTGAGGGCGGCGTGGAGACCAAACCGGATAATGTGCTGATTTACGCCACCTCCAACCGCAGACATCTGATCAAAGAGACCTTAAGCGACAGGAATGATATGGAACATGGCGAGGACATGCACCGTTCCGACACCATGGAAGAAAAGCTGTCCTTAGTGAACCGTTTCGGCCTTTCCATTTTCTACGCGAAGCCCGATAAAAACGGCTTTAACGACATGGCTGTGAAGCTTGCAAGGCGGGTGGGAATCGCCAAAGAGGAGATGTCTGACGAGGAAATCTGTTATGAGGCCAACCGGTTTGAAATGCGGGGCGGCGGCCTTTCCGGACGGACGGCCCAGCAGTTTGTAAACTATCTTCTGACTGTGAAATAGTGGGCACTCCCGGGCAGAATTTTGACCCGGGACTTTTCTTTTGTCAATCCATGTCGAAATTTGCGGCCGAATTGCATTGCACCACTCTCCATACTGAGACTATAATTGAGATATTCGTTCCCGGGTTTTGGGAAAAAATGGAAAACCGGAGCGAGGCATCATTTTTTGTGACAGTTCAGGAGGAGAAATATGGCAGAACTTTCGATTGCGATTGCGGATGATAACAGACAGACCTTAAATCTGTTGGGTGAAATACTGGAGAAAGAAGAAGGCATTCATGTTGTGGGAAAGGCGGATAATGGCGAAGACGCTTACAACATGATTGTAAGAACCAATCCGGATATCGTTCTTATGGACGTAATTATGCCAAGACTGGACGGAATTTCTGTGATGGAAAAGGTCAAAAATAACACGCAGATGAAAGGAAACCCGTCGTTTATCATGGTAACCGCCGCCAGCAGCCAGGATGTGACAGAAGATGCCTTCCGCCTTGGGGCCAACTATTATATCATGAAACCCTTCAGCAGGGACGTGGTTCTGGATAAAATCCGCAGGGTGAGCCGCGGACGCGGAAAAAGCGTTTCCGGAAATTCGGGAAGTGAAAGGATGGTACAGCCATATCTGGATAAGGCGGCCTACATGGAACAGAATCTGGAAACGGATGTGACACAGATGCTGCATGAAATCGGAATCCCCGCACATATTAAAGGGTATCAGTATCTGAGGGATGCCATCATCATGTCCGTGCAGGATTCGGAGATGCTGTCCTCGGTGACCAAGATTTTATATCCCACCATTGCAAAAAAGCATCAGACTACGCCAAGCCGTGTGGAAAGGGCCATCCGCCATGCCATTGAGGTGGCCTGGAGCAGGGGAAAAATGGACACCATAAACGCGTTATTCGGATATACCGTCAGCGGCGGAAAGGGAAAGCCCACCAACTCGGAATTCGTTGCGCTGATTGCTGATAAAATTAGGCTGGATTACAAAAGAATTTAAAAAATTGATGGACCTACTTTCTTAATTTAGCGAAGTGTGTTATACTGAATATAACTGCAAAGGCTATTTAAGCGGAAGGATGGGTTCAGAATGAAGAAAGTTTTGTTTGTTGCTTCGGAAGCGGTTCCTTTTATAAAAACGGGCGGTTTGGCAGATGTTGTAGGCTCCCTGCCGAAATGCTTTGATAAACAGTATTTTGATGTACGGGTTATGATACCAAAATACCTTTGTATTAAGGAACAGTTTCGTAATGAAATGACATACCTTGGTCATTTTTATATGGATTATCTGGGACAGAGCCGTTATGTGGGGATCCTTCAGTACGTATATGAAGGGATTACCTTCTACTTTATTGATAATGAGAGCTATTTCTGGGGATATAAGCCCTATGGAGACTGGTTCTATGATCTGGAGAAGTTTTCCTTCTTCTCACAGGCGGCCTTATCTGCCCTTCCGGTCATCGGCTGGAAACCAGATGTGGTACACTGTCATGACTGGCAGACGGGCCTGATCCCTGTATACTTAAAGGGCCGTTTCCATGACGGGGAATTTTTCAGGGATATGAAGTCGGTTATGACCATTCACAATCTGAAATTCCAGGGTGTGTGGGATGTGAAAACCATCCAGAGATTTTCCGGACTTCCGGATTACTATTTTACTCCGGATAAGCTGGAGGCATATAAAGACGGAAATATGTTAAAAGGCGGACTGGTTTATGCAGACGCCATCACAACCGTAAGCAATACCTATGCGGACGAGATCAAGACTCCGTTCTATGGCGAGGGCTTAGACGGACTGATGCGTGCCCGTGCCAATGACCTGCGCGGAATTGTAAACGGAATTGACTATGACGACTTTAATCCGGAGACGGATACATTCATTGCTCAGAATTATAATGCGAGGAATTTCCGCAAGGAAAAGATAAAAAATAAGCGTGCACTTCAGGAGGAACTGGGACTTGCAAGAGATGATAAGAAATTTATGATCGGTATTGTGTCCCGGCTGACAGACCAGAAAGGCCTGGATTTGATTCAGTGCGTGATGGATGAAATCTGTACAGAGGATGTGCAGCTGGTGGTTTTAGGAACCGGAGATGCCAAATACGAGAACATGTTCCGTCATTATGACTGGAAATATCATGACCGCGTATCTGCTCAGATTTATTATTCCGAGCCGCTGTCCCATAAAATTTACGCGGCCTGTGATGCGTTCCTGATGCCGTCCTTATTCGAGCCCTGCGGTTTAAGTCAGCTGATGGCACTCCGCTATGGTACCGTTCCGATCGTCCGCGAGACAGGCGGCCTTAAGGATACTGTATGGCCCTATAATGAGTATGAGGGAACCGGAACCGGCTTCTCCTTCACCAACTACAATGCTCACGAAATGTTAAATATTATCCGCTACGCGAAGTATATTTATTACGATAAGAAACGGGAGTGGAACAAGATCATTGACAGGGGCATGGCAGTGGATTTCTCCTGGAATACATCCGCAAACAAGTATCAGGAGCTCTATGACTGGCTTATCGGATATTAAACGGAAAGGGACTGATTATCTGACAGCACGGAGGAAACCATGACTATTTGGGATGAGATACTTGGAAACCAGGTGCTGATATGTTCTGTCCTGGGCTGGACAGTGGCGCAGGTGTTGAAGACCATCATTGATGTGGTTTTAAATCACTCTTTTAACCCTGAGAGACTGTTCGGTTCCGGCGGGATGCCAAGTTCCCATTCGGCGACTGTATGTTCACTGGCGACAGCATCCGGAATGAAATACGGTCTGGGAAGCTTTGAATTTGCCGTCAGCTTCGTTCTGGCCATGGTGGTCATGTATGACGCCATGGGGGTGAGAAGGGAAACGGGAAAGCAGGCACAGCTTTTAAACAGCGTATTCTTTGAAAATATTTTGAATCTGGACAGGGTGTTCCTCCAGGAAAAATTAAAGGAATATGTGGGTCATACGCCGCTCCAGGTGGTGGCCGGGGCCGTGTTGGGAATCGGAATGTCCGTATTCATTGGCGGAATGTATTAAAACTGGAAAAAAATGAAAAAGTTTATGAAGAGGGATGTTGCAATATCTGGCAACATCCCTTATAATATTATCAGACCGTTTTCCGGCCGTTTGTTTTTTGTGCGCTGTTTTCTGCGCGGAGTGACCAATCCAGGCAGCGGACCGCAGGTGGAGATCAGCGACCGGTAAAAACCGGGAAATGGAAGAAACCATAAAGACGTAGTCAAGAACTACAAAATTATTAGGAGGAAGAAAAACTTATGGCAAAATGGGTTTATAAGTTTGAAGAAGGCAGCGCAGCAATGAGAAACCTTCTCGGCGGCAAGGGATGCAATCTGGCTGAGATGACGAACCTCGGCATGCCGATTCCGCAGGGCTTTACTGTTACGACAGAAGCTTGTACTGAGTATTATAACAGCGGGAAGCAGATCACACAGGAAATCCAGGATCAGATTTTCGAGGCGTTAACATGGCTTGAGGGTGTAAACGGTAAAAAATTCGGAGATACGGAAGATCCGCTGCTGGTGTCTGTTCGTTCCGGTGCCCGTGCGTCCATGCCTGGTATGATGGACACAATCTTAAACCTTGGTCTTAACGACGTGGCAGTAGAAGGATTCGCGAAAAAGACAGGCAATCCCAGATTCGCTTACGACTCCTACCGCAGATTTATTCAGATGTATTCCGACGTGGTTATGGAAGTTCCGAAGTCCTACTTTGAGAAGATCATCGACGAGATGAAAGAAGCAAAGGGCGTTCATTACGACACAGAGCTGACAGCGGATGATTTAAAGGAGCTGGCTGTAAAGTTTAAAGCTGTTTACAAAGAAGCTATGAACGGCGAAGAGTTCCCGCAGGAGCCGAAGGACCAGCTGATGGGCGCAGTTAAGGCTGTATTCCGTTCCTGGGACAACCCCCGTGCAATCGTATACCGTCGTATGAACGATATTCCGGGCGACTGGGGTACTGCTGTAAACGTACAGACCATGGTATTCGGAAACAAGGGCGAGACTTCCGGTACAGGCGTTGCCTTCACACGTAACCCCTCCACAGGCGCGAAAGGTATTTTCGGTGAATACCTGATTAACGCACAGGGCGAGGATGTTGTTGCAGGTGTTCGTACACCGCAGCCGATTTCCCAGCTTGAGAAAGACCTTCCGGAGTGCTACGCACAGTTTATGGATCTTGCCATGAAGCTTGAGAACCATTTCCATGACATGCAGGATATGGAGTTCACAATCGAGGAAGGAAAGCTCTATTTCTTACAGACACGTAACGGCAAGAGAACAGCTCCGGCTGCAATCCAGATTGCCTGTGATTTAGTAGATGAGGGACAGATTACTCCTGAGGAGGCAGTTTGCAGAATCGAAGCAAAATCCCTTGACCAGTTATTACACCCGA
This sequence comes from uncultured Lachnospiraceae bacterium, assembly GCA_910586315.1. Classification (GTDB taxonomy): domain Bacteria; phylum Bacillota; class Clostridia; order Lachnospirales; family Lachnospiraceae; genus CANRXD01. Next base: position 22,416 of record CAJUIP010000037.1, on the reverse strand, counting down.
CCTTCGTTCCGGAAGCGTTAAAGGCAGGCGAAGTAATCGGACAGGCTCTTCCGGCATCTCCGGGCGCAGCAGCAGGCAAGGTTTACTTTACTGCTGACGAGGCCAAGGCTGCTGGAATCGGCGGAAGAGGCGAGAGAGTGATCCTTGTTCGTCTTGAGACCTCTCCTGAGGATATCGAAGGTATGCACGCAGCTCAGGGTATCCTGACTGTCCGCGGCGGTATGACCTCCCACGCAGCAGTCGTTGCACGTGGTATGGGTACCTGCTGTGTATCCGGATGCGGCGAGATTAAGATCGACGAGGAAGCAAAGGTATTCGAGCTTGGCGGATATACCTTCCATGAGGGGGATTACATCTCCTTAGACGGCACCACCGGTAAGATCTACAAGGGCGACATCCAGACCCAGGATGCTGTTGTAGGCGGAAACTTCAAGAGAATTATGGACTGGGCAGACAGCTTCCGTACTCTTGGTGTTCGCACAAATGCGGATACTCCTGCGGATACCTTAAATGCCGTTCACCTTGGAGCAGAGGGTATCGGTCTTTGCCGTACCGAGCATATGTTCTTTGAGACAGAGAGAATCCACAACTTAAGAAGAATGATCCTCTCCGATACCGTTGAGGCAAGAGAAGAGGCTTTAAATAAGTTAATTCCTTACCAGAAGGGCGATTTCAAGGGTATGTACAAGGCTCTTGAGGGCAGACCAATGACCGTTCGTTATCTGGATCCGCCGCTTCATGAGTTTACACCCAAGACAGAAGAGGAAATGGCTGATCTTGCAAAAGATATGGGCATTACCGTTGAAGTCGTTAAGGCGAAATGCGACGAGCTTCATGAGTTCAACCCGATGATGGGCCATCGCGGATGCCGTCTGGCTGTTACTTATCCGGAGATCGCAAAGATGCAGACGAGAGCCGTTATGGAGGCTGCCATCGAAGTGAAGGAAGAGTGCGGTTATGATATCGTTCCGGAGATTATGATTCCGCTTGTAGGTGAGAAGAAAGAGCTTAAATACGTTAAGGATATCGTTGTCGAGACTGCTGAGCAGGTGAAGAAAGAAAAGAATTCCGATATGAAGTACCACATCGGTACGATGATCGAGATTCCGCGTGCCGCTCTGACTGCCGGCCAGGTTGCGGAAGAGGCTGAGTTCTTCTCCTTCGGTACGAACGATTTAACCCAGATGACCTTCGGCTTCTCCCGTGATGATGCCGGTAAGTTCCTGGATTCCTACTATAAAGCCAAGATCTACGAGTCCGACCCGTTCGCAAGACTTGACCAGACCGGTGTTGGCCGCCTGGTTGAGATGGCAGTTAAGGAAGGACGTGCAACCCGTCCGGACCTTAAGTGCGGTATCTGCGGCGAGCACGGCGGAGATCCGTCTTCCGTAGAATTCTGCCATAAGGTAGGCTTAAACTATGTATCCTGTTCCCCGTTCCGTGTGCCGATCGCAAGACTCGCTGCGGCGCAGGCGGCGCTTCATGAAAAAGGATATAAATAAGCGTTTAAAATAAGCGTTCTATTTGTCCCCCCCGGCTGTACAAGCCGGGGGTTTTGCTAAAGAAGGAGGATTACGTGTCCACTTTTAACAGGAAGGCAGTGGAAACCGTTAAAATTGATTGGAAACCCAACAAAGATTCGGATACTCCGCTGTACATACAGATCACCACATATTTTACAGAGCAAATTTCCTGTGGAAACTGGATTGGAGGGCAGAACCTTCCTTCTCAACGCCAGTTGGCCAAACTGTTTGATGTAAACCGCAGTACCATTGTGGAAGCCACCACGGAACTGATTTCCATGGGGCTTTTGGAGACCAGTTATGGAGGGGGAACCAGGGTGACCCAGGATAACTGGATGCATATGCTTCATGCCGGTTCCCCTCATTGGCAGAGCTATATCGAGGCCGGCGCTTTTCAGTCCAACCATTCGGCGGTCCAGCTTATTAACCAGTTTGAATTTGAGCCGGATTATGTCCGCATGTGTACCGGGGAGCTGTCCCCGGATGTGATACAGAAGAAACTGGTGAAGGAGGCTATGGACCATATTGCAGGAAATGACCTTGAGCTGAATTATTCCAACCCCTACGGTTCACCGGGGCTCCGGCTTGCCATCCAAAGGCATTTAAAGCACAGAGGAATTGATGTTCCAATCTCTGGTATTTTGATTGTTTCCGGAGCCATCCAGGCCCTGCATTTGATTTCTTCCGGCATGGTTCCTGTGAAATCTAAGGTTTATGTGGAAAGCCCCTCTTATCTGGAGTCGTTAAATATCTTCCAGTCATCCGGTTCGTATCTGGTTCCCATTCCCATGGACCGGAATGGAATTCTTCCCTGGATGATTCCCAATGCATCGCCGTTGGGTGGGAATTCTCTTTTGTACACGATCCCTACCTTCCAGAATCCCACAGGGCGGGTGATGTCGCTGGAACGGAGAAAAGAGCTTTTAAAGAGCTGTGTAAAGAACCGCATTCCGATCATTGAGGATGATACGCTCTGTGATCTGTGGCTGGATGTTCCGCCGCCGCCTTCCCTGAAATCCATGGATTCCAACAATAATGTAATTTACATAGGCAGCATGTCGAAATGCTTTTCTCCGGGACTCCGTGTTGGATGGGTGGTAGGGCCCGAGGGAATCATCAGACGTCTGGCGGATGTGAAGATGCAGATGGATTATGGGGTCAGTACCCTGTCCCAGCAGATTGCCCAGGAATTATTTGAGAGCGGCCTTTATGAAAAGGGCCTTTCCAATATACGGGAAAGCCTGCGGGAGCGGAGACAGCTGATGGCTGAGATGCTGGAGATTTATTTTTCCGGTCTGGCCACCTGGAGCATTCCCGCTGGAGGTTTTTTTATCTGGCTGAAGCTTAAGGGGAAAATATCGGCCCAGCAGGTTTTTGAGATTGCTTTGAAGGAGAAAATACTGGTTCCGCCGGGAAGTATCTATGATTCAAATTGTTCTGCCTGCTTCCGTTTAAGCTATGGTTTCTTGTCGGAAGAGGAGATGGAGTCCGGTACACGCCGGCTGGCAGAGATTATCAGACGTCTGAAAAATTGAATAAAGTCCTGAGAACAAGAAGTCGCTGTACAATTTTTGTATGGCGATTTTTTGTTACATAGGGGAAATTTGTTACATTAATGTGTAAAAAACTCATTTTGCGACAGCCCCAGTGTACTGGCTCGATTACTTTCAGCCAAATGACGCAGAATGAATTTTCAGTCTGCAAGGCGGAGGAAGGAGGCGATGCGGTGGCATCGTTGACTGACAACAACGCAGCAGATGGAAATTCAGGCGAGTCATTTGGCGAAATGTAATGTAGTCAGTACACCAGGAGCGCATGCATAGAAATACACGGTTTTGAGGTATAAAATACAGGCTGTGAGCGGCTATTTGGAGGTAAATGGATAGGTTTGGTTGGAATTGTTTGATAGTTTGGTTGGATACTGAAAATTATTGTGCAGATATAATGAAAACAGAAGCGAAATAACCAAGGATTTATTCAATTTTTATAAACCAAATCACAGAAGGAGACGAAGACCATGGGAAAATTGGATGGTAAGATTGCAATTGTTACAGGAGCCGCACAGGGAATCGGATATGGCTGTGCAAAGGTCATGGCAAAACACGGGGCAACTGTCATTTTGGCTGACTTTGCTGAAAGTGTGGAAGCGGCAGCCGAAGAAATCCGTAAGATGGGGTATAAGGCAGATTCCCGCCGGGTGGATGTGAGCAGCCTGGAGGAAGTGCAGAAAATGGCAGATGACGTTGTGAAAGAATATGGTAAAATTGATATTCTCCACAACAATGCAGGCGTAAACAGAAGAGTACGGTTTGAAAATCTGGATATCAGGACCCGTGATTTCATCATTGGCGTAAACATTTTTGGCGTATGGAATATGACAAAGGCCGTATATCCGTACATGTTAAAGGAAAAATATGGAAGAATCATCAACACCTCTTCTGTAACGGGAACGAAAGTGGTAGACGAAGGACAGACCACCTACGCCATCACCAAGGGAGCCGTGTCCAGCTTTACAAAGGCTCTTGCCTACGAGGCAGGCCCCCATGGCATCACAGTAAATGCCGTACTGCCCGGATGGGTTCGTACCCCGAAGGTGGAGCAGGTTGCCGCTGACAGCCGTCCGGAGGATCCGGAGAGCGCGCTTCGCGACATGGCCGGATTTATTCCCTTAAAACGTCTCTGCGATATTGATGAAATCGGCGATCTGGTGGCTTTCCTTGCATCGGATGAGTCCAAATACATCACCGGAACAGAAATAATCATCGACGGCGGAAGCACCCTGCCGGAGACCTTTGATATTCTTCACGCATAAAAGGAGGAAAACGTAATGCTGCATTATCCATATATTCCAAATTCCAATGAAGCAGTCCGCAAGGAAATGTTAGACTTCATCGGTGCAAAATCCGTGGAGGAAATTTATTCCTTTATTCCGGATGAGGTGAGAATGAAAAAGCCTTTGAATCTTCCGGAGGCTTTCACTTCAGAGGTTACATTGAAACGCCATGTGGATGGAATTTTAAATCAGGACAGCACCTGTGACGAAAACATAAGCTTTTTAGGTGCCGGCTGCTACAACCATTATGTTCCGGCCATCTGCGATGAGATCAACGGCCGTTCCGAGTTCCTTACGGCATACAGCGGAGATACCTACGCAGATCATGGAAAGCTTCAGGCGTTTTTCGAGTTCACCAGTATGATGGGCGAGCTTTTAAATATGGATGTGGTAAGTTTCCCCACCTATGACGGCGGACAGGCTGCCTCCACAGCCATTATGATGTCCCACCGTATCAATAAGTGCACCACAGCCCTGGTACCGGAAACCATGAATCCCAATCTCCGCTCCCAGCTTGACTGTTACTGCGGGGGAATGAAGCTGGTTTCCATTAAGAGCCGCAAAGATGGCCAGCTTGATCTTTCCGATTTAAAGAACAAATTGTCAGGGGATGTGGCTTGCGTCTTTATCCAGAATCCAGCCTTCTTAGGATTCTTTGAGGAACAGTGTGAAGAGATCGGAAAGCTGGCCCACAGCGTCGGTGCCGAATACATTGTTTATGCCGACCCCTCCTCCCTGGGCGTGGCAGCGGCGCCGGCTGATTACGGCGCTGACATCGCCTGCGGCGATATCCAGCCTCTGGGAATCCATATGAGCTATGGCGGAGGACTTGGGGGGTATCTGGCAACCCGTCAGGAAGAGCAGTATGTTATGAACTATCCCCACCATTTATACAGTATTTTTGAAAACTCCAAGGGCCAGTTCGGTTATGCCCGCGCCCTTCCAGAGCGTACCAGCTACTATGTCCGTGAAAAGGCTGTGGAATATCTGGGAACCTGCGTAGGCCTGTGGGCCGTGACAGCCGCTGTTTATTTGGCTTTGATGGGACCGGATGGAATGAAGGAGCTGGGAGAAAACATCCTTTATAAGAGCAACTACGCACAGAAAAAGCTTTCCGGGATTAAGACCATCACATTCCCCCACAAAAACAGTCACAGCTTTATGGAGTTCGTTGTGAATTTTGACGGTCTCGGGAAGACTGTTGCAGAGATTAATAAGGAACTTCTGAAACACCATATTTTCGGCGGATACGATTTGAGCAGACAGATGCCCTCCATGGGACAGTCCATGTTGGTATGTGTCACTGAAAAAACAGAGCTTTCCGAGATTGATGCCTTCGTTGAAGCTCTGAAAAAGATTTTGTAAGGAGGGTGTAGAAATGTCTGATCCGAAGTTACGCAATTTCCATGAGGCTCAGTGGGATGAGCCGATCATTTTTGAGCAGAGCGTTCCGGGAAGCCGCAGTATGCTGATTCCGGACGTATCGAAGGAGGCAGCTCCTGTGACCGGAGAGGTATCCGGCCTCATGCCGGAGAGCTTAAAGCGCTCCAAAAAGCCGGCGCTTCCGGAGCTGGGACAGCCCCAGGTGCTTCGCCATTACCTGCGTCTGTCCCAGGAGACCATTGGACAGGATATCAACATTGATATCGGACTTGGAACCTGTACCATGAAATACAGCCCCAAGATCAATGAGCAGTTTGTCCGTTCTCCGAAATTTGCTGAAATGCATCCTTACCAGGATGATGACACTGCACAGGGGATTTTAAAACTGATTTATGATTTTGAACAGATCATGAAAGAGATTTCCGGTCTGGATGCAGTTTCCTTCCAGGCAGGCGGCGGCGGACAGGGTATTTATGCCAACGCAGCCGTTCTTAAGAAATATTTTGAAGACAGAGGGGAAGCCGATAAGCGCACCCAGATCATTACCACCATTCTCTCTCACCCTCTGAACAGCGCGGCCCCGGCCACAAAGGGCTTTGAGGTGATTAGCCTCTATCCGGACGAGAACGGTTATCCAAGCCTGGAAAACCTGAAGGCCGTGGTATCTGAAAAGACAGCCGGAATCTTCATCACAAACCCGGAGGATACAGGTGTATTTAACCCGATTATCCGCCAGTTTGTGGATGTGGTTCATGAAGCCGGAGGCTTATGCGTATGTGATATGGCAGATTACAACGGCCTGTTCGGACTCGTTCGTGCCAAAGAGCTGGGCGCTGACATGTGCCACTTTAACCTTCACAAAGCGTTTGCCTCTCCCCATGCCTGCATGGGACCGGGCTGTGCTGCACAGTGCGTAAGTGCAGAGCTGGAAAAATATCTGCCCCGTCCTCGTGTACGGTTTGACGGAACCAGATATTACACCGACTATGAGGACCGGGATTCTGTGGGAAAAATCCGTCAGTTCCACGGAGCCTTATCGGCGGTAATCCGTGCATACTCCTGGGTGATGAGCCTGGGAACGGAAGGCTTAAAGGCCGTTGGAGAGACTGCAATCTTAAATAACAACTACATGATGAAGCGGGTACTGAATGAAGTACGGGGAATCACCATGTCCTGGGCTGAGGAAGCACCCAACCGTCTGGAGCAGGTTCGTTACAGCTTTGAGACCATGCTGAAAGAGACCGGTGTCAGCGCTGAGCATGTGAACCGCCATATGCTGGATTTTGGTTTCCAGCGTTTCTTCCCCAGCCATCATCCGCTGATCGTTCCGGAGCCATACACACCGGAGCCTACGGAGTCTTACTCCAAGGCAGACATAGACGAGTATATTGCTGCCTTAAAGAAGATCAGCGAGGAGGCATACAGTACCCCGGAGGTTGTACTGACGGCTCCCCATAACGGACCGATTTCCGTTCTGGAGAATGACCATATCGAAACCGTTGACCAGTTGGCTGTTACCTGGCGTTCCTACAAGAAACAACATGGAAAAGCATAAAATCTGCCTTGGACTGATTGTAAATCCCATTGCAGGCATGGGCGGAAAGGTTGCCTTAAAGGGTACCGACGGCAGGGAAATCCTTGCCGCCGCCCGGGCCCGCGGCGCTGTGCCGGAGGCGCCAAAAAAGGCAGAGCGCGCGTTGAAAAAGCTTTTGCCCTATGCAGAGAATCTCATGGTTTATACGGCATCCGGACAGATGGGAGAGGCGCTTTGCAAAGACCTTGGGCTTCCCTGCGAATCGGTGTATGAAAGCGGGAAAGAGACCACTGCAGAAGATACCATGAGGGCGGCGGATGCAATCAGAAAATTTCCAATAAAAGTTCTGCTGTTTGCCGGCGGCGACGGTACAGCCCGCAATATCTGCCAGGTAGTGGGAGAGACCGTTCCCGTACTGGGAATCCCGGCCGGCGTAAAAATCCAGTCAGCCGTTTTTGGCTTAAGCCCGGAGGCATCGGGAGCCATTACAGCTCTCATTGCCCGGGAAAATCCGGTATCCGTTTCCAGCCGTGAGGTTGTGGACTTAAATGAGGACGATTACCGAACCGGCCATGTGTCGGCAAAGCTTTACGGCTTCATGCAGGTTCCTTATGAGCCGGCATATTTACAGACTATGAAGCAGAGCGGTTTCTCCTCGGAAAACGATCAGCTTGGGGGAATCGCTGTATATCTGGAAGAGAAGATGGAACCGGGTGTGTACTATGCCATTGGGTCCGGCTCTACGGCAAAATGTATATCCAAACGGCTGGGAATCGAGTATGAGCTTTTGGGTGTGGATATTATCCGGGACAAAAAGCTGATCGCCAAAGATGTCACAGAAGAAGAACTTTGGAATTATGTACAAAAGGGGAAACTTCGCATCATCGTTTCGCCTATCGGCGGACAGGGATTTCTGTTTGGAAGAGGCAATCACCAGTTCAGTTCCCGTGTACTGTCCGCTGTCGGAAAGGAAAATATCACAGTCATCGCACCAGAATCCAAATTGATTTCCATATCCAATCATACGTTACATATTGACTGCACAGATGAGGCAGTAAACAATTCTCTCCATGGATATATCAATATCCTGTGCGGATATGGGTATTTTCATTCCTTTCGTTGCTGTTGACCCGGTTTTGATAAAGAAAGGATGAGTCAGAAAGCTTATGGCAACTGTATATATCAATGGCACCATATACACCATGCGAAGCGAGGGAGATACCTGCAGCGCATTTGCAGTGGAGGACGGTAAATTCTTGTACTGCGGAACGGATGAAGAGGCAAAAAAGTATGTGGAGGACGGCGAGATCATTGACTTAAAGGGAGCTGTTATTCTTCCGGGAATGATCGATACCCACCAGCACCTCTTTGCCTACGCCAGAGACTTGTTAAAACTGAATCTGAAAAAAGCCGGCTCCTTAAAAGAGCTTTTAGAGATGATTCGCGAACGGGCAGAGCATACTCCCGATGGGGAGTGGATTCTCGGTACAGGCTTCGATCATGAGAAATTCAAAGACCGGAAGGACCTTCCCACAAAGGAAGAGCTGGATGCAGCTTGCCCCAATAACCCTTTAATCATTACACGGTACTGCCTTCATGTGAATGTGGCCAATTCCCTGGCCTTAAAGGCCGGAGGGATTGGACCTGGATTCAAGGCCAAAGTGGAAGGAACCGTGGAATTCGGCCCTGACGGAAATCCCACCGGAACTCTGAGAGACCAGGCGGCAGCCGATATTATTGCATTAATTCCGGACCCGCTTGCATCTCAGGAAGGGAAAAAAGATGCCGTGGAGCGGGCCTGCCATGAGCTCAACAGCCATGGACTCACAGGTGTCCATGCCATCCAGGGTGTCCATTGCAACCTGCCGGAATATACGGATATGTATCAGGATTTGAAGGACGAAGGGCGGCTTACGGTCCGGGTATGCTTAGGATATGATGAGCTTCCCAACTGCTCCATCCGTACCGGCCTCGGCGATGATATGGTACGGTATGGATTCTATAAGCTTTACGTGGACGGCAACATGGGAGGAAGAACCGCACTGCTTTGTGAGCCATACTCCGATGATCCTACCCAGACCGGAATTCCCAACTATACCCAGGAAGAGCTGGATGCAAAGGTGAAGGCCGGATATGAGAGAAACATTCAGGTGGGCGCCCATGTAATTGGAGACAAGGCAGCAGAAATGCTGACCACGGCCATTGAAAGAGCTTACTATGCCAATCCAAAAGAGGGACCGAGATTCCGCATGATTCACATGTCCCTGTTAAACGAAGATATTATCCGCAGAATTAAGTCCCTTCCGGTGGTTTTGGATATCCAGCCCATGTTTGTATCCACCAATGTCCGCTGGTCCGAAAGCCGCGTGGGACATGAGCGGTCCAAATATCATTACTGCTGGAGAACGCTTCTGGACAATCAGATGATTTTGACAGCGGGCTCGGATTCTCCCTGCGAATCCTATGATCCTATGGACGGTGTATATGCCATCACCACAAGGCAGGGGATGGACGGATATCCCGAGGGCGGATGGTTCCCCGAAGAACGGGTAACCGTATATGAAGCCCTCAAGATGTACACAAAAAATGCCGCTTACGTTTCCCTGGAGGGAGACAAAAAAGGGACCATCGAGGCTGGGAAGCTGGCGGACTTTGTGATTCTGGATACAGATGTGTTCCGCACAGCACCGGAGAAGATTAAGGACATTCGGGTAGTAAAAACCTATCTGGGCGGAAAGCTTGTTTATGAGCGGTCATAAACGCGGATGGAACGTTAACAATTAATTTTATTATAACAGAGAAGGAGAGTACTATTATGAAGAAAATGTTAAGTCTTGCACTCAGCACAGCAATGATTCTGTCACTGACAGCCTGCGGGGGAAACGATACAGCATCCACCACAGCAGCACCGGCTCAGAACACCGAGACCAAGGCTGCCTCCTCTGCCGAAAAAGATTCTGGTCTTACCACAGAAATTACTTCTAGCGATAAGATCACCATTCGTCTGGCCTATGACGTTGCAGAATCCCATCCGTCACACACCGCTTTCGTTGAAAAGTTCCAGAACGCACTCCAGAATGCCAGCAACGGAAATATCACCGTTGAGCTGTACCCCAACTCCCAGCTTGGTTCCCTGGCTGAGAATATGGAAGCTATGAGAATCGGAGATCTGGAAATGGCAGCTTTAAATGACTCTGTCATTGCAGGTATCGTACCAGAATATAACCTGGTTGGGCTTCCCTTCCTCTGGACCTCCCTGGATGCAGCCCATGAAGCCATGGACGGTGATTTTGGACAGGCTCTGGATAAGAAGTTAGAGGAACAGGCCGGTATCATCAGCCTTGCATGGGGCGATGTCGGCTTCCGAAACATCACAAATTCCAAGAAGACCATTGCCGCTCCGGACGACTTAAAAGGCTTAAAAATCCGTACTATGACCAATAACCTGCATGTGGAATATTTCACAGCCCTCGGAGCCATCCCCACGCCCATGTCCTTCTCCGAGTTATTCACCGCCCTTCAGCAGAAGACCGTTGACGGCCAGGAGAACCCGACTGCTTTAATCTACAATAATGCATTATATGAAGCACAGAAATACATGAGCGTTTCTGAGCACGTATTTACAGCAGTGGCCCTTAATATTTCCGCAGATTTCTACAACGGTCTGCCGGAAGACTATCAGGAAGCCATCAAAGAAGCTGCTGTGGATACCATGGAATACCAGCGTGAGCTGATCACAGAAGAAAACAAGAGCCTGCTTTCCAACATTGAAGCTGCCGGTGTTGAAGTTACCGTTCTCACTGACGAGCAGAAGGCCGCATTTCAGAAGGTGGCTGAGGATACTGTTTATAAGACCGCTGCTGCAGAATACGGCCAGGATCTGATCGACATGGCTGCAAAACATAACAAGTAGGCAGCTCTACAGTGAGCTAAGATGCAAGAGAGGAGGAGCTTTCATATGAAAATCCTGAAACTGTTAGATGAAAAGCTGGAGGAAGTGTTTCTGGTGATCATCCTGATTGCGGCGGTTATCATCGTGGCCATGCAAGTTGTAACCAGATACATCTTAAAGGTTCCGCTTCCCTGGAGTGAAGAAATTGCCCGTTATCTGTTTTTATGGCTTACTTGGGTGGGTGCATCCTATGCAACCAAGGAGAGAAAGCATGTGAGCATTGATCTGGTGTATGAAAAGCTTCCGGCAGGCGGGCAGATGATCTGTAAGATTATTACCAATATTATCTGGGTGATTTTCCTGTTTATGATGGCCCGTCTTTCCTTAAAGCTTACCATGAGCGTGGCTTCCGGCGGACAGGTGGCCACAGGAAGCGGTATCCCCATGTGGGTTCCCTATGCATCCATTCCCACCGGAATGACCCTCATGACTATCCGCTTGCTGCAAAACTGCTACCAGGATGTGAAAGCATATACAGCGAAAAAGAAAGAAGGTGAGCATTCGTGGTAATTAAGATACTTGTTTTATTCGGAACCATGTTTCTTCTCATGATGATCGGCTCCCCCATTGCCGTGGCTTTAGGCGTTGCTACAATGGTTACCATGACAGCAACCACCAACATCAGTCTGACCACCATGTCCACAGCCTGTTTAAGCGGCCTGGATTCCTTCCCATTGATGGCAATTCCGTTCTTTATGCTGGCAGGAAACCTGATGAAATCCGGAGGAATTTCCCGAAGGATCCTGGACTTTGCCGATGCCGTTGTAGGATGGGTAACAGGAAGCGTGGGTATGGTAACGATTGTGGCCTCCATGTTCTTTGCTGCCCTGTCCGGTTCCTCACCGGCCACAGTAACGGCCATCGGCGGTATTACCATTCCGGAAATGAAGAAAGAGGGCTATGACCCGGCCTATGCAACTGCCATTACGGCAGCCGCAGGAACCATCGGTGTAATTATCCCGCCTAGCATTCCCTTTGTTATTTACGGCGTTGCTGCTCAGTGCTCCATTTCCGATCTTTTTCTGGCAGGCGTAATTCCGGGAATTTTAATCGGTCTTGTGTTGATGGCGGTAAATTACGTGACAGCAAAGAAGCACAGCTATGGAAGCAAAAAGAAATTCGACACCAAACATCTGTTACATACATTGGCAGACTCCATCTGGGCTCTTCTGGTTCCGGTTATTATCCTGGGCGGAATCTACGGCGGTATCTTTACCCCCACAGAGTCTGCGGTTGCAGCGATTATTTATTCCATTATTATCGGGGTCTTTGTATACCATGAGCTGGACTTAAAGAGTATCCTGGAGGCCTTCAAGGAGACAGCGCTGATCAATGGACAGACCACCTTCCTGGTTGGTATTTCCATGGCATTTGCCAGATTTCTTACCATGTCCCAGGTTCCCACCACTCTGGCAAAGAGTATTTTAGGCATCAGCAACCCCATTGCCATTCTTCTTGTAATCAACTTGTTTCTTCTGGTTGTGGGCTGCTTCATTGATAATATCTCATCCACTGTTATTCTGACACCGATCTTACTTCCCATCGTAACCGGCACCGGCATGAGTCCGGTTCAGTTCGGCATCGTCATGACAGTAAACCTGGCAATCGGCTTCATCACACCGCCTTATGGCTGTAACCTGTTCTTCGCATCAGCTATTTCGGGAGTGTCCGTTGTGGATATTTCAAAGAAAATTATTCCAATGATCGGCGTTATGCTAATCGTACTGATGGCACTTACCTTTATTCCGGCACTTTCCATAGGAATTTTGGGACTTAAATAAAAAATAGGAATTTTAACATGGATGCCCATAAGGGCATCCATTTCCTTTTGAGCATTTCTTTTTGTTCTATGGGAAACTTGACAACCCGTTTTTTACAGGTACAATAGTCTTAAAGACTTGTTAAAAAACGGAGGATGAAAGTTGAAGAAGAATTCAAAATGGAAAAATTTTTGCAGGGCTGTTACGGCGGAGCTTAAAGAACACAGGAGTACATTTCTTATTTATACGGGACTCCGCCTGCTGGTGATGATTGTATTTGTCATGCAGCTTTTTAACCGAAATTATGAGAGTGCGTTTTTATGCGTGCTGACACTGGCGTTAATGATACTTCCCAGCGTGATTCAGGTGACTTTGCGCGTGGAGCTCCCCTCACTTTTGGAGATTATTATTCTTTTTTTTATTTTTGCGGCGGAGATTCTTGGGGAAATCCGTTCATTTTATATGCAGTTTCCCTACTGGGATACCATCCTCCATACGTTAAACGGTTTTTTGTGCGCTGCCGTGGGATTTTCCCTGGTGGATATTATGAACCGGCAGAGCCGGGTGAAATTTGACTTATCGCCGCTTTTTATGGCTGTGGTGGCCTTTTGTTTTTCGATGACCATCGGCGTCCTGTGGGAGTTTTTCGAGTTTGGAATGGACATGCTTTTCGGCCTGGACATGCAGAAAGACACCATTGTACATACCATTTCTTCCACGCTGCTGGATCCGGCCTTAAAGAACAATTGCGTTACCATTACGGAAATCCATGAAGTGGTGCTGGACGGACGGGCGCTTTCCATCGACGGATATCTGGATATCGGACTCATTGATACCATGTGTGATTTGATCGTGAATTTCATCGGGGCTCTGACCTTTTCTTTCATGGGATATTTTTACGTGAAGTACCAGAATCACAAAAGCCTTGTAGAGGGCCTGGTTCCGGAGCCTTGGTCAGAAGAGAAGCGGGAGGCCTATAAGAAGAGTAAAAAGCAGTGACGAAGTGACAAATGTAATGGCCCAAAGTGAGGGATGGCATCTGCCCTCTGACCGGGATGTGAGATATAATTACAGTATCAAAAACGTAACCGTTTGGACATTCTCTGAACGGTTATACAAAAACATCTTCGGAAAGGGGAATGGCTATGAGATTTATCATTATGATAACACTTTACGGGGCAGCGCTTCTGGGGCTTGCCATATATTTCGCGGTGATGGGAATTGCGAAAATTTGCAGAGGGAAGACAAGGGAAAGTTCTGAAGTGTATAGCGGGAAGACAAAGGAAAATTCTGAAGCGTACAGCGGGAAGACAAAGGAAAGCTCTGAAGTGTGCAGCGGGAAGACAAGGGAAAACTCTGAAGTGTACAGCGGGAAGACAAGGGAAAGCTCTGAAGTATGTGGTGGGAAGGCAGAGAAAAACTCTGGCGACCGGGATATTGTAAATACCATCGCGCTTGTGGCAGGCGCTGTTTTTGTGATTCTGGCAGGCTGTATATTTGCCACAACTACCTGGAGACGGGTAGGAAGCTTTGCGAAGATCGGGATTGTGGAGGTCTCTGCGGCGGCCTCGTTTCTGGCCGGATGGGCGGCGGATAAAAAGCTCCATATACGGAAAACAGCCATGGTCTGCCATTTTTTAGGCTCCGTATTCGTTTTTTTGCTGGCAGTGACCGCCGGGTATTTCCGTATGCTGGGCCCGGTGTTTACCTTTGGAGAGGACGGCTGGTGGTGTGTTCTGGGACTGGGCTTCATGGGATTTCTGGGAGGCCTTGCGGCAGGTGTCTTCCGTTTCAAAGGCGCTGTCTATGAAAAGGTTCTGTTTCTTTCTTTCCAGGCAGGTACGATTTTTCTTGGGGGATGCTGCATGGTGGTCTTCTGGAACGAACTTCTCGACGTGGGCGGTTTACATCTGGAAACGGTACTCTTTGGAATCGTATGCCTTCTTATGACGGCGGCGGGAAACGGCTGGCTGGCTCTGAAAAAGAAACAGGAATGGGCCATGGTCATGACTGCCCTTTCGGCGGCCGGATTTGTCCATTATACGGCAATTTTCCTGCCGGTTTCCGTGGAAAACCAGTTTTTCTTCATGGCGGTTCTTATGACCGTATGCTTTTTGGTTCTTAAAACTTTCTGTGGCATAGCGGCGGAAATCATTTGCAGCCTGGCTCTTCTGGCGGATACAGGAATACTGGCGATTTTGGAGCTTTTCGGGCCTGGCCGTTTCCTGGATGAAATCAGGCTTCTGGCGGCGCTTTTTATGCTGGGCTTTGTGCTGTGGGTGTGGGGAAAGAGAGTTCCCGCCATAAAGCCGATGATTCCCTTTATTATGTGGTATCTGGTGATTCCGGTGAGAGCGCTGGTTGGAGAGGTTACGCCCTGGATGCCGGATCTGATGTGGTTCACATTCTTATATGTGGGCGGTCTGGCTGTCTGGGAGCTTTTAAAAAGAGAGCCCTGGGAGCCTGCGATTCTTGCCATCGGCGGGCTTTCCCTCTATTTTGAAGCGTTGGCGGAGGCGTCCGGCTGGGAGGCGACCTGGGCGGTTCTTCTGGGACTTTACGGATGTAAGAAGGCTTTTGACGGCAGGGAAAAAATCACATGGGCCATCGTCGCGGTTTTGACGCTGGAGAGCCTGTTTGCGGGCGGTCTGGCCAATGCGCTGATTTTGGAAGGCGTCTGCTTTATCCTTTATTTTCTGGCGCACAAGAAGGAAAACAGACGGCTGGCAAAGGGTTCCGGCATCCTCATGATTCTCATCGCAATTTATGTGATGAAAGATTTCTGGATGAACCTTGCATGGTGGGTATACCTGCTTTGCGCCGGAATCGGCCTCATGGTGTTCGCGGCCGTGCGGGAGAAGAAAAACTAATTGTGTTGCTGTTCACGGGGCATCTTCCTGCCCGTTTTAGAGCGTGTCTGAAAATTGCTTTCCGTCATACTATGACGGACAAGAAGCATCAGGCGGACGGTAACTTAATTTGTCGGGCAGTGCGGAGGGATATATGGGAGGATTTCTGCTACAGATAACCTATCTTTGTACCATCGGATGTTCTGTTTATACATCGGGATGGCTGCTTCTTAAGGCGGGAAGAAATAAGGAAACTCTGGCTCTGGCCGCGTGTCAGGCGCTGGTGATGATTTGGTGTGTTCCACTTCTGTTTTCCGAATTTCTCACTGCCAGGACAATGAAATATGTGGCTTATGGGATTTCTTACGCCGGAATCAGCTTTATCGGTCCGGCCTGGCTGGAGTTTTCCTTCGGGTACTGCAAAAAAGACCCGGGCCCCTTCATAAGGCGTCTGCTTTTTGGAATCTCCATTTTCAATTATGCGATGTTTCTGACCAATGAAAGCCATAATCTGTTTTACCGCCAGTTCGAAGTGGATGCGGTGAAATACGGCCCCGTCTTTTATTTCCATATGCTTTTTACGTATGTGTGCGTTGTGGGCGGAATGGCAGTGGTATTCCGGGAGTTCATTAAGAGGAGGGTGGAGGTCAGGCATCTGGCGGTGATCTGCCTGGCCGGAGCCATTCCCCTGTGCTTTAACTGCCTGTATCTCTCCGGAGCCGTGAAATCCGGCTTTGATCTTACGCCTCCGGCCTTTGCCTGGTCCAGCTTTTTAATGCTCATCGCCGTTTTCCGGTATGACTTTCTGGACGTGAACGCCATGGCGTTTGAGCATATTTTTGACTCTATCGCGGAGGGCGTTCTCGTCTACGACCGGAGAGGGACGCTGACCTACTATAACCAGGCGGCGAAGAGATGGATCGGCCTTGGAGAAAACGAGAACATGGAGTCAGTGAATAAAAAGCTGAGTGCCATGGGGTTTTCAGGATTACCACTGGGCAAAGAAGAGCGGGGACTTCGGAAAGAGCGGGAAAATCGGGATGAACAGAGACTCGTGGAAGAGCGGGAACCTCGGGAAGAACCGGGGGACCGGGAAACAGCGGAGGCCCTGTGGGAAGACGGGACCAGGCTTCGCATGAAACAGTACCGGTATAAAAATGCCAGAGGACAGACGGAAGCCACGGCCGTGATTTTAACGGATGTGAGCGAGTTTTACCAGGCCCTTAAAAATAAGGAAGAACTGGAGTTTTCGGAGCGGCGTCTGGCAGTGGAACGGGAGAGGAACCGCATTGCACAGGAGGTCCACGACACCACAGGCCATACGCTCACTATGATACAGTCCCTGCTCAGGCTGATGCGTACTCAGATGAAAGAACTGACGCCGCAGATGGATATTTGTCCTTCGCCGGATGACAAGATATATGAGTATATGGCCCAAGCCCAGGAACTGGTGACAGGGGGAATTCGTGAGCTGCGCTGTTCCATCAATGAAATGCGCCGGGAAAAGGAAACTACGGTGACAGGAACCGTGGAAGATCTGGCGGGATGTGTGAAAGAAATCCCGGTGGAGGTGGAAATCCAGGGAGAAGACAGCCAGGCTTATACCTGTCTGGCGCCTGTGGTTTATGGGATTTTGCGGGAGGCCATCACCAACTGCTTAAAATACGCGGCAGCGTCCCGCATGGATGTGATCGTGAAATTTGAGAGGGATTTCCTGAGACTGTTTATCTTTGACGACGGACGCGGTTGTGAAAATATCCGGGAAAGCAACGGAATCCGGGGAATCCGTGAGCGGACAGAAAAAGCAGGCGGGACCGTCAGGTTCTTTTCGACGGCGGGAGAGGGATTCCAGATTTATCTGAGTCTTCCGGTAAAGGAGAAGAAAACATGATAAGAGTTGTAGTTGCAGATGATATCCAGATATTAAGGCAGGGGCTTAAGGCGATTTTAAGCCAGGATCCGGAAATTTTAGTGACCGGTCTTGCCGCGGATGGAAAAGAGGCCTTCGAGCTGTGCCGGAAAGAACAGCCGGACGTGGTTCTTATGGACATGCGGATGCCGGGATATGACGGAAGCTGGGGGATCGAAAAAATAAAGGAACAGTTCCCGGAGATTAAGATACTGGTGCTGACCACATTTGACGATACCGAGACTGTGGAGGCCGCAGTGGGAAAGGGAGCCGACGGATATATTTTAAAGGAAATGGAAGATGAAAAGGTGATTCAGTCCGTGAAAGCGGTCTGCATGGGTGTTCGGGTGTTTGGCGGCAGCGTGTTTGACGGAATGAGAAAACAGATGACGGCATTGGAAAAGAGAAAGCCGGAAAGGGACCGGAGGACAGAAGAAAAAATCGGAACAATTACAGAACGGGAGCGTGACATTATGGGCCTTGTGGCCAGAGGAATGGATAACAAAGAGATTGCGGCAGAGCTTTTTCTGGCAGAGGGCACAGTCCGGAACCATATTTCCAGAATCCTGGAGAAACTGGAGCTTAAAGACCGGACTCAGCTTGCGGTTTTTACAGTCAAAAACCGCCTGGATGAGGAATAACGAAACGGCAATTCCGCCCCTTGCGGCGGTACCGCTTTCTGCCCGGGGCTGGCTCATGCGGTCTCTGGAGGAGAAAATTATTTTTCGGTTTCACTCTTGATATGGGCCTTGATGGCAGCAAAACTTTTGGCGCTGATCACGTGCTCGATACGGCAGGCATCCTCAGTGGCCGTTTCCTTGTCAACGCCTAACTTCATAAGCCAGTCAGACAGAGCCGTATGACGCTCATAGATGGTTTCTGCAATTTTATGTCCGGATTCGGTCAGGGTGATATGGCCGTTTTCATCTACAAGAATGTATCCGTTTGTTCTTAAATTTTTCATAGCGACGCTGACGCTGGGCTTTGAGAATCCCAGTTCGTTGGCGATATCAATGGAGCGGACATAGGGCTTTTCCTGTCCCAAGATGAGAATGGTTTCCAAATAGTTTTCAGCAGATTCCTGAATTTTCAATCAAATACCCCCCTATTACAAGTAGAAGTCAATTGATTTTAGTATAACACAACATAGAATTGCGGTCAAATTTAAAGTTTCAAAAAATCGGTCTTGACAAAACGGGTTAGTATATGCTAACTTATAAACATGAGTTAGTATATACTAACTAAAATGGAAAATTTGCTGGTGGGAGCAAAAATAAACAGACCAGGAGGGAATCGGCATATGAGCGTTATTATCATTGGAGGACATGACCGTATGGTCAGACAGTACAAGGAAATCTGTCAGAATCATAAATATAAGGCGAAAGTATTTACCCAGATGAAGACAGGACTAGATAAACAAATCGGATGTCCGGATTTGCTGATTCTGTTTACCAGCACCGTATCTCACAAAATGATTCGCTGTGTCCTGGACAAAGTGGATGAGCAGAGAACCAACGTGGTCCGCTGCCACACCAGCAGCCAGAATGCGCTGGAAGAAATTCTTGAGAGACATTGTTCCTAAAAACAGGAGGCAGGAAAAGGAAAAAGTGTTCCATTCCGCTCCGGTCAATACCAACCGGGGCGGAATTCTTTTGTTTCATAAGCCCCCATGCCTGCCATCAGGCACCACCATGCATGAAAGTGTTTCCTATGAGCCTCCGGCGGATGTGCAGAAAACGGAGCGGCAGGTTTTTTGGCAATTAAAAGAAGGTCTGGATGAATTTCTGCCTGATAAAGCGGTATTGCCTGGTGGGACGTCCTTTGCCTTCCTGTTTCTGGGATTCAATCTCTTCGATCAGTTTGGAGTCTAGAAGCTGCTGGAGAATCCGGTTGCAGCTGCGGCTGGTGATATTGAGCCACTGGGACAGGGAAGCGGCGGTGATGACGGAGTTCTCGTCCATCTGAAACAGGCCCACGATTTTTAAAAGATTGCTTTCGTTGATGCCGTTTTCCTGGGAGTAGGCCAGGGCTTTTGTATTGGAGTAGCTGTAATTTAAGGTCCTGGTGAGGGAGAGGGGGCCGGTCAGGATATTGTCCTCTCCATGGATAATGAAGCCGTCGTTTTTTCCGTATTTGATGGCCTCCTGGAGAGCGCGCTCTGCCTGGTAGTGGCTTTCTCCGATGGATTTGCCGAACCCGGCGCCCAGTCGGAATTCCAGATCTCCTTTTTGGTCCAGATAGGCGATCATGTCCTGGATCCTTTCAAAACTGTCACGGTAGAGATCGCTGTCCATATCCAGTTCATAGCGGTTGGATACAGAGTGGATGGCAAATTCATATTGAAATTCCTTTCTGAAATCCAGAAGGTATTTATGGAGGGTGATCTCCAGATATTCCCGGTCCATGGAAGTAATGTGTTCCGGATAAATTAACTTAATCAAAATCACCAGTTTGCTGGACTGGTTTTTCTGTTTTAAGCGGATGGCATTGACAGCGCTCTTTATGGAGTCCCGGATCATCTCTTCAGAAGGGAGAATATGAATGTAGGGAATTTTTAAACGGTTTAACACATCAAGCTGGTTGGTGGTCCTGGTGAGCATGATGTCAATTTTTCCGGAATTCCAGAGTTCTTCTGCTCTTTCTTTTAAGGTGTTATAATTGTAGACCGGGTTTTCAAATACATAGGGCATAAAGTCGGAGCCCAGGTATTTTTTCAGATTCATGAAATCGTTGACCGGAGTCAAAAAATCAATATAGACCCGGTTGAGCGGAATATGCGGGTAACGCAGGACAAAATTTAAAAGAATGGACAAAATATGTTTTTCTTCATAAGAAATCAGCGTACAGGGAACCTGAATGTTGTCAACGTGGGTCAGCATATAGGAATAACCGAGCTCACCGGAAAAGAAAATCACATCGCTGGAATCTTTACATTGTTCGTAGATTGACTCAATTTCCTCCAGGCGGTCGTAGACGTACTTGTGGAAAATGCATCCGAAATCTTTCTGGGCGATGGCCCTGTCAATGGCGTCCATGGATTTTTGAGGACTCACGATGCTGATAGTAATCATGGATAAGGCACTCCTTTCTGGAAAGAGCAGGTCTTTTAATGACAAGCATGTCGATAAATCGGATTCTGTTAGAATCGTATCACAGAATGTTGACAAAGTCAAAAGCCTATGTTAAAATAGAGGCAAATAAAAGACGTAAAATACATAAGTCTTAAATAGACGGAATTTTGGCAGGCATTTTTCAACTAGGGAAAAGGAGAGAGGCCTGCGGGAAGAGATAGAAGGATTCCCGCTATTCTGCGGGGAAACGGGATATTACAGGATTAATTGAAACAATTTGTACAAATGATTCGATATTCTGTGAAGCGTCTCCTGATTCCGTTATTAATTGAGACGCAAGAGTCCTAATTAAAAACAGGATTTCGTATTTTAAGTCTCTTATTGGTGCGAAAAAGCACAGGGGTTAAAAACAACCAAATTTAAGGAGGTATTTGCGAAATGAGCAAGTATGTTGACAGAGTATTGGCGGAGTTAAAAGAAAAGAACGCTAACGAGCCGGAGTTCCTTCAGACCGCAGAAGAGGTTTTATCTTCTTTAGGTCCGGTTGTAGACGCTCATCCGGAGTATGAGAAGGTTGCTCTTCTTGAGAGAATGGTAGAGCCGGAGAGAACAATTGAGTTCCGTGTTCCGTGGGTAGATGATAATGGTCAGACACATGTTAACCGTGGTTACCGCGTACAGTTCAATGGCGCGATTGGACCGTACAAGGGAGGCTTACGTTTTGCTCCGTCCGTAAACCTTTCCATTATGAAGTTCTTAGGCTTCGAGCAGACCTTCAAGAACAGCCTGACAACTCTTCCGATGGGCGGCGCCAAGGGTGGTTCCGACTTTGATCCCAACGGAAAGAGCGATGGAGAAGTTATGAGATTCTGCCAGTCCTTCATGACAGAGTTATATCGTCACATTGGTCCGGACATTGATATCCCGGCTGGCGACCTTGGCGTAGGCGCTCGTGAGATCGGCTATCTGTATGGTCAGTACCGCAAGATCAGAGGAGCGTTTGAGAACGGAACAATTACTGGTAAGGGAAGATCCTTCGGCGGTTCCTTAATCCGTCCGGAAGCTACTGGTTATGGCGCTGTTTACTATCTGCAGGCAGTTCTGAAACACGAGAATGATACAATCGAAGGCAAGACAGTTGCTCTCGCTGGTTTCGGTAATGTAGCATGGGGCGCTGCCAAGAAGTTAGCTGAGTTAGGCGCTAAGGCTGTTACCCTGTCTGGCCCGGATGGATACATCTATGATCCGGATGGAGTTACAACAGAAGAGAAGATCAACTTCATGCTTGAGATGAGAGCGTCCGGCCGTAACAAAGTTCAGGATTACGCTGATAAGTTCGGCTGCAAGTTCGTACCGGGTGACAAGCCGTGGGGCGAGAAGGTTGACATCATTATGCCGTGTGCAACTCAGAACGACGTTAATATGGAACAGGCTAAGAGAATCGTTGCCAACAACATTAAATACTATATCGAAGTTGCTAACATGCCGACAACCAACGATGCTCTTAGATTCTTAATGGATCAGCCGAACATGGTTGTTGCTCCGTCCAAGGCTGTAAACGCAGGCGGCGTTCTTGTATCCGGTCTTGAGATGAGCCAGAAC
>CAJUIP010000036.1 GCA_910586315.1 uncultured Lachnospiraceae bacterium | reverse complement strand
TGCAAAATAAGGAAATTTTTTATGAAGCTGGCTTATTCAAGTGGCAAACTCGGGAGGGGGTAAAGCCGCCTTGGCTCTATGGTTTTCCCATATTGACAATATAACACAATTTCCGCTATCGGGCAATATCCTTTTGATTTCTTTATGTCGGGTTTTTCTCCTATTCCTGTGATATAATCAGACTATCACGAAAGAAAGGAGGGTACATATGTTTGATTTACCAAGACCTAACATAAGTGAAAGCATTGTATCGGATATAGAACCTTTGCCAATGGCTTATTCTTATTCCGATACGCAATTTGAGATTTTATCAAAGCATATAAAAGCATTTGAAAAAACTCTCGATTCAGAACATGAAGTAGGTCTTATCCTTACGAATTTCGGTCAGTCCATAACCATGCGAGTAACAGAAATCAGCTATGAAGAATCTGTTTTAATGATTTTCAAAGGCTATGTAAACGGAAGAATGTCAACGCTCATTCAGCACGTTAGCCAACTGAATTTTCTGCTTACTTCTGTTGAGAAAGAGCCAGACCGACCGAAACGGACTATCGGCTTTTCAATGCCGAAAGAATAACTTCCTCAATGCGTTGCAGAATACGTTCAATATTCTGCAACGTGTTCTGTTGCTCTCCCAGTGCGTCCAAAATTCTTGCGCCTGTCGATTCTGTAGTCGTAGTGCGTTTTGCGTCCTTAGAAGCACTATATTCTTTCAAAACATCTTTCTGCTCTGCTGTGTAAAATTTTGCTGTTTCGCTCATAATTACAAACCTCTCTTTCTATTATCCGGCTCAACACAATGTCGAATCCCATCAACTCTTTTTCTATGCATTTCCTCAATCTCCATTAAATGCCTTTTATAGCGTTCCTCAGCTTCCAGCCGCTTTTCTGCTAAATGCTCCACTATGGAAGTAAAATTATGCTCTTTGTAATTATTCAAGCCGCCCCGGAATAATCCGGCTTCAGCAATATCAAACTTTTCCAGTAGTTCACGCTTTGCCTTGCCTATCCTTAATTTTCGTAGTCCTTTTTCCTTTATCTGGCGTACCCTGTCTATGGTTATGCCCTGTTCTCGCGCAACTGCCGACATAGTTTTATTATGCAGGAAAATTTCTTTGATTATGTCATTTTCCTTTGTGGCTGTGTAACGCTCCACAATGCCCCATAATTCATTTTTAGAGTATTCGGAGTAATTTTCAATCGTATCATTTTCAAGCCTTAAATCGGCTTGTAGCGTGTCCGCAAGTGTCAAGCTGTTATTCTCTGCTATCGGCGTATCTAAACTTATTACCGATTTTTATTTTGCCAGATAAAGAGTTATTCCGCTGTGCCGCCGTCCGAGTCCGGCTCTCCGCTGTTCCCCAAAAGTGTAGCCTGTTCCGATCTGCTCATTTCTCCCAGCGCCTGCACGATAAAGCTGTTTTTCTTATGCGCTTTCGTGATTTCGTGGCGCAAAAACTCATTTTCCGGTTCCGAACCATATTAACCCGGTCAATATATGCCCTTAACTTCTCCTTTATCTTTTCTGTGTCCTGCATGGTCTTAATGCTCTCAACCATGTTTACCGCGCTTGCGTAGCGGTTAGCCTTGCCAGTTTTCCATTCCGCCATCACATCAAAGATTCCGGCAACCTCATAGGCTTCACTTCTTATGCTGTCATCTGTCGCAAGCCTGTAAAGCAACATATTTCTTGTATCTTCTTTTTTCAGATTCCGCAGGTTGTTAGAGATTGCAACCGCCTTTGACATCTGCCCGGACATTGCCCGGATTTTGCAATATGCCCTTTCGGCGGCGGCCACTTCTGACAAATCCTTTACCCCGTTCGTATAAATCTTTACCGCATTATCTAATATGCTGTCATTCAGATACAAAAACCTTGCTTCCGATGCTTCCCTTGTCTTTGCTGTCAAGCTGAAATGCTCTAACAGTAAATCCAGTTGGCCGCTAAGCTGGTCAAGCACATTCAGTTTCACATCCAAGGAAGAATCAAGCGGCAAATCTGTAACCGGGATTCCGTTTTCTTCTGCCAGTGAAGCTACTGCATGCTGTACCCAATAATTGCTTGAACCATGTTTAGCAAGAACCTGTTTCAATTCCTCTGGCGTGACTGTAAATGCGCCGCCTTATTTCCTCTTTCTCCTGCTCCCGGCTATCTGTCAATCCGTAAAACTCTTTGAGCGTCTGCAATGCTTCCCAATTATTACACCCTCGGACATATGCCACAAAAGAAATACAATCTCCGCTGTAATTGCCGTTAGCAAAATCCGTAAATCTATTTAAGTTAGGATATAATGCAAGTGAAGCTGTCTTATCATGCGTTGCTGGGGATTTTACAAAATATACAGAACCTTTTCTTTTCGGCTCTGTGTAAAAATCCTTACTCACTCGCAATATCCCTATGCGGCTCAATTCCTCTTTGGTAAGTGTAAAATCTGATTTCATATCATCGCCGCCTTATAGAGAAATCACATCTATATACTTTTGGATTTTGGGTAAATTCCAAAGTACCCTTTTGCCCACCTGCACTTTTGCTTCTGCATCCGTTCCTATCTTTACTGTTGTTACTTTGCCGCAACCAAGCATTTTCATCAATCCTGTGGTGTTTGTCGTTATCGTATTATTGTCAATATCGTATTGTGGTTGTTTTAGCATTCTAATCGACTCCTGTCATGGTTATTTTAAGCAAGGTGAACGTTCGTCTTGTCTTGCAATTCACTATAAACCATGTTACAATTTTAATGAAACCAAAACAGTAAACAAACGGTAAACTTCAATAGGATATAATGATGTGTAAAAATGGGAAATTTGACAAAACAAGACACAGAAGTGTGTACACCAAGCATAAAAGCAGTTGTTAAAATGAGTAAATAGACGAATTATGAACGTGGAATTGATAAGTCTGAAACAAAATTTATAATCGGTTCTGGTGAGAAACCAGTAGATTCATTTGAATATGTTGAAACTGAAAATGGCAATTTGCTTTTCCAATTAATAAAACTATATAAAGATATTTATAACGCAAAAAATAATATATTTTCCTCCAATCAACAATATGTTAATGATTTAATATCGGAAGATATAGAGGATATTATATTGAATTTTTGTCGTAAAAATGGCTTGCCATTTTGGAACAACAAACGCACCAATAATATTTTTATAAATATTGAAAGCAAAGGTAATGATGTGGAAGAAAGAATTATAAACGGAATACCTTATATCACTAACCAAATGGCATTTCCAATATGTTCTTTTTTGTCAGGTCTTAATAATCTACATACAGATTTTCTAAATATGATTGCTTTCAAATGTTGGAATGATGATATATTTATTGAAACACTATTATCAGATAGTGATAAGGACCATATAAAAACAAAAATGAACTCCAAACGACATGATTTATATACTCCATGCCTTTGCCCATTTATCACAGAATGGGATTTTAAAAAAATGTCTTTATGTTTAAAATGTGGAAATTTTTATAACCAAAAGACGAACAAAGACAAAAAAACTAACTATTGGATAACACGCTAAAATCCTCAAAGTCCCTCGATTTTAAGCCACTTTCACACAAAAACAAACCAACACGAATTTAACCTTGTACTTACTTAAAATGAGTGCTGAAATTGTGTGAAAATTTTACAAAATAATGATTTTATGGTAACCGTTCAGTCTTCAGTCAATCACTCCGCTGATTGACTGGGAGCCAGTATCATAATGGGGCCAGAGCATATGCACTATTCCTCTGGTTTCTGCTTTTCCTTTTTCCTCGTCCATGGACAAAAACGGTATGCTGCTCTTCACATACCTGTTTCAGGAAATGGCAGGCCGCCTGAATATCCCGCTTCCTTGTTTCCCTTTTCTTCCCATCAATAAATACCGTCTCCTTTGACGGCTATGCGCCCCCATCCATTACATTCTTTAACTTATGCCGCTATCTTATATTGCAAGTATTTTCAACAAGTTTATTGACGATCATTTCAACTAAATGTTTGGTTACGCAAAAGCCAAACATTATTTCCACTTTATAAAGGTAGAACATATTTTCGATTTACGTAAATTCCCTATTGCATTTTTCTTCAAGTTCGTATATACTATACATATAAAGAAAGGACGTTGTCGGAGCAATGCGAGGGTACTTCACCAGCAGATTTAATCTGTGACAGTCGCACCGGAAGTTCTTTCTTTTGCTTTGCACGGATAATTACTGTTTATTTCCTCTTGTTCTGGCTCCATCTCATTTGTAAAATATTTCAACCCATAACTCATAACTTTTTCTCCATACTTATAAAGATGATTCTGCAAGGCCTCAAAATAGCACGGCGTTCTGAATCCCCATCTGTTTATTTCATATGCCAAAAATGTCATTGTTGCACACATCTGCAAGTTGTAGCATATCCCATGAATTAGCTGTTTTTGCCGTAATATTTTCAAACACGCCAGAGGCAATCTGATTGTCGCTATAAGGAATCAGCTTTTCCTTTATATACTCTATCAATTCTCCGTCCCTTGAAGTACCTCTGGCAGACAACACAATATCTGCAGTTCTTTTGTGTCCCGTAAAAACCATGAAACCCTTTCAAGGAACATCCTACACAGATAATTATATGCAATTGTTGGAGAAGCAATTTTGGAACAGTCAAGTTTATTCGTGTCTGCTATTATATTGATATAGGTAAACTCTTCATTATTTAACTCTCTTACCAAATAAGCACGCTTATAATAATCTGATATTCTCCGCAAGTGTATCTCCTGTACATTCAATCTGCTTTCTATAGCGCTCATTGTCTGGCGAATTGGCCTTTCTTTTTCCTTATCTACAATAACTGCGGATATTACAAACCATTTTGTACCCGTCCCATACCCCAAATCCCCGGATTCATCAATATAAACTGTACTTTTTTCTATAGTACTTTATCCCCTTTCATATAATGTCATATTTTACCACAAAAAGGATATTTTTCGACAAAAGCCAAGAGTTTTTACAAAAATATCAAGATGGTTGGGGATGGAAATTGATGCGTTTATCCTGCAAATTGTCATTAATTTTTCGTGCAGAATATTGTACTTTTCGTGCAGATGTCATATACTATAGCCGCCAGCACGAAGCAAGCAAAATACACCGTTAAGCCCACGACACAGTTTAAAAAGACCGCAAACTGGCAATGAAGCGCGAGCGGATTTACCGCATCGAAGACGATGTGCTGGTTCTGACATTAACCCGCACCGGGACACACAGCAATTTATTCGGCAATAGTATGCTTTTTCTCCAAACTCCCCGCAAATGCTAATAAAATATAATTCCATTCTTTTTTAAAAACTGCTTTACGCTTTCATCCCACTCCCGTTCCAGGGTTTTATCCATAGTAAACAGGTTCATGGAGGTGCCTGTCACACAGGTCATTTCGTTATTTTCATAACGGACATTGAGATACAAGCCTTCTACCTGCCCCGGTGCCATGTCCGGAACGCACCGCTTCACAAACCGTTCTTTAGATTCCGGCGACAGTACAAACACAATGCGAAAGCTCTCCGGGAGCCGTTTCCCCTTAATCAGGGAAAAGCAAAAAGGCTTTATGGTTTTCCACGCCGAAAACTCCTCAATCCCATTCTCCTCCAGTTCCTCATCCGAATAATATCCCTGCCGCACCCGGCCGTTAATGGTAAAGCTGTTAAATGTGACAATATTGGCCTCCGTCACCAAAAACGAATCAAACAGCTCCCCAAGAAAAAGCCCTTCTGTAAATTTTTTCTGTTCTTCAATCTTAAGCGCTACCATGCCCATTCCTCCCTCGTCTCCCTGTATTTTACAGTACCTCTGGCAATTCCGCAATGGAAATGATATAATGTAATTGTTTCAAAATAAGTCTATGGAGGAAATGCCCAATGAAAGATGCCAGAAAAGCCATTCAAAATCTGGAGGAGCTGCTCACAGCCGGAGTCTCCCCCTATCATGCCGTAAAACATTCCATTGACCGTCTGGAAAAAGCCGGCTTTACAGAACTGAAGCCAGGAAAAACCTGGGAAGTAAAAGCCGGTAATTCCTACTATGTAAATCTCTATGGATCCAGCCTTATCGCTTTCTCCGTCGGCGCTTCCGTGGAAGAAGGCAAAAGCGCGCCCAAAATCCGCATGGCTGCTTCCCATACTGACTGGCCCTGCCTGCGTGTAAAACCCACGCCGGAAATAAATCAGGGTGGTTATGGACTGTTAAACGTGGAGTGCTACGGCGGCCTTCTCTTACAGACCTGGCTGGACCGTCCGCTTTCCATGGCCGGACGCGTCTGCATCCGGGGAAAAGACGCCTTCCATCCCGAAGAAAGGCTGGTTGACTTTAAGCGTCCCCTTCTTATGGTTCCCAATCTGGCAAACCATATCAAGCGCGAAAATGAGAAAAACGCAGAGCCCAACAAGCAGACTGACATGCTTCCCATCTTAACCCGCCTGACAGAAAAGCTGGAGCATGAAGATTTCTTCCTGGAACTCCTGTCCAAAGAAATCGGTGTGGAAACGTCTGATATTCTGGATTACGAATTTTATATCTACAATTGCGAAAAAGGAACCTTCTGGGGACTTGAGGAAGAATTTTATTCTTCTCCGAGGCTTGACAATTTAACCTCTGTGGAAGCCTGCGTAAGCGGTATCCTCTCCGCCTCCTGCCAGGGCAGAAAGGACGATACAATCTCCTTAATCGCTCTCTACGACAACGAAGAGGTGGGAAGCCGCACCAAACAGGGCGCCGCTTCCGCCGCCATCGACAGGATCATGGAAAAGCTTTACCTGGCTTTAGGCTTCTCCCGCGACCAGTACTTAAGCGCCATATTCAAAAGCTTCCTTTTGTCCATGGACGTGGCGCATGCCTATCATCCCGCAAAACCCAATAACTATGATCCGAAAAACCGCTCCCTGCTTGGCGACGGCGTGGTGATTAAAATGTCCTCCACGCAGACCTATGCCACCGATTCCACCGCAGTCAGCGTTCTGGAAGAGCTTTGCAGAGAACATAAGATTCCATATAAAAAATTCTCCAATCGCTCTGACATCCGCGGCGGATCCACCCTGGGCAGTATTTCCTCCTGCGCTCTTGCCGTAAAGGCCGCCGATGTGGGAGTGGGCCTTCTGGCCATGCATTCTGCCATGGAAACCATGGGCGCCGCGGACCAGTGGGCCTTAAACAGTCTGGTAAAAGCATTTTTTGAGGATTAATATTAGTACTTCGTACTTGAAGTTCCTGTAAAAATTTTCGAGGATATTTTTCGAGTGTACAAGTTCAGAAACGGAGGCGTAGCGG
Organism: uncultured Lachnospiraceae bacterium; assembly: GCA_910586315.1. GTDB lineage: Bacteria > Bacillota > Clostridia > Lachnospirales > Lachnospiraceae > CANRXD01. The sequence continues at coordinate 27,922 of CAJUIP010000036.1, read as the reverse complement.
GCTACGCTGCGTATTCTGGACTTGTGCAATTGGGAAAATAGACCGAAATTATTCCATTCTATGATTCCTGCTCCCTGCATATCGCCTCAAAAATATCAAAGAAATCCGCACTTACCCGTGAACTTCCCGTAATGGAAAGGCTCCCCCACAATTCTTCGTCAACGGTCAGCTCGTGCTCCTCTTTAAAGGCCTGATAGGTACTGTAAAAGGCCTCATTTTTCCTCTGCCGTATCATCTGTTCCTTGTGGGTCCGCGTGGCCGATTCATCATAATCACTGACACACTTTAAAATATAGTACTTTCCGGAGTCCTCCAGGACCTCGCTGATTTCCCCCGCAGCCAGCGAGAAAGCCGCCTCCTCATATTCCCTGCCCTTCAAGCCATAGAAAATCTGCTTTTTCATTTCCGGATCCTCCGAATATTCCTTGGCAATAGAGGAAAAATCCGCGCCCTCTTCCGAAAGCCTTGAAAGAACCTCCCGGGCCCTTCCCTCATCGGACAGCTCAATCTGGGAAACCGTGATGACCTTGGCTTCACTGTCGCTGACTTCCAGATTCATCCCTTCCGTAAGCTGCTCCACCAGTTTTTCCGACACCCAGTAATCCGTAAACAGGTTCTCCATATCCTGCTCTGTCAGGCCGAACTCTTTGGCGCCCGCCTCCCCCAAAGCTCTCATATATTCTCCTGCTGCTTCCTTTGCCTTCTCCTTTTCCCTGCTGGTTAAAGTAATTTTTTCCTCTTGGGCCATCATGCTCATAAGTTTCAGCTCCCGGAGAAAATCGTGAATCTGTGAAAGCAGAACTGTCTCGAAAGTAGTTCCCCGGTTATCCACGGCAGCATTCCACACCTTCTCCGTATATACTTCTTCATACCGGAGCCGTTCCGTAGTCACCAAAACCATGGTTTCCGCCCTTTGATACTCTTTCTCTCCGTTTTTCCCGGACGACAGAGTTTCCCTGGCGCTGCAGCCATAAAGAAGCGCCGTAAGCGTCAAAAAAATCAGCCACATCCTCCATCTCTTATGTTTTGTTTTCATTGTCCCTCCTGCCTGGTGTACTGACCCGATTACATTTCGCTAAATGGCTTGCCTGAATTTCCATCTGCTGCGTTGGTCTACGCTCCGCTTCGGTCCGTGCTAAACGTGTGCCACTGGCACACAGCACCGTCAGTCAACGATACCACCACGTCGACTCCTTTCTCCGCCTTGCAGACCGAAAACTCATTCTGCGTCATTTAATCGAGCCAGTACACTAGAGCGTGTCTGAAAATTGCTTTCCGTCAGATGTACGTCACAGTTTGTGGGAAATTAGGTCCGAATGAGGGCCAATCGCTTCATTTCCCTGTAAAGCCTGCTGACAGGAAGCCCCATTACGTTTGCATAGGAGCCCTTAAGTCCCTTAATATACCGGGCAAAAACTCCCTGGACTGCATAGGCCCCGGCCTTGTCCATGGGTTCCTCCAGACAGGCATACTCCCTTATTTCCTCCCCGGTCATAGGGTACACTTCCACATCCGTCTCATCATAAAATTTCACAACCTGGTTTTCTGATGGCTGCTCCCCTTTCAGCACCAGACAAACGCCTGTATATACCTGATGGCTTCTCCCGGCAATCATCGTAATCATGCGGGCCGCATCTTCATGGTCCGACGGCTTTCCCAGAATCTCTCCGTCCACAGCCACCACCGTATCGGAGCCGATCACCAAGGCTCCCGCTTCCACATTCTTTAAAACATCCAAAGCTTTCTGCGCGGCCAGCTCCATAACTACCTGCTCCGGGATCCTGGAGGTCACTGTTTCCACCACATGGCTCACCATAATTTCCGGTTCTATACCGATCTGGTTTAATAATTCCTTCCGCCTGGGCGAGGCCGAGGCCAGAACAATCCGTTTCCATTTCATTTTTTCCGTCTCTCTTTTTTTGTATTTTCCTTTCCGTCGCAGTGCGATATTAAGCACGAAGTGCTTTTTGTTTCGTGGGAAAGACCTTCTACCATCTTACTTTTATACATTAACGTAACAAGGTCTTTCCTAATGAAACAAGAAAAAGAGCCGCCGTCGCACCAAAAGGTCTCCGGCTGCCCCTTTTTACTTTCGTAAACCTGTTTAAAATGCAAGCTTCTCTTCCAGATATGCCTTAAGCTCTGCGACCGGGATACGTACCTGCTCCATGGTATCTCTGTCGCGGACAGTAACAGCCCCGTCTGTCTCAGAGTCAAAATCATAGGTCACACAGAACGGCGTGCCAATCTCATCCTGTCTTCTGTATCTCTTGCCGATGTTTCCTCTGTCGTCAAACTCACAGTTCCAGTATTTGGAAAGCTCCGCAAATACCTTTTGGGCGCCTTCATTCAACTTCTTGGAAAGCGGCAGAACGCCTACCTTCACAGGAGCCAGGGCCGGATGGAAATGGAGAACGGTTCTCACATCTCCCTCGCCGATTTCTTCCTCATCATAAGCAGAGCAGAGGAAGGCCAGCGTCACACGATCCGCTCCCAGTGACGGCTCGATCACATAGGGGATGTATTTCTCATTGACCTCATCGTCAAAGTATGTCATATCCTGCCCGGATGTATTATGATGCTGCGTCAGGTCATAGTCCGTCCTGTCGGCAATTCCCCAGAGCTCGCCCCATCCGAAGGGGAATAAGAACTCCAGATCTGTAGTCGCCTTACTGTAAAAGGACAGCTCTTCCGGAGAATGGTCACGGGCGCGCATCTCCTCGGCCTTTATGCCAAGACTCTGGAGCCAGTCGATGCAGAACTGCTTCCAGTACGCAAACCATTCCAGATCCGTGTTAGGCTTACAGAAGAATTCCAGCTCCATCTGCTCAAACTCTCTGGTTCGGAAGGTAAAGTTTCCGGGAGTAATCTCGTTGCGGAAAGACTTGCCAATCTGGCCAATCCCGAAGGGAACCTTCTTTCTGGAGGTTCTCTGGACGTTCTTAAAGTTTACAAAGATTCCCTGCGCCGTCTCCGGTCTCAGATATACCGTACTCTTTGCGTCCTCCGTCACTCCCTGGAATGTCTTAAACATCAGGTTAAACTGGCGGATATCTGTAAAGTCGTGTTTTCCGCAGCTGGGGCAGCAGATATTATTGTCGTCAATAAACTGTTTCATCTCTTCCTGGCTCCAGCCGTCAATGGGGGTGTCCGGTTCCACTCCCTTTTCCGCCATATAATCTTCGATTAACTTATCCGCACGGAACCGTTCCTTACATGCCTTACAGTCCATAAGCGGGTCGGAGAAGCCGCCCAGATGGCCGGACGCCACCCATGTCTGGGAGTTCATAAGAATGGCACAGTCCACACCGACATTATACGGGGACTCCTGGATGAACTTCTTCCACCAGGCCTGTTTCACATTATTTTTAAGCTCCACGCCTAAATTACCGTAATCCCATGTATTTGCAAGTCCCCCATAAATCTCAGAACCCGGGTATACAAATCCTCTGGATTTTGCCAGGGCAACAATTTTTTCCATTGTCTTTTCCATAATCTCTCTCCTCTTCTATCCTTATTTAAAAATCACGTAAACCATTCCGGTCTCCGGTGTCTGGACCAAAGTGCTTCCCAAAACTGTGACATCGGAAGATACATACTGAATCTGCCCCTCCGTCTGTATGAGGGCAGGTCCCTCAATAGCTGCCACATACAGCTTGCTGTGCTTCATTACCTCGCTGGCATCCACCTCTTTTGGGCTGGAAGAAGCAGTCTTAAAAGTTTGCCCTGTGAGATATCCCTTTGTAATCCCATCGGAAACCAGAGTCACATCCAGGGCCTTGACCTGAATGCTGCTTTCCTCATCGGGATAGGCTTCCATAAATTCCAGGTAAGCGGCCGGATCTTTAAAATCAAGATAGAGGCTGGCGGTTCCGTCTGCCAGAGAGCAGGAATGAAAAGCCGCCGCTTCCCGGGAAGACGCCCCGTCAGAAGCGCCGGAGCCGTCAGAGCCGTTAAACTCTGCCAGCGCTTCCTCCACGGAAGCCTTCAGCTCTTCCTCCGTGTAATACTCATTTTCGTATGTTTCAATGACGGCGCTGGTAATTACGCCTTCCCTGGTTACATAGAGGGCATCTTCCGCCGGCGCGAAGGAAGCTGCCTCCTGGGAACGGGAACAGGCAGTAACCGTAAGAAACGCCATGGTCAAAAGTATCATACGTGATCGCATTTTTATTCTCATATCAGAAAATACCTTTCTGTTTCTTTCATACAGAAATACGCCGGAACATGGCGCACACTTTAAGATACATTATCCACAAGAACCCTCAAAATGTCAAGAGCATGAAAGGATTTATCAACAAATCTCCTGCGATTTTCCTCCACGCACCTGGAAAATTCCCGCATTGCGTCTTCCTTTAGCGTAAACGTATAGAGCTTCTCCGCCGGTGTGCTCAGCACATATTCCCATGCGTATACGGCGGAGTCCCCCGGAGTCCCCTTGGGACGCTCCGTATACTCGCCATTTAATTCCATAAGTTTCAGCTCAAAAACCGCCTTTACCAGACGATTGGGAATGGCCGGTTTTAAAAGGGCCCGTAAGGACTGGTAGAGAAGCTTTAAGGTTTCCAGAGCCTCTATGTTTTCTCTTCCATAATAATCGGCAAATTCAAGAAAATAAGAGCCATAACAGGCGGACTCCATATCCTCTGCGATTTCCCGGAAATAGTTTTCCACTTCTGCCTGGACAAGCGTATAGGCATCCCGGCCTTCATATAAGGCGAATTTCCCGAAAACAAAGGAGCCGGAACAGGCCATAAATGTGCTGCCCGGCCGTCTGGCACCTCTGGCGAAAGCGGTGATTTTTCCCCGCTCACAGGTCAGAATCACCAGCCGTTTGTCGTATTCTCCCACCGGCGACGCCTTCAGCACCATGCCGGTCACATGGATCTGTTCCCTCATGCTCTCCTAAATGTCCTTTGCGTTGTATCCGTAATTTTTCATATAAAGCTCACTGTCACGCCAGTCCTTGCGGACCTTCACCCAGAGCTTTAAATTCACCTTCGCATCCATAAGATTTTCAATCTCTATCCTGGCGGCCGTACCGATCCTTTTAAGCATGGCCCCGCCCTTGCCGATTACCATCCCCTTATGAGACTCTCTCTCACAGACAATAGAAGCGTCAATATCGAAGATTCCATTATCCCGCTCTGTCATTTTCTCGATCACCACAGCAATTCCATGGGGAATTTCATCGCGCATCATCCTGAGCGCCTTTTCCCTTATCAGTTCCGCGGCGATCTGGCGCATGGGCTGGTCTGTGACGGTATCCTCATCGTAATACTGCGGCCCTTCCGGCAGACATTGGAATAAGGTGTGGAGCAGGGTATCGGTGTTTGTCTTTTTCATGGCCGAAACCGGAATTATTTCCTTAAAGCGGTACACATCCTTATAGGCCGTGATGGTCTTTAAAATTTCTTCCTTTTTTACTGTGTCAATCTTATTGATAACAAGAATCACCGGAGTTTTCACCCGGGAAAGCGTCTTTAAAATATACTGCTCCCCGGCCCCGATATAGGTTCCCGGCTCCACCAGCCAGAGAATCACATCCACCTCCTTTAAGGTATGCTCGGCCACGCTGACCATATATTCCCCCAGCTTGTTTTTTGCCTTATGGATTCCCGGCGTATCCAAGAAAATAATCTGTCCCCGGTCGTCGGTGTAAACCGTCTGAATTCTGTTTCTTGTTGTCTGGGGCTTTTCTGATGTGATCGCAATCTTCTGACCGATTAAATGGTTCATCAGCGTGGATTTCCCCACATTGGGCCGTCCAATCAGGGTCACAAAACCTGATTTGTATTTTTTACTCATTCTCTCCTCCGAAACGAAACCTGTCCCTTTATGACACCCCATTGTATAAGGGCTTTATTTCCCCGAACATGGCGCCATCGGCTTTGATCTTTTCTCCATTTCCGACGACACAGACCGCGCCTGTATTTAGAATCTCCCGCACGATGCCGGAAAGCTTTCGGATATCTTCCACGGTCACAGAAAGAATCTGCTCCCGCTCCATCTTAAGCATTTTGTCCGTCACGCCGGAATACCAGGCCGAAAGGCTCCTTGCGCCCTTTAAGGACGGCGTCAGGGGAGTATCCAGATCGCTGATGGTTCCGATCACATATTTCGTCATATCTCTCTCATCCGCGTCAAAAGCTTCCAGATATTCCGGTATTCCCATATAGATCTCATCGCTCTCCTTCACATTGGGATCCCGGTAAGACACAAAATATCCTTCCCCGGACCGTCCAATGCCGCTCATGCAGCCATAGGCCCCGCCTTTTACACGAATGTTAAGCCAAAGATAATCATAACTGAGCATCACCTTTAAAATCCGGAGAGCCCCCGTATAGGAATAGCGGCTTCCCGTAAAGGTGCCGCAGCGCGCCACGTAATTGACTTTAGAAGAAGAAGTAAAGCCCTCATTCCGGTTCCCTTTCGGAGCCGAAAACGCGAACGTCCTTCCGTCTCCTGCCGGAAGCTTCTCTGTTAATTTTTCCATGGCCGCCGGAAGAAAGGCAAAGCCCTCCTCATCGGCCGTATAGCTGACCGTCATATTCTCTTTTGTGAGCAGAAGTTTTACCACGCGCTTTAAGCCGTCCATGATCTCCTGCTTCTTCGTGTCAAAATCCTTCGCCCAGCTTTCCAGACACTGGTAAAATCCGATTCCTCCTGTCAAATCATTAAAATAAGAGGTGTCAGAGAAATACGATGTGGCCCTGGCCACCGCCGCCGTATGGCCGGAGCCCATGAGTTTCATCTGTCCCTTGGACTTCGCCTCATTTAAAATTTCCTTCAGACGCTTTTCATCCTCCAGGATGGATTCTGAAAAAATCTCCCCCAGGATTCCGAAACCGAAATCCAGCTTTTCATAAAGCACCCGGACACTGGCCGCAAAAACACCTGTAAAACCGCCATTCTTTAAATCCGGATAGGAAGTCACCAAAAAGGTCACGCCGCCGCTGTTTAAGAAAATTTCGCTGCTCAGATCTCCGTAGGAATGACGGGCCGTATCCACATAGCCCAGAACAGACTTCAAAAGCCCCACATAAGGCAGGTCTTCCATGGGCACCCGGTTCGTGTTAAACAGCACTTTTAAATACCCGATGCCCGATGTGAACATCTCATGGCGGATTACCGGAATACTGTCCACCCTCGTTTCCTCAAAAATCAGCTTTGCCGGCTCCCTTCCGATATCCTCCCGAGAAAGCATGGGGATCTTTTCCAGATCTTCCTTCAAAGACGGGGTATCCTGGTACTCTTTAAGCTCCCTTGTCTGCCGTACAAGCTCCTCAATTTCTTCTGCGGAAAGGCTTTCCTTTAATTTCCTTAACCGTTCTGCCGTTTCCGCCTCCAGCTTTGCCGTCAGGTTCTTATACGGGACTGCTGTCACTACGGCCTCATGGGGATTATTCAGAAGGTATCTGGAAATCAGCTTCTCAAAATACCCTTCCCCGGCCCCCTTTTTTAAGGCCGCAAACGTTTCCTCATATTCCAGATGCATCATGGGGTCGCCGCCGTAAAGCCAGCTGTCCAGACATTGAAGCCCATACATAAGCCCTTTGGGCGCAGCGCCGAAATCCGCCTCCCGGTACTGGAATTCATAATAATTGATTCCCGCCAGAACGCTTCTCTTATTAAGACCCTCCCGTGAAAGCTTCTCCAGGGTCTTCTTTACCACAGCCAGAAATTCCTCCTTCTGGTCCTTTCTGGCATTCTTTGCGATGACGGAAAAATAAGGCTGTAAAATTCCGTTCTCGTATCCGCCCATAATATCGTCGCCGATTCCCGCATCCAGAAGCTCTTTCTTTAAAGGCGCTCCCGGCGCATCCAAAAGCACATATTCCAGCACCTGAAAGGCAATATACTCTTTGGGCGAAAGCTCGTTTCCGGCCCGTGTATTGACGGAAAGGTACGCGGCGTTCTCCGTGTCCTCTGTCTCTGACACAGAATAAAAAATTTCCTTCTCTACCGGCTCCTTAAAGGCCTTCTGAAGCGAGATCTCAGAGTCCACTTCCGAATATTCATACTTTCCAAGATACTCCTCATCCAGCCAGGAAAGCTTTTCCTCCATGTCCATATCACCGTACAGGTAAATGTAACTGTTGGAGGGATGGTAATACTTTTTATAAAACTTCAGATACGCTTCATAGCTCAGTTTCACGATTTCATCCGGGTCGCCGCCGGATTCAAAGCCATAGCAGGTGTCCGGAAACATACATGCCCTCGTATACTGGTCCAGGACGCTTTCCGGAGAAGAAAAGACTCCCTTCATCTCATTATACACCACGCCGTTATAAGTAAGCTCTCCGTCCGGCTCCTCCAGCTCATAATGCCAGCCTTCCTGCATGAAAATTTTCTTCTCTTTTCCAATATTGGGATTTAAAACTGCATCCATGTATACGTCCATCAGATTCTGAAAGTCCTTGTCATTGCAGCTTGCAATCGGATATACCGTCTTGTCCGGATACGTCATGGCGTTTAAAAACGTATTGAGAGAGCCCTTCACCAGCTCCACAAAGGGGTCCTTCACCGGAAATTTTTCTGAGCCGCAGAGTACACTGTGCTCTAAAATATGCGAAACCCCCGTACTGTCCGCGGGAGGAGTCCGAAAACCGATAAAAAATACTTTATTCTCATCCTCGTTGCTCATAAGAAAGAGTTTGGCTTTCGTCTTTTTGTGCTCCAGAATGAGCCCCTCCGAATGAAGCTCCTTAATTTCCCGGTCCTCTAAAACACGGTAGGCTGAAAGATTCTTTATTTTTTCATACTGGCTCTGCATACTTTTCCATTCCTTTCCATCCGAATTTTACGTAACTGTCCCGTATATCTTACATATTTCCCACAAATTTATCTTTTAAAATGGCAAAGCATTCCCTGATGCAAAAATGCAGAAATAAAACCGGATCCGATTTGGATGCGATGCCGCTTATATCGGAAATACCAATCTTTTTTGCGATTCCCTTCGCCCGAAGCACATGGAAATTGCTTGTGACAATTCCCACCCGGATCGTCATTTCCTCATCGGGCGGCACCAGGTATCCGGCATCCGCCATGACCTTTCGTATCATGGCCCTCCTCCCGCTTTCCCTCTCATCAATAAGCATCTTGCTGTACACCAGATTCTCATATGTACTGTGGGAATTTTCCTCCAGAATCATCTGGTAATCCGGCACTCCATGGTCCAGCATGTATTCATACATGGCCCTGGCCTCAGATACATCTTCTCCCGGCCCCTTTCCTCCTGAAAGGACAAAGACCGTGTTGGAATGCACCCGGGCATACTCCAGAGCCTTTTCTAAACGATATTCCAAAGACCTGCTTAAAGCCCTCCCTTTCACCTGAGCGCCCAGCACGATCACATAATCGGCGCTCTGCTTTTTCAGAGAAAAGAAATTGAGGCCCATGGCCGTTTCCACAATCACAAATACAGCAAAAAATGCGGCCACGATGGTCACCACGGTCACTTCCAGCCGGATGGGAACCCTGTCTTTAAACCTGCCGTAAAAGTGGAGCAGCACAGAGCCCAGGGCCAGAAAAAAAGACAAAACCAGCCAGATTGCAGAAAAAGATGTCTCCACGCCGGCATAAGCCGCAATCACTCCATAATAAACTAGACAAAAAACGCTGAAAACTCCCAACAAAAATGCCATGGCTCCATCTCCTTTCCCGCCTCTTCATATTCGTACGGACTTTGCAGCAGGTGCAAAATACCAGGCGAAACGGTTACGCTTCCTCTTCTTTCTTCCGGAGGATGTCATACTGCTCTGCTTCTCCTCCCAAATCCAGATAAAGTACCTGCCTGGGATGAGGAGCGTTGTCCACAGGTTCTCCTTCTTCTGTATACATTGCCCTCACAGGGGCGAAAATATTCCGTCCGTCCGGCTTCATAATCTCAATGACTTCCCCCACGGAGAACTTATTTTTCTGTTCAATCCTCGCAAAGCCTCTGATGTCTTTTTCTCCAACAGTTCCCAGATACACATAATTCTTCACATACGTGCTGTTCTCATAAATCTGGGTATCGCTGTCCGGCTTTCCGAAATAAAAGCCTGTGGTAAACTCGCGATACGTGCACTTTCCAATCTCTTCTTTATACCATTCCATATTGGCGCGGTATTTTTCCGGGCTTTCCAGGTAATCGTTTATGGCCTTTCGGTAGGTTCTGGCCACCGTTGCCACATAAAGGGCAGTCTTCATGCGCCCCTCAACTTTAAAGCTGTCAATTCCTGCCTCCATCATTTCAGGCACATGCTCAATCATGCAAAGATCTTTGGAATTGAAAATAAAAGTTCCCCTCTCGTTTTCATACACCGGCATGTACTCGCCGGGCCTGGTTTCCTCCACCACCGAATATTTCCAGCGGCAGGGGTGCGTGCAGGCGCCCTGGTTGGCGTCCCGTCCGGTGAAATAATTGCTTAACAGGCACCGGCCTGAGTAAGAAATGCACATGGCCCCATGGATAAAGCTCTCGATTTCCATATCCTCCGGGATATGGTCCCGAATCTCCCGGATTTCCTTTAAAGATAACTCTCTCGCAGACACCACGCGCCTGGCCCCCAGCTGATGCCAGAACAGATAGGTCCCATAATTTGTGTTGTTGGCCTGGGTGCTGATGTGAATTTCCATATCCGGAACCACCCTCTTTGCGATGGCAAAAACCCCCGGATCTGAAATAATCAGCGCATCCGGACGGATTTCCTTAAGCTCGTTAAAGTATGCCTCCACACCGGTAAGGTCCTCGTTGTGAGCCAGAATATTGGCTGTAATGTATACCTTTACGCCGCGGGCATGGGCGAAGGCAATTCCCTCTTTGATTTCCTCGTTTGTAAAATTTTTGGCCTTGGCCCTGAGTCCAAAGGCTTCCCCTCCCAGATATACGGCATCCGCACCATATATCACCGCGGTTTTTAACACGTCCAGACTTCCGGCCGGAATCAAAAGCTCTGTTTTTCTCATCATACGTTCCCCTCTTTTAAAACGCTTAAGGCCACCCCATCCCCAATGGGGAGAATGGAGGTCTCCAGATTTTCCATGTGAGTCAGAAGGTACAGATATTCCCGCATTCGTACATGGATGGTCCTGTCCCGCCGCTCCACCGCATACCGGGACTCCACAATAGTACCGTCCTGAAGCACATTGTCTGACATCAGAAGTCCGCCGGGAGCCAGAAGCCGTATGACATCCGGCAGCCAGTGGACATACTGGCCCTTGGCGGCATCCATAAAAATAAAATCAAAGGTGCCGGAAAGGCCCGCAAGGATTTCCCCGGCGTCTCCCTCCAGCAGCGTAATGGTTTTTTCCATCCCCGCGCGCTTAAAATTCCTTCTGGCGGCGGGGATTCTCTTCTCAAATTTTTCTATAGTAGTAATATGAGCACTTCCCGGCATGACCCGGGCCATTAAAAGGGCGGAGTAACCCACGGCTGTTCCCACCTCCAGAATCCGCTCCGGTTTTTTTAAAGCCACCATGGTTTTTAAAAGGGCGGCCGTCTCCCTGCGGATCACAGGTACATGGGATTTTTCTGCCTCCCTGGCTATTTCATCGCAGAGCGCTCCGTCCCCGGAGTCCAGGGAATTGATATAAGCGGTAATTCTCTCATCCGTAATCATGACCTTTATTTCCCGCCTGCCTTCTCTCCCAGGCGGCCAATAATCTCCTTGGAACTTAAAGAAGTATTAAGGGTGAAAGTCCCTTCCTGCACCTCATATCCATAGCACCAGGCCTGAATGGAAAATGCCAGGTCATCGCGAATCAATCCCGCGTTTTCCAGGAGCTTTCCCACATCGGAAATAGATTCATTTCCCAAAAGCGTCACCATTTTATCGGTTCCCGGCTCCGCCTCCATGCCGGGAGAGTAGAAAATACCATGGCCGAATTCATATCCTCTTCTGGCTCCGGTATACAAAAGCACCGCCACCAGAGCATAGAATGCCAAACGCCCGGAAATGCTTATGACTGCAATACTGATTCTGTTAATTTCCTTTGTTATTTTGCTCATATGGTCCCTCGATTCGTCCGGAAGTCCCGTCCGCGGCTCCCGGCATTACACATGTGATGATCCTTTCCCGCGCCCGCATATTCTCACGAACTTTGCAGCAAATGCATCATCCTGGCGGGCGGAACGGATTTCTGCGGAAATTCCGGTCAGTCAGCAAAGTAATTGACCGGGGACGAACAGTACCTTATACTTCCATAATGATCGGAAGAATCATCGGGTTCCTCTTAATCCGCTTCCACAAAAAGTCGCTTAAGCTGTCGCGGATAATATTTTTTATCTTTCCCCAGTCAGTAACATGACGCTCCAGACAGTCGGCGACAGCCTGGTCCACAATGGACTGGGCTTCTTCCATCAAATCCTCCGACTCCCGCACGTAAACAAAGCCTCTGGATACAATGTCCGGTCCGGAAAGAAGCTGGTTGGAATACTTTTCCAAAGTCAGAACCACAATAATAATTCCGTTCTGGGCCAGATTCTGCCTGTCCCGCAGCACAATGTTCCCCACATCGCCCACACCGAGGCCATCCACAAGAACGCCGCCGGACTGTACATGTTCGACTACTTCAGCTCCCTCCTCGCCGATCTCTAAAACATCGCCGGAATGAAGCATCATAATATTCTCTTTGGGAACTCCCAGAGATTCTGCCAGTTCCTTCTGCGCTATGCGGTGACGGAATTCACCGTGGATCGGAATGGCAAATTTCGGGTGTACCAGGGAATAAATCAGCTTGATTTCCTCCTGACAGGCATGCCCGGATACGTGAGTATCCTGGGAAATCACCTTGGCGCCTTTCATGGACAGCTCATTGATGACCCTGGAAACCGCTTTTTCATTGCCGGGAATGGGTGTGGAGCTTAAAACCACCACATCACCAGGAGTGATGGATACCTTTCTGTGAAGAGAGGAGGCCATCCTGGAAAGAGCCGCCATGGACTCGCCCTGGCTTCCCGTGGTAATCAGCACAGTATCTTCTTCTTTATAATTCTTTAACTGCTCAATGTCAATTAAAGTTCCGTCGGGGATACTGATGTACCCTAACTCCTGAGCGGTTCCTATGACATTGACCATGCTGCGGCCTTCAATCACCACCTTGCGGCCATATTTACAGGCGGAATTAATAACCTGCTGCACCCGGTCCACATTGGAGGCAAAGGTTGCCACAATGATACGGTTCTGAGGATGTTCCGCAAAAATGGCATCAAACGTCTTTCCCACGGTCCGCTCCGACATCGTAAAGCCCTTCCTTGTGGCATTGGTGGAATCACACAAAAGGGCCAGAACCCCCTTCTTCCCAAGCTCCGCCAGCCGCTGTAAATCCGTCACATCGCCGAATACCGGGGTATAATCAATCTTAAAATCTCCGGTATTTAAAATAATTCCGGCAGGAGTAAAGACTGCCAAAGCCGCCGCATCCTCAATGCTGTGGTTCATTTTAATGAATTCCACGCGGAAGCATCCCAGATTGATGGACTGGCCGTGCTTTACCACTTTCCGCTTCACCGTCTTTAACATATTGTTTTCTTTTAATTTATGGTCAATGAGGCCCATGGTCAGCTTCGTGCCATAGACCGGGGCATTGATCGTTTTCAGGACATAGGGAAGGGCCCCGATATGGTCTTCATGTCCATGGGTAATCACAAATCCCTTCACTTTATCCATGTGACTGGCAAGGTACGTCACGTCCGGAATTACCAGGTCAATGCCCAGCATATCATCGCTGGGAAAAGCCAGCCCGCAGTCCATGACAATAATACTGTCCTCATATTCGATGGCAGTCATATTCATTCCGATCTGCTCTAAGCCTCCCAACGGGATAATCTTAACCTTGCAGTCTTTATTCTCTTTTTTCGTGTTCTTCAAATTTCAAACCTCCGTTAAATTGTAGCAATTCAGCCCTGCATATTTTTTACTTTTGTACATCCATTCTGCATTTCCTGCAAAGGCCATAAAGCTTCACCTCATGGTCTGTAACCTGAAATCCAATATTTTCCAGTACCTGCTGTTCCAGAATATCCAGAAGGTCCGTTTCCAGAAGACAGACCTGTCCGCATCCGGTACAGGCAGCTAAATTCTTCCACTGTCAGATGTGCGTCACAGTTTGTGGGAAATTAGGTCCGAATGAGGGAGGCGTAGTGGGCTACGTTGACCGAATGCGGGCCAAATTTCCTGCAAAGTGGGGCGTGCAGATGATGGGAATGAATTTTCAGACACGCTCTAGCCTTTCTCAATGTTCACGTCATCCAGCAGTTCCCCGAAAATCTTCATGAGGTCCTCCAGCTCTTCCTCATCTTCCACAAATTCATACAGAGCATCCGCGTCCTCCGCTTTGGACATATCCTTTAAAATATAGCAGCTGCCTTCTTCCTCATCGTCTTCTGCGTCTGTAACCAGAAGATAGTTGATTCCGCTTAACCTGGTTTCCTCAACTACATAAAGCTCGATAGTCTGCTCCTCATCCACCAGTGTAATTTTCTTTTCATTCATAATGGTTCTCCTGTTTTTTCCGTCTGCCCTGTCAGAAGGCGGTCCAGATAACCCTGAAGAATCAGACAGGCCGCCACCTTATCAACCACTGCCTTCCTGTTCTCCCTGCGGACCCCCGATTCCATCAAAACCTGTTCTGCTGCAACCGTAGTGAGGCGTTCATCCCAATATACCACCGGAAGGCCGGTGCGGCGTTTCAGCATCTCGCCAAACTCTTTCGTTTTTTCCACACGCTCTCCCTCGGTATTATTCATGTTTTTTGGAAGACCAAGCACAATGGTCCCCACTTCGTATTTCTGAATCAGCTCTTCAATTCTGGCGCATGTTTTCCGAAGCTTATTTTCTTCTTTCCGTACAATCGTTTCCACTCCCTGGGCAGTGAAGAGAAGTCCGTCACTCACAGCCACCCCGACAGTACGGGAGCCGAAATCAAGTCCAAGTATTCTCATTTTTTCCACACCAAAACCAGCTGGCTTCCTGGCCCAACTGTCTCTCCTTTACCCTCTGCTCTTTTTCCGCACGGCCCTGTTTCGCAGCAGTTCAGATATTCCCTGAACCAATATCCCTATTTCAGTCTGGTTTCGATATAATTCTCCATCAGCTCTTCCAAAATCTCATCACGCTCTACCTTCATGATCAGACTTCTGGCGCTCTTGTGGCTGGTGATATAAGTCGGGTCCCCTGACATAATATATCCCACAATCTGATTGATGGGATTATAGCCCTTTTCAGTCAGAGCCTCGTAAACTTCCCGCAGGACCTGGCTGACCTCCAGTTTTTTTTCCTGTACTGCTTTGAAATATTGTGTATTACTGATATCGCCCATAAATGTCCTCACGTCCTTTAGTTGCTACCTTTTATTCTACCCCAATTTCGCGTTTTCTGCAAGAAAAATGATATCATCTGTCAGGAATTCTTTTAAAATACCTGTTACCATAGTATTTTTCCCTGAATTTACCCTGTTTCCATCACAGGGAACGGCCGCTTTCACGTATTCCTTTGTATGCCCCACCATATAGGACTTCCCTTTTATGGTAACAGCCTCCTCCAAAAGAACCTCGGCCTCCGTTCCCAAACAGGAGGCCCGATACTGCTTCGACATTTCTTTTTCCAGCATGAGAAGTCTGGCGCTTCTTTCTGTCTTCTCTTTCTCCGGCACCTGATCCGGCATCCGGTCCGCTCTGGTTCCCGCCCGTCTGGAATATTTAAACACATGCATTTCATAGAAGTTTACTTTTTTTAAAAACTCCTCTGTAATGGCAAATTCTTCCTCGGTCTCCGCCGGAAAACCCACAATCACATCCGTGGTGATGGCCGGATTTTTGAAGTATTTTCTTAAAATACGGCAGCGCTCATAATATTCCCCGCAGGTATAGTGCCGGTTCATGCGTTTTAAGGTTTCATCACATCCGCTCTGCAATGACAGATGAAAATGGGGACAGATTTTTTTCATTCCCGAAAGCTCTTTTACAAATTCCTCCGTAATGACCCGGGGCTCTAAAGAACCAAAGCGGATTCTCTCAATTCCTTCCAGTTTATTTAACCGTTTGATCAGGCTCAAAAAATCAATGGATTCCTCTTTAAAATCCACGCCATAGGAACTTAAGTGGATTCCTGTCAATACCACTTCGCGGTAGCCCTTTTGGGCCAATGCCCGCACCTCTGTCTCCACATCCTCCGGACGACGGCTTCTCACCCGTCCTCTGGTATAGGGAATGATGCAATAACTGCAGAACTGGCTGCACCCGTCCTGCACCTTAATAAAAGCCCTCGTATGCTCCTTTTGCTTTTCGATGTGGAGGGATTCATATTCACTGGCGGCAGAGATGTCAATGATGGAGCCCTCAGCCTCCTTCCCTGCCATGCAGGCCTCCAAAAGAGGGATTAGATCCGCCTTTTTATTATTGCCAATAACCAGGTCAACGGATGCATCTTCCTTTAATTTTTCTCCGGCCGCCTGCACATAGCAGCCCGCGGCCACCACAATGGCATCGGGGTTCCTGGATTTTGCCCGGTGAAGCATCTGGCGGGATTTTTTATCGGCCACATTGGTGACAGAACAGGTATTGATGATATACACATCCGCCTGTTCCTCAAAATCTACAATTTCATAGCCTGCAGACTCTAAAAGCTGCTGCATGGCCTCTGTTTCATAGGAGTTTACCTTACATCCAAGATTGTGGAGTGCCGCTCGCTTCATTTCTATTCTCCTGTTTCATATGGAAATCCGGACAAAAATTGCCTCTCATGCAAATTTCATATCCTTCCTGCGAATTACTGTTTTTTATTCGTCCTTGTCCAAAGTCCTCTTTCATGCTATACTGTTTCTTAGAAAACAATCGTGTTACAAGGTGGTAAGCCTCCCTAAATCTGCAAAAGAGGGGAGGTGGTGCATATGAGTACTTACGAAGTGTTGACATTGTTAATGCTATTCGGAACGTTTCTCGTTGCATTGCTTGCCTACATAGATAGGAACAACAAGCGAAAATAAATAAGCCTACCTTGTACTTGGCAGTCGGGTAGGCTTATTGTCCATCTTGGAGGTCAACCACTTTGTGGGCGGTTGTTTTCCCTATGTTCATAATATAGCACAATCTATAAAAGAATTCAAGATTTTTTGTTTCTTCCATATAGATTAGAAATTTCCCCGCCCTGTGAACTGTAATATTTTAATTTTCATGCAAACTGACTATTGACTTTTTTTCCGTGTCCCTTTAGTATGAAAGCAAATATATTTTCAATTATTTTATTGGGAGGGCAACAACATGAAAACCGTTAAAATTTCCTTAAATTCTATTGATAAAGTAAAATCTTTCGTCAATGATCTGACGAAATTTGATACCGATTTTGATCTCGTTTCCGGCCGTTATGTCATCGATGCAAAGTCTATTATGGGCATCTTCAGCCTGGATTTATCCAAACCCATTGATTTAAATATCCATGATGGGGGAAACACCGATGAGATCCTCACGGTACTTGCGCCTTATATAGTAGAATAAAAAACGCAGTTGAAAGTATGGACTGCCGGGATGTCACTCCCGGCAGTTTTTTTGATGCCGCAGGATTCTTTTGTGCCGCAGGGATGACACCCCGTGGCATCAAAAACGATCCGCCTAACAGCTTTATTTACACGCAGCGGACCACTTCCCGGGTCTCGACGGCAGTTTTTACCAGTTCGTCTATTTTCTCCGAAAGCTTTGTCTCGGAATTTTGAATCCGCTTCAGATTCGGCTTCGTGACAGGATGCTTCGCCACAAAAATCGTACAGCAGTCCTCATATGGAAGCACTGATGTCTCATACGTATCAATTTTCAGTGAAATATCCACAATATCCTGCTTATCAAACGCGATCAGGGGGCGCATCACCGGAAGCTCGCAGACCTCGTTGGTCACGGCCAGAGACTGCATGGTCTGGGACGCTACCTGGCCAATACTCTCCCCTGTGATTAAGGCCAGGCAGCCAGACTCTTTCGCAATAGTCTCTGCAATCCGCATCATATAACGGCGCATAATAATCGTCAGCTCATCGTGGGGGCACTGGTCGTAAATATAAAGCTGAATATCGGTAAAGTTGATGATATTGAGCTTAATGGGACCTGTGTAGCGGGCCACGATTTTTGCCAGTTCCACCACCTTCTGCTTTGCCCGCTCACTGGTATAGGGCGGCGCATGGAAATACGTGGCCTCAAGGGTCACGCCGCGCTTTGCCACCATATATCCGGCCACCGGGCTGTCGATGCCGCCGGAAAGAAGCAGCATGGCCTTTCCTGCCGTTCCAATAGGCATTCCTCCCGGGCCCGGAATGGTCTCGGAAAAAATATTGATTTTGTGGCGCACTTCCACCCGAAGCAGCACATCCGGATTATGGACGTCCACCCGTGTTTCCGGATAGGCATTTAAAATCACCTCACCCAAATCCCTGTTAATCTGGTCTGACACAACTGGATACTGCTTGTTGGCGCGGCGGGCGACTACTTTAAATGTGAAGTTTTTATCTTCATAGGCCTCTCCGATGTATTTCACCACCCGGGCTTTTAAATCCTCATACCCGTTGTCCTCTATCTGCACCATGGGGCAGATTCCCACAATGCCGAACACATGCCCAAGCGCTTCGACCACCTCGTCGTAATCAAAATCCTCGCTGGCTTCCGCATAAATCCGTCCCGCCTCCTTTGTCACCGAAAAGCCGCCCTCCAGACCTTTTAAGCGGTGGTGAATCTGCTTTACAAGAGCGTCCTCAAAGAGATAACGGTTTTTTCCCTTGACTCCGATTTCCGCATATTTAATCAAAAATGACTTATATTTCATACTTCCTCCCGTTCCTTTTTCGTTGCTGTCCACAAGTCCCTTGTAAACAGCGTTTTCTCCATGGTTACGCCCGGCGGTATCTTCTGAGCACAGGAAGCAGTTTGCTCAGCTGCTCCAGACAGTAATCCACCTCATCCTCCGTATTGAATACGCCAAAGGAAAAACGCAGCGTGGAATCTAACAGGGAATCTCTCACACCAATCCCCTTTAAGGTTCCCGATACTCCCGGATGGTTGGAGGAGCAGGCCGAACCGGAAGAAACGTAAATCCCCCGTTCTTCCAGCGCATGCAGGAGTACCTCCGCCCGGATTCCCTCAAAACCGGCGCTTACAATGTGGGGAGCGTTTTCACGGCTCTTAAGGCCATGGACCGTCACATCCGGAAGTTCTTCCAGACCCTTGATGAGCCGTTCTCTCAGAACATAGAAACGCTCTGTTTTTTCTTCATGGTTTTTATAAATTTCCTTCACAGCCGCTCCAAGGCCCGCGCAGCCCGGCACATTCTCAGTCCCGGACCGCATCCCTTTCTGCTGGCCGCCTCCGTAGAGGATGGGCTTTATTTTTACCCGCTCATCCACATACAGAAAGCCTGCGCCCTTGGGTCCATGGATTTTATGACCGCTGGCGGATAAAAGGTCAATGCCTGTTTTCTTTGGCCGGATCCTGTACTTTCCATAAGCCTGGATAGCGTCCACGTGGAAATATGCACCGGGTTTCTTTGCCTTTATAATCTTTGCAATTTCCTCCACCGGCTCCACCGCGCCCATTTCATTATTTACGTACATAACAGAAACTAAAATTGTATCATCGCAGACCGCCTCCCTCAGGGCGTCTAAAGAAACATGTCCGTTATGGTCCACGGGAAGGTAGGTGACGCGAAAGCCCTGCTCCTTTAAAAACTCCATGGTGTTGTAGATGGAGGCATGCTCAATGCAGGTGGTAATCAGATGGTTTCCTGACCTTTTATTGGCCAGGGCTGTGCCGATTAGCGCCATATTGTTGGATTCGGTGCCGCCGGAGGTAAAAAGAATTTCCTTTTCCTTCACCTTTAAGGACTTTGCGATTTCCTCTCTGGCTTCCTTTACATACGATTCCGCCTCCACCCCTTTTAAATGCCTGGAAGACGTGTTTCCATAGTCGTCCGTCATGGTCCGGACCATCACATCCCTGACACAGTCAAACACCCGGGTCGTAGCTGAATTATCAAAATATACTTCTCTTCTCTCATTTTCCATTTTCTATTCCTCCAGCATGAACCCTATGGCGGACAGGATAAAAAGTCCGGCTGTCTCGGTTCTTAAAATCCGTTTTCCTAATGTTACCATGTGAAATCCCGCCTCCTGGGCCTCTTCGATTTCCTGATCGGAAAAACCGCCCTCGGGTCCGATGAATACGGCGCATTTCTGTCCTGGCCTTAAAGCTTTAATCAGTGTCCTTGTGCGCTCCATGCCCCCGGCCCCCTCAAGACTTTCCGCGTCTTCATAGGGCACAAGAGAAAGGTCAAGGGCCGCCGCTTCCTTTATCGCGTCTTTATATTTCATCACAGAGGAAATCTCCGGTACGATCATCCGTTTGGACTGCTTGGCGGCGCTTTCCGAAATTCCATGCCAGCGCTTTCTTTTAACCTCTTCCTTCTTCTTATCCAGCTTCATCACACACCGCGCCATTTCCACAGGAACAATTCTGGTCACTCCAAGCTCCACACACTTCTGAATGATAAATTCCATTTTGTCCGCCTTGGGAAGCCCCTGGTATAACGTCACTTCCACGGGAAGCTCTGTATCAGACACCTCCTCCGGAAGAATTCTTGCCTTTACCTCACTGACGCCGATTTCCGTCAGCTCACAGAGACAGTTCGTGCCCTTTCCGTCACTTAAAAGAATCCGCTCCCCCGGCTTCATCCGCAAAACATTTTTAATGTGGTTCACATCCGGGCCGGTAATGACGGCTTCGGATTCTGTAAAGAATTCTGTTTCCGTAAAAAAATGATACATGCTCTACGACCTTTTATACGCCTTTTTTATTTTTTCCTGGCTGTGACAGAAACCCATTCCCCCTGCCGTGTGACCTCAAGAATTTCAAAGGCCTCATTGGCGGAGAGGGCGTCCTTTACTGCCTGCTCTTTCATGTCAATGATTCCGGATGTGATGAAAATTCCTCCTTTTTTCATATGGACGGGAACCTCCTTCTGAATCATAATAATGATATCCGCCAGAATATTGGCAACCGCAATATCATAGCATTCGTATCCCGCCGCGTCCTGTACGGATTTTTCATCAATAATATTTCCCTGAATGACTCCAAACTTTTCCTCCGGAATCTCATTGGCCTTCAGGTTTTCATGGACCGCGGTAATTGCGTTTTCATCGAGGTCCGTTCCAAACACGGATTCCGCCCCCAGCTTCAGGGCCGTAATTCCAAGGATTCCGCTCCCTGTCCCCAAATCCAGCACCTTATCGCCGGGCTTTACATATTTTTCAAGCTGACGGATGCAAAGCTGCGTCGTCTCATGCTTTCCTGTTCCGAAAGCCGTCCCCGGGTCAATCTGAATTAACAGCTTGTCCTCATGCTCTTTGGGAATCTCTTCCCAGGTGGGCTTAATTAAAATATTATCCACAGTAAAAGGCTTAAAATACTGCTTCCAGTTATTGATCCAGTCTTTATCCTCAGTCTCGGAGGCCAGAATCGTCCCTTCTCCCACCTCCACAAACTGGCGGAGCTCCTTAATTCCGGCCTCCACCTTTTTTAGGATGGCCTCTGCATCATCGCCGTCATCCAGATAAAAGCTGACCTTCGCAGTCCCGTCGTCCGGCGGGAGTTCCGGCAGAATATCAATGAACATTCCCTTTGTTTCGCTTTCCGTAAGCGGTATATTATCTTCAATCTCGATTCCCTGGATTCCGATTTCATCGAACATGCCGCTTAAGTAATCCACGGCCTCTGTAGTAGTTTTAAGGGTGAATTTTTTCCATTTCATAAAATGCCTTTCCTCCTGCTGTTTCTATAATCTAAATGCAATTTCTGGAGCAGGCTTTATAAGCCCTTTGTCAGGGAATTTTTATTGCCCCATTACAATTTTTACAAAAAGAAGCGCCAGCACTGCCATAACCACCGGACGAACAATTTTCTGCCCGTTGTTTAAAACCAGGCCGGAGCCAAAATAACTTCCCGCCATGCAGAACAAAGCCGCTGTGATTCCTAGGGCATAGTCCACCTTTCCTCCTAAAAAAAACGTTCCCAAGGCAGATATGTCCGCTGCCAAATTAATAAATTTGGAAATTCCGGCCGCCTCTTTCATACCCAGCCTCACAAGCCCTGTAAACACCAGAATCAGAAAGGTTCCCGTACCCGGTCCATAAAAACCGTCATACATGCCTATGAGCAGAGAGGCAGTCATTCCCGTCAGCAGAGTTTTCTTCCATGAAACAGCTTCCCCTGTCCTGTCCTCACCCATATTCTTATTTCTCAGCACATAAAAAGCCACCACAGGCAGAACCACGATCATCAAAGATTTAATGAGCTTTTCATCTACCCGCAAAGCCAGGCTTGCTCCCCAAAAAGCGCCGATGACAGCCATAACTCCACAGGGCAGCGCCAGTTTCCACCGGATATATTTGTTTTTCGCGAACCGAACTGCCGCTACTATGGAGCCAGGAAAAGAGCTTAGCTTTGACGTGCCCAGAATCACATGGACCGGAACTCCCGCCAGCATATAGGCCGGAAAGGAAATAAGTCCGCCGCCTCCCGCAATGGAATCCACAAATCCCGCCAGAAATACCAGCGGACATACAATAAAAAACCGTTCCATACTTTTTATCCCTCGTATTTCAGCCCGCTCCTGCCTTCCGGCCACGGACAAATTAAATCAAAAAATATCATAGCATAGTTTTTTACGTATGGCAAGAACTGTAAACCGGCAAGGCCTTTCCTAATGAAATAAAAACACTCTCAAAACCGCTGCACCGCCTTGAGAGTGTTTTTCCTTCTGAATTTCTATTTAAATAATCCGCGCTTCTTCTTTCCGCCCTCCGGAGCAACGCCGTTCATGGCGTCGTCAAAACGGCGGAGTGCTTCCTTCTGCTCTTCGTTTAACTTTTCCGGTACGGTGATCACCAGGGTCACAAAATGATCGCCGCGGATATTTTTATTTCTCAGAGACGGTACACCCTTTCCGCGCAGACGTACCTTTGTGTCGGTCTGGGTTCCGGCCTTCACCTCATATTCCACCTCTCCGTCCACAGTCTTAATGCGGATGGGGCCGCCAAGAGCCGCTGTGGCAAAGGAAATCGGAACTGTGGAAAAAATTGTGGTTTCCTGGCGCTTGAAAATCGGATGCTTGGAAACAGTCACTTCTACAAGAAGGTCGCCCCGTTCACCGCCATTCACACCCGGCTCGCCCTTTCCGGCAATACGGATGCTCTGCCCGTTATCAATTCCCGCGGGAATCGTAACCTGGATTTTCTTTCTGCTGGAAATATATCCGGTTCCATAACAATCCGGACATTTTTCTTTTACAATTTTTCCTGTTCCCTGACAGTCCGGACATGTCTGTACATTCTGCACCTGTCCAAAAAAGGATTGCTGGGTATAAACGATTTTTCCTTTTCCATTACACTTCGGGCAGGTAACCGGAGAGGTTCCCGGTTTTGCACCCGTACCGTGGCACTTGGAACATTCGTCCTTTAAATTTAATTCAATCTCCTTCTGGCAGCCAAAAATGGCCTCCTCAAAGGTAATGCGGACTCCTGTCCTCAGATTGGCACCGCGCATGGGACCATTACTTCTGCCCCGGCTGGTTCTGCCGCCGCCAAAGAAATCGCCGAAGATATCTCCAAAAATATCCCCCATGTCGGCTCCGCTAAAGTCAAAGCCGCCAAAGCCTCCGGCTCCGCCTGCCCCGCCCTCAAAGGCCGCATGGCCAAACTGGTCGTACTGTCTTCTCTTTTCCGGATCGCTTAAGACGCCATAGGCCTCAGATGCCTCTTTGAACTTAGCCTCGGCCTCCTTGTCTCCCGGGTTTGCATCGGGATGGTATTTTTTTGCCAAAACCCGGTACGCCTTCTTGAGCGCCGCATCATCTGCATCTTTCGGCACGCCGAGGACCTCATAATAATCTCTTTTGCTCTCTGCCATATCTATGTCTACCTTTCAAACTCAAACTTCCGCGCCCAGGCCCCGCCGCCGCGGCTGTGTTTTCGTGCGGTCCGCGCAGGAAACACGCATACCTGCCGGAACGATTGTTCTGCTTATATGCATCGTACACCGGAAAGAACGCCATTTCTGACGTTCTTCCCGGTTTCATAATGGTCTTTGTCTTAATTCCTATTTTCGTTGCTTTTCACGGGAGGGGGCATCTTCTTGCCCGCGTACCGCGGACAAGAAGCATCGGGCGTTCGCCCGATGTGGAAAAACGGATAAAATCAGTCTTACAAGCAAGCTTTACGCCTGTTTTTATCCGTTTTTCCCCGCCCCGTGAACTGTAACCTACTTTTCTACTTCCTTGTAGTCTCCATCTACCACATCATCGCCGTAGCCTGCCCCGCCTGCGCTTTCTGCTCCTGCCTGAGAGCCTGCTCCCTGGGCGGCCTGAGCCTGCTGCTCATAAACCTTTGCAAAAAGCTGCTGTGCACTCTGCATCAATTTTTCCTTGCCGGCCTTGATATCTTCAACCTGAGCATCTGTCATCTGGTCGATGGGAGCACGGTTTATAGCTTCCTTCAGTGCGCTTAAATCTGCCTCAACGGCTGCCTTGTCGTTGGCATCAATCTTATCTCCAACTTCTTCCAGAGCTTTCTCCGTCTGGAACACCATGGAGTCAGCATCGTTTCTGGCGTCAATCGCTTCTTTTTTCTTCCTGTCCTGCGCCTCATACTCGGCAGCTTCCTTCACGGCCTTTTCAATATCCGCATCGGACATATTAGAGCCGGAGGTAATAGTGATGTGCTGCTCTTTTCCGGTACCCATATCCTTGGCGGACACGTTTACAATACCGTTGGCATCAATATCAAAGGTAACCTCGATCTGCGGAACACCTCTTCTTGCCGGAAGAATGCCGTCCAGACGGAACTGGCCTAACGTCTTATTGTCTCTGGCAAATTGTCTCTCACCCTGTACCACATGGATATCAACGGCAGTCTGATTGTCAGCGGCAGTAGAAAAGATCTGGCTCTTCTTTGTGGGGATTGTGGTGTTCCTTTCAATTAATTTGGTTGCCACACCGCCCATGGTCTCAATAGACAGGGAAAGGGGAGTTACATCCAGAAGCAGAATATCGCCTGCGCCTGCATCCCCGGCCAGCTTACCTCCCTGGATTCCGGCGCCGATGGCAACACACTCGTCCGGATTTAAGGACTTGCTGGGCTCTTTACCTGTAAGCTGTTTTACTTTCTCCTGTGCGGCCAGCATACGCGTGGAACCGCCTACCAAAAGAACCTTGGAAAGCTCCGCAGCCGTGAGACCTGCGTCTCTTAACGCATTCTGTACCGGAATTGCGGTTCTCTCAATTAAGTCAACCGTCAGCTCATCAAATTTGGCTCTGGAAAGATTCATGTCCAAATGCTTCGGCCCCTCTGCGGTTGCCGTGATGAACGGCAGGTTGATGTTTGTGGTGGTGGCTGTGGAAAGCTCCTTCTTTGCCTTCTCAGCCGCCTCCTTTAATCTCTGAAGAGCCATCTTATCGCCGGAAAGATCTACGCCCTCCGCTTTCTTAAACTCATCAATCATCCACTGTGTCACGCGGTTATCAAAGTCGTCACCGCCAAGCCTGGTATCGCCGTTGGTTGCCAGAACCTCGATAACGCCATCTCCGATTTCGATGATCGAAACATCGAAGGTGCCGCCGCCCAGGTCGTATACCATAATCTTCTGCTCTTTTTCATTATCAAGGCCGTAAGCTAACGCCGCGGCTGTCGGCTCGTTGATGATACGCTTCACATCCAGACCTGCAATCTTACCTGCATCCTTGGTAGCCTGACGCTGCGCGTCGTTGAAGTAAGCCGGAACTGTAATAACAGCTTCCGTCACCTTCTCGCCAAGATAACTCTCGGCATCCGCTTTCAGCTTTTGAAGAATCATCGCGGAAATTTCCTGAGGCGTATATTTCTTCCCGTCAATATCAACCTTATAATCGGTTCCCATATGTCTTTTAATGGATGAGATGGTGCGGTCCGCATTTGTTACGGCCTGACGCTTTGCCGGCTCACCGACAAGTCTTTCCCCATTCTTTGTAAATGCCACAATAGACGGAGTTGTTCTTACGCCCTCCGTATTTGCGATAACGGTTGGCTTTCCGCCCTCCATAACGGCAACACAGCTATTTGTAGTACCTAAGTCAATACCAATAATCTTGCTCATAGTTTTTTTCCTCCTGAATCTATCTGAAATATTAGTTTGCAACCTGAACCATACTGTGACGAATAACGGTTTCTCTGTACATGTAGCCCTTCTGAAGCTCCGCTGCCACAATATTTTCGCCAAGGCTTTCGTCTTCCACATGCATGACAGCGTTGTGGAAACTGGGATCAAATTCTTTTCCCACCGCCTCGATGGGCTTCACGCCAAGATCGTCCAGGGTCTTTATAAGCTGCTTGTAAATCTTCTCCATTCCATCCGCAAAAGGCGTTCCTTTGGCGTCATCGGGAATGGTCGCAAGCCCCCGCTCGAAATTATCCACCACCGGAAGGATCTTTTCAATAATATCCTTCGCTCCGATTTCATACATGACTGATTTTTCTTTCTCGGTTCTCTTTCTGAAATTATCGAATTCAGCCATGGACCGTTTTAAGCGGTCAGTCAGCTCTTCGATCTGCGCGTCTCTGGGGTCTTTTTTCTTTCCAAAAAGACCTTTCTTTTCTTTTTTTCCTTCTCCGTCCGCGCTTTTTGATTCCTCCGCCTCGTTTTGGGCTTCGTTATCAGGCGCTTCGCAGCAGGCTTCCTTTTCCTCCTGCTGTTTCACGTCGTTTGAAGTTTCTTCTTCTCTTTCTTCTTCTTTTTCCAAATCTTTATCTTCCACTAATCTCTACACCTTTCATTTATTAAATGTTTCGTTCAGCTGCGAAACCAGTGTCCGCAAAGTGCCGACTACTTTTTCATAGTCCATCCGTTTGGGACCGATAATGCCGATAGTCCCGCGCAGTCCATCGCCCAGCACATAGTTGGCAGTGACCACACTGCAGTCCTTCATCGTCTGAACCGGAGTTTCATCTCCGATGTATACCTGAATTTCAGAACCGGACTCTGAGGGAATCTGAACCTCATCAAACAGTCCTTTCAGCAGTTCCTTCTGTTCCAGTGTACTGATTAACTGACTGGCCTTTTTCGTATCGGAAAGCTCCGGATACTTGAAAATATTCGTGGCTCCGCTGGTATAGATCTGTAAATCCTCCTCCTGAGAGCCGATAGCCTCAGACACTTCGTTGAGAACGAATTCCACCACCTGCCTGTGAATTCCTGCCTGTTCTTTTAGTTTAGCAATAACGCCCAGATTGATTTCCTGAATGGTAAGGCCGTTTAAACTGTTATTAAGCAGAATATTTAAGTTCAGAAGCTCTTCCTCAGAGAGCTCCTCATCCAGAGTTACAAAAGAATTCCGGATAATATTCCCTTCCACCACCACCACAATCAAAAGCTTTCTCGCTTCCACCCTGGAAAGCTGAATAAATTTAAGCTTGGTCTGGTGATAACTTGGGCCGCTGACCATAGTCGCATAGTTGGTATTGCTGGCCAGCATCTGAGCCATCTGCTTTAACAAAAGCTCCACACGGTCCACGCGCTTAATCATCAGCTCCTGCATCTCATTCACCTGGTTGTCTTTTTCCTGGATGATCTGATCCACGTAAAACCGGTATCCCTTATCCGAGGGAATCCTTCCCGCCGATGTATGGGGCTGCATGATATAGCCCATCTCTTCCAGATCAGACATTTCATTGCGGATCGTTGCAGAGCTTAATTTCAGATCGGAGTATTTGGAAATGGTTCTCGAGCCAACAGGCTCCCCTGTCTCCAAATACGTCTGAATAATGGCTTTCAATATCTTTTCCTTCCTCTCATCCAGCTCCACGAACTCACCTCTCTTTTTATTAGCACTCTTAATTGAGGAGTGCTAACATTCACAGTTGTAACTATATTACTTAACCA
>CAJUIP010000035.1 GCA_910586315.1 uncultured Lachnospiraceae bacterium | reverse complement strand
TCGGTTGGGCCTGTTTTTTGGACCCAAGTTTTTCATAGATTACTTGACACTACCCCGTAAACTGTAATTACAGATTCGTGGCCTTCGGCAGAGTAAAGATAAATTCGGAGCCGACTCCCACCGTGCTGACTACATCAATGTTTTCCCCATGGGCCTGGATAATTTCCTTTACAATGGAAAGTCCCAGGCCTGTGCCCTTTTTATCACGTCCCCTGGAGATATCGGTTTTGTAAAAGCGGTCCCAGATTTTTTTGATGCTGTCTTTGGGGATTCCTGCCCCGGTGTCTTTAACGGAAACGAAGACCTTTTCATATTTAATCAGGGTCTGGATATAAATAACGGAATCGTCGCGGCTGAATTTGATGGCATTATCAATCAGGTTATATAAAACCTGCTGTATCTTTCCAAGGTCGGCATAAACCATCAGTACGTCTGTGGTGAAGGTCAGGTCCAAAACAATATTTTTGGCATTGCAGATGCCTTCAAAGGCGGCGGCTGTGTCCTTGATAACCCGATTAATGTCAAAATTGCTGCGGGAAAGAAAGCCTCTGCTGTCTAAGGAATTCAGAGTGAGCATTCCCTCCGTCAGTTTATTGAGGCGGTCCGTTTCCGAAATGACAATGTTAAAATATTTGCTGTAAAGCTCCTGAGGAATGGTTCCGTCTAAAATTGCTTCCAGATACCCTTTAATCGAGGTCAGGGGGGAACGGAAATCATGGGATACATTGGCGATGAAGGATTTCTGATATTCTTCCATCTTGTTGAGCTCGCTGGACATATAATTTAGCGTGTTGGCCAGATATCCCATTTCGTCGGAGGTCTCCAGTTTAATCGAGTATGCCAGATTCCCGTCGGCGTATTCCATGGCTCCGGCTGTGATCTTCTTCAATGGAAAGAAGACTGTTTTTGTGAACACCAGGAGGATAATCAAGGAGAGGATGAAAAGGATGCCTGAGGTCACATAGACAATATTTAAGATCCGGTCCCGTTCTCTCTGTACCTGAGACATGGGCATATGGAGGACCACGTAGCCGTATGTGTTGAAATTTCCAGTGATGGGGGCCAGGACAGATAGAGTATTTTCTTCAAACATGCTGAAAAATTTTCCCACCATATACGAGTGGTTCCCGGCTGCTGTGGGGTCAAAGCCCCCTACAACAGTTCCCACGTGGGAGCCCGGAGACGTTTCTGCTACCACAGAGCCACGGTTATCCAATACCCAGGCGCTGGCATCCAGATAGGTGGCTACTGCCTGAAGCTGTGGATTGGCTGTGGAGAAATTTACATTTTTCCCCTGATAGATGTCACTGTAAGAGGAGGCCAGGAGATTGGCCTCATCATACATGGCATCAGATTTTTCTTCGATCAGATATTGATAGGTCATCTGGGACGAGAGCGTGGCGATGGTGATAAAGCCCAGAAGCCCAAACAAAAGATAACCCAGGATAAATTTACTGTAAAGGGAATGGGTCATCGCTTTACCTCAAATTTATAGCCAATTCCCCATACAGTGGAAATTGCCCAATTGTCGTTGTCTTTGATTTTTTCACGGAGCCTTTTGATGTGCACGTCTACGGTTCTTGTGTCGCCGATATATTCATAGCCCCAGATATGGTCCAGAAGCTGCTCTCTTGTGAATACCTGATTGGGAGAGGATGCAAGGAAGTAGAGAAGTTCCAGTTCCTTTGGGGGCATATCCACCGAGCGCCCTTTATAGAGCACGGAATAGTTGGTCAGATTCACAATCAGATCGGGGTATTCCACAAATTCTCCCTGCTGTTTGCCGGAAACGGTAAGAGATGAGGAACCTGCCTGATAACGGCGTAACACTGCCTTTACGCGGGCCACCAGTTCCTTGGAATCAAAAGGTTTTATCATGTAATCATCAGCGCCCAGCTCCAGCCCCAGGACTTTATCAAAGATTTCGCCCTTTGCCGACAACATGATAATGGGAACCTGTGAGGAGGTGCGAAGCTCCCTGCACACCTGATAGCCGTCCATACCTGGCAGCATCAGGTCCAGGAGTACCAGATTTGGTTTAAAAACCGGAAACTCCCGGAGCGCTGATTCTCCGTCTCCCACAATTTTTGTCTCGTAACACTCTTTCATTAAATACAGAGAAATCAATTCAGCAATATTATCGTCGTCGTCCACAATCAAGATTCTCTGCTTATCAACCATGGAACTTCCTCCTCTTTCTACTTTAAATGTCCAATGCGCCGCCAGACTTTTTCGGCGTGGTGGTGCGCCTGGCCGCCGGGCGCATGAGGTTTACTTAAATGTAACAATAGTCACGCCGGTATCACCTTCCCCAAAGTCTCCCAGGCGGAATTCCCGCACATACTTTAATTTCTTTAAATGCCTGTGAACGCCGGCTTTCAGAGCGCCTGTTCCGCGGCCATGGACCACACGGACAGACGGAAGATGAGCCAAATAGGCATCATCCAGATATTTGTCCAGAACCGGAATGGCCTCGTCCACAGTCATTCCGATCAGATTGATTTCCGGGGATACAGAGAAGGACTTGGACATTTTTATCTTTCCACTTCCTGTATTGTTTTGCTTCACGGAATCCAGTCCCGGCCCGGAAACGGATTGCTCGTCCAGAAGCTCCAGGTCTTTAATGTTGACCAGGGAACGAAGAATTCCCATCTGCACGTAAAGATCGCCTTTGGCATTGGGGAGGGAGCTTACAGTGCCTTTTAAATTCATGGTGAGCACCTTCACTCCGTCCCCGATTTTGATTTTCTTTGGAGAAATTGTCTTTTTCGGCCCTTTTTCATTTTTTATGGAAAGATTTTTATCCACCTTGTCCAGTTTTTCACGGAGCCTTGCCCGCTCTGCCTCCAGCTCCTTCCCAACTCCGGAGGATTGGGCGAGCTTGTTAATCTGCCTTATCGTCTGGTCTGCTGTTTCCTTTGCTTCCCGCAGGATTCGCTGGGCCTCCTCGTTGGCATTGCGGATCAGCTTTTCTTTCCGTTCGTCCAGCCGTTCTTCTTTCTGTTCCAGATTTTTCTTTAAGCGGGTAATTTCTGCCTTATATTCCGTGATCTCCTCCCGCTCTTTTTCTATGGTGACACGGCTGGATTCCAGATTTGCCAGCAGGTCCTCAAACGCCTCATCATTGGATTCCAGATGTGTTTTTGCATCGTCGATGATGTAATCAGGCAGCCCCAGTTTTTTAGAGATGGCAAAGGCGTTGCTTTTGCCGGGGATACCGATTAAGAGACGGTAAGTGGGCCGCAGAGTTTCCACATTAAACTCACAGCAGGCGTTTTCCACGCCGGCGGTGGTAAGCGCGTAGACCTTCAATTCACTGTAATGGGTGGTAGCCATGGTACGGCACTTCATATTGTGGAGAAAGGACAGGATGGCAATGGCCAGTGCAGCGCCCTCTGTGGGATCTGTTCCGGCTCCCAGCTCATCGAACAGACATAGGGAGCGGCTGTCCGCCTGACTTAAAATGGATACGATGTTGGTCATATGGGCGGAAAACGTGCTCAGGCTCTGTTCAATGCTTTGTTCATCGCCGATGTCCGCAAAAACCTCATCAAAGACGGAGAGCTCAGAACCGTCAAAGGCGGGAATCTGAAGGCCGGACTGTCCCATGAGAGTGAAAAGCCCCACCGTTTTTAAGGATACCGTTTTCCCTCCGGTATTGGGGCCTGTGACGATTAAAAGGTCAAAATCCCGTCCAAGATACACGTTTATGGGAACTACCTTTTTGGGGTCTAAAAGCGGATGGCGTCCGTCTTTTATATGGATGTAACCGCGATGGTTAAATTTTGGCATGGTACAGTTATAGTGTCTGGCAAGAGCAGCTTTGGCAAAGATAAAATCAAGCTTAGACAGAATCGTAAAATCTGCTACAAGCGGCTCTGTATAGGGGGCAAGTTCCTGGCTTAAGGAAGCCAGCACGATTTCGATTTCCTTCTGCTCCTGAATTTCCAGCTCCCGCAGCTCGTTATTGAGCTTTATGACGGCCATGGGTTCGATGAACAGAGTGGAGCCTGTGGCGGACTGGTCATGGACCATTCCCTGGAACTGTCCCTTATATTCCGACTTTACCGGGAGGCAGTAACGGCCGTCCCGCATGGTGATTACAGCATCCTGAAGCATGGTCCGGCTGGAATTTAAAATGGAGTTTAACTGGGTGTGAACGCGGTCATTGATAATTTTGATTTGACGCCGGACAGACTTGAGCCCTGGACTTGCATCATCGGCAATTTCATCTTCGGAGAGAATACAACGGGTAATTTCGTTGTTAATGACGGTAATGGGATCAAGAGTCCGGAACATTTCATCCAGGGAATCGTCCGGAAGCTCCGATTCCGGGTGGCGCCCATAATTTTTAGCTCTGGCCGCGCATGTTAAGAGCGTGCTGATGGAAAGCAGTTCATGGATACTTAAGGAACTTCCGATTTCCAGGCGCTTTAAAGAGTCTCTGATATCAGACACACCGGAGAAGGACAGGTTTCCTTTCTGGCGGACGCGGGTCACGGCGTCTGCGGTTTCCGTCTGGTTCTGAACAATCTCATGAAAGTCGGAGGACGGGGTAAGCTCGCGGCAAAGCTTTTTGCCAGGTTCTGATGCGGCGTAGTCTGTCAGTTTTTCTATGATTTTGTAATATTCTAAGGTTCGCAGTACTTTCTGGTTCATATGAATCTAATCCTTTCTATAAAAGAAGTATAACACAAAGCTTTGGAATATCCTAGAGATATTTTTCTTGCATAATAGTGGTAAAAAAACTATAATGAGGGGGAGAGGAGATTTTGGATTTATGACCGATTCGCCAAATGAAAAGAGATTCATGAGGGAAAAAATAGTAAAGCCGCCAATAAGCAGGAGGCAGGTTGTCTGCCGGATTTTCTGCTTTCTTTTGGTTGCAGTCATTTTTGGCGTTGTGGCTGCAGTGAGCTTTGTACTTTCCAGACCAATGGCGGAAAAACTCTTGGGAAAAGAAACAGAATCAATCCCCATCCCTATTACCATTGAACGGGATGACGAGCCAAGCGTTACAATGACCCAGATAGAAACGATGGAAGAGACTTCTCCGGCGGAAAGCCAGGCCGAAGTGGCCAGGGAAGATGTGGAGGAGATTGTCAAAAAGGAAATTGAGAATTTCCCATGGACACCGGAAAAAATTGATGAATATAACCAGGTACTGCGCGAAATCGGCCAGAATGCCGATAAGAGTATTGTAACGGTATCCTCTGTGAAGCATCAGATGGACTGGTTCGATAATCCGGTGGAAAGTACTGGTCAGTATGCCGGAATGATTCTGGCGGCCAATGCCGGCGAGGTTGTGATACTGGCGGGGGAAGAGGCAGTGGAAAACGCGGATTCCCTGCGGATTGTGTTTGGTGATGGAGCTGTCGCGCCGGGGGCGCTGAAGGAGCGGGATATGGTCTGCGGCATGGTGGCTCTGACCGTGAATGCGGCTGAGCTTTCAGAGGCTACCAGAGATTGGATTCAGGCCATTGATCTTGGAAATTCTTATACGGTCCGCGCCGGAGATATGGTGATTGCCATAGGAAGTCCGGCAGGACGCGTTCATTCTGTGAAACGTGGTATTGTGTCTTATGTGGCCAGAGGAGTTCAGACGGCAGATAGAAATACCAGGGTGTTATATACTGATTTTGACTGCAATACGGAAAAGGGAACGTTTTTTTTGAATTTATCGGGCCAGCTTGTGGGGTGGGCCACAGACCTTTTTGAGACGGAGGAGACGGACGGCGTGACTATGGTGATGTCGATTTCCGAATACAAGGATTGTCTCCAGAGGCTCAGCAACGGAATTCCCATTCCCTATATGGGAATTAAAGGGCAGGATGTAACCGAATCCATGCAGGAAGAGGGGATTCCGCAGGGAGTTTATATCACTGAGTCCATTGCAGAAGGCCCAGCGTATCTTTCTGGAATCCAGAACGGTGATATCCTGACAAAAATTCAGGGAAAAGAGATCGCCTCTCTTCGCGATTTTCAGAGCCTGCTTGAAAGTATGAATACCGGGGAGCAGGTGACGGTTGTGATACAGCGAAAGGGAATTGATGAATATAAAGAAATCGAATACAGTGTGACGATAGGAGCCAGGTAATTCGCCTGGCTCAGCGCTTGAAGGGAGATAAGAGTTCATATGAAATTTATTGAAACATTTCGGGAAGGAATGCATGTATCAGAAGTTTTTCTTTGCAAGACAAAACAGATTGCACTTACAAAAAACGGGAAAGAATATGGATCCATTACGCTGCAGGATAAAACAGGAACAGTAGATGCGAAGATCTGGGAGTTAAATTCTCCTGGTATCAGCGAGTTTGCGGCTATGGACTATGTGTTTGTGGATGCGGATGTTACCGTATTTCAGGGCTCCTTTCAGCTTAATGTAAAACGAATTCGCAGGGCGGATGAGGGAGAGTATTATCCGGGGGATTATCTTCCGGTGACATCTAAGGATGTAAAGGCTATGCACCATGAGCTGACCCAGTATATTACCACCATCCGGAACGAATATTTAAGAAAGCTGGCAGCAGGATTTTTTGTCAGCGACGCGGCGTTTATGAAAGTGTTCTGCTCCCATTCCGCGGCTAAGAGTGTGCACCACGGTTTTGTGGGCGGCCTTTTAGAGCATACCTTAAGCGTAGTAAAAATGTGCGATTATTTCAGCAGGCAGTATCCGGCCTTAAACAGAGATCTACTCTTAACAGCCGCCATGTTCCATGATATTGGAAAGACAAAGGAGCTGTCTTCATTCCCGGAAAATGATTATACGGATGAGGGACAGCTGATCGGACATATTATAATCGGGGCGCAGATGGTGGAAGCCAAAATTGCTTCTGTGCCGGGATTTCCGAAAAAGCTGGAGAACGAACTGATTCATTGCATTCTGGCCCACCACGGGGAGCTGGAATATGGCTCACCCAAAAAGCCGGCCTTGATTGAGGCCCTGGCGTTAAATCTTGCAGATAATGCGGATGCAAAGCTGGAGACTATGACAGAGATTCTTAAAGGGGCCGGGGACAATATGGGATGGCTTGGTTATAACAGGTTCATGGAAAGCAATGTGAGACGGACTGGGGATAATTAGTACATCGTTCGATAAATAACTGGATTAGTCACGCCAATTTTCAAACACGCTCTAGCAATCCGTCCGCGCGGATTCGCCTGAACTTGTTGATCAGGGAAGGAACATGGAATAAGGAAAGAATCGTCTATGGAAATTAAAAAAAATGAAAAATTTAAAATAACCATCGAGGATATGGGCGAGGATGGTTCCGGAATCGGAAAAACCGACGGATATACTTGGTTTGTAAAGGATGGGCTCATAGGGGATGTAATTGAGGCATCTGTGATGAAAATGAAGAAAAATTACGGGTTTGCCAGGCTGGCCCGGGTGATTGAACCGGCGCCGGGACGTGTGGAAGCCAGGTGTCCCGTGGCTCGGTCCTGCGGCGGGTGTCAGCTGCAGGAACTTTCATATGGGGAGCAGTTAAAGTTCAAGGAGAGAAAGGTATATAATCATTTAAAACGGATTGGAGGATTGGAATATCTGTTTCTGCCGGGCCAGGAGAATGAGGCAAAGGCCGTGGACGGAGCCGTTGTGATGGAACCCATTATTGGTATGGAACAGCCCTGGAGATACCGGAATAAAGCCCAGTATCCCATTGGCCTGGGAAAGGATGGACTTCCCACAGCCGGTTTCTATGCCGGGCGTACCCATGCGCTGATTCCCATACCGGAGCTTGACTGTGTGCTGGGGTGTGAGGAAAATCAGTGGCTTTTAAAAGTGGTGCTGGATTTTATGACGGAGTATCGTATCAAACCGTACATGGAAGAGGACCACAGAGGACTGGTGCGGCATGTGCTTTTGCGGAAAGGATTTGTAAGCGGGGAACTGATGGTATGCCTGGTGATAAACGGGGACCACATCCCCCATGCGGATGTGCTTACAGAGCGCCTGGTGAAGGCGGGAGCCGCCAGTGTTTCCCTTTCGGTAAACAAAGAAAAAACCAATGTGATTATGGGGGATAAAATTGTTAATCTTCATGGTCCGGGATATATTACCGACTGCATCGGAGGTATCGAATACAGAATTTCTCCCCTTTCGTTTTATCAGGTAAATCCAGTGCAGACGGAGCGGCTTTATAACACGGCGCTGGAGTTTGCGGATCTCCACGGAGGCGAGACGGTCTGGGACTTGTACTGCGGGATCGGCACGATTTCTTCTTTTCTCGCGAAAAAGGCAAAAAAGGTGTATGGCGTTGAAATTATTCCCCAGGCCATTGAGGACGCCAGAGAGAACGCAAAGCGAAACGGAATTGAAAATGTGGAGTTTTTTGTTGGAAAAGCCGAGGAAGTACTGCCGGAGCAGTATGAGAAGAACCATGTTCACGCGGATGTCATCGTGGTGGATCCGCCAAGGAAGGGCTGCGATGCGGTTTGCCTTGACACAATCATAAAAATGGAACCGGAAAAAGTGGTTTATGTGAGCTGCGATTCGTCCACGCTGGCGCGGGACGTGAAGGTTCTTGGGGAACATGGATATAAGGTGGAGCGTGTGAGGGCAGTGGATATGTTTCCGATGTCGGGGCACACAGAATGCGTGGTGGGAATACAAAGGAAACATAGCTAATGTAATAGCTCATTTATATTTAGCTAAATTATTTTTCATCTATAGGACCGAATTTAGGGTAGAGTGATGCCAGTTTGGTTCTGGCCTTATCATTTGTAAACTGCCATTGGATGCACGCGGTATGTGCATTGCGGTCACTCTCCCATGCCGCCAGTTCCTTCCGCAGCAATTCCATTCCCTCAATCCTGCGGGACAGGCACTGCCGCGTCATGACATTAAGCTCTATTTCGGCAATGTTCAGCCAGCTCCCGTGCTTCGGAGTGTAATGGATCTCCAGCTTTTTGGCGATCCTGCGGGCTTCTTTAGCCGGAAATGCCTTGTACAGGGAGGAAACGGCATGTGTGTTCAGATTATCCATGACAAGGATGATTTTGTCCCGGTCAGCATAACTCACGTCCACCAGATACCGGATTTCCTCTGCCCAGTCAATGGCAGTACGACGCTCCCGGGCGCTTACATGCCTCACACCGCCCAGTGGTTCTACAAAGGTAAAGATACTGCAGGTGCCGTTACGCACATATTCGCAATCCGTCTTCCCGGTATCTCCCGGGCGCATGGGCAGCGGCTCCCTTACCTCCCCAAGCAGCTGGTATGGTTTTTCATCCATGCATACCACGGGAACTTCCGGATGATAGGGCATTTCATAAATATCCAGGATATCCTCCATGCAGGCTACGAATTCCGCGTTTTCTTTGGGAGGGATGCACCAGCAGGCGTTTTTGTGAGGTCTAAGTTCATTTTTTTTAATACCCGGCGGATGGTCTCTTTTCCCACCGGGACATCAAGCTCGATCCGGCATTTCTCTTTCAGAAGCTGGAGTGTCCAGCGTGAATGTCCTTCTGGGACAGGGCCGCAGGCTATCTGAATAATACGCGCTTCGGCACGCCTGTCCACTTTTTGCAGGACTGCACTGGAATTGGGGCTGATATTGTAACGGATGATATCCTTTATGCCATTTTTGACATAAGACTGGACGATATTTGTTATAGTAGCAGGACAGACCGCATAGCTGTGTGCAAGCTGAGCATGGGTGAGCCCTGTTCCCTGTTCTTCGTCCAGCTCAAGCAGGATCTGGCAGCGCTTTAAAACTGTTTTGCAGGTTTTCTTATTACAGACTGTTTCTCGAAGTGTTGCCCGTTCCTCGTCACTGAGTTTAATGATATATGTCTTAGGTCTTGCCATAATCGCCACCACCGTTTCTTTTTAGTATAGCACAAGATGGCATTATATGGAATAATTATTTGGTTAAATATAAGCGAGATGCTACATTAGCTTGTATGAAAGACTTGCATTAATCAGAGATAAAAATGATGTGATGCGACTGGCAAATGAAGGAACTGTTCCACAAAAACCAAAAGATATTTTACATACGCCATACGCATTAGAGTTTGCAGGATTAGAAGACAGGACTTCTTATCATGAAAGTGATTTAGTGATGAGACTCTTGTAGATTTGACGTTGCCAGAAAATGCTAACATTTATGCAAAAAAAATATAAATTGTATCTACCAGATAAAAAGTTGTTACATAAAAAATTGAAGGAATGGTTAGATGAGGAACAGAAAAATAATTTATAATGTGTGAGAATAGATGGGATATGAACTTGTCGGAAATTCCGAAAGGTTCAAAAAGGGTATGGTTTGATGATAAGAATTATGCGATAAGTTAAAGAAAAGGAGAAACAGTCTATGAGAATTTTTATTAGCCATGCAACGAAAAATCGTGAAGTAGTATTAAAATTTGCGGAGTTTTTAGAAGCAGTTAGTAGCGATATTGAAGTTTTTTGTTCATCGGAAAGTGGAAGCATCAAGATTGGAAAAAATTTCATAGAAATAATTTTTAGTGAATTAAGTAACAGTGATTTGTTTATACCGATAATAAGTAAAGAATACTACGAAAGTAAATTTTGTATGATTGAGTTAGGCGTTGCCTACTCATATTTATTTAGTCAGAAGAATAAAAAGGGTGAGGATTATATATTTCCTTTTGCTCTTTACCCAGTACAAAAAGGGCAGGCATTGTCTGGAACGCCAATAGCAAATATACAGACTGGAGATTTAAGTAATGAAAAAGATGTCCATAGTTTTTTAGAATACTTGTCAACTGATAGAGGGATGAAAATTGGAACTGGAATTAACCGTAAATTGCATTCTTTTATCTTTGACTTAGATCAAATTTTTCTAAAACGACAGAATATTTTACAGATGGCGAAAATTGGAGCTTATTTTGATGATAGTATTGAATTTAAACAACGGGAAGATATTGCTAGTACGAGTATTTCAGAAGATATGGTAGTGTTTAACTTTAATATGAATCCATACGAGAAAAAAGATGTTAAGTATCCAAATTTTATTAGTATGGCCTTGCGGTATGTAGATAAACTTGATATATGTCGCTATTTAGACTTTAATGATAAAGCTGAATTCCGATTTACTGTTATTAATTTTACTAATTCTTTGAAAAGGATTTTTGTAGAATTTAAGTATTCTGACAACAATAATATTTTGGAAACATTTAAATTTTTTCTTGGTTATGGTGAAAATAAATTTTGTATAACTTTGGGTGAGATGAGAAGTGAGGCGCTTGCTAATATTTCAGAGATATGTTTTGTTATCCATCCAGATGATGTGGTAGAAGAAGAAGGAATGTGCAAGATAGGGAAAATTGAAATAAGTTAATATAAAAAAATTTATGTCTAGAGATAGAGATTCTGATATTCGTTCTTCGAAATTGAGTTACTAAATTTGTATGTCGCACAGGCTCTCAAGTAAGATGAGAAGAAACCTTTTCGTCTGTGCCGAAATGACGCAGAATTCCTCGCATTTCCTATGAATCATTGCACAGAAGGTGCTGTACGCCTCGTATTTGACCGACTGGAAAAGCGTATGGGAACCTGTGAATTCGCCTCTGTATTCGAATATATCCTGACAGACCGTGGCTCGGAATTCGGAGATCCCATCGCACTGGAAACTGGTGTGAGTGGAAACCAGCGCTCCAGCATTTACTACTGTGACCCAATGCAGAGCGGTCAGAAAGGCGGTCTGGAACAGGCACACACGATGCTTCGGATGGTTCTCCCCAAAGGAAGCAGCTTTGAGTTTCTTACCCAATGGGATGTAAACACGATTGTGAACCATATCCATTCGCCCCCAAGGGAAATCCTTAGAGGAAGAACCCCATACAGCATGGCGCTGGAAACATTTGGTGCAGAGACTTTGAAAGCATTTCAGCTTAGGCGGATTGGACCTGCCAGGTCAATCTGACACCTAAGCTGATCCGCTTTAACCACTAATCAACTATCTCAAAAATCTGCTGTCGGACTGGAAGTAAACTTTTCACATTTTTTAGATGTGGCCGGTGGAATTCCGTCTCGCACACGGATTCTCAGTGGCCCGTTTGCCATGCCCAAAAACAGAAAACTTTTTGAGGAGTTGGCATAATTATAGCAGATATCAAGAATTTTTACTCTAAAAAAATGTGGAAACACTGAAAAATTTAAACCCATTTGGAATTTAACTCTGCACTGGAATTTAAAATTTCAAGTCAGCTGAATTATACGCAATTTCAATATTACGTAATACGTCTCCAAAAGGAAAATTCCTTCGGAACAAAAGTACCTGAAGAGTTAATATCCTTTTGGAAGAAATTGATGCGTTTATCCGGGCCATAGCAAGCAATTTTTGAAAATCTGCTTGCGTTTTCAGGGACGATGTGGTAGCCTATTTATAGGCCGTTGGGAGGCAAGGGTAGTGCCCTAATCCAAATATCCCATTAGCGGGATTAAGAATGGTATATCCATTCTTTTTTTTTGCCAAGTATGCAGTGAGAGACCTGGTAGACACTTCAGCTGTATACCCGGAGGAGGAAGTATGACTACGACTGAATTACCAATTACGATTGAAGAGCAAGTGATCAAGATGAAAAAATATGTTTCATTCCGGCAGCGTAGGAAAATGAGAGATTTTTTGAACTATGCGGGTTATTTCCGTGCGAGCAGGTATGGAAAATTTTTGCTGTCCAAAGTACAGGCGGTGGGGGCGAGATTCTGGCAGAATGATCTTTTTGCTTTATATCAGTTTGATGCGAACCTGAGGCGTACACTGAATTTTTATTGTAATGTTACAGAAGTGCGGTTCAAAAGTGCCTTGTCGAATGCCTGCTCCATTGCCACAAATGATGGGACATTCTATTTGGATAATGGGTACTATGCTCCATCAAAAGGTGAATCCGATGCGAAGATCAGGCGTCAGAATATTAGTTATTTCAATACGAGATTCTTTCCGGATATTGTGCAGAAAGAAACGAAACTGAGAAGTGATGTCAGGAAATATCCGGAATTGAGGGAATATAGGAGAGGTGGCAGCAGGCAGAACAATAAGCTGCCTGTATGGGTGACTTTTAGTTATACAGAGTTTGGAACGGTTACGATGATGTACAATTATCTCAGAGGTGATTTGCGAAAGAAGATTTTGAAATACACTTTTATAAAGGGAAAGTACAGTAAACGCGATGCGGAACTGGTGGATACCTGGCTGGATGCCGTCCGGAATATGAGAAATTATTGCGCCCATAATTCTATGGTAGTAGGGATGACATCTTCTGTAGTGCTTCGTGATCCGACGGATGATGCAGCAGTGCTTCCGCTGGACAATGATCTTTTTTCAAGGCTCTATGCCATGAAGAAGCTTTTACCTGAGAAGGATGCAGAAAATCTGCAGAAAGATCTGAAAAAGCTGATCCGGGCATCAAAGGTTGATATTTATATAATGGGAATTCTTCCTGAAAAGTGGGAGGAAATGTATGATGTGATACATAGTTTTTAGAAATACGCATATATTTAGAATAGGCCGTTGGGAGGCAAGGGTGATGCCCTGATCCAAATATCCCATTAGCGGGTAGGCAGCTGATTCGTCCGGCTGTCTTTTTTTGCTTAAAAATTGGAAAATGCCGCGGACTCATGCCTAGTGTACTGACTACATTATATCTGGCTAAACTCCGCAGGATAGTCGTTCATCTGCAAGGCGGATTTTTGACGGCGTAGCGGTGGCTACGGCTAGAAAATCCAACGCAGCAGATGGGCGAGTAGACAAGGAGGTTTGGCTGAATATAATGTAGCCAGTACACTAGACCTTCAGAAGAGCTGAAGGGGGTCTTGCATGTGTTTATACTGGAATACAAGGGTGGGGAAAAGCCTGAAGAATTAAGCTCGAAAGTAAAAGCCAACATGGAGCGATGTGCGAATTTTCTGGTGGAGATGATTGAAAAATACGGAAGAGAGGTGCTGGAAGAGGTTGAGGCTGGAGAACGGGCGACAGCGGAAAAGCAGGCACAGCAGGAACGGCTGCGAGAGTACGCAGATTATAAGAACCATGAAATCGCCAGTGAATACTGCGACGCAGGCAAGTCCGGAAAGAACATCACAGGAAGACCTGAGTTTTCGCAGATGCTGAATGATGTGGCTGAGGATCGTGATGGAGTTGATTTCATCCTGGTATTAAGCTTTCGAGATCCGGAAGGAATGCGGCAGATGTGCTTAATTCCCTTCAGTACATACAGGATTTTGACGTAAACCTGATCTGTGTGGAGGACGGGATAGATTCTTCCAAAGATTCTGGGAAGCTGACGATTACGGTTTTGTCTGCGGTCGCTGAAATAGAGAGAAAATATTCTTGTTCAGACGATGGAAGGACGCAGGCAGAAGGCAAGAGAGGGCAAGTGGAACGGTGGTTTTGCTCCCTATGGGTATCAGTTGCCAGATGGGAAATTGACTATCAATGAGGAAGAAGCCGAGGCAATCCGCATCATCTATGACCAATATGTCCATACCGACATTGGCACAAACGGTATCGC
Organism: uncultured Lachnospiraceae bacterium; assembly: GCA_910586315.1. GTDB lineage: Bacteria > Bacillota > Clostridia > Lachnospirales > Lachnospiraceae > CANRXD01. The sequence goes on along the minus strand of CAJUIP010000035.1, from coordinate 26,080 downwards.
AAAGTATCTGGAAAACCACAGCATCCGCAAAATGCCTTGGCAGAATGGAAAGAATTCCCTGTTTGACGTACATTTGATCCACTTGAAGCTCCGCCAGCATTTTTTTGTCAAGGCAAAGCTGGCGGAAGAAACTGATTCCCTTGATCCAGATGACCGGCACTATGTACGGCGTAAGACAGACTTGGATGACCGCCTTTACAAAATGTATGATAAGATCGAAGATACCGAATCTTTGCTGATTGCGGCCAGAGTCAAAAAGCAGGCTGCTGAAGCTGAGAAACTGACCGGAGACAATATCTATAAAGTGTTGATTTACTTTGATAAATTGTATGATGCCATGAATGAGCAGGAACAGCGGCAGATTATGGAGGCGCTGATTTCCGAAATCCAGATTTATGAGGAGCGGAGACCAAACGGTCAGTGGCTGAAATCTATCGAGTTCAAACTGCCTATCATAGAGGAAGATATGAATATCGATTTGGACAAAAAAACAAGTAGAGAGTGTGGTGTTGGTACAAAGGAAAGATACTTGTAGAGAAAGTAATTGTAGTTGTGGCCTTAGACCTCGGTACGGGAAACACAAAAAATCCTGACAATGAAAGTGAATAGAGAGCTATCAGATATATTGGTAGCTTATAGGGATACTTGAGTGAAAGCGTCTCTATTTTATTGAAAGCGGCAGAGTGATTAACACAAATCTTTTATAGCATTATTCGAGATAACATGCTATAATTTTTTAGTCAGATTAGAACAGATAAGAATAGCCTGTGATCCGTTTGTTTTTTAAACTGATTATTGTTTCCGATTGAACAACCTCGGACGTGCTTGAATCCTTCGGCTTCTAAGATGATTCTAAACCAACATTGTGATTTTTGCAAGAATAGGGGAACTGCGTTTTGAAGCGACGAAAGGGCAGAGGTAATTTGGGATGATACAGAATGGGGAGAATAGAGCCAGTGATTTGAAGAAGATACCGGGTGTGGGAGCAAATATGGAACAGCATCTGAAAAATATTGGAATCCACTGCATTTCAGACTTAAGGGGGAAAAACCCGGAAGAATTGTATTGTTTAGATTGTATGAAAAAGGGATTCCAGGATGACAGATGTGTGCTATATGTGCTTCGCTGTGCGGTATATTTTGCAGAACATGATCAGCATGAACCGGAGAAGTTGAAATGGTGGTATTGGAAGGATAAGGAGTACCCGGAAAGGTGTGGTAAAGTGGATCAGAATATTCTGTATTTTTTTGACAAGAAACCGGAAGCGCTGTCGTTATATGAGGTTTTTGAAAAGAAGGTTCTGTCTGAGGTTTGCAATGTAGACGTTAAGGTACAGAAAACACAGGTTGCGTTTTCCAACAGGCATAATTTTGCTTTTATCTCTTTTCTGCCTGTACGGAAGAAGAAGTGGCGGCCGGAATCTTATATTGTTGTGACGTTTGGCCTTGGATACCGTGTGGAATCTCCGCGAATAGATGCGGCGGTGGAGCCGTATCCGGGACGCTGGACGCACCACGTCCTTATTTCCGGAGCTGAGGAGATTGATGAGGAACTGATGGGATGGGTGAAAGAAGCGGCAGCTTTTTCCGATGGCAAGCGGTGAAGAACAGGGATTTGCATTTGTTGGCCGGCAGATTCATTTAGAAGTCAGAACCCAATTGATATAGAAGACTGGAAAGATATGGAAGACTGGAAAGATATGGAAGCTGGCATGGAAGATTAAGGAAGTAAAATATGATCATACAGACAGGAATGAGGACAGATATTCCGGCGTTTTATTCTAAATGGCTGATAAACAGAATAAAGGAAGGATTCGTGCTTGTCCGTAATCCCTATAATCCGATGCAGGTAACCAGATACAGCCTTTCGCCGGATGTGGTGGATTTGATTGTGTTTTGTACAAAAAATCCAGCGCCTATGTTTCCGTATATGGAGGTGCTGAAGTCATACGGACAGTATTGGTTTGTAACCATCACCCCATATGGAAAAGACATAGAACCAAATGTGCCTGAAAAAGAAAAAGGGATAAATGATTTTAAACGACTGTCAGATAGCGTTGGAGTGGACAGTGTGGGATGGCGGTACGACCCGATCTTTGTTGATAATACGTATTCTGCAGAGTATCATCTTGAGATATTCGAAAAAATGGCTGCGGCGCTTTCCGGATATACAAAATCCTGCATAATCAGTTTTATTGATATTTATAGGAAGGTAGAACGTAACTTTCCGAAAGCAAGAGAGGTGTCAAAAAAGGACAGAATTTTTCTTGGGAGAGAAATGATCAAGATTGCGAAACAGTATGGAATGCTACTGAAACCCTGTGCAGAAGGAGACGAATTAGCCCCTTACGGTGCGGACTGTTCTGGATGCATGACGGTAAGTACCTTTGAAACTGCACTTCATGCAAACCTTAATGTGCCTAAAAGAAAGAGCAACCAGCGAAACGGGCAGTGTGCCTGTTTGTTGGGCGTGGATATAGGAGCTTACGATACATGCGGACATCTGTGCAGGTACTGTTATGCCAATACGGACGCATTCCTTGTAAAAGAAAACATGAAAAAGCATGACCCATCGTCTCCGTTTTTGTTGGGAAACTCTATGCCGGGAGATGTTATACATGAGGCACAACAAAAAAGCTGGATAGACGGTCAGATGCGGCTGGATATGATTTATGCAGAGCAGAAAAAGGTTGACTGATTGGATTACCTTCTCCGCACGATGGAGAAGAGGCAGAATTCAGGAGGAGGAATGAACAGATGAATAAAATGGGGTTCGGTTTTTTGCGGTTGCCGCAGACAGATGACGGAACAATCAATGGTACTCTCCTTAACCAGATGGTGGACGCTTTTCTGGAGCGGGGCGGCGTGTACTTTGATACGGCCTACACCTACCTGAACGGTCAAAGCGAAACCGCTCTCCGGGAAGCTCTTGTAAAGAGGCATCCCAGGGAGCGATTCCAGATTGCTGATAAGCTGCCATCCTGGATGGTGCGTTCTATCCAAGATCGCCAACGGTATTTTACCGAGCAACAGGAACGCTGTGGGGTGGACTATTTTGATGTATACCTGCTTCATTGGCTGAACCAGAGGAACTATGAGATATGTGAGAGATACGATGAATTTACATTTCTTCAGGAACTGAAAGCCAAAGGTAAAGTTGGAAAGATTGGTTTTTCCTATCACGACAGCGCCGCCCTCCTGGATGAAATACTCACTGCCCACCCGGAGACGGAGATCGTCCAGCTCCAGATCAACTATCTGGATTGGGACAGCGCCGCTATCGAGAGTCGGAAATGCTATGAGATAGCAACTAGGCACGGAAAATCTGTAGTTGTTATGGAGCCGATCAAGGGAGGTACTTTGACAAAGCTTCCCCCGAAAGCAGAAGAACTTTTCAGAGCATATTGTCAGGACAGTCCGGCCCGCTGGGCGCTGCGGTTTGTACAATCCCTGCCCCAGGCAGACATTGTGTTAAGCGGCATGAACAGCATGGAACAGATATTAGAGAACATGGAGGATGTGAAGCCGCTGACTGTGCTGGAGCAGACGGTGATCCGACAGGTCGCTCATATCATTGAAGAAGAAACCGCCGTAGCCTGTACCGGCTGCCAGTATTGTATGGCTACCTGTCCCAAGGGCATCCCGATTCCTGATTTCTTTGCCATATATAACGCCTGCCAGCGTGATCCGGGGGAGAAATGGAAGATACAGCCCATTTATCAGCGTATGGCGTCAGATTACGCAAAGGCCAGCGACTGCATCCAGTGCGGTCAGTGCGAAAGTCACTGTCCTCAGCGACTTATGATCATTTCTCACCTTAAGGAAGTGGCAGGCACGTTTGAGTGAGAAAGCCAAGCCTGGAGGTCCGGAGGAAGGGTGAATCGCCTGCCCGCCTGCGTCCCCCAGGGAGGCGTCCATTACCGGAGAGAATTCCTGGTGGCTATAGGGTAGTGTGAGGGACAGGAACGCAACCTGTCCTTTTTTCATATATATAAAAGAAAAAGGAAAAACTGTATGAAAGACATTACATTATGCCATCCAAGATTGCAGACATTGGCTGCGAAGCTGTCAGAAGAATGCCGCAAACAAGGTTTAAAAATAAAAATTGGAGATACTTTCCGCACAAAAGCGGAACAGGATGAATTATACGCTCAGGGCCGGACAAAGCCTGGACAGATTGTGACGAAGGCGCCTGGAGGCAATTACAGTTCATATCACCAATGGGGAACCGCTTTCGACATTTACCGGGCGGATGGAAAAGGCGCATATTATGATGACGATGGATTCTTCACGAAGGTAGGAAGGATCGGCACATCCATCGGCCTGGAGTGGGGAGGCGACTGGAAGGGTATGCCGGATAAACCGCACTTTCAGCTCCCGGACTGGGGAAGTTCAACAGCAGGAATCAAGAAGCTGTATGCAACGCCAATGGAGTTCATGAGGACCTGGGTTCCCAAACAACAGCCAGAGGGCTGGGTCCGTGACGCTGCGGGCTGGTGGTATCGAAACGAGGACGGTACCTGGCCGGCGATGCGCTGGAGGTTGATTGATCATCATTGGTATCTGTTTGGCACAACCGGGTATATGATTACTGGCTGGGTGCAGTGGGACGGCGAAAAGACCGGCGCCGGGGACTGGTATTATCTGGAAGAAGCCGGTGAATTCCAGGGCGCCTGTTGGCATGAGAGGGCAGATGGAAAAGGCGGTCTTGAACGATGGTATGTATGATTTGGTGCTTCCTTCACTGCTGTTTCCACAAGGTAGTACAGATGTGCTGACCTTTAAAAGAAATCGGGCTATAATAGTCTGTGTTATATTAAACTCAGAGGGGCTGCTTTTAGCGGCTCCTTTTTGGATCATGAGATTGCGAACGAGGAAATCGTATACGTATAGGCAACATTGCAGCAGCAAACCAGTGCAAGGACATTCTGAAGTATGAATGGCAATCAAAAAGGAGGCTGAGTATGGAAGGGTGTGGGGAGCAAAAATAAGTTGACTGCCATAAGGGAAGGATATAAAATAAAATTAAAATAAATAGTATGATGCCAGGGTCAAAAGGTCATGTATGATATGCTTGCATGTCAATACATGACTTTGGGACCCGACCGCAGCGGAGCGAAGACGCGGGAACATGAAATGCGGAGCAATCCGTAGGCATCAGGGGTCAAAAAAACTTTTGACCCCAACGTCATAGCATAGAAGATGACGACAAAAAAGAATGGAAGGATTCGAATGCAAAGAGAAGAGTCATTTGTATTACCGGCAGAGGGACATGAGTAGAAAGAGATTAAATATTTTTAAGGGTAAGAGAGGTATTGGGTCACGGTATCCAGTGCTTTTTTAAATGGAGACAGGGCATGTAAAGGCGTAGGAAAAATATTGGGAAGAGGAGAGGGCGAATGAAGAAAACATTGATGAATCAAATCCCAAGCGAAATACCACGAGATATCCGGCACTTTATCTCCGGAGCCAATATTTACGATAGCTCCTGTTCCCCCGAGGCAAGAGTGTATTTCATTGACAAGGGAAATGGGTTCTATTTAAAATGTTCTGGCAGTGGAAAACTCGAAAAAGAAGCCCAAATGACAGCGTACTTTTACTCAAAGGGGTTTGGTGCAGAGGTATTGAATTATATCTCAAATGACAGCGACTGGCTTTTAACAACTGCTATTATCGGAGAGGACTGCGGACACGAAGGGTATCTCACGAGCCCCAAACGCCTATGTGATACTATTGCATGCGAATTAAGAAAACTGCACGAAACAGATTATACTGACTGCCCGGTTGCGGACAGAACGGCAGAATACCTTGCTGGAGCTGAGAGGAACTATCACACGGGAAATTACGATAAATCACAATTTCCTGACAGCTTTGGCTATCGCTCAGCTAAGGAAGCTTATGACGTTTTGACTGCGGAAAAAGATGCCCTGCAAAGTAAGGTTCTGCTTCACGGCGATTATTGCCTGCCCAATATTATTCTTAATAACTGGAAATTTTCCGGGTTTATTGATGTTGGCAGCGGCGGCGTTGGTGACAGGCATATAGATTTATTTTGGGGTATCTGGTCGCTCTGGTTTAATCTGAAAACGAATCAGTACCAAGAACGCTTTCTTGATGCATATGGAAGGGATAAGGCAGACAAATCCGTGCTTAAAATCATCGCTGCAGCTGAAGTCTTCGGCTGAGTGCACTTTCCATGATGAAGTTTAATTTTTAAAGGAAATCAGGGCACAACAGTCCGTATTGACCTGAAAGGGGAAAAAGTAGAAATGCAAATGGAAATGGGAGGGAAAAGTATGATCTTGAATAAGACAATGGAGGAATGGAAAAAAGAGTATCCGCTTTTAAGAAAACTTATAGCCATGGAAGAATGTTTCTGGCAAAATCCGGGGATGCTGCCTTTTGATGAAGCAGACAGGCAGGCGGAACTTACAATGGAAGATATGCTGGACGCAAAGGCACGGCTGGAGCGGTTTGCGCCATATATCGAAAAAGCGTTTCCGGAAACAAAACAATCCCATGGAATGATTGAATCCCCATTAAAAGAAATTCCGAAAATGCAGAAAGCTCTGGAGAAGGAATCTGGAGGCGGGATGGAAGGAAAAATATTGCTGAAATGCGACAGCCATCTGCCCATATCCGGTTCCATTAAGGCACGTGGAGGAATTTACGAAGTGCTTAAATTTGCGGAGGATGTGGCGCTGGAGAGCGGAATGTTAAAGAAGACCGATAATTATGCAATCCTGATGGAGGAAAAGTTTAAAAATCTGTTCTCTCAATATTCGGTGGCAGTGGGTTCCACCGGGAATCTGGGATTATCCATTGGAATTATGAGTGCAAAATTCGGCTTCAAAGTAACGGTTCACATGTCTGCCGATGCACGCCAGTGGAAGAAAGACCTGCTGAGGAGCAAGGGAGTAACCGTTGTGGAGTATGAGGATGATTACAGCCTGGCAGTTGCAGAGGGAAGGAAACAGGCAGCAGGGGATCCCCATTGCCATTTTGTGGACGATGAGAATTCCAGAACCTTGTTTTTAGGATATACCGTAGCAGCACTGCGGATAAAAAAGCAGCTTGACGATATGGGGTTTATCCCCGATGAAAGCCATCCTCTTTTGGTTTATCTTCCGTGCGGCGTGGGCGGCGGTCCCGGAGGCGTGGCTTACGGATTGAAGCAGGTATATAAGGATGCCGTTCATTGTTTTTTTGCAGAACCAACCCATGCTCCGTGCATGCTTCTGGGTTTGATGACCGGATGTCATGACCGGGTGTGCGTACAGGATTTCGGAATTGATAATAAAACCGCGGCGGACGGACTTGCCGTAGGCCGCGCATCGCATTTTGTCGGCCGCACCATTGCACCGATTTTGAGCGGAAGCTACACCATTACAGATGAACACATGTATCGGCTGCTTGCAAAACTGGCTGATACGGAAGGAATTTATCTGGAGCCCAGCGCTCTGGCCGGTATGACTGGTCCATGCTGGATTTGCGGCACGGAAGAAGGGCACAGGTATGTGAAGGGGATGAATCTGGAACATGTAATGAAAAATGCGGTTCATATCGTATGGGGGACCGGAGGAAGCATGGTGCCGGCGGATGTGATGAAAACCTATTACGAAACCGGATGCATTCTTAAGACAGAGGAGAATGGACATGAAGCTGCAGGATTTGTACTGCTGGATTAATTTACAGCCGGGAATCATTCAAAAGCTGGAAAGAATCAGGAAAGAGCTGGACCCGGGGCAGATAGAACCATATCTGGAACAGCTGCAAAAAAGAGAGACTGCGGCCACCGCCTATAAAGAGTTAAAGAGTCTTTTCAGGGAAGACACGGATAACTTAAAAATGCTTTATTGCCATTTGGAATGCGCCCAGCGTATTTTTAATCGATATCAGGAAAAGAAAATTCCCCAGGCTGTGTTCATAGATACCATGAAATGCTTCCCAAGGTTTCTTGCAGAATGTGAAAGAAGGAATGGCCGGATGTTCTTTGACCGGGGGTGGTGGACATACAGGCAGATCAGCATGAAGCTATTCCGTATTGGGGAGCTGGAATATGAATTTGAAACTTTTAAAGGAGAGAATGTGATTGGGCTCCATATCCCGTCGGATACAAACCTGTCAGGGGAGGCGGTTGATGATTCTCTGAAACAGGCGGAACATTTTTTTAGAACATATTACCCCGACTATCAGTATAAAAAATATACCTGTTATTCATGGCTGCTGTCGCCGGTGTTAAAAACAATGCTGCCGGATGACTCACACATCCTGTCTTTCCAGAAACGTTTTGACATCGTACAGGAGGACTATGGGAATAAAGAGTACATGGAATGGCTGTTTCCGGTTTCGGAAGGTACAAAATTACAGGAGCTTCCGGAAGTGACCAGCCTGCAGAAAAAAGCGAAGAAACTGCTTCTGAGAGGTGGAAAAATCGGCGCGGCATATGGAATTTTGAATGCCGGATGCTGAATCGCCAGCCGCAAAAACCATCAGCGGAGCTCCGCCAAAGGCTTGTACTTTATCAGAGAGTGTGGTATTTTAATATCAGAAAGAAGGTAACGGCTCAGCAGGTCCGTATATTACGGAACGGCTACGGAAAAATTGAATGCAGGACAAAAAAGGAGAGGAAAACACATGAATTTTAACGAGGAAGCACTGAAACTCCACGCAGAACACAAAGGAAAAATCGAAGTGGTGAGCAAGGTACCAGTGAAAACCAGAGACGATTTAAGTACTGCCTATACCCCGGGTGTTGCGGAACCCTGCCGGAAAATTCACGCAGATAAAAAGGAAGTATATAAGTATACGGCAAAAGGGAATCTTGTGGCGGTTGTATCCGATGGAACGGCTGTCCTGGGCCTGGGAGATATCGGACCGGAAGCCGCCATGCCGGTTATGGAAGGAAAAGCGATTCTTTTTAAAGAATTTGGAAACGTGGATGCGTTTCCGATTTGTCTGGATACGAAAGATACAGAGGAAATCATCAATACAGTGAAAGCTATCGCTCCCTGCTTTGGCGGCGTTAACCTGGAGGATATCGCTTCCCCCAAGTGCTTTGAGGTGGAGGCACGGCTGGAGAAAGAACTGGATATTCCAGTGTTCCATGATGACCAGCACGGGACTGCGGTTGTGGTAACAGCTGCACTCCTCAACGCTTTGAAACTGGCCGGAAAGAAAATCGGCGAAATTCATGTGGTATTAAACGGACCGGGTTCGGCGGGAACCGCTATCATCAAAATGCTTCTGGCTGCAGGTGCGAAGCACATCATTGCATGTGACGAAAACGGAATCCTTTATAAGGACCGCGGCGTTGGCATCAAAGACCATAAAAAGATGCTCTGTGACATCACAAACCTGGAAGATAAACGCGGTACTCTGGCGGATGCCCTGGTGGGGGCGGACGTTTTCATCGGCGTGTCCGTTGCGGGTGCCCTGAAGCCTGAAATGATAAAGACCATGGCTAAGGATCCCATCGTATTTGCAATGGCAAATCCGACTCCGGAGATTATGTACGATGAGGCAATTGCGGCGGGAGTAAAGATCATGGGTACCGGGCGTTCTGATTTCCCAAACCAGATTAATAATGTTCTGGCGTTTCCGGGAATCTTCCGCGGCGCACTGGACTGCGGTGCAAGAGACATTAACTATGACATGAAGGTGGCCGCGGCCCATGCGATTGCCGAACTGGTGACCGACGACAAGCTGAATGCGGAGTACATTATTCCTGGCGCACTGGAACCAGGAGTGGCTGAGCATGTGGCAAAACGCGTCGCTGAGGCGGCAGTAAAGTCCGGTGCCATAAGAAAGTAGAATACAGGTGACTGTGAGGACGCCGAACCGCTACAAAAACAGAAAATATTAGATGCATATTTTTTCACCCCCCTGACATACAATGTATAGCAGAGGGGTGAATTTGTCTCCCCGGGTGAGTCATATGTAAGAAAACACAGTGGTCACAGGTATACGGTCTATCGTCGCAGGCGATTTTAAATAGACGTATGCAGGAATCGCTCAGAGGGCATTCTGAACGGTTAGCATTTGCGGATGGGAGGAAAATATGTCTGATTATCGGAGATTGATTTCCTATATTTATGAATATGAAGGGAAAGAAAAAGGAAAAAACGTGGGGTTTGTAAAGCTGGAATCCAGAAACGGACAATGTCGGATGAGCCTCAGCGTGAAGAAAGTATATGTGGGCGGAAATGCCATTGGGGTGTACCTTCTCAATAAGAACGGAGGGGAAGCATTCCTGGGAAACATTTTCATCCGCAATGGAATCGGGGAATTCCGGGCCACGGTAGATACAAGGAATGTCGAGGGAAACGGAGACGGGCTGGATACATATTATGGGCTGACAGTTCATGACGTGAAAAATGCATGGCGTTCCTATACCACGATTTGGGAAGATGCCGTTGCCCCGGTGACGCAGATTGCAGAAGCAAAAGATGTTCTGCCGGGAATTGGTGAAATAAAAACCGACCAGACAATTTCCAGAGTGGTAAAGGAGATTGAAGAAGAAATTACGCGTGAAGAAGGGATGACTCGTGCGGCCGAAGTCGGAGCAGCGGCCAAAGCTCCTGTATTTTCGGTGATTGGCTCTCCGGCGGATTCTGTCGAGCCGCAGGAGTCGGGGGCGCTGCCGGAAGAACCATCTGTACCCGGACTGCAAAGCCTGAATCCGGAAGAAGACCAGGATTCCCGGACCGCCGGGGTGCAGGCCTCTGCGCCGTGTCCGCCGCCGTCCGCTGTCAGGCTGTCCGAATCCGGGCTAGGAGGGCCGCCTTCCCGGAATCCAGAGCCTGCGCCGTCAGAGCCGGTTTCTCAGGCAGTCCAGAATCCAGAGCCTGTGCCGCCCGAGCCGGTTTCCCAGGTAATCCGGAATCCAGAGTCCGCGCCGCCCGAGCCGGTTTCTCAGACCGTCCGGATGCCGGAGCCTGTGTCAGGAGGACCGTTTTCTCCGGTTATCAGAGCGCCGGGGCCTGTGCCATATCAGCCGGCATCCGGACAAATCCTGCCAACGTTAGATTTGCCTCGCCCTCCGGTAACGGCAGCGGTGCCAAAAACATCTGCGGCGCCGTCACGGACGATGCAGCCATCAGCGGGTATTCGGCCGTCCGCGCTGTCCGCCGGGATGCCAAAGGCAGCCGGGGAAGCCGCGAATACAAACGATTCCCAGGAGGAGCCTGTCATGCGGTCCCCCGAATTGGAAAATCCGGAGGTTTTGAAATATCTTCAGGAGACCGAGGACCTGTCGGCTGACCCGGAAAAGCTGTGGCAGGAGCTTCGAAAATCCTACCCGAAAATTCAGCCCTTCGATCACGAAAATGGCTGTGAAATTCTGACAATCCGCCCTCAGGATATCGGACGCCTGCCGCGGGAGAGCTGGATTTATGGAAACAACAGTTTCCTGCTCCATGGCTATTACAATTTCCGGTATCTAATTTTGGTGCGGCTGGGCGGAAAAAACGGCAATCCCCGTTACTTAATTGGAGTTCCGGGCCACTATTACAGCAACGAAAAGTATATGGCATCTATGTTTGGTTTCCCCAATTTTGTCCTGTCAAAAAAGCAGCCGCCCAATGATGGCCGCTTTGGCTACTGGTACACGGATATTAAAATACGCTGACAGCCATATTTCCAGCAGCCGCCATCGCTGCGCCGTCGAAAATCCGCTTTATCGGGCATACTCGTTCATCGGACCGACGCTAATAATCAATGCCTCTGAGCGCCGTAAATTTCACATAAGGCTTCACAATTTCCAAAAAAACTTCCAGCTCTTCTTTGGAACAGCTTGTGAATACGGGATGCAGTACATTTCCGGAATCCGTAAAATTCTGGAGAAAATACCGGGAGGCTCCGGAAAGCCATGGGCCGATTTTGGCAAAATCATCTGCAGAATGCAGCTCCTTTACGACGGTGGTACGAAATTCATAGGGAACGATTCCAGACTTTAAAAAATCGACACACTCTTCTATTTTTTCTATTTGAATGGACGGTATTCCGGCAACTTCGGAGTACCGTTCTTTGCATGTCTTAATATCCATGGCCACATAGTCCACAAGGCCCTCCCCGCAGAGTCGTTTCAGAACCTCGGGACGGTATCCGTTCGTATCCAGTTTAATCTGAAAGCCCAGATCCCGGATTTTCCTCATAAAAATATCCAGATCCGGCTGGAGCGTAGGTTCTCCGCCGGTAATGGCAACCCCCTCCAGAATCCCTTTCCGTTTTTTTAGAAAAGAAAGAACCTGTTCTTCCGTAAAAGCAGGAGGCGCATCGTTTCCAAGAAGTTCGCTGTTATGGCAGAAGGGGCACCGGAAATTGCAGCCTCCGGTAAATATTGTGGCGGCCACATGACCGGGAAAGTCTAAAAGAGTTGTTTTTTGCAAACCACATATTTTCATAAACCATCACCTGTTTTACCTGTTTTCATACAGTATACCCGCTTATGTATGGAAAGTAAAGAGAATGCCCCGCAGGCAATCTTAAATGGGCATATGCTGTTGCGTTCACAGGATGCCTGCGAACAGTAACACAGCAACAAGAGCTTGACAGCACATGGCCTGAGAGAGTAAGCTAGTCTTATAAGCCATAAAATCGGAGATGACACATGACACAGGAAGAAAAATACATGCGGGAGGCCATTCGCCTTGCCAGGAAAGCAGCGGCGCTCAAAGAAGTTCCCATCGGCTGCGTCATTGTCCACGACGGAAAGATCATCGGCCGCGGCTATAACCGCCGCACCATAGACAAAAACGTCCTGGCCCATGCGGAAATTATAGCCATAAAAAAGGCATGCAAAAAAATCGGGGACTGGCGCCTGGAGGGATGTACCATGTATGTGACGCTGGAGCCATGTCCCATGTGCGCCGGAGCCATTGTTCAGGCGCGGATTCCCCGGGTGGTGATCGGATGCATGAATCCAAAAGCCGGATGTGCCGGTTCTGTTCTGGACATGCTCCATGAGGAGGGGTTCAATCATCAGGTGGAGACGGAAACAGGACTCCTTCGCGAGGAATGTTCCCAGATGTTAAAGGACTTCTTTAAGACGCTCCGAGCGGAAGGAAAGAAAAAGAAAAAAGGAGAAGAGTTATGCTGATTATTAAAAACGGTACGTTAATTTCCATGGCCGGAATCTACAAAGAGACTTATGATGTGGCTGTGGAAAACGGGAAAATTGCGAAAGTGGAAAAAGAAATCATGCCCGGACCGGAAGACACAGTCATTGACGCGGCCGGGAAGCTGGTAACGCCGGGATTTATTGAACCCCACTGCCATCTGGGCGTTATTGACAGCGACGGCCAGGACGGCAACGAAATGACCGGGCCTATTCATCCGGAACTGCGCGCCATTGACGCCATTGATTTCCATTCAGAATTATTCGAAAAAGCGCTTCATGCAGGAGTGACTACCGTGGCAGTGGGCCCCGGAAGTGGAAATGTCATGGGCGGCACATTCGCGTACCTAAAAACAGCCGGAGATACGTTAAAAGAACGTATTATAAAAGAAGAAGCTGCTCTTAAGATGGCGTTAGGAGAAAATCCAAAGGTTTCCTATGGGCAAAAGGGGCAGGCTCCCTCTACTCGTATGGGCTCCGCGGCTTTAATGCGCCAGGCCTTTTATAAAGCGAAGACATACCGAGAAAAATGGCTGGCCCATGAAGAAAAAGTAAAAAACGGAGAAGAATCTACCTTTACATATGACCTGGCCATGCATTCCCTGATGCGGGCCTTTGACGGCATGCTGGTGAAAATCCATGCCCATCAGGCCAATGATATTCTGACGGCGCTCCGTGTGGGAAAAGAATTCGGACTCAATTTAAGCATTGAGCACTGCACAGAGGGCTGGAAGATGATTGATGATTTAAAAGAGGCAGACGCTCATTATATCGTTGGCCCCACCGTTGGAGGAAAAAGCAAGCTGGAGGTGGAAGACAAACGGTATGACGCTCCGGCCATTTTGGAAAAGGCCGGGGTGGAATTTACACTGACGACGGACTCCCATGTAATCCCCATGGAGGGATTCCTGCCGCAGGTCGCAGTTTTAATGAAGCATGGTCTTTCTGAGGAAACCGCATATCAATGCGTCACCATCCGTGCGGCCAGGGCGCTTGACATGGAGCAGGAAATCGGCAGCATTGAGCCGGGGAAAGACGCGGATGTGGTGATTTGGGCTTCCGAGCCGTTTAAAGCAGGCGGAAGGCCGGAAACTATATTGATTGGCGGAAAAATTCAGTATCAGGCATAACAGGAGGGAGGCCCAGTATGATTATAAAAAACTGCACGCTCATTGATGGAGCAGATATCTTTGAAGAGAAAAAAGACATCCGGATTGCGGAAGGAAAAATAAAGGAAGTAGCGGACTGTCTGACGCCTGAGGAGGGCGAAGAGGTTCTGGACGCTCGAAATGCCATTGTAACTCCGGGAATTGTGGAACCAAGCTGCCAGCTTGGCATCAACAGCCAGGTGCACCGGTTTGAGGAAAATGACGGAGACGACGAAAATCCCATTATGCCGGAGCTTCGTGCCTATGACGCCCTGAATTTTGAAGATGAGGGCTTTGAGATGGCGCTTCGGGCAGGCGTGACCTCGGTGGTTGCAGGCCCCGGCGATGCCAATTTAATCGGAGGAACCTGCACGGCTGTAAAGACTGCCGGACGCGGCCGTGAAAAGAGAATCATAAAACCGGAGGCCGCGTACCGTTTCGTTCTTGCGAGCGGCCCCAGAAAAAAATATGGCTCCAAGAACAAATCTCCGCAGACCAGACTGGCCTCGGCAGCCATGATACGGGATATTCTCCTGAAGGCCAAAGAGTACGCCAGAAAGGAGAAAGCCGGAGAAAAGCAGGAATACAAGATGGAGCTTGACGCACTTTCCAGAGTTTTTGATGGGATGCCGGTGCAGATGGTGGCCATGAAGGCCAATGATATGGAAACTGCCGTGAGGATCGGCGAGGAATTTGGCCTTAATTATGTACTTACTGTGGCCTATGACGCGTATACTGTCATAAAGGACCTGGACAGAAAGGATTTTCGCTTTGTGATTGGACCTCTGTATGGAACTTCATTTTCAGCAGAAAAAAAGGGACAGTCGCTGGATTTGGGAGCAGTTTTGGAGAAGGAAGGCATTCATGCCGCCATCTCCACCGGGCATCCATCCATGTGCCTGGAAATTTTACAGACACAGCTTATATTAATGACAGACCGCGGTTTAAGCAGAAAGGAAGCCATAAAAGGCGTGACCGCCTATCCTGCCGCATACCTGGGACTGGATTCGAGAATCGGAACTCTGGAGCCGGGAAAAGATGCGGATCTGGTGATTTGGGACGGGGATCCGCTCCAGTATGACGGCGGCGTAAAGACGGTGTTTATTGATGGAAAGGCGGTATCTTTGTAAATCCGTGTATGTCTGTGTACATTGTAACAGTCCGGCATTGTGACTTGACAAACAACGGTTATTTAAGGTATACTTAACAGGTCCGTACAGCCGGGGAGTTAGCGGTGCCCTGAACCTGCAATCCGCTAGAGCAGGGGTGATGTTCTGCCTCGGGTGCTTCTCTGTGGAGCTGCCCCTGGTAAGCGGCGTTGACGTTTTGGTCTTACGCAATGAGAATCTCTGAACCGTGTCAGGGCAGGAATGCAGCAGCACTAAGGGGAAGCTCTCATGTGCCGTGAGGGTGCCGGGACTGAGCTGGCTGCCAGGGTAACGTCTATGGCGGGCATTCAAAGCAGAACGTACGGATATCTGAACAGTTATAACGAATATAAAGGAGCGCAGTATTATGAAGAAGAAACTCTTTTTGTTACTGTTGCTCCTTTTTGCGTTATTCGCAGTTGTATATGTAATTCCCGGAATTTTAGACGGGACCGTCCCTTTAACGACCGGAAGCCGACTGCCTGAAACAGAGATACCTGGGCCGGAAATGGAAACGATGGAAGAAAAAACGTTTCCATATGAAACCGTCTGGACGGAATCCGAGCCGGAAACAGAGGAAAGCATGCCGCCAGAGACTGAGGATACTCCCGGAGAACCAGTGGAGCGGGAAAAAATCGTGACGGATATTATATTCGCGTCGGATATTCATTATATGTCACCCGATCTTACGGACTATGGAACTGCATTCGATGAGTTGATTGATAATGGAGACGGGAAAGTAGTTGCGTATATGCCGCAGATATGGCAGGCGTTTGCGGAGGAGGTCATTGCCGCACATCCGGATGCCCTGGTTTTAAGCGGTGATCTGACAATAAACGGTGAGCGGGTCAACCATGAAGAGCTGGCCAAAAAACTGGAAGAGATCGAGACAGCCGGAATTCCCGTACTGGTGATTCCCGGAAACCATGACATCAATAATCCCTATGCCACCGCCTATTTTGGCGAATCACAAAGCTTTATTGAAAATGTGGATCCTGTGGGATTCTGGGAGATTTACAGAAACTATGGATATGATGAGGCGGCAGGCTATGCCCCCGATTCCATGAGCTATCTGTACATATTGAACGATACCACCTGGCTTATGATGCTGGATACCTGCATCTATGAACCGGATAATGAGGTAGATGGAGAAATCCCGAACGGTACCATGGAATGGATGGAGGAGTGGTTAAAAAGCGCATATGCCGAAGGTATTACCGTGATTCCTGTGGGGCATCACAACTTACAGGAACTGAGCAGCGTATATGTAGAGGAGTGCGTTCTCCGAAATCACCGGGAGGTCATGGAAATTTTCGAGCGTTATCTGACCCCTGTATATTTCAGCGGCCATCTGCATGTGCAGCGGATCATGAAGCACATCTCCGAACCGGGGATTACAGACGAAATATACGGAATCTGGGAAATTGTCAGCAATTCCCTGATTATTCCGCCATGTCAGTACGGAAACCTGACATTAAATGCAGACGGCAGCCTGTCTTATCACACAGGGAACGTGGATGTATCTTCATGGGCGGCAAAGCATGGGGAAACCAATCCGGATCTTTTGGACTTTCCGGCTTTCAGTGATACCTATATCCGCTCGGTAGTCGGCCGCCAGGCTTATAAGCTTATAGAAGATATTCCTGACGAGCTGAAGGAAGTGATGACTGATTTTTATGTGGACCTGTATCAGGACTATTATGCCGGCCGCCACATCAATTACAGCGAAAAGCGAAAAGAGTTTGGCTATCAGTTATGGACCAGGTTTATGAATCCCAGCATCCAGTACAGGCAGGTGGAGGGAATGCTTCGGGATGGTATGGCAGGCAATCATCATGTGGAAATACCCAATCCCATTTTTTTAGAGCGGGAATAAAACCGTTCCAAATGGGTTAAAATAGTGGCAAATACAGGAAAAATAAGGGGAGAGAGGCAATGGAATATAAATTTTTCTTGCCCCTCTCTTTTCTTTGTATTATAATTACGAAATGAACGTGTATGCCGGCAGGAGGCATCCATAGGGAATGGTTCAGGGGATATCTGGACTGTTGCATCAAAGGAAAGGATGGAACATATGAAGAGAGTTGGGTTCTTGACGAGCGGCGGAGACTGTCAGGCGCTGAACGCGACAATGCGCGGCGTGGCCAAAGGTTTGTATCATATATATGGTGACGAAGTAGAAATTATCGGATTCGAGGATGGATACAAAGGCTTAATGTATGCGAATTATCATGCCATGAGCCGTTCTAATTTCTCAGGAATCCTGACGAAGGGCGGAACGATGCTGGGGACATCCAGGCAGCCCTTTAAACTCATGCGGGTTCCGGATGAGAACGGGCTTGATAAGGTGGAGCTTATGAAACACACCTATTATAAGCTGAAGCTGGATGCACTGGTGGTCCTGGGAGGAAACGGAAGTCAGAAAACAGCCAATCTTTTAAGCCAGGAAGGTCTTAATGTGATCGGGCTTCCCAAAACGATAGATAATGACCTTTGGGGAACGGATATGACCTTTGGATTTCAGAGCGCTGTGGATATTGCTGCCAATGCCATCGACTGTATCCATACAACGGCCTCGTCTCACAGCCGTGTATTTATTGTGGAGGTCATGGGCCACAAGGTGGGGTGGCTGACTCTTCATGCCGGAATCGCAGGCGGCGCAGATATTATCCTGCTTCCGGAAATTCCCTATGATCTGGATGCTGTGGTAAAGAAGATCAAAGAGCGCACCAAAGGCGGCAGCCGCTTCTCTATCCTGGCTGTGGCGGAGGGCGCAATTTCAAAAGAAGAAGCGGCAATGTCCCGGAAGGAATATAAAAAGAAGCTGGAAGAACGTGCAGAAAAATATCAGTCTGTGGCCTATGAAATCGGAGCCAGGATTCAGGAAATGACAGGCCAGGAAATTCGTGTGACAGTGCCGGGGCATATGCAGCGAGGCGGGGCTCCGGTTCCCTATGACAGGGTGCTTTCCTCAAGAGTCGGCGCTCATGCGGCGGATATGATTGACAAAAAAGAGTTTGGCAGACTTGTGGTTGTGAAGAACAATGTAATTACGGACATTCCGCTTGCGGAGTCCGCCGGAAAATTGAAATATGTAGATCCGCAGTCTGAGATTATCAGGGAAGCCAGGCTTCTGGGAATCAGCTTCGGAGACGAATAATTATGTCATATACAGCACTTTACAGAAAATGGCGCCCACAGACCTTTGGAGACGTGAAGGGCCAGGACCACATTGTTACAACCTTGAAGAATCAGGTTTTGTCGCAGCGAATCGGCCATGCCTATCTGTTCTGCGGAACCAGGGGCACGGGAAAAACTTCAGTGGCTAAAATTTTCGCCAGGGCAGTCAACTGCGAAACCCCGGTAGACGGAAGCCCCTGCGGGGAATGTCCAAGCTGTAAGCAGATACTTGCAGGAACCTCTCTGAATGTGGCGGAAATTGATGCGGCTTCCAACAACGGTGTGGAAAATATCCGTGAAATCCGCGAGCAGGTGCAGTATCCTCCGACGGAGGGACGGTTTCGGGTTTATATTATCGATGAGGTGCATATGTTGTCCACAGGGGCGTTCAATGCACTGCTTAAGACCCTGGAAGAGCCGCCGTCTTATGTGATTTTTATTCTTGCCACAACAGAGGTTCATAAAATCCCTGTTACAGTGCTTTCTAGATGTCAGAGATATGATTTCAAACGGATTACGGTGAATACCATTGTGGACCGCTTAAAAGAGCTGACGGATGCCGAGGAGATGCAGGTGGAGGAAAAAGCGCTTCGCTATGTGGCGAAGGCAGGGGACGGCTCTATGCGGGATGCCTTAAGTCTGCTGGACCAGTGCGCGGCGTTCCACTATGGAGAAATGCTGACTTATGAGCATGTGTTAGACGTGCTGGGGGCAGTGGATAACCGTGTATTCCGGGAGCTGTTCCGGGCTGTGACAGAGCAGAAGACAAAGGAGTGTATCCTTAAATTAGAAGAAATGGTAATTCAGGGACGGGAATTGTCCCAGTTTGTAACGGATTTCATCTGGTATTTGCGGAATCTTCTGCTCCTTAAAACGGCAGAGGATGCAGAAGAATTACTGGATATGTCGGAAGATAATTTAAAGCTTCTGCGGGAAGATGCCAAATTGGCGGATGAAAACACATTGATGCGCTATATCCGTGTGTTCTCCGAACTTTCCAGCCAGATCCGCTTTGCCAGCCAGAAACGGGTTCTTATTGAGCTTGCCTTTATTAAACTGACGAAGCCGGAGATGGAGACGAGTCTGGATGCTGTTCTGGAACGGCTTGCCAGCCTGGAACATCAAGTGGAAGAGGGAATTCCGGCGGTCCTGCGGCCGGAGAGTATGCCATTGGATGGCAGTATGCTTCCGCAGAGAGGTCCGGAAATACCTGCGGAGAGAAACGGTGACGGTGTGCAGAGGCAGGAGGCTCCCGGGCCGTCCGGCCCGGTTACAGAGCCGAGAACAGTAACGCTTCCCAGTGCCCAGCTTGAGGATTTGAACCTCATACGAAACGAATGGGGAAAAATCGTCAGGGAGATGGGAATGTCCATTCGCCCCAGCTTCCGGGAAACTGTGGTGGAACCGGCGGGGGAAAGCTGTCTTTGCATCGTATTTAATGACTCCATGAATTTTGGGATGGGAAGCCGCCCGAGTGTACTTGGAGATTTGGAGAGATATGTGGAGAAGGCCTATGGAAAATCCATCTATTTTAAAGCAAGGCTGCGGGAGAATGGCGAGCGGCTGGATACCAGGTACATTACCGATGAGGAATTGCGGGAAAATATCCATATGGATATTGTTATAGAGGATTAAAAGATAATAAGATTTATAAGATTAGAAAATCAGGAGGAATCACACCATGGCAAAACGTGGCGGTTTTCCAGGCGGAATGCCTGGCAATATGACTAATTTGATGAAGCAGGCTCAGAGAATGCAGCGTCAAATGGAAGAAAAGACAAAAGAACTGGAAGAGAAGCAGTATACGGCGGCAGCCGGAGGCGGGGCAGTGACGGTTACGGTTTCTGGTAAAAAAGAGGTTGTGTCAGTAAAAATTTCTCCCGAGGCCGTGGACCCGGACGATGTGGAAATGCTGGAGGACATGATTATGGCTGCAGTTAACGAGGCATTTCATAAAATGGAGGAGGATTCCAGCGCTGTTATGGCGGAGCTGACCGGAGGCCTTGGCGGCCTGGGAGGACTTTCTTTCTAAAATGGATTATTACAGCAGTCAAATTGCAAAACTGATTGAGGAGCTGGGAAAACTGCCCGGAATCGGAAATAAGACAGCCCAAAGACTGGCATTCCACATTATCAATATGCCGAAAGAACAGGTAGAAAGTCTTTCCGGCGCGATCCGGGATGCAAAATATAATGTTCATTATTGTAAGGAATGTTTTACTCTGACGGATCAGGAGCTCTGCCCCATCTGCAAAAGCCCGGCCCGTGACCACGGCGTCATCATGGTAGTGGAAAACCCCAGAGATTTGGCGGCTTATGAAAAAACAGGAAAGTTTGAGGGTGTTTATCATGTGCTTCATGGGGCGATTTCTCCTATGTTGGGAATTGGTCCCGGAGACATTAAGCTGAAGGAGCTGATGACCCGCCTCCAGAAAGATGTGAAAGAGGTTATCATCGCTACCAATTCCAGTCTGGAAGGCGAGACAACTGCCATGTACATAAGTAAATTAATTAAGCCCACAGGAATCAGGGTAACAAGAATTGCCAGCGGCGTTCCGGTGGGCGGCGATTTGGAATACATAGACGAAGTGACGCTTTTACGCGCGTTGGAAGGCCGGGTAGAGCTGTAACAAACTTAGGAGATGCGAAAGAAATGGATAAATACGAGTTTAACATTAAAGTTGAACAGATTAAAAAGCTGGTCAGCCGCGGTGATTACGATACGGCCATGAAAATTGCCGATACCATTGACTGGCGCCGGGTACGGAACGCCAGTCTGCTTTCCATGATTGCTCAGATCTATGAAAAGAATGAGGAATATCAGGAGGCAAAGGATATCCTGCTTCTGGCCTTTGAGCGTGCGCCGATTGGAACACGTCTGCTTTATAAGCTGACGGATCTGGCGCTCAAGGAAGGAAGCATTGAGGAAGCGGAGGCCTATTATCGTGAATTCTGCGGTTTAACCCAGGACGACCCGAGGCAGTATCTGCTTCGGTATCTGATATTAAAGGCAAAGAAAGCTCCTGTGGATCAGCTGATTCGTGCCCTGGAAACATATACGTCCATTGAGATGGAGGAGAAATGGCTGTATGAGCTGGCGGAGCTTTACCATAAAGCCGGGCTGGAAGATAAGTGTGTAAGTACATGTGATAGAATCATGCTCTTGTTCGGCCTGGGAAAATATGTGGATAAGGCTATGGATCTGAAGCTGGAATATGCTCCTCTCAACAAATATCAGATGGATCTGGTGGAAAACAGAGACAAATACGAAGCGAAGCTCCGTGCCGTGGAAGAGGAGTACAGCGGGGGGCGCCCCTACCAGGAAGACTACGGGGATACCTATGCGGAAGAAAGACAGGTGCCCCGGTATGATATGGAAAAAGATGTGGTGATGAGACTTCATGAAGATGTTCAGGCGGAGAAGCTGGCAAGAGAGATGTCCAGGCTCTCTGATGAGGACATGCGGACGGCTGAGGTGGAAGAAGATGATATGGAAACCACGAGAACTCTTGATGATATCCGTTCCATAAAAGAGATAAAGCCCACCAGACGTGTTCTGGATGTGGCGGCCGAGAGGGAGAGCGCAGGTTCCGGCCGTGAAGTCGAGAGGCAGCGGGAGGCCATCCGTGCCGCAAAAGAACGGGAAGAGATGGAAGAAGAGGCTCTGCGCCGTGCGGAGGAAGAACGGGAGACAGCCAGGAGAGAGGAGGCGGAGCGCCGCGCCAGGAAACAGGCGGAAATCGACAGGGAGCGTGCTCTGCGCCAGGGCGTGAGAACGGTCGCAGTGGAAGAAGCGGATGAAGACGAGGGCGGAGAGCTGGATTTGGAATCCCTGGATGAAGTCCTTGACTCTAATAATCTGATGATTGAGGCAAATACGGATGAGGAGGGACTTTCGCTGGCTCTGGAGGCCCTTAAAAAGATTCACAGAGAGCTGGGCTATAAAAATCCGGTGGCCAAAATCAGCAGCGAGAAATTAAATAAACGTGGAATCAGCCCTGTTGCCGCAAAGCTTGCCGGGAAAGATCTGGTTATTGAGCATGCGGCAGGACTCACAGACGCGGTACAGAATGAGCTGGATGAACTGATGGAGAGGGACAAAACGGGAATGATTGTGGTCCTCATTGATACACCGGAACATCTGGAAGAACTTCACGGGCGGAATGCATCCCTTGCCAGCAAATTCCAGTATATAGGCGCTGACAGCGAGGCGGAAATAAAGAGAGAAAACGCTGCAGCTTTGGAGCAGGCATTAAAGAAAAAGACCGAGGTCCAGGAAAAGATTGCCAAGGATGTGGCCCGGACCATAGAGGGAGAGGCCCAAAAAGGAATTATAGAAGCGGAAATTCCGGAAGAAAGGGAGATTCCAGAGGAAAGGGAAATTCTGGAACAGGACGAGAACGACTGCGGCATTGAGCCAGGGTACGACGAGGAGGAAGCAAAAGAAGAGCTGAATCGGCCAAAAAAGAAATCATTTTTCGGGGGACAGAAAAAGCCAGCAGAAAGGGATTACGACGAAGAATACGAAGAGGACGAAGACAGCAAAGAATATGAAAACAGCGAAGAATATGAGGAGGAACCAGAAGGGGAGCCTGTTAAGCCGGCTAAGGTGCCAAAATCAGTTCCTAAAGCGGTTTCTAATGCAGTCCCGGTTTCTGAACCTGAAGATGATTACGATGATAAGACAGAGATGGATTTGGATGAATTTGCCCAGTATGCGTGTAAGTATGCATCGGAAATTGACTGCAGCATTACAGGAAAGAGCCTTCTGGCTCTCTATGAGCGCATAGAGATGATGGAGGAGGATGGAGTTCCTCTGACAAAGAAAACTGCCGTGGATCTCATTGAGGAAGCCGCAGACAAGGCAGAAAAACCATCACTTGGAAAGAAGCTTACTGGTTTATTCTCACACAAATATGATAAGGACGGATATTTAATTCTGCATGAAGACAACTTTTTTGACTAAACGGGAATGCTTGTTGGCGCAGGCCTTCCCATGCATAAAAGAAAAAGGTCCCTGGGGCCTTTTTCTAGAGTGTGTCTGAAAATTGCCTTCCGTCAGATGTGTGTCACAGTTTGTGGGAAATTGGGTCCGAATGAGGGTGGCGTAGTGGGCTACGTTGACCGAATAAGGGCCAAATTTCCCACATAGTGGGGCGTGCAGAGGATGGAAATGAACTTTCAGACACGCTCTAGTGTAGCAACCTATTTATATTTAGCCTAATGTATAATGCCAATAGTATATATTGTAAATAGATTTATACAAATATATATTTAGCTAAATATAAATGAGCCAGTACACTAATGTACCGGTTGTGAGAGGAGTGTTTATGGAAATCAAACTAATTGCTACAGATATGGATGGAACTTTTCTGGATGATGAAAAAAATATTCCGGAAGAGAACCTGAAAGCTCTTCTGGAATGCGCGGACAGAGGAATTGAAATTGTTCCTGCCACGGGGAGAACTGTCCTCGGCCTTCCGGAGGAAATAAAAACTCTGCCGGGAGTCCGGTACGCAATAACGACCAATGGAGCCGTAGTGGCAGATTTAAAAGAGGGCAGGGAGGTAAGTACCTGCCGTATACCGACAGAGTCAGCAGTGAAAGTGATGACTATGGCAAGGGAGAGCCGGGATGACATAATGTACGATGCTTATATAGAAGGAATTGCGTACACCACGGAGTATTTCTACGCCAATGCAGAAAAATATGTGCTGACGAAGGGGCTGGCGGAACTGGTCAGAAAGACCAGGCGGGTTGTGGATGATAATATTGTGTATGTGGGGGCCCAGGAAAAGGAAATTGATAAGATTAATATGTATTTTCTCAATATGGACGCCAAACAGAGAATGCGTGAGGCACTGGCTGTGGTTCCCGGAATTTTGATATCTTCGTCCATTCCCAATAATTTGGAAATTAATGCAAAGGGGGCAGATAAAGGCAGTGCCCTTATGCGTTTGGCTTCCTTTCTTGGCATCGAGCCAGGGGAGACCATGGCTTTTGGAGACGGAGAAAATGATTCTTCCATGATTCGCATGGCCGGAATCGGTGTGGCTATGGAAAATGGAGAGGATTCTGTAAAGGCGGCGGCGGATTACGTAACCGCCACAAACAATAAGGCTGGAGTTGCGGCAGCGATCCGGCAGTTCGTATTGAAATGAGGGATTAAATGGAAATAAGTGCAGAGCTTTCCGTGCACTGGCTGGAGATTGCAGTGGCAGCATATCTGATTGGAATGGTGCTTTATGGGCATTATAGAGGCTTCATACGGCTGGCGGTGTCGGCTTTGGCAATCGTGATTACACTGACGTCTGTGCATGTGGTGATGCCTCTTGTGACGGAATGGATTAAAAATGATACAGCGGTTTATGGAACAATAAAAGTTGGAATAGAAAAAGCGGTTGGTTTAGAGGAACTGCTGGGAAACACAGAGGAAACGCCATTACCTGAAAAAACGGAAGAACGCCGGATTATTGAGGGGTTGGAGCTGCCGGAGCAGTTGAAAGCGCTTTTGATTGAAAATAACAACGGGGAAGTGTACAAAATGATGGGCGTTGAACTCTTCCGGGATTATGTTGGCGGGTATCTGGCGGATACCATTGTCAGGTGTATTACCTTTGCTGTGCTGTTTGTCGTGGTGTTCGTATTGCTGCGGGTGCTTGTAATCTGGCTGGATTTAATTGCGAAGCTACCGATTCTTTCAGGTCTTAATCATATGGCGGGAGCGGCATTGGGAGGGGCGGAAGCGTTGATCTTTTTATGGGTAGCCTGCCTGATTTTTACTGCGCTTTCGGGTACCGGGGCTGGAGCCTCCGTCATGCGGCAAATCCATGAAAGCCAGTGGCTGTCATGGATTTATAATCATAATGTTCTGTCATATTTGATTTTTAGTATTGTCAGAGGTGTGCTATAAGAAGAACGAATTGTTTATTGAAAAGACACAATTCTCCTTGCTTTTTAGAATACCGGTTTTGTCTGGAGGTTTTAAAAAGAGCAAGCAAGACCACAAAATATAGATAAAATGAGGGAAAAATCACATATCTTGCGATTGTAAAAAGTTTAAAAAAATTGTTTAAAAACTTAAATAAATTCCCTTGACAACATAAAAAGAAAATGGTATATTTAAGCTCCAATGAGCGGTAGCTCATCGGGGCTTAGTTTTTACAGCGAAGATTTATGTGTCCGATTGCGGATGTACTGCCGCAAAAGAAAGTTCGAAGGACGCATTTGGCATCTCTGAATATGTGGGTTTTGAAAATCTTAGCAAAGAAACAGTCTGGAACATACCAGAACTGTTATAACAGTTCAGATAACTTTTGAGCTGATACGAACTGTTACCAGGAAATTCAAAAAGAGGAAAAAAGTTATTGACAAATAGAAAATAACATGGTATGATATCAGAGTTGCCGCTGAGAACAACAGCGAAGCAAAAGAAAGAACCTTGAAAACTGAACAGTATGTAAAACCCTGAAAATTCTTGTTAAAAAT
>CAJUIP010000034.1 GCA_910586315.1 uncultured Lachnospiraceae bacterium | reverse complement strand
GACCGTGGATGAATCCAGGGCCTGGCTGAAGCGGATTATTATCTGCTGGGCGGCGTTGATGACGCTGGGGGCTATTGTGACTTACATGGAGAAGATTATTCCACAGAGTTCATTTACACCGTAGACAGGGAGAGCCGGGCAGGGAAACTTGTCCGGCGTTTGTTTTATGGGGTGGTGAAGAGTGTGGATGGCTTTCAGGTGGATTGACGGGCAGTATTTGTGGATGGATTGGATGGGAGTGTCTGGATTCATCTATGGTCTAAATTCATCTGGAGGCAGGGCAAGGATAAGATGTTGCTGATTTTGAAAAAAGAAAAGGCCGGCGCTCTCCCGGCAGGAAGGAGGTGGAAGGCCTCTGGAGGAGGAGAATAGAATAAGGCGTGTTTTTGGAGCTTTCAGCGGTCTGGCAGATGGCGGGAGGGGAGGAAAGCGTGCCTGGAAAATAGTAGGAGGAATGAATGGGCTGGTTATTGGAATTGCTGTTTGAGTCTGTGAGTGAGATGTGTTCTAAGTTTATTGTGGACATGATGGATGTTGCCAGCGGAATGTTTACGGAGATTTTGTCTTGTGATCTGGATTTGTTTGAGGAACTGTTTGGGGTGGCGGGGGATTTGTACCGGAATGCCATTGTGCCTATGGGGGTGGCTCTGCTTTTGATGATTCTGGTGTGGCAGCTGTTTAAGTCTATGTTTGGAAAGCTGGGGACGGCTTCGGAGGACCCGGTGGAGTTGGTGTTCCGGTCTTGTTTTTGTCTGTTTATGATTTTATTTGCCAAGGATATTGTGAATTATATCCTGGAGGTTGCGGGGACGTCTTATGACTGGGTGGTGGGGACTGTGATCACGGTGGATTCGTTCAGTGAGTATGTGACGGCGGCGGAAGGGGTCATGTCGGTTCTGGGGATTGATGTGATGACGATTTCCATATTGAAGCTGCTGCTGCAGCTGGTGGTGGCCTGGAATTATTTTAAGATGTTGTTTATTTTGGCGGAGCGGTATGTGCTGCTGGGGATCTTTTCTTATACATCGCCGCTGGCCTTTGCGGCGGGTGGGTCTAAGGCGACTAACAATGTGTTGGGCTCCTGGGCAAAGATGTTTGGAGGCCAGGTGCTGGTGGTGATTCTGGATGCTTGGTGTGTGAAGATGTTTTTGTCGGCTTACGGGAACATGATGGCAAGTTCTTATGGGTTTACGAAGTTTTTTGCGGCCAATATGTGTCTTATCGGGTTTTGCAAGATTACGGCGAAGCTGGATTCTTATATGGGGTCTCTGGGTGTGAACCTGGGACGGATCGGCGGCGGTATGAGTGGGCTGGGGGCATTGCTTATGGCCGGGCGGTTTATGAATTTTGGCGGCGGCAGGAAAGGGGCTGCAGAAGGGAATCATGGCGGCCATATGAATTTTGGCTCTGGGAAGACGATTCCTTTGGGGAATGGAAGGCGGAGAGATGGATTTGGGAAGCAGCGGGGTGGAAGACGGGCCTTTTGGTTCGGTTATGGATGTGGGGGAGGACATGCCGGGAGGTATGGAATCTTTTGGAACGGAAATGGGACATGGTGGCGTGGAGCCTTTTGGGACGGACATGGAGGCGGAAGGTATGTCGCCTTTTGGAATGGAAGACGGGGGTGCGGAGTTTATGGGCCAGGGTATGGGTTCAGGGGATATGGAGCTGGACGGCGGCGGAATTCCTATGGAGGGTATGAATGGCCTGGAGGACTATGCTGGAATGTCTGGTGAGGATACGGCTTTTGGTGGAATGTTTGAGGCTGCGGCGGGCATGGAAGACGGAAGTTCCGGCATGTCAGCGGAGGATTTTGAACCGGCGGATATGGGCAGCTTTGGAGGTTCCTTTGCTGAGGGTATAGACGGCTTTTCGGACGGATTTGGAGACTTTGACTGTGGGGAGGCTGGATATGGCGAAACAGCTATGGATATGGCTGGTATGGGATATGGAGCCGGAGGTATTGCGGGTATGGAAGGGATAGCGGAAGGCGGAGTATCGGATGGTGGAATTGGTATGGCTGGAGGCGTAGGAAATAGGGGCCTGGGCGCTGGAAATGCAGGCATTGGAAGTTCTGCGAATATGGAATCAGGGTTTGGGACTGGCGATTTTGAGAAGATTGGCAGTGTATCTGGGGCTGGTATCGGAACTGAAAATGGACATGCGGTCGGGAGTGGCTCTGGACAGGGTGCTGGTAATGGTTCGGGAGAGGCTTTCGGAGTGGAAGGCAGCATGGCAGGCAATTCTGCTTCTGGTGCAGGAAATATGGACGGTGTGGTGCATGGAATGCCGGGGCCAGGAGATTATGGGACTGGAATGCCTGGAGCATATAGGGCAGAGAGGGATGGTGAAGGGTACATGCGTTATGACGCCTCCCAATATGAGAGGCCCCAGGGTGAGTATCAGACAATCCATGAGAATGGGAAGACCTTTTATGAGCTTCCGGAAACGGCGAAAGCGCCGGGAATTCTTCCGGAAACCAGGGTGTCTCTGGAAAAGGACGGTACGCTTAAGCTGGAGAAGATTTACAGAGAGCAGGGGGCTGTGCCTGGGAGCTTAAGGGAAAGGGCAGAATCAGGCAACGGAATAGAGGGTCCGGAAAAGAAGGCGAAGCCTGCGGGAAAGCAGGGAGTGAAACAGAGAGGGAAAGGCCAAGGGGTTGTCGGAAATGTGGGGCAGTCCGGGAGAGGCCGCGATCAGAGGAGTGGGAGTGGCAGGAAATAAAGATTGTGGACTCCCATATAAGGAGAGTTTATGTCAGAGGACTGGAGGGACAATGGGCCGCTTGATAAAGCGGCAGAAATGGCTGCCCGGGGAGCCCGGGCAGCGGGGCAGGCAGAACGGATCGCCCAGGCGGTACAGTCGGCTCATGGAGCCATGGCAGCGGCAGGCGCGGCCAGTGGTGCAGGCGGGGCGGCAGGGGGCATGGCCGTGGGAAGTGCGCTGGCGGGGCCTTTGGGGGCGGCTGTGGGTGCGTTGGTTACAAGTAAGAGGTTTTGGAAGGTGGTTCTTTCGATCCTTTTGTCTGTTCTTTTGTTTGTTTTTGTGATTGTCAATGGGGTGGGGATTATTTTGGCTTATCTGGGGTTTGGGGACGCGGATGGGTATGTGGCCCAGGCCAGGGAGGCGGAGTACCGGAATATTAAATATCAGATTGATACTCTTTTGGCGGAGGATTCTCAGCTGGCGGAGGAGATTTATGGGCTGATTGAGGGGGAGAGGGATTCTCTGTATGAAAAGATCGGGGAAGATTTTGATGAGAACTGGGAGGATTATGACGGGTATGAGGTGGAGACGGATGAGTATGAAAGGGTATTGAAGCCGAAGCTGAGTCGTTATCTGGCGGTGCTGATTGAGGATGAGTGGAGTGGGAGTCGGATTGTGGGATTTAACGGGTATGGTTCTTATGGCGGAGTGGATGGGAACCTGACCAGTGTGTATGATGAGTATTTTGCTCTGGCGGCGGCTACATATCAGGTGCCGGAGGCGCTTTTGAAGGCGATGGCTAAGGTGGAGTCGGATTTTAACCCCAATGCGGTTTCGGGGGCAGGGGCTGTGGGGATTATGCAGCTTATGCCGGCTACGGCGGCGAACCTTGGGGTGGCCAATCCTTATGATCCGAAGCAGAACATTATGGGAGGGGCGAAGTACATAGGGGAGATGTTACGGACATTTTCTGCGTATCCTAACGGGCTGGATCTGGCGCTGGCGGCTTACAATGCGGGGCCGGGGGCGGTGAAGCGGGCGGGGTATCGGATTCCCCAGAATGGGGAGACGCCTGCTTATGTGGAGAAGGTGAAGGGGTATCTGATTTTTACGGATATGGTTCAAGGGAATGGGAATGGAGGCCTGGAGGGTGAGGAGTCCGGAGCAGCCGGGGGGAATGGTGGAAATTCTGGTGAGACAGGGGGAGTGGAAACTGGGGGAGAAATACAAGGAACAGAGAGTGGAAATGGAGATGGGATGGGAGAGTCTGGAATTGTGAGTGGAAGTTTGGAGGTGTCGGAAGTGTTGTTAAAGTCTCTGGTGGAGGAGAGGGCTTCGGAGTTTCTGGGCTGGACACAGACGGGGACCCATACAGAGACGGAAGGGTCCGGGGATGATGAGGTGGAAAAGGAGATTGTGGATTATGCCATTGTGGTGCTGCTGGAGCCGGAGCTTTCGGAGGTGAAAACGGGGTATGAGTACCGGATAGTTACGGATCAGACATCTTTTAATTATGTGCTGACCTTGTTTCAGATAGCCAGCCAGGGGGCGGAGGGAGTTCAGGACCTGGTGCTGCGGGCGGCAAGCTGGAAAAATTTCGTGCTGGGGGATGGGGCTTCGGAGGATATTTATACCGGGACGATTTCCACGGAGGGGGACCGGATTGTGTATGATACGGTGGCTGGCTGTGTGGGGGAAGCGGTTTACTACAACCAGGGGGAGGAGCCGTGGGCTTCTCTGCCTTATGGGGGAAGTAATATCCGGTCGTCCGGGTGTGGGCCTACGGCGCTGGCTATTGTGATTTCTACCTTGACAGGGGAGAGGGTTACGCCGGAGATGACGGGGAGGTTTGCCATTTCCGGAGGGTATTATGTGAAGGGGAAAGGGACAAGCCATGCATTTCCGGCTGCTGCGGCTGCTCACTGGGGGCTTTCTGTGGAGAGGATGAAGCGGGAACGGATGAGTGAGGTGGTGAAGGGGCTTAAGGATGGGAAAATGGCGGTGGTGATCTGCGCGGAGAATACGATTTCGGGGAGCAGCGGGCATTATATTGTTCTGACTGGGGTGACGGAGAACGGATATCTGACCATTGCTGACCCTGGGAGCCGGACCAGGACGGGGAATCTGTACAGTCCGGCTACCATTCAGTCGTATGCCAGGAATTTGGCGGATGGGAGAAAGTTTGACTGTCATGTGGAACCGGGGGAAATGGATGTGGATACGGATAAGGTGATGATGTGCCGGGTTTTTGTTCGTCCTGGGAGTGTGTATCAGGTGACTTATGAAGCGGAGGAGGAAATACAGGTAAGGGAGAGTGGGGATGAGGGGATGGAGCAGATTCTGGAAACAGCGGAAGGGGGAGCTGGTGAAAATGAGGAATTAGAATTGGGTATTTTGGAAAGAGATTCCTCTTTGGAAGGGCAAGGTGGAGTGTCGATTGTTTTGTTAATTGCTGTTTTGGGGATAGCGATTAGTCTCTATGGGGCTGTGTGGGTAATCAGGAGACATGGGAAATGACTTATTTTTGAGGTTTGAGGAAAGAGGGTGAGTGCTATGGAGCAGGAAGACCGGATTGATATTTATACCATTCCTCCTAATTTTGCTGAGGAGGGGACGCTGCTGTCTGGGCGGATTAAGACAAGGAATGCGGTGGAGACAGGGGTGATTCTGCTGGTTCTTGTGCCGGTTCTGTTGTCGCTGAATACAACGGTAAGGGTGAAGATGTACATTGGCATGATTGTTTTGGTTCCGGTGGTGATTTTAAGCGTGATCGGGGTGCAGGGGGAGAGTCTGTTTGGGTTCATTGGCAGCTTTTTTCAGTATGTGAAGCAAAGAAGGTATCTGGGGCCGCCGGATGAGCGTTACCGGATGGAGCAGAACCGGAGGAAAAGGAGGGAGCAGAAGGTGAGGGAGCGAAAAAAGGAAGGAGGACGATATGACAAGGGAGATAGTCTGGGAAAATAGGAAAGTGGCGAATCAGAAAGGTGAGTGGTTATGAAGGCAAAAATGGGCAGAGGAAGCCGGGAGGAATGGAGTAGGGGAGAAAAGGGAGAGGAATGCAAGAGCTGGGAGGAATGGAGCCGGGAAGAAAAGGAGCCGGGAGAAAAGAGCCAGGAGGAATGGAATCAGGAAGAAAAGGAGCAGGAAGGAAAGAGCCAGAAGGAATGGAATCGGGAGGAAAAGGGACAGAAAGAAAAGAGTCAAGCGGAAAAGAGATGGGAGGGGAAGAGACAGGAGGAAAAGACCAGGGAAAAGGAAAGTTCGGAGGAGAAAAGGAAGCTGGCAGAGCAGAGGCGGCAGTGGAAACGGGAACTAAGGCGGGCAGAGAGGGACTTAAGGAGGGAGAGGAAAAACCGGGCAGGCCGCAGGGCGGAAAAGGGGGAGAGAAGGGGACAAAAGGGAAGAACAGGCGGGGCGGTTCAGAAGGAAAAGGAAAGAGGAATGCTGTATGACCTGCCTTTTACCAGAGCCGGCAAGGAGATTCCCATTAAGGCGATCAAGGAGGGAATCATTTACACGGAGGATGGCAGGTATGTGAAGATTCTGGAGGTGCTGCCTATTAATTTCCTTCACCGGAGCGCAGGGGAGCAGAGGAACATTATCTATTCGTTTATGGGGTATTTGAAGATTGCACCGCCTCAGCTGCAGATAAAATCGGTTTCTAAGAAGGCGGATATTTCCGGGTATCTGGAGGATCTGCGGGAGGATATGAGGACGGAGACGGATGAGAGGTGCCGGATGTTACAGCGGGACTATGGGGAGCTTTTGTGTACGGTGGGGTATAAGGAGGCGGTGACCAGGCGGTTCTTTCTGGTGTTTCAGGTGGAGGCCAGGAAGGGGGAGAAGGAGGCTGTAGGGCTTTTGAATTCTTATGCCCAGACGGCGAAAAAGTATCTGTACCAGTGTGGGAATGAGGTGGTTCTTTCGGAGAATCCTACGGTGGAGACGGCGGAGCTTCTTTATACCCTTTTGAATCGGAAATCCAGCCAGACGGTGGGATTTGGGGAGAGGCTGAATCAGGTGGCGGAGTGGTATTTTCGGGAGAATGGGGAGGAAAGCGTGGGGCGGATTCCCATTGGGGAATGTGTGGCTCCGAAGGAAATGGATTTCCGGCATGGGAATTATGTGGTGCTGGATGGGGTGTACCACTCCTATCTGTTTATTCCTTCGGGGCGTTACCGGTTTCGGGTTCCGGCGGGGTGGATGTCGCTGCTGATTAACGCCGGGGAGGGGATTGATGTGGACTTGTTTTTATACAGGCAGGACAAGGGGAAGACTTTGGAGAGGATTGGGAGGCGGATACGGCTGAACCGGTCTAAGATTAAGGACGCTTCGGATACCAACTCGGATTTTGATGACCTGGCGGAGTCCATTCAGGCGGGGTATTACTTAAAGAACGGGCTGTCTTCCAGTGAGGAGTTCTATTATCTGTGCGTGCTGGTGACGGTGACGGGGTACAGCGCCAGGGAGGTGGAGTGGCGGGCGAAGGAGATGAAAAAGCTGCTGAATGCCCAGGACATGGACACGGTTTCCTGTGTGTTTAAGGAGGAGCAGGGGTTCCGGTCGGCGCTGCCGTTGCTGGATTTGGATAGGAGTATTTATGAGAGGTCGAAACGGAATGTGCTGACTTCCGGGGCGGCAAGCTGTTATCCGTTTACATCGTTTGAGATGTCGGACAGAAATGGGATTCTTATGGGGGTGAATACGGCAAACAGTTCTCTGGTGATTGTGGATATTTTTAATTCGGCGGTGTACAAGAACGCCAATATTTCCATTATGGGGACTACGGGGGCGGGGAAGACGTTTCTGCTGCAGTTGATGGCTTTGCGTATGAGGAGGAAAAAGATTCAGGTGTTTATTATTGCGCCGGACAAGGGGCATGAGTTTGCCAGGGCCTGTACCAATATCGGTGGGGAATTTATTAAGATTTCTTCGGCTTCGGCTAATTGTATCAATGTGATGGAGATACGGAAGAGGGATAAAGAGGCGAATGATTTGCTGGACGGGGCGGTGCTGGAGAGGTCGGAACTGGCGGCGAAGATTCAGGATTTGCATATTTTCTTTTCGCTTCTGGTGCCGGATATGGACCATGAGGAGAAGCAGCTTTTGGATGAGGCTTTGGTGACGGCGTATTACCGGAAGGGGATTACTCATGAGAATGGGACGTTGTTGGAACCTGGGAGTGAAGGGAGGTATAGGAAAATGCCGGTTTTGGGGGATGTGTATGAGATTCTTTGTGAGAAGCCGGAGACCAGGCGGATGGCCAATATCGTGAACCGGCTGGTTCATGGGTCGGCTTCCAGCTTTAATCAGCAGACCAATGTGGATTTGGGGAATAAGTATGTGGTGCTGGATATTTCGGAATTGACTGGGGATTTGCTGCCGGTGGGGATGTTTGTGGCTCTGGATTATGTGTGGTCCAAGGTGAAGGAGGATCGGACAGTGGAGAAGGCGGTGTTTCTGGATGAGGTGTGGCAGTTAATCGGGGCGTCTTCCAATGAGCTGGCGGCGGAATATGTGCTGGAGATTTTTAAGATTATCCGGGGGTATGGGGGATCGGCGGTGTGCGCTACCCAGGACTTGTCGGATTTTATGGCGCTGAAAGACGGGAAGTATGGGAGGGGGATTATCAATGCCTGCAAGACGAAGGTGGTGCTGAATCTGGAGAATGATGAGGCGAAGAAGGTGCAGGAGCTTCTTCATTTGTCGGAGGCGGAGCGGATGGAGATTGTGCATTTTGAGAGGGGGAAGGGGATGATTTCTACCAACAGCAATAACCTGATGTTGGAGTTTAAGGCAAGTCAGTTGGAGAAGGACTTGATTACTACAGACAGGAAGGATTTGAAGGAGTTAAAGGAGAGGCTGGCAAGGTTTGGGAGTGGGGCTTATGGGAAGAGGTGAGAAAAATTATGGATACATACCGGAACCCGGAGGAGATGTCGGGGAAGGTTCTGGATTTGATACGGAAGTATAACGTCATGGAGCTGGGGCAGGTGGAACTGTTTTTTCCGGGGGAGAGAACCGGGGTGATAAGGGCCATGAGGAGACTGGAGAAGAACCGGCAGATTTTCCGCAATCCCTATACGGGGCTGGTCTCTTCCAGCGGGTTTGCGTATTCGGTGAAGGATGAGGGGACGATTCGGGCTTTGTGGGTGCTTGGGGATATGGTGGGGAAAAGGAAGATAGAGGGGCATTTTCTGGCACAGAGGGAGGACTTTCCGGTGCGGATTGTGTTTTTTGACAGCGGGGAGATTTATGACATCTTGTATGTGGGGATTGGGGATGTGAAGTTAGTGAATGGGATTTATGGGAAAATGAGGAGGCCGGAGGGAAGGCATATCGTGGTCATAGAGGATAAGGAGTTAATGGGACAGATTCAGATACCGGATGTGGTGGGATTCTGTCTGGTGAGAGATAGCGGGGAGGTGGAATATTATCGAAAGAGAGAGAAGAGCGGAATTTGAAGGACTGGCCGGAGACCGGCTGAAGGAGGCTCAGAAGCTGGCGGGGATTATGCAGGAACATCTGGCGGAGGCCGGGGGGATTAAGGCGGCTTATGAGAGGTTTGCCTCGGATTTTCAGTATGGGAGATATGGGGAGGAAGTGGTAAAGGCTTCCCTTTGTGCGGAGAGATTGACGGAGAAGCTTAGACGGCTGGCAATGGAGAGTGTGGCGGAGCCGGAGAGGCAGAGGAATTACCAGGAAAGATTGATACGGAGTCATTGGATTAGGGTAGAGTATGAGAAGGGGATTTTGAGGGCGGAGCTGCCGTTTCTTTTGCCTCACAGGAAAAGCAAGTATACGGATTATATTTACCAGCCTCTGTTTCTGGCTATGGAGAAGTGGTGCGGGGAGAGAGGGAAGGAAGGGCTGGAGGTTCCGGCTTTTAAAGAGGCGGTGGTTTGTTTCTGTCATGTGTATGATAAGGGGAAGCCGGAGGTCCGGGTGAGGGACCATGACAACATTGAGGAGAAGCAGGTGGTGGACGCTTTGGGAACCTTTTTCCTGGAGTCTGACGGGGGATTGTATCTGGATACTTACCACACTGCGGTCATGGGAGACGGGGACTGGACGGAGGTGTTTCTTATGGAAAGAGGGCGGTTTGGGGACTGGGTTAAGGCGTTTTATAGGGGAAATGGGGTATCGAAAAATGGCAGTTTCCGAACCAGGGAAAAATCGACAGGGTAAGAGTTGTCAAAAAATGCCGTGTTTCTTGTAAAAGTTGGGAATTGACAAGGGGGAAAAGTTACCCAGGGATAGAGCCAACAGGGTAGGAAATAGAACAATACGGAAAGGAATGAGGGGTGGTTGTGAGAAGAAGGGAGAAACGGGATGAGGTGCTTTTACTGGCGGCGGTAAGCGGGGAGATACCGGCGGACTGGATGGGGGAGGCGGCTGGTTCTAAGGAGTATGGGGCGGCTCTTCTTACCCGGCTGAAAAGGGATGGGGAGATCAAGCTTCGGAGTAAGGACGGGATACGGGGATATCTGCTGCGGGCAAAGGGGAAGAGGTATCTTTTGGAGATGTATAGGGAGGATGTGGAGTTGTTTCTTTCTGGTTCTGGGGCAACGAACCATGTAAAGAGTGAGCCGGACAAGCGGTTGAGGCTCCACCGTATGAGCATGGTGTGGATTTATTTTTACCGGATGGGGGTTGGGATTTTTGCCAGTGACAAGCCGGTATTGTTCCCTGGGCTCTATCACTCTCCGTATTCTTCTATGGGGGGAGGGGAAAGAAGGGGAGGAAAGATTGGGAATTATTATGGGACTGCGGAGTGGAAGCTGGAGACGGACAAGGAGGTATCCGGGTCCCGTGCCTGTGGAATTTTGGTGGGGGATGAGGCTTTTGTGGTTTACAACACCATGGACAGTCTGATGAAGTGGACACCGAAGATTGAGAGGAATCTGAGGAGCCGGGTGGAAATGCGGTTTCGAAGGTTTGGGTTTGGAGAGACCAGGCTTTATGGGGCTGTGATGATGGGGAGGGATATGGATATGCTGGGAAGGATTCTTGGGAGTGACGGGGGACTGAAAGGGAATCTTTATCAGGTGGATGAAACGTATGAGCATATTTATTTTGTTCCATTGTTGAAAGAGGCGGCGGTGCAGGTACGGCTCTTGTGCAGTGGGGAAGGGAGGGAGAAACTGAGACAGTTTTTATGTGGGGCGCTTGCTCAGGTTCGGGAGAGTCCCTTTGGGCTGGAGGCAGGGACGGATGGAAATGGACGGAAAGTATATTTTTGTTATCTGTTGGAATTAGGGAAGTTAAAGAGAATTCGGGCGCAGGGGGCGGCCAGGGGAGGCAGGGTATTTTGTTTTACTTATCAGGCGGAGGCAGTGAGGGAGGCCTTGGGGGAACGGTTTGAGGTGGAGGCGATCCGGCCGGAGAAGGTGTATCGGTATCTGGGGTGGGAATCTTAGATCAGGAATAAACAGCGTATGGAAATGAACAAAAGGAGAGGAGAATCTTATGGAGTCTATTTACAGGACAGGAAATGAAACAGTGGACCAGCTTAGTCAAATGCGGATAACGGGGAATGTGATTCCGTCTGCCTGGTATCAGACAATTCGCAAAGAGAGTGGGAAACCGTACTTGAATGCCATTGTGATTCTTGCGGATATTGTGTACTGGTATCGCGCTGCGGAGGTACGGAGTGAGGGAACCGGGGAGCTTGTGGGATATAAAAAGAAATTTAAGGCGGATCTGTTACAGCGGAATTACCAGCAGATTGCGGACCAGTTTGGAATCAGTAAAAGGGACGCTTCCAATGCAATCGTGGAGCTGGAGAAGCTGGGAGTGGTGAAACGGGTTTTCCGGAAATTAAATATGGGCGGAATTATCATTCCTAATGTTCTGTTTTTGGCTCTGGATGTGGAAGTGTTGAAGCAGCTGACATTTCTGGAAGATGGGGAACCGGATGGAGGTAAAGGCGGGATAGATGGACGGGTAGAGGATAAGGCGGAATATGGGGAAAAAGAGACAGGAGAGGGAAAGAATGGGGAGAAGGCAGCGGGGTACAAGGAAATTGGAATAGAAATCGGAAGAATAGACGGGTATAAGAGGGAAGGAGGAGACGGCAGAGAGGAACAGAGAATGGCAGAGGTGAAAATAATTGATGATGGAATGGAGAAGTATGAGGGGGAGGTCTTACTGAAAGAGGGGTATACCACCGAAACTGGGGATACCCATTTCCGAAATATAGAAAAGTGTGTTGCAGGTTTTAGGGGGACAAATACAGAGATTACATACAAAGATTACAACAGAGATTCTCTAATCTTATCTTCCTATCAGGGAATCAGGGAGGAATTTAAGAGACAGATTGAGTATGACATTTTAAAGCATGACCTGGGCGACACGGACGAACTGGATGAGCTGGTGGAGATCGCTTCGGAGGTTCTGACTTCCACAGCACG
This sequence comes from uncultured Lachnospiraceae bacterium, assembly GCA_910586315.1. Taxonomy (GTDB): domain Bacteria; phylum Bacillota; class Clostridia; order Lachnospirales; family Lachnospiraceae; genus CANRXD01. The sequence goes on along the minus strand of CAJUIP010000034.1, from coordinate 28,559 downwards.
GACAATCCGGGTCAACCGGGAGGAACGGAAAGCGGCGGAGGTGAAGGAGAGGTATAAGAGCCTGACCATGTTTCATGTCCAGTATGTCCTTCGGTGCATGTCGGAAACAGCGGTGAAGATTCGGAATATTCGGGCGGTGATGATTACGGCGCTTTACAATGCGTCCAGTACAATCAGCACTTATTACGGGAACCTATACCGGTATCATGCGATAGGGGCTGCGTAGGAAGAACGCTTGTAAAACGGAGTTTCACAACTGGAAGGTATGTTGGCAAGATGGCACATTTCGCATAGCGGCAGTGCCAATATTGATTTTGCGGGAAGAGGTGAGATATGGGAGAACATGAAAACAAGGGGAGGGAGGAATTGCCAGAGAGAAAAAAGTTGGTAATTGGGCTTGGGTTATTGCTTTTGCTGGCGTTGTATGCAGGGGGAATCTTTAAGCAGATTTTGACAGACGCAGGCAATGTGAGCCTGAATCCCTTTCGGTGTTTGTTTGGGGCACTGTTTTCCGTGACAGGGTGGAAATGTACATTTCTGGCGCTGCTTCTGCTCCTGGTCTTTGCGGGATTGATTCTGTTTCGGAGTGAAAAAGGGGGCCTTGCGGGAACGGACGAAGAACGGAATTTTAGCTATTCCAGTCTGGGCACCTATGGGACGGCGGGATACATGAAGGACTCGGAACGGAAGGCTGTACTTCGTGAGGACCGGGATGTAAGGCAGGTAGATGGGATTATTTTGGGGCAGGATTTGAAGACCGGACATGTATTAAGCCTTCCCAGGGATTCTAGGCTGAACCGGAATATCGCCGTGTGCGGCTCCCAGGGTTCCATGAAGTCCAGGGCATTTGCCAAGAACATGATTCTCCAGTGTGTGAGACGTGGGGAGAGTATGTTTGTGACTGACCCTAAGTCAGAATTGTATGAGGACACGGCTGCCTATCTGAAAGCACAGGGGTACACGGTGCGGCAGTGGAACCTGATTAATCTGGACAATTCGGATGCCTGGGACTGTCTGGGGGAGATTGACGGGGGCGGGCTGATTGATACCTTCGTGGATGTGGTGATTCGCAACACCACGGACAAGTTTGACCATTTTTATGACAACACGGAGATGGATCTGTTAAAGGCTCTCTGCCTGTATGTGTATCATGAGTATGAGGAGAAGGACAGGACATTCGCGGAGGCATATAAGCTGCTGATCAATCAGAGCTTGGAGGCGCTGGACGGGATTTTTGACAATCTGCCTACCAGTCATCCGGCCAAGGGGCCGTACCGGTTATTCTCTAAAGCGGATAAGGTGAAAGGGAATGCGGTGCTGGGTTTGGGAACCCGGCTGCAGATTATGCAGAATGAGAAGGTACAGAAGATTACCAGTTACCGGGAATTTGATTTGACTCTTCCGGGGAAGGCGCGGTGTGCTTACTTTTGTATTACCTCGGATCAGGATTCTACTTATGATGTGCTGGCAACATTGTTTGTGTCGTTCTTGTGTATCAAGCTGGTGCGGTTTGCGGACCGGCAGGAGAGCCGGAAGCTGCCGGTTCCAGTTCATTTTATTTTGGATGAATTCCCCAACATTGGGGTGGTGCCGGATTTTAAGAAAAAGCTGGCTACGGCCAGGAGCCGGGATCTGGGAATGAGTATTATGTATCAGAATATTCCACAGTTACAGAACCGGTATCCGGATGGGCAGTGGGAGGAGATTCTGGGTGGGTGTGATACTTCGCTGTTTTTAGGGTGTAATGACATGACTACGGCGACTTATTTCAGTGGTCGGTCGGGGGAAGTGACTGTGAGTGTGGCTTCCATAGGGAAAAACTTAAGCTCCATGCGTATGAGCGACTATGTGCCGGATTATTCGGAGACCAGTTCCGTTGGGAAGCGTATGCTGCTTCTGCCGGATGAGGTGCTTCGGTTTCCGTTGGACCAGGCTCTTGTGATTATCCGGGGGCAGAAGGTGCTGAAGGTGAGAAAATTTGATTATTCCAGGCACCCGGAGGCGAAAAAGCTGGTGCTGGAGAAGACGGAGAGCCATGTGCCGGAGTGGCGGAAGGGGGAAATGGAAAATGAGGCTAAGGAGAATGTGTTTGACGAAGAACTGGGAAAAAAGAGTCAAGAGGGTATTTTTATCCAGAGAACAGAGGAATCTGATGACTTTCCCAGAACAGAGGGCCCAAAGGAATCTTTCGCAGATAATGAAAAAAATTCACAAAAGGATTCAAGGACAGAGCTGAAGACGGAAGATTTTATAAAGAAGCAGTTGTGGATGGATACAGACAAGGAGGAAGAATCGGAGTCTGAGCTAAAGAGGAACGCCAAAGCTGGAGAAATTGAGAGAGTGGAGGATTTATTTACGGATGAATGGTGAAAAAGGTGGCGGTTTTCTGAACGGTTTGACGGATATTTTAGAGCAGGAATTTTTGATTCAGGAGAATTGGGATGAGAGGAAGCTTACACGGGCGGCAAAGGCCTTGGTGGAGTATAGGAGTATGGAGGAGTTTTTAGAGAAAACCAGATGGGGGAGAGATAATCCGGAATGTATGGCAGAGGAATATTTGACAGAAAACAGAATCTGCCGCTGGGTGAGGGGCAGGTTTCTTTATTTTTCTAGGATTTTATATGAGGAGGTAGAACTATGAGATGGGGTGAAAAGGTGATACTGGGAGGTCTGGTTCTGGCGGTAATAAGTATAACTGTAGTTATGGTTGGAAGGCAATTAGACCTAAAAAAAGAGCAGGATACTTTTGGAATGTTGAGAGAAAAAGTGGAAGAGCAAAAAAACAGATCTGATTTTTCTGTACCATTAACGGTTGAAGGGACAACAGGTGCCATTGAAGATGATACACGAAAGAAAAGAATAGTGTTAAAAGAATATCAGGAGTTATACAAGGAAAATATGGATCTTGCGGGGTGGATAAGGATTGAGGGAACCAATATAGATTATCCGGTAATGCAGAATTTAACAGACAGGGAATATTATCTGTACAGGGATTTTTACAAGAATGATTCCTATGCGGGGGTTCCTTTTGTGGGAACAGGGGATATGAATTCGGAAGAAGGGCCATTGTTTTTGTATGGGCATAATATGAAGAATGGGACAATGTTTGCGGATTTATTAAACTATCAGAGTAAGGATTACTGGGAAAAGCATCCGGAAGTATTATTGGATACATTATGGGCTCATCGCCAATATAAGATTTTTGCAGTTTTGCGTGTATCAGAGAAAGAATGGTCAGAGAAGACAGGTATGTTTTATTTTGATGTGGCTGGTCAATGGAAGGAGAATGATTTAAGAATTCAAGAATTAAAAGAAAGAGCAATTTTTGAGACATCTATCATACCAAATGATCAAGTATCCTTGCTATACCTTGTTACATGCAGTTATCAAAAGAAAGGGGAACGAATGGTGGTTGTATGCTACGAAAGTAGTTGACAAAATATCTAATACAGTTTTATCAGTTTTTTCTCTGAATATACGGAGCATTTTTATGACATATTTGGATACAAGTATAGCAGGAAATACATTTATCTTGATTTACATGACTGACCCAGCCAGGCATCATGGAAATGGCATGTGTGGGGCAATGAGCAATACACGCCCCACATCCGACACAGAGATGGGAATCAATATAAGCTTTTAAACATGCATTTTTTTCCAATCGGATTCACCTCATTTCAACTGCAAAAGACTTGTCATAATGTCATCGTTAATACAGATGGATCTATTTTCTATATTTTCCGGAGCTAAAGCCTGCCCACGGTTAATGCAGGCATAAACAGAATGAGGCCAGGAGGCTGCCATGCGCCAGAATGGATATTTGATAATGATTGGAGTGTTCCAACCTACACCAAGTTCAAGAAAGAGAACAGAATCTTCCTGGTGCTGCTTCAAAAAATCCTGGTAGCGGCTTTTGGCCCTGTGCCAGCCCTCGTCTTCTACAAAGGTATCATCATTGCGGAGATTCATATTCATGGGCATTCCACATTCAGGGCATTTGGGAATCAGTTCTGTGGGAATTCTCATTTTAGGAACGGTGTTTTGGGGGATAATTAGGTTATCCTCCTGGTTGATTTCGTACCCCTGTACCCTTAAAAGCTCCATAACAGGTTCCTTGTTGTCATAAGTGCGATTATGACAGGGAACGGAACATTGCCATAAGCCGTATTCTCCCTGCGTATAGAATAGCCGTTCTTTGTTGAAGCCGGCTTTTTGGAAGCAGTGGTCTATATTGGTGGTGATAACGAAATAGTCCTTTTCCCTAATAAGCTCAAGGAGCAGCTGGTAAACTGGTTTAGGGGGATCCATATATCGATTCAGCCAGATACTCCTGCTCCAGAATGCCCAGATTTCCTCTGGGGAATCGTATTGGACAAACATACCGGAATACATATCATGAAAATGATATTTTTCTTCAAAATCTTGGAAATACTTTTGAAAACGTTCTCCACCATAATGGAAACCGGCAGAAGCAGATAAACCGGCACCGGCTCCAATGACAACTGCATCGGCTCGATCCAGGACATGTTTCAAATTTTCTATACTGGTTTGAGTGTCAGCAGAATCAGTTTGTGAAAAAGAATTTCTATGAAATATCATGGCAGCTCCTATGTGGAACAGGTGCAGGCTTAAAATTTCGGCGCTGCACCTGCTTTGGGTTGAATTATAGTTCCTTTTTGTTCTCGGCGCCTGGGGTGGTAACAATCACTTTATCGGGAGTTATGATAAGAGCTCCTTTTGCTGTTGCGGCGCCATTGAACATTTTTTCTACCATAGCTTTGAAAACATTGACAACCGGTCCGTCAGTTACATATTCAGCCTTTCCCTTGATCTGATATCCTTCCAGGGTTTTGGCATCATATGCGGAAATAGCAATTCTGCCGCCGTTTGCCTTAATGTTTTTTAACGTGGTCTCAAGGAAAACATCACCCACAAGCAGTTTGCCGTCTTCGGTCACATCCTTAAAAGCGACGGGAACCACATTGGGTTCGTTGTCAAAGCAGGTGGCTAAATCCCACATATTCTCTTTCAGCAGTTTTGTAACGTTTTCGTTCAGCATAAGTTGACCTCCTAAGAAAAATCGAATGTTTATTTGATGCCCCCATTATAGAAAACCGGCTCCCGGGAGACAAGATATTAAGAAATTTATGATAAACTATTAAATTTCATAGTAACTTGAAAGAAAATAGGGAAGCCCATATAATGAAAGAGAAGCAACGCTGACGGACTGCCGGGAAGATGGCGGGAAAATCAGGAAAAAAGAAAGACAGAAATAGAAAAGAAATGAGGAGGAGACCATGTATCAAAAAAAGATGGAGCAGGATATCCGCTGTCCCCTGGAATATGGACTTGAGATTTTTGGCGGGAAATGGAAGCCCAGGATTATTTGCGTGTTAAATGAAAAGAAGGTACTGCGGTACAGCGGGATTAGGAAAGAGATGACCAATATTACGGATGCAGTGCTGGCGGCTGCTTTAAAAGAGCTGATTCGGGATGATATTGTAGAGAGAAAATCTTATGATGAGGTGCCGCCCAGGGTGGAGTACAGCCTGACAGAGAAGGGGATTTCTGTGGTTCCGATTTTGCAGAGTATCTGTGCATGGTCAGGGATTTTCCGAAAAAGAGACAGTGACCATGTACTGGCTCAGTGTGAGAAATGTGATTACAATGGCGCAGCTGCTAGAGGGATGTGACAGGAGACAGGATGAAAAAAAGAAAAGCTGATTTACAAAAAGGGGCGGTAGAATGGGATGCCAACGGGACACAGGAAGAAAGGCTGGATTTCCTCCTGGACGCATTTAAGCATGATTCTGGGCAGTACCAAAATCTGAATACAGAGGGCTGTGGATATGATGAGAAGAGACGGATTCTTCGTAGCCTTATGAATATCCGTCTGCCAAAACCTATGAGGAGAGAAGTATTAAAGGTACAGGATGAATTTCTGAAGAAAGAAGTATATGAGAAAGGTATTGTTCCAATATCGGAGATTTTAAGTGTTAAGGAAGCGTACAGGAGCCAATGTCCTCATGGGGAAAGGATGGCTGTCTGGCAGGGGGACATTACCAGGCTGGCAGCAGACGCTATTGTCAATGCTGCCAATTCCCGGCTGTTGGGATGTTTCGTTCCCTGTCACGGGTGTATTGACAATGCAATCCATTCAGCAGCAGGGATACAGCTTCGGGAAGAGTGCAGCCGGCTGATGGAACAACAGGGATATGAGGAAGAGACAGGAAAGGCCAAGCTGACAAATGGGTATAATCTTCCATGCAGATACGTGATACATACGGTGGGCCCCATAGTCAGAGAACGAGTTACGGAGAGGGACTGTGAACTTTTGCGTTCATGCTATAGTTCCTGTATGGAAACGGCAAAGAAAAATGGGTTGAGATTCATTGCGTAGAGACCGGGAGATTTATGAAGATATTTTCAGGAGATTAGGTTGCTAATAAATTTATTAGTAATTGACGCCCCCTTTTGAGTATCTTAAAATGCTGGTGGGAAACCATAGATTTCAAGCAATGATGAATTTGCGGAGAAAAGGAGAGAGTCAGATGAAGTATGTATGTGATGTGTGCGGTTGGGAGTATGATGAGGAGAAGGGATATCCGGAAGGCGGGATTGCTCCTGGAACAAAGTGGGAGGATGTGCCAGAGGACTTTGAATGTCCCCTGTGCTTTGTGGGAAAAGACCAATTTTCAGAGGCATAAAAGGCGGTGAGAGGAAAATATGGCCCAGTCAGGCGGAATGAGAAGTGTTGAGACCAGAATCAGGAAAATCCGTCACAGGATTTTTCGTGAGGTGGCGCGGACGTCTAATCATACGGAATGGCCGGTTGACTGACAGAGGATGCGTGGGGGAACTGTTTTAGCAGTCCCCCTGATTTACAATTTATGGGGATCCATAGGAGGATTTTCTTTAAAATACTGGATTGCAAAATCTAGAAAGTTAATTTCTTCTTTTGATAGTATTTTACCTTTTTCCCAGCTTACAGATTGTGTACGGGTCATGATAGGGGAAGACAGAGGGATGGACTTTATAATATCCATTGGAATGGCGTTTACTGCGGCCCCCAGATTGGTAGTAATATTGACTCCTCTATTTTGCTGAATCAATTTTACACGCATCAGATAATCTCCAAAGAGAATTTTTTTGGGTTCGAATCCAGCAAGGTGACACAAGGACATCATATAATTGTGGGCGGAGGAGTTGGATTCATTTACAGATATAAAAACCTCATCCTTCAGTTCTGTCAGATTTATCTCTGTGTGATTGGAGAAAGGGTGATCTGCAGACATCAGGACAATGGGACGTTCGGATGGAAAAACGTTGCAGATTTGAAAATCGTCAGGATTGACATCTTCCGCAATTCCCAGAAAAAAATTCCATGGGAAAAGAGAACGTTTTTCGTTTAGTTGATCTAATGTAATGACAGCATATTCCACAGTTACCTGGGGATTGGATTGTTCATAAGCATAAATCATGTCGATCCACACAGGATAACTGGTCAGTGCAACCTTTATGGCCGGGCGTTGTAGTTCTCGCAGTGCAGCAATTCCATAATCCAGATTATTGAGCGCATTTTGGACATAGCGATAAAATATTCGGCCATTTTCATTAAGACGCATCTGCTGACGACTTCGGTCAAAAAGCTGCATACCTACTTCATTTTCCAATTTCTTGATGGTACTGCTTAGAGATGGTGGAGAAATATAAAGCTTTTCCGCTGTTTTTGATAAATGTTCCGTGTTGGCCAGTTCAGCAAAATACCGTAATTGTAATAGTTCCATATCATATTCTTCCAATCTGTTAAATTCAGGGTTAACAAGTCTTAGAAAAGAAAATAATTCCACAAAATATGTAAATATTATACGATAGTAACAGCTAAATGTACATGGGTTTTGTGTATTTTTAAGCATATCAGATTTTTAGGAGGTAATCAATGAGAATTACAAGTATCGATGCATTACAGCTGCCCAGTGGAAATAAAGGGGCTACAGCAAGAGGGGCATGGAGTCCGGTATTAGTTCGGGTAAATACAGATGAAGGCATCTGCGGATGGGGAGAGGCAGGTCTTGCATATGGAAAAGGATGGCGTGCCGGATTGGGTATGATACAGGATTTTTCGGAACAGATCATAGGTATGAATCCTATGAACACGGAAGAGATCTGGGAATCCATTTTTCGAAAGACCTTCTGGGGAATGGGCGGCGGAACTATTGTGTCCGCAGCAATGAGCGCCATAGATATCGCTCTTTTGGATATTAAAGGCAAGGCTTTAAATACACCGATTTATATGCTGCTTGGAGGAAAAACAAATCATGAACTGCGTACTTATGCAAGTCAAGTTCAATTTAACTGGGGTCAGAATATCACGAAACAGGAACTGGTGGAACCTGAAGAATATGCAGAAGTGACCATGAGGATTCTGGAGGAGGGTTATAACGCTGTAAAAGTAGATCCAATTATTATCCCTGATTCTTCCGGAAAGTCGTGGAATATTAGAGGACCATTACAGAAGCATGTACTCCAGGCTGTGTATGACCGTGTTGCAGCCATGAGAGAAGCTGGCGGTGAAGAACTGGACATTATTATCGAGATGCATTCCAATACGGATACTACGGCTGCAATACAAATTGCAGAAGTGTTGGAACCATTGCGTATTTTCTATTATGAAGAGCCGGTTCACCCGTTAAATGTAGAGAATTTTGCAGAACTTAAGAAAAAGACAAGAATTCCTATTGCATCTGGAGAACGGATTTATACGAGACAGGGGTACAGACCGTTTTTTGAGAAGAGGCTTCTGGATGTGGTGCAGCCAGACTTATGCCTGTGTGGTGGATTGTCTGAAGCTAAAAAAATCTGTGATATGGCATGGCTTTATGATTCTAATGTTCAGATTCATGTTTGCGGCAGCCCTATCTCTAAAGCGGCAGCCCTTCAGATTGAGGCGGCAATCCCCAATTTCCTGATTCATGAGCATCATCAGAGAGCGTTAAATCCGGTAAATCGTGGGACATGCAAATATGACTATCAGCCTGTAAACGGAGTATACAAAGTACCTGATTTACCGGGATTAGGGCAGGAACCAACACAAGATTGTCTTGCGAAGGCAAACATTGTTACTATAGCATCTCGCGTGCCTTACATGAAGTAACATGTGACAAAAATATATTGTTAATTTTACAATAAATAACAGTTTTACTTTGTTATATTTGTAGGATATGATGAGAATAACGATAAAATTTATCAATCAATCACATCAATTTTGAAAAGCAGGTGAAGATAAAATGTTTTTTGGATACATTATTTTGATGGTTTTATGCATTGCTCATTATTTCCTTCTGTGCGGTTATCTTTATACTTATGGAACAACGCTGACAGCTGTTATTACAGAGTTCGGATCGACGATGACTATGGGAGCTGCTGCCAGAACAGCCTATACATTAGTAAGTGCTATGTTAGCCATAGTAGTAGGCTGGGTAATCTCAAAAAGAAGTGCGAAATTATGTCTGATCATTGGTTCTGTATCAGGTATTATTACAAGTTTGCTACTGATTTTTGTGGTAAACAGCATGAATGCCTATTTTTTTACTTTGGCTGTACCTACGGCAATGATGACGGCTTTCGGGAGCGGGATTGCAGCCCAGACCATAATCTCAAAATGGTTTCAAAGGCGGAGAAGCGTATGTTTGGCAATTCTTAACGCAAGCGGAGGTCTGGCTGGATTTACCATGCCTGGTATTACTGCCTGGTTGATGGAGAAAACAGGAGATTGGCGCACGGTGTGGGTACTTGTTCTGATGGGAAGTATCTTGTGTCTGGTTTTATCCATATTTATTCTTTGCGATTCTCCTGTTAAAAAGGGATTGTATCCGGATGGTATTGTCCCTAAAGAACCGGAAAAGCAGATAAAAGAAGCGGTTAAAGCGGAGGCGTTAAAGAAGACGGATATGTTAAGGAGTAAAGTATTTCTTATTACTTTGTTGGCTTTTGCGGGAAGTAATTTCAGCCTGAATGCAGTTACTGGATACTCCGTGGCCACATTTATGGATAAAGGACTGTCTCTGGTAGAAGCTTCGAAAGTCTTGAGTATCTATGCGTTTGTTAATTTTTTTACAAGGCTGTTAAGCGGTGTTGCAATGGACCGGTTTAATCCCAAATATGTGTCAGCAGTATCCATGTTTTCAATTGCATCCGCATGTGCGATTGTACCCTTTGCCACTTCCAAAGTGGGAGCCTATTTATTTGCCGTTATATTTGGATTTGGATATGGGTTTACTACCATTGGCCCACAGTCCATCTTCTTGAGAGCATACGGGGTGAGAAATTTTTCGTCTATCTATTCGTTTGAAGTAATGTTGACTGGCTTTATCAGTACGGCACTGAGTATTTTCCCAGGCATTATCCGGGACATGAGCAACAGTTTTGATTTGCTTTACATAGTTATCGCAGTCATGACACTAACTGGTGGTATGGCACTGCTGAAGCTGAATATTCAAAAGCAGGAAGGCTGATTTGTGTTTCATCCCAGTTTGGCTGGGTCAAAATAAAAAGGAAGGTAGGAAACAAAATGAAGATTGCAAAGGTTGATTGTCTGTTGATGAGGTTAATTGATGAAGGAGGGCCCCCACACCCACGAGAGTTTACACAGATGAAAACGGTTGTGACAGCAAAGAAGGAAAAAATAATTAGTAGAAAGGAATTCTCTTATGATTAATATACATAATGAAAAAGAACCGGCTCCGGGAAAAGAGTTTGGAAAATCTGAATTGTACACCATAGCAGTAGGTACGGTTATTGGAGCAGGGGTAATCACTTTGATTGTACCTGGAATTAAATATACAGGATATTCGGTATGGCTGGCATATTTTGTGGCAATTCTTCTGGGAATGACCATGATTGCACCGTATTTTTTCGTTAGTTCCACTCTTCGCTGTGGAGGAGGCCTGTATTCTTTACTGAACAATCTGGGAGGACCTCGGTTTGGAGGCATATATGCATTCGTCAGCCTGACACAGATGTTTGGAACAGCATTATTCGGAACATCAGCGGCAGCTTATATTGGAGATATCTTTCCCATACTTGGAACTCCTACAGCCAAAATCTGTGTAGGGGCAGGTCTTTTGACTTTTTTCTATCTCGTCAACCTGAGAGGGCTGAATATCATGGCAAAGATACAGAAGGTGATGGTATATTTCCTGATTGCGGCTCTTCTCATGTTTGCGGTATTTGGTCTTATACATGCGAAGAATCCAATCTTTACCATGTCTGATCCTGACTGGCTGACTCATGGCTGGGGCATTACATTTTCAGAAGAAGGAAAAATCGACGGTGGGTTCTTTGGGGCAGCTCTTTTGTTCCTGTTTTCTACGAATGGATATTATGCACTTATCGGTTATGGTCGCAATGCGAAAAATGCCAAGCGTGATATTCCCAAAATGCTGCTTTTGACAACCCTTACCCTGATTGTCTGTTACTGTGGTCCGGCTATGGCTGCCGCTGCTTGTATGACTCTTGAGGAGTATGGCGATTCTACCACTCTGGTATTTGCAGCACGAAAAATTTTTCCGCCCGTCCTTTATGTAGTGTTTATTATTGGCGGTCCTATTATGGCCCTTCTCTCCACTCTGAATACCAGTTTCGCCAATTATGGGATTAATATGGGACAGCAGTGTTCAGACGGATGGCTTCCCCCTGTTCTGGGAAAGAAAAATAAATATGGCGTTGCTTACATTGCCCTGACAATTCAGTGGGTGGCTGTTACCTTGCCAGTTATATTCCAGTTTTCCATTACTACACTGACCAATCTGGTTCAGTTGGCGGCATCTTTCTATGCTTTCCTCAATTTCTTTGGGTTTATGAAGATGCCTAAGCTGTATCCCCATGCATGGAAGGAATCATCCCTTCATGTACCCAATGGTGTGTATTATGGTTTTTGCTGTGCTTCTTTGATTGTAGCTGTCATTTCCGTTTGGAAGACTCTGCTTTCCATGCCTACTTGGTTAGCCGTTGCCAATGTGGTTATGATTGGAGGATTCAGCCTTTTGTCTGTTATCCGAAGTAAGACCGGAACCATCAATATTCGCACCTCTGTTTGGTCAGGCAATGCGGAGGATGATGCAAGGGTTGAGGAAATCAACCGGGAGCTTGCCAGAAAATGTTCTTGATTTGTAAGCTTTCTTATATAGGTGTATAGACAAAAAATCCGGGATTTCCCGGGTTTTTTGTCTATTTATTAATGATAATACCGGCTGCCTGATTCGAGACAGCCGGTAATCGTAATATTAATTTTTCTTAGCCTGAGCTATGCCAAGGATTCGGTCAAGTTCCAGAGTTTTTGTACCATCTTCCATGACAAAACAGGGAAGACCTATTTTACCGTTTTGTACATAATCTTTATCTGCTGTCATCTCCCGATGAGCCGTATATATGGAATCTTGCTCGTGAAGAACCAGAAATTCCTTCAAGGCGCCTAAACTTCCTGAGAGATCAACAAAACTGACATTGATGCCTGCTTCTTTACATTTGATTATGGAATATAACGTTTGCGGGCAGAAATGGCTGCCAATGATCTTCACATTCATGATAACCTCCTGAAGATATAATGAATGAATTATTCAAACGTAACCACTGTACTGTTCTGGAAAGCGAAATCGGAGATTTCAGAACCGATTCCGGGAAGTTCAGGAACCGGCATCTTGCCGTTCACTGGCTGGTAATCATGAGTTGCGTATTTCAACATGGTGGGCATCATACAGTTGACATTGTACTCGTGGATTACAAAATTCGGTAGAACAGCCTCAATGTGCAGGGAAGCTGCAGTTACCAGAGGACTTCCGCACACATGAATCTGCACACCCAGTTCATGAACAAAGGACATGTCACAGATCTTCTTTACCTCTGTCAGACCTCCACAGGTGCCCAGATCAGGCTGGATTACCTGAATGGCATCGGCCTGGAAGCAGCGTTCATACTGCCATGCAGAGTAGATTCTCTCACCGCTGGCTACAGGGATACCGGTTTTCTGATGAACTTGAGCTAAAAGCTCCGGATGAGGAGTAACTGGTTCTTCATAATAGTATGGATGATATTGCTTAGCCATAAGACCCATCTGAACTGCTGACTGTACATCCGTGTAGCAATGATTTTCCAGAATAATGTCACCATTTTTACCCATAGTCTTTCGCACTGCAGCGAGACGGGATTCAATGACATCCATATAATCAGGGTGGATATAGGCAGTCTGTTCTGTTTTGGAATAACGTCCTTCGTCCGGGCGATGAGTAGTAAAATTGATCTTCACAGCGTCGAAGCCTTTGTCCAATGCAATCTCACAATTCTTTACATAATCCTCAACGCTGCGGGCCGGACTTCTTCCTATACCCCATCCCTGTTGCAATTGGCTGGCATAGGCACGCATCTCATTGCGGATTTTGCCGCCAAGCAGTTTGTAAAGAGGCTGATTAAAAAATTTGCCTTTGATATCCCACATAGCCAGGTCATAGGCGCTGATTGCACCAAATACGATAGGACCGCCGTTGACCCCCCAGAAGCAACCCTGATAAAGTTTTCTCCAGATTAACTCATGATCCAGAGGGTCCATACCGATTACTAACCCTGCCATGTCCTGAACCATACCGAAGGCAGCTCTGGAAGCGCCGCCATATCCAAGTGCTACCTCGCCGTCGCCATAAATTCCGGAGTCCGTATAGACACGGCAGAATACAGGAGTCCATCCCTGCTCGTCTGGCTTTGCCAACAATACATCCACTTTTGTAATTTTCATTACATGTTCCTCCATTCTTATTTTTTTCGTTCTTTCTTCCGCTTTCAGGAGAAAATACCTGAAATTTTTGGTAAAAATCACGAAATTATATTTTGATTTTAACAATCAATTCAGACATTGTAAAACTGTTTAAAATGGTGTATTCTACAAATATAATTTGTAATGGGGGATGGATTTATGAATTTTCAATCAATGGAATATTTTATTGAACTGGCGCGTCAGAAAAATTTTACACGTGCAGCCCAAAAATTGAATGTGACACAGCAATCGCTCAGCGCTCACATCGCTTCTATTGAACGGGAAGTAGGATGTATCCTGGTGGATCGCCGTTCTCCTTTACAGCTTACCCATGCAGGAAAGGTGTTCCTTCAGTTTGCTGTCCGGCAGCAGAGCGATCTGCGGTCACTGCGGCAGGAATTAGGGGATATTGCGGGAAATGTAAAGGGGGAACTGCGCGTCGGTATTTCTAACAGTCGGAGCCAGCTGATCATGCCTTCAGTCGTTACGGCTTTTCTGCAGGAGCATCCGCATATTCAGATTACGATTATAGAGAGGGCTGTCACGCTTCAGCCGTTGCTTAACGGTGAGGTGGATTTGCTTATTACAGATTCATCTATGGAATCACCTGATATAGAGAGCAGCAGTTTTTACGAGGAGAAAGTTGTAATGCTGGTTTCTGAAAATTTGCTTCAAAAGTATTCTGTTAATCCCGCAGATGTTACAGATGCTTTAGAACAGGGACTTTTGACGCCTATGAAAGAATGTCCTTTTATTTTAGGAACGTCTGCCGGATTATCTACGAGGATTGCGTTGGAATTTTTTCGGCGTTCGGGAATTTCGCCTATTATAAAAGCGGTGTCGTTGAACCAAAATACAGTTCTTCGTCTTTGTGCCAATGAGGTTGGGGCTTGTTTTTCTCCCAATCATATGGTTTGGAATCTGTTAGGTGAAATGCAGTTGTCCAATATGCATATCTTTCCTTTTCCAGAGCAGTTTGGCACTTCTTTCCAGACTCGTTTTGTATATATAAAGCGCAATTACTGCTGGAGTATGATTTCTGAATTCATTCGCGTTGCGCAGCAGGTCTATCCGGGATTGTTGTCTTATGAAAAATAAAGGTAACTATGAAATTTATTAGTAACTAATAAGTTTAATTATATCTTGTGACAAAAAAGTAAATCCGATATAATTGCTTCGAAATTTAAACTGTTTGCTATAAAGGCAGGGAAGGAGCATGCATAAAATGCAAATATTATATCTTGGAATTACGTTTGCTGTCATCATTACCATTCTGGCATTCCGCCGTCCTCTTTATCAAGCTGTATTAGGCGGTCTGGCGGTAACCGCCATACTATTTCGGATTCCCTCGGTGGAGGTGGTAAGGTGTGTCGCCATGGTGTTTACCAAATGGTCTTCCCTGTCTGTACTGCTTTCCTTTTATTTCATCACATTTTTACAGAGGATTCTGGAGGCGCGCTCCCAGATCAAACTGGCTCAGCAGGACTTAAACGGGATTTTCCACAACCGCAGGGTCAATACGGCAGGCGCGAGCCTGTTTATCGGCCTGCTGCCTTCAGCCGCCTCCATGATTCTGTGCAGCGAGATCGTGAAAGATGCCACAGACGGATACCTGGAGCCGAAAGAACAGGCGTTTGTATCCAGCTGGTTCCGCCATATCCCGGAAAGCACCCTTCCCACTTATACGACGGTGCTTTTGATGGCCAATCTGGCCGGGGTGGAGATCGGGACATTTATGGTTGGAATGATTGTTCCTGTGCTTACCCTGTTTGGGCTTGGGTATGTGACGTATCTGCGCCGTATTCCGAAAGAGACAGGAACGCCGCCAAGCAAAAACCGGATGAGGGACGGAGTGAATCTGTTCCGCCATCTCTGGTCCCTGCTGTTGATTCTGCTGCTGATCCTGGTGTTCCATGTGGAAGTGGTGTCAGCCGTGTTGATCTCTATCCTGCTTTGTATTGTGATCTATAAGGTGAAAACGAAAGAACTGCAAAGATTTGTGGTTTCGGCGTTTGAAAAGAAGATGCTGGGAAATATGTTCCTGGTGCTGGTACTGAAAGAGTTTATCGCCTATACCGGTGTTCTGGCGCTGCTTCCAGAGGCCATGTCGTCCCTGCCGCTGCCTGGTTACCTGATTTTTGCGATTCTTTTCTTTGTGGCAACCGTCATCAGCGGCTCCACCGGCGCTATTGCCATGGGAACGCCTCTGGCTTTCGCGGCGATTCCAGGGGGCGCGGCCTTCATGGTGTATCTGATGTGCATTACCCACGCGGCAAGCCAGCTGTCGCCTACCCATATCTGCCTGGTAGTCGCCTCGGATTATTTTTATGTGTCTTTAGGGGATCTGATACGAAAGACCCTGCCGCTGTCTGCGGCATTCTGTATCTTGATGACAATTTATTATAATCTGTTACTTTTTCTGTGAAATTCTGTCCAGGTAAAAAGTTTCCATGAATAAAGCAGCAGACATGGACAGGCCAGGGGCTGCTGCTTTTTACGCGCTGGTTCCCGAAAGGAATATTGCCGCCTGTCGGCGTACGGGGGGCCGTGGGTTGAGCAGGGGGAAAGGCCTCCCTGCTCGATGAAATGGTTTACTCTGCGGATTTCTTCTGTTTCTTCTTGTACGCCTCGTATTTTTGCCGCTCTTCTTTGATAACCTCTTCAAAGTAATCGCTGCGGTAGTGGGAGACCTTGAAAAAGCCGTTGATCTCCTCAGGGGTGCAGTGTTCCAAAAGGCGGAGAATATAATCACAGGTAAGGCGGCGGTCGTATTCCTTGTGATGTTTATGAAATTCTTTCCCCTTGTCCGTAAGATAGAGATTGCGCTCCGACTTATTGCTGGGATTTACATGCTGCTCGATAAGCCCCTGTTCTTCCAGCTTGGTCAGGCTTAAAGAGATGGTTCCTTTGGTGCGGTAGGTGAGCTTCACGATCTCCTTTGCCACAATTCCGGGCTGGGTGGCGATAAAGCCCAGGATATGGGCCTCCAACTCCCCCATGAAATATCCCACGTCATAATCCCTTGGGATATTGCGATACAGGGAAAAAAGCATCTGGTGCCTGAAAATGATATCTATTTTTTCGTCTAAATTTTCAAAAATATCCGTTACATCTTTTCCGTTATAGTTTGAAGCCATGATATACCTGCCTTTTGATGTGTCAGCGGGAAACTGCCCTTTGCCCTGAACACGATTATACATTTTTCTGTCTGAATTGTCAAACCAGGCCGGCATATGGATCGGGAAATGCCTTTTTATTCAGCAAAGAGTTTGATATACAAACAATTAGATACGATATAATATAAAAAATAACGAATTTTATTCGTTAAAACAAATAAAATCTATTGACTTATGATAATAAATACAGTATCATACAAAATAAAGAGTTTGATAATCAAACTCTATAAAATCATCCATGCGCAGAGGTGACAGGTTTATAACAATGGAAAAGGAGAACCATAAGGAGGTTGTAAGAGGTGGTGTACACAAAGGAGTATTTCGATGAGTATCTGGAACGGCGGGGGACAGGCAGCATAAAATGGGACGGCTGCAATGAAAAATTCGGGGTGGACCCGTCTGTGGAGATGATCCCTATGTGGATCGCTGACATGGACTTTCGGTCGCCGGGGGAGGTGATGGATGCGTTGGCTGAGCGGGTAAAGACCGGGGCCTATGGTTACAGCACAAAGCCGGACAGCTTTTATGACAGCATTATCCGCTGGGTGAAAAGGCGGTACCACTGGGATGTAAAAAAAGAGTGGATTGTCTTTACGCCGGGGGTGATTCCGGGCTATACCATTGTAATCCAGCATTTTACAGCACCGGGAGATGGGATTATTGTGCAGAGCCCGGTGTATTATCCCTTTATGGACGGCGTGAAAAACAACGGGCGGAAACTGGTGCTGAACCCTCTCATTGAGAAGAATGGGAAATGGACCATGGATTTTGAGGATCTGGAGACAAAGGTAAAAGACCCGGACAACAAGCTTCTGATCCTGTCCAATCCCCACAATCCGGTAGGGCGGGCCTGGACAAAAAAGGAACTGGAACGGCTGGGAAATCTCTGTGCGGATAACGGGGTGATCCTCATTGCCGATGAAATTCATGGGGATCTGATGATGGGGGATTCCAGACACCAGGCTGTGTGCGGGATTTCCGAGAAGATCAGGGACAATACCATCGCCCAGTACGCGCCCAGCAAGACCTTTAACCTTGCGGGGCTGCAGACGGCTTATGCCATTATTTCCAATGATAAGATACGGGAACAGTTTAACAAGGGAATGAACGCCAACCGCATCTATAATATGAACTGGTTTGGTCCCACTGCCCTTGAGACTGCCTATGACCAGTGCGAAGAGTATGTGTCCGTCCTGTGCGCTTACATTAATGACAACATGGATTACATGAAAGAATACATAGATACAAGGCTTCCACAGCTTAAGATGGAGAAACCGGAGGCCACCTATATGGTGTGGGTGGATTTTCGGGGAACCGGCATGAGTGTGGAGGAGATTGAGACTTTTATCGCCAAGGAAGCCTACATCGGTGTGGACTTGGGAACCTGGTTTGGGCCTGGCGGCGCGGGATATCTGCGGTTTAACGTGGCCTGTCCAAGATGTGTTCTTGAAAGGGCTTTGAAGCAGCTGGAACAGGCATTGAAAAACAGGCAGGAAATGTAAAATAGGATAAAAGAAGGGTGGAAGAGACCATGAATGAGAAAAGATTACGGCGGAAAGGCATTGCTGCCCCTGTTATTGTTTCTGGGATTATATGTGGGCTGCGGTGTGGTATTTTTGGCGCAGGGAGTTGAAAAACCCTTTAACATTATGTCCCGCTATGTGGCTATGATCGCGGGAATCCTGGCAGCGCTATTTTTTTATGCCAGGGACAAGACCATTGCAGAAAAAATAGATGTCTACTGTGAAAACGCGGGACGGCCGGGAGTGATGCAGCTTGGACTGATTGTTCTCATGGCCGGGGCGTTCGCAAGCGGGGCCACGGCCGCGGGCGGAAAGGAATCCATTGTGAATCTGGGGGTTGCCCTGATTCCCAGCCATTTCCTGGTTCCGGGTATCTTTATTATGTGCGCGGTTATATCTACCTGTATCGGCACCTCCATGGGCACCCTGGCCGCCATGATTCCGGTAGCCTTCGCCCTGGCAGAAGGAGCGGGTCTGAATCCGGCCATGTGCGGCGCTGCATGTATCGGAGGGTCTTTCTTCGGAGACAACCTTTCCATGATATCCGATACCACCATTACGGCCACCAAAGGCGTAGGGGCTGAGATGAAAGATAAATTCCGCATGAACTTTCTCATTGCCCTTCCTGCGGCAGTACTCACGGTGATTCTCTACGGTATTCTCAGTATCAACGCCGGAAGTTCCGCGGTAACGCCGGGAGCGTATAACATTCTGGCGTGCGTTCCTTATGTGGCGGTTTTGGGGCTTGCCGTGGCAGGTCTGGATGTGATCCTGGTTCTGGCCATCGGGCTGGCGCTGTCCGGTGTTATCGGAGTCCTGACAGGGGCCTGTACGTTCTTTGAATGGGCGGGGCAGGTATCCGCGGGAATGGAAGGAATGTTCTGGCTGGCCGTATTCTCCATGATGACCTCCGGGCTGGTTGGGCTGGTCCGCTATTACGGCGGCATTGAATGGCTGGTGGGGAAGGTGACAAAGATGATCAGAGGAAGAAAAAGCTGTGAGTATGTGGTTGGCTTTTTGACCTTTATTGTGTCGGCCGTTATCTTAAATAATACCATGGCAATCTTGATCGCGGCGCCTATTGCCAAGGAGATGGGGGAGAATTTCAAGAACGCTCCAAAGAGGCTGGCCAGTCTTTTGGATATCGGGGCCTGTACCGCCATCATGCTGGTGCCCCACGGGACGGCAGCGATGATGGTTCAGGAGGTGGCCAGTGCCAATTATGTGGAGATACTGCCTTATCTGTTTTATCCGTTTTTCCTTCTGATCTGCACGGCTGTCACCATACAGTTGGGCCTGATGAGGAATAAGGCGGAAAGGGAAGCTGAAAAATAAACCTGGAGATTAGAAAGAGTTTCCGAGAGTGCTCAGAAAACGAAATGGAGGAAGAAAGATGAAGATTACAAAGATTGACCTGCTGTTTTGCGATCCGGTAGAGGACGGATGGAGGCCCTCATTCTGCAGGATTTATACAGATGAAGGGATTTATGGGGATGGGGAGATTGCCTTAAGTTATGGGGATGTCTCCCGTTCCGCTTACAGCATTCTAATCGACCTGGCGGAACTGATCATCGGGATGAACCCTCTGGACCATGAGGTAATCTGGCAGAAGCTGTACCGGAAATGTTTCTTTGCCTTAAACGGAGGCCCTATTGTGTTCGGCGGAATCAGCGCCCTGGACATGGCTCTGTGGGATATCAAGGGCAAGGTCTGCGATCTGCCCCTGTACCGGCTCCTTGGAGGTAAACACAGGGAACACTTAAGGGCCTATGCCAGCCAGCTGCAGAACGGCTGGGGAGAAAACAGAAAGCCCGCCAGAACACCGGAAGATTACGCAGCGCAGGCCAGGATAGCCGTGGAGAAGGGATTTGACGCGGTCAAGTTTAATTTTCTTACCTTCCGGGAGGACGAAGGCCGTTATGAGGGAACCGATCAGACGGCATTCCTGAGCCCGAAATATATGAGGGTGGCAGAGGCCAGGATTGCGGCTGTAAGGGAGGCTGTGGGGCCGGACGTGGACATTATCCTTGAGAATCACTGCTATACCGATGCCCAGTCCGCTTCTCAGTACGGAAAGATGGCGGCCAAATATGGAATCCTCTACTTTGAGGAGCCTACCACGCCCCAGGAGGATGTGCTGTGCTTTGTACACAGGGAGACAGGGCTTCCCGTGGCCAGTGGTGAACGGATCTATTCCAGGTGGCAGTTTAAGCGGTTCTTTGACAAGGAGGCCATCCAGGTAATCCAGCCGGATATAGGCAACAGCGGCGGAATCACAGAGGTAAAGAAGATATGCGACATGGCGTATCTCTATGAGACAGGAGTGCAGATCCATGTATGCGGAAGTCCCCTTGTGACGGCGGCTTCCCTGCACTTAGAAGCGGCAATCCCGAATTTTGTGATTCATGAATACAATGTCAATACGGTGATGCCTCAGATGGTGGGCCTGACCACCCAGGATTACCAGCCGGTGAATGGCTCTTTCACGGTTCCGGAGCTTCCGGGGATTGGAAATGAGATCGCGCCCGAGACCTTTAAGAAGAGCCATGTGGAAACCGTGAAATAGGATGGTGGCTGCTATGAATCTTGCTGGTGTTCTGGCAGCTGTGGCGCTGCTGATGGTATTGATTTATAAAAAGGTGAGCCTGATTCCGGCGACTCTCATCTGTGTACTGCTTCTTGGGGTGACAAATGATATAAGTTTTACAGACCTGGTGATGAACCATTACGCGGTTTCCCTTTCCGGATTTATCGCCAAATACTTTATGGTCTTTGTGACCAATGCCCTGTTTGGAAAGATCATGGAGGAGACCCTTCTGGCAGCCGTATTTTCCAAAATGATCGGTAAGGTCTTTGGCGACCGGAACGCGGTATATGGGGCAATGCTGGCAACGGCATTGCTCTCCTTCGGAGGGGTCAGCGTATTTGTTATCGTGTTTACGGTCTATCCCATTTTCCTGGCCACATTTCAGAAAGCGGATCTTCCGAGGAAGCTGATTCCGGCCTGTATCATGTCCAGTTCCTGTACCTTTCCGCTTTCCATGATGCCGGGAGGAGCCCAGCTGAACAATATCATTCCTTCCCAGTACATGGGGACTTCCCCTATGGCGGCGTTCCCCATTGGAATCGTCTGCACAGTGGTGTGTATTGCCTTTTTGTATCTGTATTTTCAGTATGAATTTAAAAAGGCGCGAGAAAAGGGAGAGCATTTTGACGCGGATGAAAAGATTCTGGACAGAATATCCCGTTTTGAGGCGGATGCCGGGATCAGGCCATGGCTTTCCGTCCTGCCGCTGGTACTTATTATTATTTTGATTAATGGCTTTGGGATGGAGCTGTCTTATGCTGTGCTCTGTGCGTCAGCACTGGCTATGGTGATCGGAAGAAAGAACCTGCCGGACAAATGGAAGACAATTAATGAAGGGGTAAAGAATGTAGGCTCTGCCATGGTGACCACGGCTGTTTCCGTAGGGTTTGGCGGCGCGGTGCTGTCCTGTTCAGGGGCGAAAATCATACTGGACGCCATAGCGGGAATATCACTTAGTCCTGTGATCCTGCTGGGAATCGCGTCTTCTTTTGCCGGCCTTTTAACGGGGAACGGCGGAGGAGGATGCGATGTGGCCATGGACCTGTTGTCTGGCCAGTATCTGGCCATGGGAGTCCACCCGGAGCTTTTACACAGGGTTGTTGCCATGGCGACCGCGGGGTTCAGCTGTCTTCCCCATAACGGAATGCTGATTACGATTATGGATACCTGCGGCTATTCGGCAAAGCAGGCATATCAATATATTTTTATTTCTACGGTGGTATGCGGGGTGGTATGTCTGGGAATTGCCCTTGGGATGGGATTTCTGTTATATCCAATTTCATAGAATAAAATTTATATGAGGAGGAAGTGTTATGAAAGTAATTGAGACAAAAAACGCGCCGGGAGCAATCGGACCGTATTCTCAGGGGTTTATGACTAATGGTATGGTATATACATCAGGCCAGATTCCGGTGAATCCTCTTGACGGGACTGTACCTGAGGGGATTGCCGCACAGGCGGAGCAGAGCTGTAAAAATGTAGGGGCCATTTTAGAAGCAGCAGGAACCGGATTTGGACAGGTGATCAAAACAACCTGTTTTTTGGCGGATATGGGAGATTTTGCCGCGTTTAATGAGGTATATGCGAAATATTTTGTATCAAAACCAGCGAGGAGCTGTGTGGCAGTAAAAGAACTGCCGAAAAATGTATTATGCGAGATTGAGGCAGTTGCTGAAATGTAAATGGATGAACAGTTAAGGCAGGGAGAGTTGAAAAGGCTCTCCCGATTTTCTTATATGGTTTAGAATAACTTAACCAAATGATAAAAATAGTATGGAAAACCTTGAAAAGGTGGGTGAGTAAAATTTTTAGTTCAGATAGTATTTTAGAGTATGAAGGATTATGTATCATTCCTGGGGAGCAGATAATAGCTTACCAGGGAAACGAAATTTATTTTACAAACCGGGAATTTCAGGTTTTACTTCTGCTTATACAATATCAGGGGCAGGTATTGAGTAAAAAACAAATTTATGAACAAGTGGCAGACGATGACAGCAGAATCGATTACCACACAATAGAAATTACAATATCACGGATACGAAAGAAGCTAAGAGAATATACCAAGCGGTCAGATTTTATCATAACAGTACAGGATAGGGGATATAAATTTAAGAAGTAAAACGAAGAGAGACATGAGATGTATGCCATAAGGCATGGATAGCATGTCTCTTTTTATACAGTATTTAATAAAAAACATTAGAAATCTGTGGGCTAGAGAGTTTATGGAGAAATCTCAGAGAAGTCAATATGTTATAAAAACAAGGAGGTTTTATTCATATGATCCAATCCGAATGATGTCTTCAACAATGGAGTTGATCAGTTCCAGCTGTTTTTCATTGCATAGAGACAACTGTCGGGTAATCTTTTTTACATAGTCGGAATCAGTATTAAAAATGATATCATCAACAGAAACATTAAGGAATCTGCAAATCGTGGTCAACATAGAGAAGCTGGGGATTCTCCCTTTGCTCTCAATCTCAGATATATAATTCGTGGAAATATTGATACTTTCTGCTAATCTTTCCTGAGTCAGATTTTTTTCTTTACGGGCAGCTTTGATACGACGGCCGATCTGGTTGTTTGGGTCTTTCATGCGTATTCACCTCTTTACTAGAGCGTGTCTGAAAATTATTTGGATTTGGTTATTTTAATCAAATCAGGATGGAGGCAAGACAAATAAAGCCCATATAAGTAAACGCCAGTTTGTCATAACGTGTTGCAATCCGGCGGAATGCTTTCAGTTTGAGAAAATATTTCTCAACCAGATGACGCTCCTTATAAAGCCACCAGTCACAATGGCGCTCAAACTTGGCTCCGGTTCTGGATGGTATCGTTGGCTCCCCCTTCCGGCCATAAATATAATCCAGTAGCCTGGCACTGTCGTATCCACGGTCGGCCACAACCTGGCTCCCATCTATGTTAATAGGCTCCAACACTGGAATGGCATAATTTATATCATTGCTCTGTCCTTGACTCAGCATGACAGATACGGGATATCCATAGGCGTCTACTGCCGCATGGATTTTGCTGCTTGCCCCTCCACGGCTGTGCCCTATTTCATTGGCTGGCCCCCTTTTTTGGCACCTGCACTGTGCTGGTGGGCCTTGACGATGGTTGCATCCAGAAACAGTTCATCCAGTTCCGCCTCCAGACTAAGGACACGGAAGATATTATCCAGTACCCCGTCCTCAATCCACTTGCGGAAACGGCTGTATACAGATTTCCAGGGGCCATAACGCTCAGGGAGGTCACGCCAGGGGGCTCCACTACGGACAATCCAGATCATGGCATTTATCATGAGACGGTTATCTTTGGAAGGCCGTCCGGGTCTGCTGTTTTTTTCCACCGGAAGGAGGGGAGCAATTTGTTCCCATTCCTGGTCAGTTAACTCATAACGTCTTGTCATAATAAACACCCCTTTTTCTTTATTTTATCACAGAATTTGGGGCAAAACATATGTTTTGTGCATTTTTTAATTTTCAGACACACTCTAGTGTATATGGAAATTAAGAAATAGAACACAAACTATAAACCCAAGTTATATTGGGCTGATTGTAAGAAAAATGTTTTGAAAAGAGTAATTGTTTACAAACAGGCGGAGGAAATTTAGGGGAAAACAGGTTTCATGATAAGGAAGGGACAGTATGGTGCTGTTCCTTCTTTGTTTTTGTACTAATACTATATGCCCAATTTTATTTGGGTATATGTATAGAGAAGATTAGAGAACCGCCGTCTCTCTTTGGAAAATCTTGGATTTTTTAGATAACCGGAGGGAGAAATGAAAGGAACGAATGAAGATTTCGTAAAAGGACGTTTTACCAAGTATCTGGAGACGGCGGTGGATCGAGCCAGGAGGGATTATTTGAAGAAAGAAGAGGCAAGGATTTGGAAAGATGTGTCTGAGGATATGGAGACATCCCTATATGGGAAGGAAAAGGCTGGCCTGGAAATGGAAGAGTATTGGTTGGTAGTCATAGAGGAAATTCCATGGGAAGCTGATACAATTCGGCAGTATCTGAAGAACTGTCTGGATTTCCATATGTGGAAGAGTCTGTCGCATTTGACGGATATGGAGATTGTGGTGGTGTTTGGCAAGGTGTTTAGGCAGCTAACATTTGCGGAGATTGCGGAAAAGATGGGAATAGAGCCGCAAAAAGTGGCTTCTGTGTATTCCTATGCCCGCAAGAAAGTGAAGAAAGGATGGGAAAGGAATGGGAACTGAGGAATTGTTATGTCTAGCAAAGATGGGGGATAAGGCAGCGAAGGAGGAACTGTTCTTGCAGTACCGTCCATTGCTCATTAGTCGTTCCATGATAGAAGGGCGGTTTTGCGAGGACTTATTTCAGGAATTGTCCATAACGTTTTTGCGTTGCATTGACGGGTTTCATGTGGATGAGACGAAATTGGGACGGAAATGAAACCACATTGCATTTCCTGAAGAATTGACTTGCAATTCCAGATGTTTTATAATGGTATCATCAGATTTCTGAATCAACGGGTTCACGGAGAGCAGCTTTTTACAGGGCTGCTCTTTTTGTGTTTTCAGGCAGTTTTTGAAAAATCCGGGGATTCAGAATGAAAAAAGAAAGGTGGTATGCCCATGAAGGAAGAGAGTAAAAGCCGTGTGGCGGAGGGAGTGCAGGAAGGCGTTGTACGCTCCAGGAGCCGTCCAGTAGGGATTCTGACTGTGGACGCAGGAGGTGCTGCGGCAGAGGCGAAGAACCAGGAGGATCTGGTGTGGCATGAGTTAATGAATGCCCAGAGGACAAGGAAGATTCTGTCCGGGCCTTTAAGCGGGATTGAAAGGCTGGAGGGCGGCTGGGTGGTGGCTGTGATCTATTACAAAGGCTGTCGGGTTCTGATTCCCATGGAGGAGATGATGATTAACCTGGAAGGGGACGGAAGGGAAAACTCTGATCCGGTGAACCGGCAGACCAGGCTTGCCAACAACATGCTGGGGGCGGAGCTTGATTTTATTGTCCGGGATCTGGATGAGGGGTCCGGCAGCGTGGCGGCTTCCAGGAGAGAGGCCATGCTTCGGAAGCGGCAGCAGTTCTACATGCCTTCCCAGGATGGGACGCCTATGATTGTGCCGGGGCGTGTGGTGGAGGCCAGGGTGATCGCCGTGGCTCCGAAAGCGGTCCGGCTGGAGGTGTTTGGCATTGAGTGTTCGCTTAAGGCCAGGGATATGACCTGGGAATGGCTGTCGGATGCCAATGAGAAGTTTGCCACAGGGGATGTGGTGAATGTCATGGTGAAGAAGGTTTCCGGGGACTCAGTTGAGGCCATGAAGGTGGAGGTCAGTGCCAGGGAAGCTAAGACCAATGTTAATAAGGAAAACTTAATGCGGCTTAAGAAGCAGGGGAAGTATGTGGGAAAGGTGACGGATGTGTACCGGGGAACCTTCTTTCTCTGCCTGAACTGCCGGGTCAATGCGGTGGCCCACTCCTGCAACACGGCCAGTCTGCCGGGGCAGGGGGATGAAGTGGGATTTCTGGTGACCAGGATTAATGAGGAGAGGGAGGTGGCCGAAGGGATCATTACCAGGATTATTAAGCGGGGATAGGATTAGGAAAGGGGTAGGTTTTCGGGACTTATGGGGTTTGGAAAATCTGCCTTTTTCTATGCAGTGAAACAGAAAACGAAATTTAACTATAAAACATTTTTTGAGAGGAGAACTTGTCATATGGAAATGAGAGGAATTGTAAAGTGGTTTGATGTGAGAAAGGGTTTTGGATTTATTACGGATGAGGAGGGCATGGATTATTTCGTCCATTATTCGGAGATTCAGAGGGAAGGATTTAAGAAGCTCCGTGACGGTCAGACCGTGTCCTTTATGCCGGGAGAGGATGAAAAGGGACGGTGCCTTGCCAGGTTTGTGTCTGTGGTGGAAGAATCCGGAAAGGAAGGACTGGGAGCCGGAGAAGCGGTGGCATATGGCAGCGGCCAGAATACGGGAGATCCGGGATGGGAAGGCCCGGAATTTGAGGAATCAGGGGCAGAAGATCAGGAAACAGCAGGGCCTGGCATGGAAGATAAGGCCGGAGGACCGGAAGGGAGTGAGAGCGAAAAGGCAAAGGGAACCAGGGGTAGCAGACGGAAAGCCAGGGCAGAGGAGACCGAAAAAATGGAGGAGACAGCATGAGACCAATGATACGCATGAAAAGAAAGCATGCGTTGGCGGCAGTATTTCTTACCTGTTCGGCGGTCAGCTTTCTTTTAGGGTTTTCTGCCCATGCAGAGACCAGGGAAGAAGGCCAGTACAGGAAAGGGGACGGGCTGCAGGTGGAGACCGGGCTTTCCGATGGATTTGAGACTATGGGGTTTACCTGCCTGGATTCGGATTATCAGGGCGGATATCTGTTTGTGGCGGATGAGGTGATTCCTTATGCCCTTTCTGTTCGGTATGGATTGTCGGACAATGATTATGGAACGTCTGATGTGAGGACCTGGCTGAACCAGTATTTTGCCGACACTCTTTCCGTGGCAGAGGAGCTTGCGGCGGTGAACCTGCCGGAGACCGGGGATTCGGTTTCGGACAAGGTATTCTGTCTGTCTATCGATGAGGTGAAAAATCCGGCTTATAAGGAGATTGTCCGGAAGGTATGGACGCCAAGGAGGGGAATGCGGTATTACTGGACACGCTCCAAGCGGGAGAATACCACTAATCAGGCGTATCTGGTGCAGTACAACGGGCATATTGCTTCCAGCCGGGTCTCCCTGACCGAAGCGGGAATCCGCCCGGCTTTTGTGCTGGGACGGGAGAAGGCGGATACCGGGCAGGGAAAGATCTGGTATGAGGGGGATACCCAGGAGAGGGTGATTCACGGGAAGTCTTATACCTTCCGGTGTGTGGACCCTAACTACTGTGACGCAGGGATGAAACGGGCCGGGGCTTTGTTTCTGTGTGATTCCATTATCGGCGGTGATGAGAGCGTGTTTGACGAAAATCACAATGGCTGGGAAGCTTCTGACCTGAGAGGCTGGCTTAAGGAGGGGCTGGCGGATTCGGAAGGGATTACCAGGGCAGAGACCACGGCCGGGTATACTTATGCGGGGAAAAGTTCCGATTACATGATTTCAGAGAGGAAGTTTACCAAACGGAGACAGCCGGGAAGTAAGACGGAGGATATGTTGTTTTGTTTGTCTTTAGAGGAGGCGATCCGGTATGGGAAGTATCTGTGGAAACTGGATGGCTCGGAGACGGATAATTTTAACCTGGCGGGAAGTCATGCTATGGGCTACTGGCTGAGAACCCCAGCAGCCAGGGACGGGAAGATGTGTTATGCGGTGACCTATGACGGGAGAGTGGCCCCAGAGCAGGTGGACAATGACTGGATTGGGAACCGGCCTGCTTTTGTGGCGGTGCAGGAGTGAGCCTTCGGGAGTGAGAGTCCGGGGGTACATGATAATAGATGAAGGAAATGGGCTGTCTTTTGAGGGCGGCTCATTTTCTTGCCTATTGAGAA
>CAJUIP010000033.1 GCA_910586315.1 uncultured Lachnospiraceae bacterium | reverse complement strand
ACGGAGCCCACCAGGGCTCCATTCCTGTCTTTCCAAGTGGCAAACTCGGGTTATATCACAAAAAAGGATGTTTTTAAAGTGCATTAAGCAACAACCTGCCTATGTAGCCAGCTCAAAACAAATCCTGCCATACAAATATTTGCGGTTGCAATTTCATATCGTCTGGTTTATCATAAGAGGGCGTTTATTTCCGCGAGCAGTAACTTTATTTAAGGGGGAAAACTATGAAGCGTGAGAATTTTGGCTCCCGGCTGGGCTTTCTTTTAGTCAGCGCCGGATGTGCCATTGGAATCGGGAACGTATGGCGTTTCCCATATGTAGCCGGAGAAAACGGCGGGAGTGTATTTGTGTTGTTCTACCTGCTCTTTTTACTGTGTATGGGAGTTCCGGTCCTCACCATGGAGCTGGCCGTGGGACGGGCCGGGAAAAAGAGCGCCGTCCAGGCTTACAGAGCCCTGGAAAAGCCCGGGAGCAGATGGCATATCCACGGATGGTTTTGTGTGGCTGGATGCTGTCTTCTTATGATGTATTACACCACCGTTTCCGGCTGGATGCTCAGTTACTTTTTTAAATTCGCCTCCGGCGCCTTCACAGGACTTGATTTCGAAGGGGTTTCCGGTGTCTTTGGCCGTCTTCTGGCAAGCCCGTCGGAAATGGGACTCTGGATGGCCGTTACCGTTCTGGCCGGCTTTCTGGTATGCAGTCTCGGCATTCAAAAAGGGCTGGAACGCATCACGAAATGGATGATGTGCTCCCTTTTGGCGCTGATTTTCGTTCTGGCTGTTCACAGTCTTCTGCTTCCCGGAGCGAAGGAAGGAGCCTCCTTCTACCTGTTTCCCGACTTTTCCAGGGCTTCTGAAGTTGGATATGGAAAAGTAATCACAGCCGCCATGAACCAGGCCTTTTTCACCTTAAGTCTTGGAATCGGCGCCATGGAAATTTTTGGAAGCTATATGGCGGACAGCCATACCCTGGCCGGTGAAGCCATCCGTATCTGCGCTCTGGATACTTTCGTGGCTCTCATGGCCGGACTCATTATTTTCCCGGCCTGCTTTTCCTTCGGCGTACAGCCCGATGCCGGGCCGCAGCTGATTTTCATCACTCTGCCGAACGTATTTGTCAACATGTCCGGCGGGCGGATCTGGGGAACCTTATTCTTTCTTTTTATGACATTCGCCAGCTTCTCCACGGTCATTGCCGTCTTTGAAAACCTGTTGGCAAGCTGTATCGACAATTTCGGATGGTCCAGGAAAAAAGCTGTTGCTGTGAACTGTATCCTGATTCTCGTTTTAAGCCTTCCCTGCGTGCTTGGCTACAACGTATGGAGTGATCTCCGCCTCATCGGCGGCCGGGATGTCTTAGACAGCGAGGACTTTTTGGTAAGCAATCTGCTCCTGCCCCTGGGCTCTTTAATATATCTGCTTTTCTGCGTCACCCGCCAGGGCTGGGGCTTTGATCACTATCTGGCTGAAGCCAATAAAGGACAGGGGATTAAAATTCCAGAAAGTAAGTTTCTCAAATATTATTTCCAGTATACTCTGCCTGTGCTGATTCTGGTGATTCTGGTCCAGGGATTGTTATAAATGCCGGGCACAGCAAACGTTCAGACCTATAATTTTAAACATGTAAGCAAACGCCGGGCGCGGCGGCCATACGGCCGCCTGCGTCCGGCGTTTAAAATCACTGCTCTTCAAACCGATCTTTCCATCAATCTTTTCATACATGCCATGCTTCCATTTTCAATTACCGTCCAATCATAATGTTAATAATCTCTGTATTGGTGGCTTTCATACCCTCTCTTGCCAGACGTCCCACATTCTTCATGGTATTGTCAACGCCCTTGGTAACAATTCCGTCTCCGTCATAGAACTGCTGCCCGCGGATATACATGTGATAGCCCAGGATCCCGGCATCCACAGCCTCGGCGATCTTGGCGGCACAGGAGGCCTTGGCCCCGTCACAGATGGTTCCGGAAAGAATAGCCACTGCATTGACAACCGTATGGGCCACTTCATCAAAACCGCCTCCGTTAAGATAAGCAATGCCCGCACCCGCGCCTGCGCCCGCGCTAATGGCCCCGCAGTAAGCGGAAAGACGTCCGATGGGAGTCTTCTGACAGATTGCGGTCAAATCTGAAAGTGCCAGGGCACGGTACAGCTTGTCATCATCCACGCCAAGCTCTCTCGCGTAAACCACAACCGGAACAGAGGCAGTAATGCCCTGATTTCCGCTTCCGGAATTAATAATAACGGGAAGCTCACAGCCGTTCATTCTGGCATCCGAGCCGGCAGCCGCCATGGCTCTTGCCCTCGTCCTTACATCGTCACCGTTCATCTCCATCAGAACCTTACCGATATTCGCGCCGTAATTTCCCTTCATTCCTTCCTCGGCAATGGCCATATTGTACTTCATCTGACGCTCCAGCACCGGCTTTACGTCTTCTACATCCACCGTATTGATGAAATCCCAGATATCCTCCATATTAAGAAGGGAACGATCTGTGAGACCTTCCT
Organism: uncultured Lachnospiraceae bacterium; assembly: GCA_910586315.1. Lineage (GTDB taxonomy): Bacteria > Bacillota > Clostridia > Lachnospirales > Lachnospiraceae > CANRXD01. The sequence goes on along the minus strand of CAJUIP010000033.1, from coordinate 38,280 downwards.
CATCCTCTCCCTCCACGGCAATTTCCTTTAACTTCTCTCCATTCTTTTCAATAAGAACAATGTTTGTATGGTAGTTTACAATTCTTACCTTGGAATAAGAATCTCCCTTATATAAAGTAACGACAATCTCAAAGGTCAGTCCATTGTCCACATACTCTACAGAAATATCCGTATTGGCCAGAAATTCCCGCATCCCGGCAATCTGCTCTGGAGTCACGCTGGCAATCACTTCCAGCTCCTTATCCGGGTCGCCTCCCACAATTCCTGCGGCGGCAGCCGCCGGGATTCCCTTCAAATGGTCGGTGTTGGGTACGATAACGGATTTTACATTCTTAATAATGCTTCCGCTGGCTCCAATCACTACCTTATCCGGCATCTCTCCCAGTACCTTTCTGGCCATGGCAGCCGCATACGCCAGTGCAATAGGCTCTGTACATCCCATGGCGGGCTTTAACTCCTCCTCCAGAATTTTCACATATGCGCCGTACTTCACATTGCTCTTTTCCATATTCGTCCCTTTCCTTTCTTATGTATTTGGTAACTGTTCTGCCAATCCGGCGGAAAGCAATTTTCAGCCACGCTTCCCCGTTTTGGCTCGTCCTAAAAGGCCCCTTGGTTACAAGACCAATTTTATTCGTTTTTTCACATCAGACGAACGCTCGATGCTTCTTGCTTTACAAAATTCTCCGCCTGCGGAATTTACTTGCTTTTCTTTTATAATTAGAGTAACATAAATGCAGATGAAAGTAAAATTTAATGTTTTAAATATATCATTTAAAAATATTTATAACTGCAGTTCATGGGGCGGGGAAAAATGGATAAAAACAGGCGTCAAGCTTGCTTGTAAGACTGATTTTATCCGTTTTTCCACATCGCGGGAACGCCCGATACTTTTTGTCCGTGGTACACGGGCAAGAAGATGCCCCCTCCCGTGAACAACAACTATTTACACAGGAGTTTCATCCATGGAATTACGAGAAATCAAAACCTTCCTCCACGTAGCGCAGCTAAAAAGCTTTTCCAAAGCCGCAAAAGCCCTTGGCTACTCCCAGGCTGCCGTCACCATCCAGATCAAGCAGCTGGAGGAGGAGCTGGGAATCCACCTGTTTGACCGGATTGGCAAGCAGACCATTCTGACACACCAGGGGACCATTTTTTATGAGCATGCCGCCGCGGTCATGAAAGAGCTGTCCCGCGCCCGCGCTGCCGTGACGGAATCCAGGGAGCTTACGGGAGTTTTGACCATCGGGACCATTGAGTCCATCTGCGCTTCCATCTTTCCCCCGCTTTTAGAACAGTTCCACAAAGCACATCCCCTGGTAAAAATAAGTATTGTTCTGGACTCCCCGGATGTGCTTCTGGAACGCATGGATAAAAATTCCATTGACCTTGTTTATCTGATGGATCAGAGAATTTATGACCATAAATGGATAAAAGTCATGGAGGAGCCGGAGGACATTGTTTTTGTCTCCTCCTCTTCCCATCCTCTGTCCGGCTCAGCCTCTCTGTCTCTGGAGGAAATTATCCGGGAACCGTTTCTTCTGACAGAAAAAAATGCCAGCTACCGGTTCGTTCTGGACCGGTACCTGGCGGCCTGCAATCAAAAAATTGAGCCCTTTCTGGAAATCGGAAATACGGAATTCATTATCCGCCTGTTAAAAAACAATGCCGGGCTCTCCTTCCTTCCGGAGTTTTCTATCAAACAGGAGGCAGCGGCAGGAACCTTAAGTATCCTGCCGGTACGTGATTTTCATATGTGCGTCTGGCGCCAGATCCTCTACCATAAAGATAAATGGGTCACCAGAGAGATGGAAGCCTTTATCGAACTTGCAAAGACTGTGACCTGACCTGCGTTTTTCCCGCCCCCGCCAAAAGAAGCGCCAGAAAAACAAGACCCGCGCTTGCCATAATGGTCAGATGATAGCTTCCCGTCATGTCATAAAACCGGCCAAACAGCGTATTAAACGGAGATGCCAGAAGTGTTCCGAACATGGATACATAGGAATAGGCGGCTCCATAAGTCTCCCCTTTCCAGAACAGGCGGCAAAAAAGCGGCATCATCACCGAAGACAGCGGAAATGTAATGCCAAAGAGAAACGCCCCCGCCATCACACTCTCCGTCATCCCGGTCAAAAGCAGGAAATGCCCTCCTATTGCTATTGCAGCCGAGCACACGAAGGTTTTTATGACTCCATACGTATCGCTGGCTTTTCCTAAAAACAGTTTGCTGAACATGTTCCCAAACAGGGCCAGAGTGGTCATCATGGCCGCCAGGGCCATGGGAAGCCCCGAAGCCAGGCCGCAGGAGGTTAAAAACATATTTAAGTATGAACCGGAGATACAGCAGGCATAAGCAATCAATGCCATGTAAAACACAGGCTGTTTTAAAAACGTAAGAAGTCCCATAGCATCCCTGCTTCCTCTCCCGTTTTCGGAATCGTTTTCTTCCGGCGTCTCTTTTTCCACCCCGTATGGCTTCATATTTTTATCTTCCGGAGCATAGCGCAGAATGAAAATGGAAACCGGAAGAATCAGCGTTATACTGATGATTCCCGTAATCACATAGCTGGCCCGCCACCCCAGGGCAGGAATGGAAATTCCCAGACCGCTGCTCCCAAACATTCCAATCAGCCCGGAAAAGGCCGCCGAAATTCCCACAGCTGTTCCCGTTTTTTTATGGAACCAGTTCCCTAAAAGAATTGGTGCCGGAAGCATGCACAAAAAGGAGGAGGCCGCTCCCTGAATCAGTCCGGCCGCATACCACTGCCACAGTTTCTGAAAGGTTCCCATGGCCACATTACAGCCGCCGAATACCACAGCCGCCGCCCCGATTACCAGCCGTACATCCATTTTACGGAAGCTCTTCGCCACAAACGGCAGGGCCAGGGCGGAGCTTATGGAAAACAGGGTCTTGTAAAAGGCGAACCCTCCCATCTCAAATCCCAGCTCTTCGCATACCGGGGAATAAAATACCCCCGCACAGTTATTAATAAGACCCAGACTGGCTCCCTGGAGGATACAGCATCCCGCAAGAATCAGCCAGGCATAATGAAGCTTTTTTCCCATGGCCGCCCTACCTGCTCTCTCTTAGCCGTTTCAGCCGCCCGGCGCACCGGTCTGCATCCACCCGCCACATACAGGTACTGCAGTAGAGGCATTTCCCCGGGTCCCGCCCCTCTTTCACATCATTGGCCCACTGGTAATTCACCAGAACGCCCCGTCCAATGTTCACCATATCCACATTTGTATCCTGAAGTACGGCCTCGGCCGTCTCCCCGTCCTGAATCCCATAAACGGCAAATACCGGAACCGAGACGGCTTCTTTTATCTTTTTGGCTCCATAAATAGCCTCTGCAAAAGGATATCCGTCCGGTTTTTCCCTTCTGGCCTCCATATCAAATCCATAGGAAACATTGATAAAATCGATTCCATGAGCTTCAAGCCATCTGGCATGTTTCATTCCGTCGGAAAGTTCCGGCTCAAAGGCGCCCAAGCGGATTCCCACAATAAATTCCGGCGGCGTGACCTTACGGATTCCTTCCAGAATCCTCCGGAGGATTTCCATGCCGTCCGGGCCATATTCGTCATTTCTCTTATTTACCAGACGGTTCATAAACTGGCTCAGCAGGTAGCTGTGGCATCCGTGAAGCTCCACTCCGTCATATCCGGCCTGGTATGCCCGCCTGGCCGCCTCGATAAACTCCTCTTCCAACCGGTGAATTTCTTCCACAGAAAGCGCCCTGCCCCTCTTCTCGATTCCTTTCTGTACGCAGGTATACTCACTGGGGCATACTCTGTCCTCAGTGGCGGAAATGACTCCCGCATGATGGAGCTGAATAAAAATGGGGACCTTCTCTTCGTGAACCGCTTCTGTAATTTTTTTAAGGCCGGGAATCTGCTCATCCTCCCAGATTCCAAGCTGGTCCAGGCTCAATCTGCCCTGACGATTGATGCATGTCGCTTCCTGAATAATTAATCCGGCCCCGCCTTTGGCAATGGCCCGGTAATGGTTTATGTTTCGTTCCGTGACCATTCCTCTGTCGTCACTCCATCCGAAGCACACCATGGGCGGAACACAGACACGGTTTTTTATTTCATGTCCTTTTAAGTTCCAGGCTGTGAACAAACGTTCCATCTTTTCTCTTCCTTTCCTTCAGGTAATATTGTATATAACTTAAAATTATATTATACCACTTATTTTCCACTTTTCATATATTTTTTTCATCTTTTTGTCATAAAAAACTTGCAGTATAAAAAAGAAGTATTTATAATGATAACCAACAGTTCATACTATACCCGCGGCCGTTTGCATTCTTACACGGTCAGCGCAAAGGGATGTGCATGCCTTGTCCGAACTGTTCCCCTGTACTTATTTATTGTGCAGAAAAATACGTTGCCGCAAAGTGGCAGAATGGAGGAGATCGTTATGGAAAAGCAGAATATTGACTGGGCAAATCTTGGATTTGGCTATATCAAAACCGATTACCGATATGTTTCCAACTATAAAAACGGCGCATGGGATGAAGGCGCCCTCACCACAGAAGACACGATTACACTAAACGAATGTGCATGTGTGTTCCAGTATGCACAGACATGTTTTGAGGGATTAAAGGCCTATACAACAGAAGACGGACATATTGTTACGTTCCGTCCCGACTTAAATGCCGAGCGCATGATTAACACCGCAAAGAGACTGGAAATGCCGCCGTTTGCCAAAGAACGCTTCCTCGATGCAATCACAAAACTGGTGGCGGCCAATGCGGGTTTCGTCCCGCCCTACGGCTCCGGGGCAACCCTCTATATTCGTCCGTTCTTATTTGGGACCAATCCGGTCATCGGTGTAAAGCCCGCGTCAGAATACCAGTTTCGTGCATTTGTAACACCGGTCGGCCCCTACTTTAAAGACGGTGCAAAGCCCATTACCATCCGCGTCTGTGACTTTGACCGCGCCGCCCCCCATGGAACCGGACATGTAAAGGCAGGCTTAAACTACGCCATGAGCTTACACGCGATTGTTGATGCCCACAAACAGGGCTTTGATGAGAACATGTATCTGGATGCCGCAACAAGAACTTATGTGGAAGAGACAGGCGGCGCCAACTTTATCTTCATAACCAAGGACAACACGGTTATAACCCCCAAGTCCGACAGCATTTTGCCGTCCATCACCCGCCGTTCCATCCTCCACGTCGCCGAGCATTACCTTGGCTTAAAGGCAGAAGAACGCCCGGTTCTCTTTGAGGAAGTAAAAGACTTCGCCGAATGCGGCCTCTGCGGGACCGCCGCCGTTGTTTCTCCGGTTGGAAAAATCGTGGATCACGGCAAAGAAATCTGCTTCCCCAGCGGTATGGAAAAAATGGGCCCGGTTACCCAAAAGCTTTACGATACCTTAACCGGAATCCAGATGGGCCGCATCGAAGCGCCGGAAGGCTGGATTCATGTAATCAAATAATATCCCTGTCCTTAAAAGCCCGACGGTCCCACTATCATCTGGCAGCAAGAAGGGGATGTTGCAAATCAAAAAAATCATTTTGCAGCATCTCCTTCTCATTTTTTAGTCCAAAGCCCCAGGGCCGTCACTCATATTCGCAAATTTTGCCACATACACACTGGCATTTCCTTTTTTATCTCTGGCATAAAACGTATAGGTTCCCGCATGGTCAATGCGGAAAGTGGCCATATCCTGCCTGTTCACTTCAAAAGGAACACTGGCGATATCCCCGGTAAATTCCTCGCAGGTATGCTCGCCCTCTGCATAACAGAGCATATCCAGATCGCCGTCCACATCAACCACACGAACCGTCAGAAGCATACCGTTTCTGCTGTTCCTCGTTCTGGCTTCGATATAGGGCGCCGTTCCGCTTTCCGCGGTATTTCCCCCATTTTGGAATCCGGTTCTCGAAAGGGCTCCAATGTCGTAAGAAATGGCTGCCTCCACATTTAACATACCCCCGGTTGCCGTCTTTTCTGTAAGGCTTTCTAGTGGTGTCACCGTCGACAGGAGAATCTCCTTCACATCAGCCACGCTGATTCCCTCAAAATATGAATACACCATGGCCGCTGCTCCGGTCACCATGGGCGCTGCCATGGAGGTTCCTGACATGTAGCTGTATGAATTTCCAGGCGTGGTACTTAAAATATAAGTTCCCGGTGCCGCCAGATCCACAGTGGTTTTTCCATAATTGGAGCTCCCATGGAGACTGCCGTCGCAGGTAATATTGGCTACAGAAATCAGATTATCCAGATCGTAGGCCGCCGGATAAAACGGGACTGCATCCATATCAAGTCCCTTTCCCGTCATCGGATCCCCGTTTCCCGCTGCCGCCACAAAAAGCATATTGGAACTTGCCATGGCCTGATACAGAGCCCTGTCATTGGTGGTGGATGTGAGGCTTAAATTGCAGATTACAGCCCCGTTATCCTGGGCATAGCGAATCGCACGGATTAAATCGGCGGTATTGCCGCCGCCAAAGGAGCCGCCAAGGGCCTTGACAGGCATGATGCGGACACGATCTCCCGGGACGATCCCCGCAATCCCCAGTCCGTTTCCCACACCGGCCCGGATGGTTCCGGCGCCATGGGTCCCGTGGCTGTCTCCTTCGCCGGTAAAGACCTGATTGGTATTATCATAAAAGTTCCACCCATTCACGTCGTCCACATATCCGTTCCCGTCATCATCAATGCCGTTTCCCGGAATCTCATCCGCATTGACCCATACGGCCTGAGCCAGGTCCTCATGACTTATATCAATTCCCGTATCAATCATGGCCACAATGGTGTCATGAGTGCCGTTCCCGTATTTCTCCCAGGCTCCGGCAATGTTGATATCAATGCCGGCAACCGCCTGTTTTTCTTCTAACTCCACAAGAATTCCTACCAGGCTGGCCTTTTTCGCATCTCCCCGCCAGGCTCCCGGCGCTGAAGGCTTTCCAAACGGATCATCATAAACCGGATATCTGTTTTTCTCCTCCTCAATGGAAAAAGAGCCGTCATTTTCCAGCGCCCACTGCTCCTTCACAGAGGCATCATTGACCCCGAGAGCCTGATTTTCATAAGAATAGTTGGGCTGTACCACCGTTACGTCGTCCAGCCCGGCCAAAAGCTCAATGGTTTCTTTAAGATTTTCTTCTGAACGGCAGGGATACACGTTTACCTCATTATCCTCATTCAGTGTCAGAACCTCCAGATTTTCATAGGCCTCCAGATTCCAGACGACCGTCTTCCCGGAGGTCCCGTCATACGTTGGGGGCTCCTGTACGCTTTTACATCCAGCCAGTACCTGGCTTCCCAAAACCACTGCCAGCAGACATATAACCTTCCGTCTCACAAAATACTCCTTCCGTCTTTAAAAAGCAGGATGCATTTCCAATATGAAATACACCCTGCATCCGTTCCACCGCCTCTTTCCCAAAGCTCCGTTTTACGGCGCTTTGCTCTCTGGCTCTTTGGCTTCCGGTGCTCCACTTACCGGCTCTTTCGCCTCTGATTCTTTACTTACCGGTTCTTTTGCTTCCGGCGCTTCGCTTACAGGTTTTGGGGCTTCCGGTTCTTCGCATACCAGCTCTTTCGCCTCTGATTCTTTACTTACCGGCTCTTTCGCCCCTGCCTCTCCACTTACTGGTTCCCTGGTCTCTGGTACTTTGTTTCCCGGCTCTTTGGCTCCCATACGGCTCTTCTCTTCTGGCGATTCCTCCTCCGGCTCAGGAATTCCCTTTACCTTGCGGAAAATACGCATAAATTCCTTTCCGGTAATCGTCTCTTTTTCAATGAGGAAATCAGCAATTTGATCCAAAGCGTCCCGGTTTTCACCAAGCAGCCTCTTCGCCTCTTCATATGCCTCCCTCAGCATCTTCATGACTTCCACATCAATATCCGCCGCCGTCGCGTCCCCGCAGTTTAACACGGTCCGTCCCGTCAGATACTGATTTTCCTGGGTGGCCAGCCCCATCAGACCGAACTTGTCTGACATGCCATACTGAGTCACCATGGCTCTGGCAATCTTTGTGGCATGCTCGATATCATTGGCCGCTCCCGTAGTCACAGTTTCAAACACAATTTCCTCAGCCGCACGGCCTGCGAGAGAAACCACCAGCATGGCCTCCAGTTCTTTTTTCGTATTTAAGAATTTCTCCTCCTCAGGAACCTGCATCACATATCCTAAAGCGCCCATGGTACGGGGCACAATTGTGATTTTCTGTACCGGCTCTGCGTCCTTCTGGAGAGCGGTCACAAGGGCATGGCCCACCTCATGGTAGGAGACAATCCGTCTTTCCTCCTTGCTCAAAATCCTGTCTTTCTTTTCCTTACCCACTAAAACAAGCTCCACAGCCTCGAACAGGTCGCTCTGAGCCACAGCCTGTCTTCCATGCTTTACGGCATTGATAGCGGCCTCATTCATCATATTGGCAAGATCAGCGCCGACTGCGCCGGAGGTTGCCAGGGCAATTTCCTCAAAATCCACAGTTTCATCCAGACGGACATCCTTGGAATGTACTTTTAAAATATTCACGCGGCCCTTTAAATCCGGCTTATCCACAATCACGCGGCGATCAAAACGCCCCGGCCTTAAAAGAGCCGGATCCAGAATTTCCGGACGGTTCGTCGCCGCCATCACCAGAAGTCCTTTGGAAGAGTCAAACCCGTCCATCTCCGAAAGAAGCTGGTTCAAGGTCTGCTCCCTCTCATCATTTCCGCCAAATCTGGAGTCACGGCTTCGTCCGATGGCATCAATTTCATCAATGAAAATAATGCAGGGTGCCGACTGCTGGGCCTGCTTAAACAGGTCGCGGACACGTGATGCGCCCACACCCACAAACATCTCCACAAAGTCGGAACCGGACAAGGAATAAAAAGGCACATGGGCCTCGCCTGCAACAGCCTTGGCAAGCAGAGTTTTTCCTGTACCGGGAGGGCCCACCAGAAGAGCTCCCTTGGGAAGCTTCGCTCCGATTTTTGTGTATTTATGCGGATTATGCAAAAAGTCCACGATTTCCACCAGGGACTCCTTGGCTTCGTCCTCTCCGGCCACATCGGCAAAGGTCACGCCCGTTTCCTTCTGCACATAAACCTTTGCATTGCTCTTCCCAACCCCCATGAGGCCGCCTCCGCCCCCCATACGGCTGAACATAAAATACAAAAGCCCGATCATTAGCACCGACGGCAGCACCCAGCCCATAATGAAGCTTAAAATGCTGGCTCCCGCGTTGGTATCCTCTCCCAGAATATGCACATCCTTTTCCAGCAGCCGGTCCGTCACCTTCGCGTCCTGAACCCGAACCGTGTAATACTGAATCAGTCTGGAGTATTTCGTAGAGGAAGTCTTGGGAGTAATGAGAATTCTGTTGCCGGAAAAACGGATGGTATCCACTTCCCCGTCCTCCACCATCTGAACAAATTCTTCATACCCCAGTTCCTGGGTCTGGTTTTGTTTCAGCGCCGAATTCATCATACTGACAACACCCAGAGTAATCATAAGGATCAGGACCATAACGCCGATATTCTGGCTGTTTGGTTTTTTTCCACTATTCCTGTTTTGATTGTTGTTATCCATAAATGCTTCTCCAATTCTATCACATATACTGGAAAACCATGATAAGAATATGAATTTCCATGATTTAACAGCACTTATCTATTATAATTTGAGTTTCCCCATATGGCAATAAAAAAAGTATAAAATTTGTTTTTTCTTTGACAAAACCTCTCTTTTTTGTCATACTATAGCAAACAACAAATAAATTTTCCATTTGCTGTAGCCCCACCGGGTACACCGTAACTCATGCCCTTTGGGCGGGCGGGCTCCGCACGACAATGAAAGGAGGCCATGCTGTTGTGGAACAGGTAATTCATCCGATTCCGCCGGTTTATGATTCCGGCTCAAAAATTCTTATCCTGGGTTCCTTTCCGTCTGTAAAATCCAGAGAAGGACATTTTTTCTATCACCATCCTCAAAACCGTTTTTGGAAAGTTCTGGCCGGCGTAACAGAGGAACCTCTTCCCAAAACCATCGAAGAAAAAAAACAGTTTCTTTTAAAAAAACACATTGCTGTCTGGGATGTGATTGCATCCTGTACCATTGAGGGCTCCAGCGACAGCTCTATAAAAAATGTGGTTCCCAACGATCTTTCAAAGCTTCTTTCAGAAAGCGCCGTCAGGCAGATTTTCTGCAACGGCGGCACCTCTTATCAGTATTACCGGAAATATCAGGAGAAAAACACATTAAAATCTGCCATTCGCCTGCCGTCCACCAGTCCGGCCAATGCCGCCTGGTCTCTGGACCGCCTTGTACTGGAATGGTCTGTCATCTGCAGCTGGTTAAATTAAAATCTGTCCTGCGGCGTTTTACCATATCATGCAGACAGGACAGCGGAAAAACTATCCATGCATGTTTTTTTCATCTCCCGGCACAATAAGGCATGGGGTGATACACATGAGTTCAAAAAACCACAATGTCCGTTCTTCCCATCATGAAGATTATGACATTGACATCCATTCCTGCTCCACCATGGACTGTACAGGATTAATTCCATCCCTGCCTCAGTCCGATGCCGAAGTGGAGCACTATAATCAGCTTTACCAGTTTCTTCCGGAACATTTACATGATCCGGAAAAAGGCGGCTGATATCCGGCTTTAGAGCGCCGGGCCGGCAGCAGCCGTGCTTTCAGGGCTTTGCCCGCCCTGGCGCCTTACATATTTCGGAGGTATGATTTATGTCCACAGCCTATGAGTCCTGTATGCTCTGCCCCAGAATGTGCGGTACAAACCGTACAAAGGCCTTGGGGGTCTGCCGGGCCGGCGCCGCCGTAAAAGTTGCCAGGGCCGCTCTCCACTCCTGGGAAGAACCTTGTATCAGCGGTAAAAACGGAAGTGGAACCGTATTCTTTTCCGGCTGCAACCTAAAATGTATTTTCTGTCAGAATTACACTCTAAGCCATGAAAATTTTGGCAGGGAAATCACGGTGAAACGGCTTTCAGAAATTTTCCTTGAGCTCCAGAACCAGGGCGCCCACAATATAAACCTGGTCACCGCCACCCAATATCTCCCTTCTGTTAAAGAGGCCCTGGATTTGATAAAGGGGCGGCTTACCATCCCCGTCGTTTACAACTGCGGCGGGTATGAACGCCCGGAAATCCTCAGGGAATATTCCGGTTACATAGATATTTATTTACCGGACTTAAAGTATTATGACAGCAATCTTTCCCAAAAATACTCCGCTGCCAGGGATTATTTTTCCAAAGCTTCCGCTGCCATCACCGAGATGATTCATCTGGCAGGAGGCCTCACCTGGAATCCCGATTCTCCTTCCTTGTTGAAAAAAGGTGTTATCATCCGCCATATGGTTCTCCCCGGCGCCAAGGAAGATTCCATAAAGCTGCTGCACTGGATGAAGGAGTCCCTGCCGGAAAACCAGTATCTTCTAAGTCTCATGAGCCAGTACACGCCCTTTCATAAGAGCAGCATGTATCCGGAAATCAACCGCCGGATTACAACCTATGAATATAAAAAAGTAGTGGACACGGCCATCGAACTGGGCCTCATGAATGGATATATGCAGAAAAAAAGCAGTGCCAAAGAAGAGTATACCCCGCTCTTTGATCTGAGCGGAGTCTGAAGCTTTAAAGACAAAAATTTAGTGGGTACCGAAAAAATCTTTTTATTTTTTTCCGATACCCACTTTACATTTCGTTGTCCATTGGACGTTCCTCTCTTTCGGGTTTTTATCTATATTAATTTTTTTCCACGCCACCGGCTTTCTGAATTATCATTCTTTGTTCTTTTCTCATTTCCATATCAATTATTGTATTTCTCTTATTGATACTTTCTCGTCATATCTCTAAGGAATATCAGATAACCTTTTTTCATTCATTTCTCCGGTTTTGTGTGTTTCCTTTGTTTAGACTTTTATTATTTAAAAGCTAAACGAGTTTTACGCGTTCGGTGGTCCGTACCTCCTTTTCTTAGATTTTTTAGACTAACTATTTCATTGGTCTGTTCTCTCTTTCTTTTTGTTGTCTTTATTATAGACGAACACTTTCTTTTTGTCAATACCTTTTTTTAAAAAAAATCAAAGATAATTTTAAAATTATTTGTTAATTTTCAAATTGTATAGAATTATTCAAATTATTTATCTGTTTTTATCTGCCAAACCATCACAACCAGGAGCATTCCGCTTCCGAGGATCACCAGAAATACATTGGAATATACTCCCAACGCGGCCGTAACCTTTTCCCAGGAATTTCCAGCAGTCCTTCCCAGAAAAACCAGCGCCGTATTCCAGAGAAGGCTCCCGGCCGCTGTCAGAAAAAGGAATGGAAGCAGCCTCATTTTAGAAATGCCGGCAGGAATGGAAATCAGACTCCGCACGATGGGGACCAGGCGGCACAGAAAAACCGCCGCCGTTCCCTTTTCCAGGAACCACCGTTTCGCTAACTCCACATCCTCCGGTTCGAAATGCAGCATGCGTCCCAAAGGGCCCGACGCTATCCGGCTCAGTAAATCCTCCGGAATCAGATATCCTGCCCCATATAGCAGAAGGGCCCCCAGCACAGACCCTGCCGTTGCAGATAAAATGACCTCAGGCATCGTCAGTCTGGTACAGGTAGTCATGACCCCTCCAAAGGTCAGAATCACTTCCGATGGAATGGGCGGAAATAAATTTTCTATTAAAATAAGAAGGAATACGGCAAACGCCCCGTATTCCCCCAGAAAGTTCAGAAGTATCTCCTGCATACGGCGCCTCCCACATGTGTTCTGGAATAACGGTTCGGCAGATCTGCCGTGAAAATACGGAACCGTTACGTTCTGGGTACATTGTATGCGAAAGCTTCCCCGTCTTATTCCTATAACTGGTGGATAAAGATCCCGCTCCGCAGCTTCGGCTCAAACCATGTGGATTTAGGCGGCATGAGGAGCCCTGCGTCCGCCACGGAAAGCAGTTCCTCCATGGATGTGGGGTACATGGAAAAAGCCACCCGCATGTCACAGTTTGCCCTCCGCTCCAGCTCAGAAAGTCCCCTGATTCCGCCCACAAAATCAATCCGTTTGTCCTTCCTTACATCCCTGATTCCGAGCACCGGCCCCAGCAGGCGGTCCTGGAGCATGGAAACGTCCAAAGCCTCCACCGGATTCTCGGGTAACATCCCGCTTTTTAGGGAAAGCTCATACCAGTTCCCTTCCAGATACATTCCAAAGCTGCCTTTCTCTTTGGGGGCAAAGGCCTCTGTTCCCAGTTTCTTCACATAGAAGTCCCTGGAAATTTCCTCCAGAAATTCCTCCGGCGATCTGCCGTTTAAGTCCTTCACCACCCGATTATAGGGAAGAATCATCAGCTCATCGGCGGGAAACAGCACAGACAGAAAAAAATTGAACTCCGCATTAGCTCCTTTACACGGATACTGCTCTCTCCGCTTCAGGGCCACTTTCACTGCCGACGCCGCCCGGTGATGCCCGTCCGCGATGTATGTGGCAGGAATCTTCTCAAATTCCTTTTCCATCTCCTGCCCCGCGGCCATGTTTTCCACCTTCCATATCCTGTGCCCGATTCCGTCCTCCGACACAAAGTCATAAAGCGGCTCCCTCTGTTTCTCCTGCTCCGTCAGCTCCTTCAGCCGTCTTACCGGGCGGTAGGTGAGGAAAATCGGCCCTGTCTGGGCATTCAGGAAATCAATATGGGCAATTCTGTCTTGCTCCTTCTCCTCTCTGGTGTTTTCATGCTTTTTAATCACATTCTTTAAATAATCGTCAACCGACGAACATGCCACAACTCCCGTCTGGGAGCGGCCGTCCATGGTCAGCTCATAAAGGTAAAATGCCGCCTTTTCCTCCTTCAGAAAGGTCCCGTCCGAAAGCCGTTCCTCATATAACCCGCGGGCCCTTTCGTAAACGCAAGGCTCATAGCTTCCCACTGTGTCAGGAAAAAATGTGTCCGGCCTGTCAATGGCCAGAAATGACAGGGGATTCTTTTTCACCTCGTTCCTGGCTTCCTCCCTGTTATATACATCATAGGGCAGGGCGGCTACTTTGGACACCAGGTCTTTGGCGGGACGAACACATGCAAACGGTTTTATCACAGCCATCCTTTTTCCTCCTTTTATCCTTTGATCACCCTCACCTTATACATGCCCCTGATATTTTTTAGCATCGCTGCCATTCTGGCCTCCACCGGAGTTTCCAAATCCAGAAGCGTGTACGCACATGTATCTCTGCTCTTATTCACCATGTTGACAATGTTCAAATTCTCCGCCGCCAGAATCGCTGCGATCTGGCCGATCATGTTGGGGATATTGGCATGAAGAAGGGCGATTCTTGCACACTCCGTACAGACTCCCATACTGCACTCCGGATAATTGACAGAATTTTTTATGGCTCCGTTTTCCAGATAATCTCGCAGCTCCTCCACTGCCATCACCGCGCAGTTATCCTCCGCTTCTCTGGTGGAAGCCCCTAAATGAGGAATGGCAATCACACCGTTCATTGAAAACGTCTTTTCATTTGGAAAGTCTGTAACATATTTTTTTACCTTCCCGCTTTTCAAAGCGGCTTCCATGGCATCATCATCCACCAATAAGTCTCTGGCAAAATTTAAAATCACAACCCCGTTCTTCATCTTATCCAGGGCTTCTTCGGAAATCATATGCCTTGTGGAATCCAAAAGAGGTACATGGACCGTAATATAGTCACATTCTCTGTAAATAATATCTGCATCCATAATATGCTTTACAGAGCAAGACAGCATCCAGGCGGCATTGACAGAGATAAACGGATCATATCCGTAAACCTCCATCCCCAGGTCACAAGCGGCATTGGCCACCTCACAGCCAATTGCCCCGAGTCCGACGACCCCAAGTTTTTTACCCTTAATTTCGCACCCAGCAAAGGCCTTCTTTCCCTGTTCCACCTTCCGGGCCAGATCCGTCCCCGTCTGAGCCCTGCACCACTCCACGCCTCCGATAATATCCCTGGAAGCCAAAAGAAGCCCGGCGATCACCAGCTCTTTCACCCCGTTTCTGTTGGCTCCCGGCGTATTGAATACCACAATTCCCCTTTTTGCACATACATCCAGGGGGATGTTATTGACTCCGGCGCCGGCCCTGGCCACTGCCAGGAGATTTTCCGGAAGCTCCATTTCGTTCATGGATGCGCTCCGCACAAGGACACCCTCCGCTTCCGAAAGTTTTGTTGTAAGCTCATATTCTTTTGTAAGGCAGTCCAGCCCATGGCCGGAAATGGGATTTAAGCAGCATATTTTTCTCATCCCTTACGCCTCCCTTCCATAGCTCTGTTCAAACTCCTCCATGAATTCCTTTAGTTTTCTGACGCCCTCCTGGGGCATGGCGTTATAAATGCTGGCCCTCATGCCTCCCACAGTGCGGTGGCCCTTTAAATTCACGAATCCCCTGGCCTCTGCCTCCTTCACAAACAAAGCGTCCAGCTCCTTATCTCCTGTCACAAACGGAACATTCATAAGGGAGCGGTCCTCCTTCTTTACCGTCCCATGGAACATGGAACTGGAATCCAGATAATCGTAAAGTATCTTCGCCTTCCGCTCATTCCTCTCTTTCATCACACGCAAACCGCCCTGTTTTTTCAGCCATTGAAACACCTTGCCGCAGATATAGATTCCATAGCATGGAGGCGTATTGTAGAGGGAATTGGCATCCGCCTGAACTTTATACCGGAGAATTGTCGGCGTCTCCGGAAGAACATTGTCATTAAGAAGATCTTCCCGGATAATTACGATAACCACACCGGCAGGGCCGATGTTTTTCTGAACGCCGCCATAGACCAGACCGTATTTTGTCACGTCCATGGGTTCCGATAGAAAACAGGAGGAGACATCTGATACAAGGGGCTTTCCCTTCGTATTGGGGAGCGTACGATATTTCGTCCCGTAGATGGTATTATTTTCGCAGATGTAAACGTAATCCGCCTTTTCATCCACGGGAAGATCGGAGCAGTCCGGGATATAACTGAAGTTTCTGTCCTCACTGGACGCCAGGACATTGGCGGTTCCATAAAGCTTTGCTTCCTTCCACGCCCTTTTCGCCCATTGTCCTGTGATAATATAATCACCTACACGGTTTTTCATGAGATTTAAGGGAACTGCCGCAAACTGCTGATGAGCGCCGCCCTGCAAAAACAAAACCTTATATTGATCCGGAATCCCCAACAGATCCCTCAAGTCCTGTTCCGCCGTTTCAATAATCTCTTCAAAGGCCCTGGAGCGGTGGCTCATTTCCATCACCGACATACCAGTTCCATTATAATCCAGCATTTCCGCCGCCGCCTCTTTTAATACCTCTTCCGGAAGAACAGCCGGACCGGCCGAAAAATTATACACTCTGCTCATGCCTGTTTCCTCCTTTTCTTTTTAGAATTTTGTTTATCCTAACATAAACAATATGGCAATACAATAAAAAAATGCAGGAATATGAATCATTTCTGCATTTTTTGTGACAGACCATTCTTCTGAAATCTTTTCGGATTCCAAAGTCATATATTGACATGAAAACTCTTCCCGATTGCACAAGTCCAGAATACTCAGCTTTCATTCACCGGAATTTCCGCAAGGCAGTATTAGATTCTTGCACAAATCAGATCGCCCATCTGCGTGGTTCCTACCTCCGTCATTCCTCCGGCCATAATGTCCACGGTCCTGTATCCGTCCGCCAGCGTTTTCCGCACGGCATTCTCCACGGCATCCGCTTCCTTATCAAGATCAAAGGAGAAGCGAAGCATCATGGCGGCGGACAGAATGGTGGCGATGGGGTTTGCAATTCCTTTTCCAGCAATATCCGGGGCGGAGCCATGGCTGGGCTCATAGAGACCGAATTTTCCTTCATTCAGGCTTGCAGAAGACAACATCCCAATAGAACCGGTGATCATACTGGCCTCGTCGGACAGAATGTCGCCAAACATATTTTCTGTCAGGATCACGTCGAACCGTCCCGGATTCATCACAAGCTGCATGGCACAGTTATCCACCAGCATATTCTCCAGTGTTACCTCCGGATAATCCATGGCCACCTGGGCCACCACCTTTCTCCAGAGCCTGGAGGAATCCAGTACGTTAGCCTTATCAACGCTTGTAACCTTTTTCTTTCTCTTCATGGCAATATCAAAGGCCTTCACAGCCACCCGGCGGATTTCATTCTCATTGTAAACCAGGGTATCGGTCGCCTGCATCATCCCATTCACCTCTTCGGTGCGGCGTTCGCCAAAATACAATCCTCCGGTCAGCTCTCTCACAATTACCATGTCAAAGCCGTTTCCAATAATTTCCTTCTTTAAGGGGCATGCCTCATGAAGTCCGTCATAAAGATAGGCCGGACGGATATTGGCAAACAGATTAAGTCCCTTTCGAATCGCCAGAAGACCGGCCTCCGGTCTTAAATCAGGAGCCACATCATACCAGCGGGAATTTCCCACATTTCCTCCCACAGCGCCCAGAAGAACGGAATCGCTCTTTCTGGCGGTTTCCAAAGCCTCATCCGTAAGAGGTACCCCGTAGGTATCAATGGAAATTCCCCCCATCAAAACATCTTCATAATAGAACGTATGCCCATATGCCGCACCCACGCGGTCCAGCACCTTTTTCGCTTCTCTCACGATTTCTGGTCCGATTCCGTCACCGGAAATGGCAGCAATTCTGTATTCCATCCCATAACCTCCGTTAATTTCCAGGTCAAACACCCCATGATAACTATGATCCATCTTAACGTATTTCATGGTTTTTTTCAATCATAACTGCCCTGCCAGACTATACATGTTTTCTATTTCCTCCATAACTTCAGATTATGAGTTTTTAATAAACCTCCGGCCTCCGGTCACGGAACAACCCCCAGGCGAAACGGTCTGCTGCCAGGGCATCCAGATCGAACTTTGCAAGAATCACGCCCTCCGACTGGCGGTCCATGGTTTTAAGAAGCTCTCCGGTACCGTCTGTGATGAAGGAGGAGCCGTAAAACTGAAGGGCTGACTTCTGACCGCCGTTTTCTGCACACGGAACCACTTCCTCAAGCCCCACCCGGTTGGCTGCCACCACAGGCATCAGGTTGCAGGCCGCATGGCCCTGCATGCATCTGCGCCAGTGAGGCATGCTGTCCACAGAAAGAATAGGCTCACTGCCGATGGCTGTGGGATAAAAAAGGAGTTCTGCTCCCTTAACAGCCATCCCTCTGGCTGTCTCCGGGAACCACTGATCCCAGCATATGCCGATACCAATAGTTCCGTACCGGGTCTTAAAGACCTGAAAGCCCGTATCTCCCGGCGTAAAATAGAACTTCTCCTGGTAGTAATGATCATCCGGGATATGGGTCTTTCTGTAAATTCCGAGATTGCTTCCGTCGGCATCCAGAACGGCCACCGTATTAAACAGGCGGTTCTTATCCCGCTCAAAAAAGCTGATGGGAAGCACCGTGGAAAGCTCTCTGGCAATCCCCGCAAAATGACGAACCGCGTCATTTTCCTCCACTGGCTTTGCAAAGGCGTAGTATTCATACCGTCGTTCCTGGCAGAAATACGGATGCTCAAAAAGCTCCGGCAGAAGAATGATCTGTGCGCCTTCCTTCGCCGCCTCCCTCACCAGGCTTTCTGCTCTGGCAATGTTTTCCTCCACCCGGCTGGTGCACCGCATCTGCACCGCTGCCACTGTCACTGTACCCATAAACTATTTTCCTCCTTTACCGAAATCTTCCCTGCCATCCGGCGAAAATTTCTTCCCTGCCGGAATCTGCTGAGTGATGCAGTGGATATTTCCGCCGCCAAGCAAAATCTCCCTGGCCGCAATGGGATATACCTTTCTGTCCTTAAAAAGTCCGGAAAGAATCTCCACCGCCCGCCCATCATTCTCATCTCCAAACTGCGGCACGATAACGCCGCCGTTGGAAACATAAAAGTTTACATAGCTTGCCGCCAACCGCTCTCCGGCCTCTCTCACATCTTCCCCCGGCTCGAACTTATATCCTTTTACATCCTCTTCACCAACACAGACAGGGCGGGCCGGAATGGGGAGCTTATGAACCTTTATATCCCTTCCCTTTGCATCCCGTTCCTGCTCCAGAACCCTAAGGCAGCGGAGGGACATCTCATACTGAGGATCTGACGGCTCGTCGGCCCAGGCCAGCACCACCTCCCCGGGCCTCACAAAAGCACAGATATTGTCCACATGTTCGTTCGTCTCATCATTATAAATACCGCAGGGAAGCCAGATCACCTTTTGTGCTCCCAGATACGCCTTAAGCCGTTTTTCAATCTCCGCCTTTGAAAGTCTGGGATTCCGCCCGGCGCTTAACAGGCATGCTTCTGTGGTCAGGATGGTCCCCTCTCCGTCCGAATGGATGGAGCCGCCCTCCAAAACAAAAGGGTGAGCCTCATAGCACCCATACCCCAGCCGTTCACAGAGCCGGCCGGCCACCAGATCATCCTTTTCCCAGTGGGCATACAAACCGTCCACACATCCGCCCCAGGCGTTAAACTCCCAGTCGATTCCGCGGACTGCGCTATTATGATTCACCACAAAGGTGGGGGCCACGTCCCTGGCCCAGGCATCATCTGATTCCATTTCAATCACCTGGATGCCAAAAGCCGTCTCCTTTTCCGAAAGCATATCCCTGGCCCCGGAAGCCACATCGCTTTCCGCCAGCATGTAAACGGGTTCGCTCTCTGCGATGGCCCAGGCCACCTGCCGGAAGGCCTCCCTGGCTTTTGCAGCACCAAAATTCCAGCTTCCCGGCCGCTTAGGCCAGATCATAACACACCCGGCATGAGATTCAAATTCTCCCGGCATAAAAAATCCGTCCTCCGCCGGAGTCGTTCTGTATTTTTCCATATCTACTCCCATAAAAAGTGTAAACGCGTCAGTCTACTAAGAAAGCCGCATTTTAAAGTCTTCATACCCGAAGGACTTAATCACTTCGCAGTCTCCATTCTCATGCAAAACGGCAATGGACGGAAGACAGATTCCATTAAAGGTGTTGTTTTTCACCATAGAATAAATAGCCATATCCTCAAAATACAGCCTGTCTCCCACATGGATCTCATGGTCAAAGGAGTAATCCCCGATCACGTCCCCGGCCAGGCAGGTACAGGAAGAAAGCCTGTATTCAAAGGACTTTTCCCCGGGACGTCCCGAGTCCCTGAGGGGAGGCCGATACGGCATTTCCAGCACATCCGGCATATGACATGCAGCCGACGCATCCAAAATAAGCGTCGTCACGCCGTTTTCCACAATATCCATCACCTCTGTCACCAGACAGCCCGCATGAAAAGCCACGGCCTCCCCTGGCTCCAGGTACACGGTCACACCATACGTATCCTGCACCCGGCGAATACACCGCTTTAAAGTATCCAGATCATAATCTGCCCTGGTAATATGATGGCCTCCCCCCATATTGAGCCATTTGATATGGCCGGACCGCAAATAAGACCCGAACTTCTCCTCCACCGCCAGGAGTGTCCGTTCCAGGGCATCGGAATTCTGTTCGCAGAGAGTATGGAAATGGATACCGGAAATTTTAAGAAGCCACTCCTCCTTAAAGTTTTTAACGGTCACTCCCAGCCTGGAGCCCGGCGCACAGGGGTCATAGATGGCATGGTCCCCCTGGGTCGAGCATTCGGGATTCACCCGGATTCCCACGTTTACGCCCTTTTTCTCACAGACCTTATGATACTTTTCCAACTGTGCAAACGAATTAAACACTACATGGCTGCAAATGTCAGTGACAGCTTCAAATTCCGCATCCTTAAAGGCCGGGGCAAAGATATGGGTTTCCTTTCCCATTTCCTCATGGCCGAGCCTCGCCTCAAAAAGTCCGCTGGCCGCGGTTCCGTCCAGGTATTCCCTAATCATAGGATACTCATAAAAGCAGGAAAAGGCTTTCTGGGCCAGGAGAATCCTGCATCCGGTCTCCTCCCTGAGAGCCTTTAAAACCTCCAGATTTTTTCTTAGCTGCCCCTCATAAATCACGTAACAGGGCGTGGGAAGCTTCTGCATTTTCATGTTTTTTCTCCTCATTCCTCCCAAAACGGGCCCGGCAGAAGTTAACCTTCCGGCTTACCCGGGCCCCATATATCTCTTACTCTACAGTCCGGGGATTTTCGTCCACAATCCAGGGAAGTCCCCATTTATTAAGCGCCTCCATATACGGATCCGGATCAAACTCCTCCACATTAAATACGCCTTTGCCGCTCCAGACACCCGTCAGAACCATCATAGAACCGATCATGGCCGGAACGCCTGTGGTATAGGAAACGGCCTGGGAGCCCACTTCTTTGTAGCACTCCTGATGGTCGCACACATTGTAAATATAAATGGTCTTCTCTTTTCCGTCTTTCACGCCTGTAAAGATACAGCCGATGTTGGTCTTTCCGACAGTTCTAGGCCCCAGGGAGGCCGGGTCCGGGAGAAGCGCCTTTAAAAACTGAATCGGAACAATTTCCTGACCATTAAATTCAACGGGAGAGGTGGACAGCATTCCCACGTTCTCCAGACACTTCATATGGGTTAAATAGCTCTGCCCGAATGTCATGAAGAAGCGAATCCGCTTTACCCCCGGGATATTTTTCGCCAGGGCCTCGATCTCCTCGTGGTGCAGAAGGTACATATCTTTCTTTCCCACCTGCGGGAAATCATACTCTCTCCTGATCTCCATGGGCTTTGTCTCCACCCAATGTCCGTTTTCCCAGTAAGAGCCGTTGGCGGAAACCTCTCTTAAATTAATTTCCGGATTAAAATTAGTAGCGAAGGGATACCCATGATCGCCGCCGTTGCAGTCCAGAATATCAATGGTATGGATTTCATCAAAATAATGCTTTAAGGCATAGGCGGTAAACACACTGGTAACACCTGGATCAAAACCGGTTCCCAGAAGGGCCATAATACCCGCCTCCTCAAATTTTTCCTTATAAGCCCACTGCCAGGAATAGTCAAAATAGGCGGTGAAGCCCTTTTCCCTGCAGCGTTTCTCATAAACGGCCCGCCATGCAGGATCGTCCGTGTCCTCCGGCTCATAGTTGGCCGTGTCAATATAGGGAACCCCGGCCTTTAAGCAGGCATCCATAACGGTCAAATCCTGATAAGGAAGCGCCACGTTGAGCACCGCGTCCGGCCTGTACTCTTTCATAAGGGCCGTCAGCTCGTCCACATTGTCCGCATCCACCCCTGCCGTTGAAATTTTCGTCTTCGTTGTTCCCTGAAGCTTCTCTTTAAGCGCGTCGCACTTAGACACCGTTCTGCTGGCAATCAAAATATCCGTAAAGACCGAATCATTCTGGCAGCACTTATGAATCGCCACAGAAGCAACGCCGCCGCATCCAATAATCATCAATCTGCTCATCTTTTATTTTCCTCCTCTTCTAATAAATCCTCCACGTATTTTGGCAGCATGAACGCTCCCATGTGCAGGTGGGTGGTATAATACCAGGTTTCCAGATTCCGCGCATTCCATTCCTTGGGCTTAAAGTCCCTGATGGGATGGTATTTCTTTGAAGCAAAGCCAAACAGCCAGTAGCCCGACGGGCAGGTGGGAATATGGGCCTGGTACACGCGGCTGATCGGAAAGGAGCGGTACGCCTTCCTGTGCATGCTGCGGCAGGCCGCCTCATCCTCATCATAAAAGGGGCTTCCATGCTGGTACACCATGATTCCGTCTTCCTTCAGGGCATTATAGCAGCTTCCGTAAAATTCTCTGGTGAACAGTCCTTCCGTATGTCCGAAAGGGTCCGTGGAATCATTGATGATCAGGTCATAACGGCCCTTCTTGTTTCTTAAAAACCGCAAACCATCGTCATAATAAACCTTTACCCTGGGGTCTTCCAGGGCGCAGGCCACATCCGGGAAAAACCGTCTGCACACGTCCACGAACATTTCATCTGTCTCCACCACGTCAATGGTCTCCACCGTCGGATACTGCAAAAGCTCCTTGGCCACTCCACCGTCGCCGCCGCCGATAATTAACACATTCTTCACGCAGGGATGAACCGCCATGGGCACATGGGTCACCATTTCATCATAAATAAATTCATCCTTTTCCGAGAACACAATTTCACCGTCCAGAGAAACAAAACGTCCGAATTCCTCAGAATCAAATACGTCAATCCTCTGGTACTCGCTTTCCCCGGAAAAAAGTTGTTTTTCAATCCGGACTGACAGCTTCACATTTCCCGTGTGAAGCTCCGAAAACCAGAATTCCATTCCTGTTCCCTCCTATACTTTGTGGTTCAGCGAATGCCGAACATCTGCCCGAAGGGCATGCATTACGGGATGTCCCCGGGCGGGCAGGCCAAAACCTGCAAACGGTCCACCGCCGGATCCTCCGTTCCCTGCATGGAGCAGCCCTTTTCCTTTGCGTATATAATGTACTGCACAATGTCATCGGTGATCATCTCCCCGGGAGCCAGGATCGGAATTCCCGGCGGATAGCACATCACAAATTCCGCGCACACCTTTCCGGCGGATTTCTCCACCGGAACGGAAACTTTATCCGAATAAAAGGCTTTCTGAGGCGACGTAACCACCTTGGGTGAGATATACTCGCCGGATAAAAGGCCTGTACTGTCTTTTTTATAGAGTCTCTCGATATCAGCTAGGGCACCCACCAGCCGTTCAATGTCCTGTATTCTGTCCCCAATGGAAATATAGGCCAGAATGTTGCTGATATCACCGAATTCGATCTGAATATCGTACTCATCCCTCAAAAGATCATATACCTCAATTCCCGCCAGACCAATATCTCTGGTATAAACGGAAAGCTTCGTCACATCGTAGTCAAAAACACTGTTTCCATTCACCAGTTCTTTTCCGTAAGCATAATAGCCCCCGATGGAATTGATCTCCCCTCTGGCGTATTCCGCCATTTCGACCACCTTTTTAAATGATTCCTCCCCCCTGAGAGCCAGATTCCGTCTGGAGATATCGAGGCTTGAAAGGAGCAGATAAGAAGCGCTGGTGGTCTGGGTCAGGTTGATGATCTGGCGCACATAGTCGGCATTGACCCCCTTGTTTAAAAGCAGTAAAGAGCTCTGGGTCAGACTCCCTCCCGATTTATGCATGGACACGGCCGCCAGATCGGCCCCGGCCTCCATGGCATGCATAGGCAGATTTTTTCCAAAGTACAGGTGGGTCCCATGAGCCTCATCGGCCAGCACCTTCATTCCCCGGGCGTGGGCAAGCTCCACGATTGTCTTAATGTCAGAGCAGATTCCATAGTAGGTGGGATTGTTCACAAACACGGCCACTGCATCCGGATTGTCCTCGATGGCCTGACGCACCTTTTCCACTTCCATGCCCAGAGAAATCCCCAGCTTTTGGTTCACCTCCGGGTTTACATAAACCGGAACCGCCCCGCAGAGCACCATGGCATTCATGACACTCTTATGGACATTTCTCGGCAGTATAATTTTATCTCCGGCCCTGCATACCGACAAAACCATGGTCTGCACCGCGGATGTTGTTCCGCCCACCATCAGATAAGCTCCGGCGGCTCCAAATGCCTCGGCGGCCAGCTCCTCCGCTTCTTTAATAACAGAAACAGGATGGCACAGGTTATCTAACGGCTTCATAGAATTCACATCCAGGGAAACGCATTTTTCTCCCAGAAGCTGTACCAGCTCCGGGTTTCCGCGCCCCCTTTTATGGCCCGGCACATCGAACGGAACCACCCTCTTCTTCTCAAATGCCTTAAGTGCCTCATAAATAGGCGCTCTCTTTTGTCTTTCTCTGTCCATATTTCTACCTCTTAATCCCCGTACCTTGCTTTTTTTCGTCTGCTTCTCTCTACTCCCGTTCATTTCCCATTTCGCAACAGCCTCTCCGCCTGCGGCGGACCGCTACAGCGACATCTTCCTATGAAACAAAAAAAGAGCAGACGATAAATTTCCATCATCTGCTCTACGATTTCGATTCTGTTGGAGAAACCGGCGTTCTCTGCCGCTTCCATTCCCTATGAACACTATCGTTTCAAAGTCTGCAATCGCAAATATATTGTCCCTGCTCTTATTGACCGTTTCACAAGATGATGTGTAATTTTTCTTACACTGATTATAAAGTAATCAACTTATAAAATTTGAGCTTTTAACTCAATCAATAATGCGGTTTCCCGCGCGGCACTTGACCCGCCTGTCCGTCTGGGCTTAACTTTCCTGTTTTCACAGGGAAGTGGTCATATATACATTTGCATGAAAACGATAATGTCTCTTCACACTGTTTCTATAATACAGTATCTTGCTGTTCCATGTCAAGCAATATTGAAAAAATGGTATACCAGAAATATCCATTTCCCCACATCATTCATCTTCCAGACGGGGGCCGATTTCCTTTGGAACCGGGCATTCGTAGACACCGCCTGTCTCTTCCTTCCATTCGGCTCTGGCCTTTTCCACCAGACCGGGATCTTCATATACCCGGATTCCGGCAAGAGCCATGACCTTTCCTGCCGCCATCATGGCCTTATGGGCAATCTCCGTGTTGCCATGAGCCGTCATCTGCCAGGTATGTCCTGCAGTTCCCAGGGTGGCTGTAGCCATATTGAACTGGGCTGTGGGAACCACATAGCTGGCATCTCCCACATCTGTGGAGCCTGCCATGATTTCTCCCTTCCATTCCAGGGGAGCGATGGACGTATCTAACGGACGCTCCATCACCGCCTCCAGATTTTCCGCCCCGAACCGCTTTTTGATAAATACTTTTTTCGCTTCCAGTTCTTCCTTCGTGGAAGTCTCGTTTAAAAATGCCTTGGCCAGGGCAAAATCCGCCTCATCAAACTTTGGCGCACCGATCTCCTCCATACATTCCTGAAGCACTCCGCTCAATATATGGTTTGGAACATAATCGGAAAGTCCGGCGTAAAGCTCATAAGTCATCTCCGTTCCCGACATTTTGGCGGCGCCTTCGGCCACGTCAATGACACGTTTATATATTTCCTGCACCTGCCAGGATTTCGGGGCCCGTACAAAGTAGTGAACGCAGCTATGGCCCTGGACCACATTGGGGGCGATTCCTCCCACATCCCGGTACGCATAATGGATTCTGGCCTCGGGGATTATGTGCTCTCTTAAATAATTGACGCCCACGCTCATAAGCTCCGCCGCGTCCAGAGCGGAACGGCCCTGTTCAGGCGCTGCCGCCGCATGGGAAGTCACCCCCTTAAACCGGAAAAACACACTCACATTGGCAAGACTTGAACTGGTAGTAACCCGGTTTTCGTCGCCCGGATGCCAGGTATAGGCCACGTCCAGACAGTCAAAGACGCCGTCCCTGGCCATCAGTGTCTTTCCATTTCCCTTTTCCTCACTGGGGCACCCGAACAGAACCACAGTCCCCTTTCCCGGATTCTTCTCCAGATAGGCCTTCACCCCAAGAGCCGCCGCAAAAGTCCCCGCCCCCAGAAGATTGTGGCCGCAGCCATGGCCGTCCGGATTTTCTCCATCCGCCGGAATCCGCCTGGTGCAGCCGCCCCGCTGGGAAAGCTCCGGCAGGGCGTCGTACTCAGCCAGAAACCCCACCACAGGCTTTCCGCTTCCATAGGACGCTTTAAATGCCGTCGGCATTCCCGCAATTCCCATTTCCACCGCAAAGCCCTCCTGCCTCAGGGCTTCTTCATACAGCTTTGCCGTCCGGAATTCGTGGAACCCGATTTCCGCAAAATCAAAAATCTCATCGCTGACTTTCACAATCAGGTCCCTTTTGTTGTCAATGACTTCCGAAACAAATTTTTTGTTATCCATGATAATCCCCTTTCTGCCACAGTGCTTTTTGTTTCGTGGGAAAGACCTTCTTCCGTCTCACCTTTACACATTCATGTAACAATGTCTTTCCTATGAAACAGAAAACACCCGCCGCTCCGGCAAATGCCGGTACGGCAGGCATATTTCTATTTACAGCATCTGATTTACAATTGCCATCAGCTCTTCACCCATCTTTGCGGATCTGGCATCGGCATCCTCCATGGAACTTCCTTTTACGCCGTAGTAGAATTTGATCTTCGGCTCGGTACCGGAGGGACGGATGCAAAGCCATGCGCCGTCATTCATATCATAGTACAGCACATTTGCGGACGGAAGACCTGTGGGCTTCACGGCGCCTGTGACCATATCCGTAATGGTCTCCACTTTATAGTCTCTTGCGGAAACCACCGTATAGCCGCCAAGCTCCTTCGGCGGATTCTTTCGGAAGTTTTCCATAATCTCCTGAATCTTTGCAAGGCCTTCAATCCCTTTTAAGCCGATGGATTTTACCATATCCCTGTAATATCCGTATTTCTCATACATGGCCACCATGGCATCCCATAAGGTCATGCCCTTTTCCTTGTAGTAAGCAGCTGCCTCGCAGAGAGCGGCTGTTGCGGAAATGGCGTCCTTATCACGGGCATACGTGCCGATTAAGCAGCCATAGCTCTCTTCCATTCCAAACATATACGTTCCTTTTCCGGTCTGCTCCTCTTTTAAAATCTGCTGGCCGATATACTTAAATCCAGTCAGGCACTCAACCAACTCGCAGCCGTAATGCTTTGCAACTGCATCCACAAGGTTTGTGGTTACGATAGACTTGACAACCTGTCCGTCCGCGGGAATTTCCCCCTTGGCCTGCTTCTGGCTCAGCACATAGTCGCAGAGCAGAGCGCCGGACATATTTCCGGTAAGAGGAATATATTCGCCGGATTTTGTATCCTTCACATATACGCCGAGACGGTCGGCATCCGGGTCTGTGGCCAGAACCAGATCGGCATTCTTTTCCTTTGCAAGCTTCAATCCCAGCTCAAAGGCCTCTGCCGCCTCCGGATTCGGATAGCTTACCGTCGGGAAGTTTCCGTCCGGCAGTTCCTGTTCCGGAACCACATAGACATTCTCAAACCCTATTTCCTTCATCACCCGCCTTGCAGGAATATTTCCCGTTCCATGGAGCGGAGTATAGATAATGGTGATATTTTTCTGCATATGGTCAATGGCATCCTGGTTTACGACCTGGGCCTTAACCTGTGCGATATACTTGTCGTCAATTTCGCTTCCGATTATCTGGAAGACGCCTTTCTTTAAAGCCTCTTCCTCTGTGATGGTCTTAACAGTGGAAAGGTCTTCAATGGCAAGAACCTCTGCAGTTACGCCTTTGTCGTGGGGCGGTGTAAACTGTGCACCGTCTTCCCAGTATACCTTATATCCATTATACTCCGGCGGGTTATGGCTGGCAGTGATATTGATTCCGGCGATACAGCCTAACTCCCTCACTGCAAAAGACAGCTCCGGCGTAGGACGCAGGGATTCAAATTTATATGCCTTGATTCCGTTTGCTGCCAGGGTCATGGCAGCTTCCATTGCAAACTCCGGGGACATATGGCGGGAGTCAAATGCAATGGCAACGCCTTTGTGCTCTCCGCCCTGTTTTTTAATGTAGTTTGCAAGACCCTGCGTCGCACGGCGCACCGTATAAATATTCATACGGTTAATTCCTGCGCCGATAATGCCGCGTAAGCCGGCAGTACCAAACTCAAGATCCATGTAAAAACGTTCTTTGATCTCGTTTTCATCGCCTGCAATGGCGCGAAGCTCATTTTTTGTAGCTTCGTCAAAATACGGATTATCAAGCCATTCCTGGTAGATTTTCATGTAATCTTTCATGTGCTTCTAACTCCCCTCGTGAATTTTTCTTCAATAAAATAGTTACCATTATTATACTCTATCGCCGGAAAAAAATAAAGCATTAAATCCAGAGTGTCAAATGATCCCCCGTATAAACCGTTCCCTGTTTTCCTGCTGGGCCTTCAGTCCTTCAATCTTTTCCGTGTTCCTGGCAGGTATCCAGGCCTTGTTGGTATTGTAGTAAAAATTAATCTGTTTCCAATACTTTTCCGGGTATAAAAACAGGTAGTAAAGGCATTCCCGTTCGATTCCTGACATGGGAAGCACTCTCTCATAGGAATCCAGCATGGCGTTTCCCAGAGTCAGGTTCCAGTCATGCTTTTCCATGACCTTCCGCATAAAATGGTATAAGTCTTCCACCTGGAGCCCCAGATGCATTTTATTGAATTCCGTCACTGCCACATACGTTTTCCCCACAAGAATATGGTGCTGATTCAACTCCCCGTGACAGATAAAATAAGATTCTTTTAAGGCGTCCCCTTCCCGCAAAAATACCTGCTCCATGCCGTCCCTGGCATATTTTGCCTGATCCAAAAACTGGTCAAAGCATGCGATCACGCTGAGTTCAAATTCATTTTTCCTCCGCTTTCCCCGGATAAAAGCGCGTGCCTTCTTAAGCTCCCTGTTGTGCTTATCCATGGCTTCATAAAGAGGCGGAGAAATCATGGATTTTAAGTTCCACTCCTCCCTGGCCTCCACATTTCTTAAAAGCTTATGGAGAACGGCAATCTGGCGAACCGCCGAAAGGATTTCCCTTGTGTCCTTAAGATCGCATTCCCGGTCGGAAAACCAGCTTTTGACAATGAATCTGGTACCGTCCCCGGCTGTGGACAAAAGCTCCCCCTCCCGGTTTCTCATATACTGGTCCACCTTCAGAGTTCCCGCATCCTTCACCGCGGCCAGAACCATCTCCTCAAACTCCAGGCGCTTCACACTTCCCTTATATTCCTTTAAAAGCTTAAGGCCCTGATCTGTCTCAAGAATCCACGCACCGCGGCCCTTTCTTAAATTTTCCACTTCCAGCTCATACCGCCCGGTTACCTCTGTATTCCAGTCATTCATCTGCGTCCCCTCCATATCCCTTCTAAGCTACTTCCAGAATATGAAAGGACCAGTCAAAATATGAAGAGATTCTAAACGGCTGTATGCCGTCACCGTTTAAGGACATCCAAACTGTGACGGAATTCTGCAACGTTCAGGCAAATCTGCACGTTTACCGCGCTGACTGTACAAAATTTAAAAGAATCTCTTTTTTGTTCATGGACGGATCTTCCAGCACCAGCTCCAGAAGGGACTTCAGGATCTCCCCCACTTCCTTTCCAGGCCGGATTCCGGCTTCTAAAAGATCATTTCCGCCCACAGCCAGGGTCTTAAGGGAAACACAGTCGCCGCTTTCCTCAATTTCTCCCCAGAGCCCGCGGATTTCCTTCACCCTTAAATCTCCATCCAGCTCTTTTAAATATAAGCATCCCCC
Source organism: uncultured Lachnospiraceae bacterium (assembly GCA_910586315.1). Classification (GTDB taxonomy): domain Bacteria; phylum Bacillota; class Clostridia; order Lachnospirales; family Lachnospiraceae; genus CANRXD01. Next base: position 8,178 of record CAJUIP010000033.1, on the reverse strand, counting down.
GAACTGATATCTGGTCATTCTGCTTAAAAAACGGCGGATTTCCACTTTGTCAGCGCGTAACGGGCTCTGGTACGCCTCTATCATGACACGCCCATTGGTTATGGTCTCATTATCTAATTTTAAGCCCTTCAGGATCTTTCCCGCCGTCTCCGGCGCCAGGCACCGCAGGCATCCGGCCCAGCGCATGGATTTCTCTTTGGGGAGCCGTGCCAAAGCGCCAAAATCCATGCCGCTTTGAAAGATTTCCCTAAAGTCCTCCGTCACATAAGGGCTGATTCCTGTCTCCTCTGCCATGGAAAGCTTTTCCGGGAAATCAGAAAGCAGAAGCTTTGTAAGCTCCGTCTGAATCCGTTCCTTGCTGACTTTTTTAAGGTTCGGCGCAATCTCGAAAATGGCTGCAAACGTTTTTTCTTCTATAGAAAAGCCAAGCTGGGCCGCGAAGCGGATGGCTCTTAAAATCCGCAGGGCATCCTCTGTGAACCTGTCTTGGGCCTTTCCCACGCACCGGATCACCTTCGCCTCCAGGTCTTCCATTCCTCCAAACTCATCCACGATTCCCGTCTCGTGGCTGTATGCCATGGCATTGATGGTAAAATCCCGGCGCTTCAGATCTTCCGTGAGACTGGAGGTAAATTCCACGGAATCCGGATGGCGGCCGTCATGGTATTCCCCGTCAACGCGGTAGGTGGTCACCTCATACCCCTTATGATTTTTTATAATCGTCACGGTTCCATGCTGGAGCCCTGTATCTACGGTTTTCCCGAAAATAGTCTTTATCTCCTCCGGCTTTGCCGAGGTTGTGATATCCCAGTCCCCTGGAATGCGGCCTAAAAGCGTATCCCTCACACACCCGCCCACGGCAAAAGCCTCAAACCCGTGGGCGCGGATGGTCTTTATGATCCATTCCGGCTCATATGGCATATCAATCCTCATGAATCCCTCTCCTGTTTCTATATGCAAAATCGCAGTAAGCGGACATGCCGCCTTTTCTACCTCTGCCCGGCCTCCATCCCGGAAAGCGCAGGGATCAGGCGTCTGGCCAGTAATGCCGCCAGCACGCATAAAATAAAATCCTCTCCCACTGTAAGCAGAAAACAGTTGACAAACACCAGCTTCCATTCAACAGTCACATGAAGCACATAATTGCTGCACACGTAAAAGTAAATCATCCCGCAGGCATAATCTGCCAAAAGTCCCCAAAGCGCTGAAAACAGGAGCCAGAAAAAGGTATTTTTCCGCCTGATTTCAAAAACCCTGCCCGTGAGAAACCCTGCCGCTGCAAAGCCAATCAGAAATCCGAAGGTGGGCTTCAGTAAATAGGACAGCCCGCCTCCGGTGGCGAACACCGGAATCCCGCAGAGCCCGATGGCCAGATAAGCCGCCACACAGGCCAGAGACCTTCTTGCGCCCAGAAGAAGGGCGGAAAGCAGCACAAAAAAGAACTGAAGGGTAAAATGCATGGGCACCGGCTGAACTGGTATGGTGATCTTTATGAATGCTCCGGCCGCAATTAGTGCGGTAAACAGGCCGCCGTAGGCCATATCCCTTACGGTCCATGCGCGTTCTTTCATAATTAATATGCCTTGCCCCAGTAAACCATTTTCTTCGCAGGCTTTCCACAGCATACGCAGGTGTCGGAAATGGTCTCCTGTTTAAAGGGTATACATCTGGAGGTGACACCCACGGTCTCCTTCAGTTTTTCCTCGCACTCCCGGCATCCACACCACATGGCCTTTATGAAGCCTGGCTTATTATCGGCAATCTCCCTCATCTCTTCCATACCGGAAGCCGCATAGGTATGAGCGTCGCGGTGCGCCCTGGCGCGCTCAAACATATCATGCTGGATGGTCTTAAGAAGCTCGCCTGTCTTCTCCTCGATTTCTGAAAGAGCTACAGTAATCTTCTCATGGGTATCACGGCGAACCAAAATGGCCTGGCCAGCCTCAATATCCTTCGGTCCCAGTTCCACGCGGACCGGAATTCCGCGCATCTCAGATTCACTGAATTTCCAGCCCGGAGTCTTGTCGGAATCATCCACCTTCACACGAAAAGCAGAAAGCGCCTCTGCCACTTCATTCGCCTTTTCCAGGACGCCCTCCTGCTGCTGGCGGATGGGAACGATTACCACCTGCGTGGGAGCCACGTTTGGCGGAAGCACCAGTCCCTCATTGTCGCCGTGGACCATGATAATGGCGCCCATGATGCGGGTCGACATCCCCCAGGAAGTCTGGTGTACATACTTTAACTTGTTATCCTTATCAGAAAACTGAATTTCGAATGCCTTTGCAAAGCCATCACCAAAATTATGGCTGGTGCCGGATTGCAGGGCCTTTCCGTCGTGCATCAAAGCTTCGATGGTATAGGTCGCCTCAGCTCCCGCAAATTTTTCCTTGTCGGTCTTCTGCCCGCGGATCACGGGAATCGCAAGAAACTCCTCGCAGAAATCCGCATACACGTTTAACATCTGAATGGTACGCTCCTGGGCCTCCTCGGCTGTGGCATGGGCCGTATGGCCCTCCTGCCATAAAAACTCTCTGGAACGTAAGAACGGCCTTGTGGTTTTCTCCCATCTAACAACAGAACACCACTGATTGTATACCTTCGGCAGATCCCGATAGGAATGGATATCTCCTGCGTAAAAATCACAGAACAGAGTTTCAGACGTAGGTCTTACGCAAAGTCTCTCCTGAAGAGGCTCCAGACCGCCGTGGGTTACCCACGCAACCTCAGGAGCGAAGCCCTCCACATGATCCTTCTCCTTTTCCAGAAGGCTTTCCGGGATAAATAAGGGCATGTACACGTTCTTCACGCCTGTCGCCTTAAACCGCTTATCCAGCTCGTTCTGGATATTTTCCCAGATTGCGTATCCGTCAGGCTTGATTACCATACAGCCCTTTACGCTTGCGTAATCGCAAAGCTCCGCTTTCTTCACCACATCGGTGTACCACTGGGCGAAATCCTCTTCCATGGAAGTGATCGCCTCAACCATTTTTTTGTCCTTTGCCATAACTTTCTCTCCTCATTTAAATTTTATGAATGCTTTTTTGTACTGCAGTTTCCTGTTACACAAAAAAAGCCGCCTTTCCCAAAGGGACCGACAGCCGGCGTTACCACCCAATTTAGCTTCCGGACCTGCCGGAAACTCTCCTCTTCTTCCGTTAACGCCGGAAATTACGCTGCATTTCTCATGCAGAGCTCCGGGGCCGGGTTCCGCGCCGCCAGTATGGAAGTTCTCACCGTTCCTTCCTCTCTGAGATACCGCTCTCTCGCGTACTTTTCCCCATCACAGCCTTCCTGTGAACTTTATTTATGTACAGATTCTAAGGGATTTAAGCCGTTTTGTCAAGGTATAAACCGGCTCCGGACATATTTTTCATTGCCGCCGCCATTCTCGTTGTGGTATACTGACCCCAGTGTCAGTAAGGAGGTTCACATGTCAGACTTCAGTCAGAAAACAGGGAAGCGGGAGTTTCTTTTAGCCGGCGCCATTCTTCTTATCTCCGCTCTCTTATTTTTATGGAACCACTTCTTTTTTTCCAAACCGGCGGCCGTGGTGGAAATCTCCATCGACGGTACGGTAACCCAAACCCTGGCTTTATGGAAAGACCAGGAGCTTGATATTGAAGGCGCAGACGGAGGTCATAATCATCTGGTGATTGAAAACGGAGAAGCCTGGATTTCGGAGGCCTCCTGCCCCGATAAAATATGTATCCATCAGGGTAAAATAAGCCGTGACGGGGAAATTATCGTATGTCTTCCCAACCGGATGACTGCAAGAATTTCAGGACACTAGAGTGTGCCTGAAAATTGCTTTCCGTCAGAAGTGCGTCACAAAATTCAGAGGAGACCATCGCAAAAATCAGTATTTGCTGTTTTGTGACAGTCCCCCCGGACTTTTCGTAATACTTTTAGTAATCCAGATATGCGCCCTTCATGGGGCTTACGGCATGCTCGCTGAATAATCTCAGCACGCCTTTTTTGTACTTCTTTTCCCTGGGCTTCCAGCTCTTCTTCCGTTCCGCCAGGATGGCATCAATCTCCTCCGGTGTTTTTCTCTCTCCGTTGACACCGATGATGTTAAGTTTTCTCTCCATCACATCGATCTCGATGAGATCTCCCTCTTCCACCAGGGCAATGGGGCCGCCGTCCACGGCCTCCGGACTGCAGTGGCCGATCACAGGGCCTGTGGACGCACCGGAAAATCTTCCGTCCGTAATGAGGGCAATGCTTCTTCCCAGCTCTTTATCGCTGCTGATGGCCTCAGAGGTATAGAACATTTCCGGCATTCCGCTGCCCTTGGGGCCTTCATAGCGGATAAATACCGCATCGCCTTTCTGCACCCTGTGCTTTAACACAGCGTCCAGACACTCTTCCTCACTGTCAAAAGGTCTGGCCCGCAGAACAGCCTTAAACATCTCCTTCGGACAGGCGGTGTGCTTAATCACAGCCCCCTCCGGAGCAAGGTTTCCGCGGAGAATGGCAATGCTTCCGTCCGTTCCCAGGGCCTTGTCATAGGGACGTATGATGTCTTCCTTCGTAACGGACACACCGTATCTCTCATTGAATTCCTGCAGCCATTTCTCACAGCGCTCATAGAACCCGTTTTTCTTAAGCTCCTCCAGATTCTCTCCCAGCGTCTTTCCGGTGACCGTCATCACATCCAGATGAAGATAGGGCTTAATTTCCTCCATGATGGCCGGAACGCCGCCGGCATAATAAAAGACTTCTGCGGGCCACCGTCCTGCGGGACGGACATCCAGAAGATAGCGGGCTCCCCGGTGGATCCTGTCAAACGTATCTCCGGTGATCTCGATCCCAAATTCATGGGCAATGGCCGGAATGTGAAGAAGGCAGTTTGTGCTGCCAGAAACGGCCGCATGAACCAGAATGGCATTTTCAAAGCTTTTTAATGTCACAATTTCACTGGGGCGCATTCCCGGAGTCTTCGCAAGCTCCACAGACCTTCTTCCGGCTTCTCTTGCAAAGGAAAGAAGGTCAGGGCTTGTGGCCGGCATCAGGGCGCTTCCCGGAAGGGCAAGGCCCAGGGCCTCCGACATGATCTGCATGGTGGAAGCGGTTCCGATGAAAGAGCAGGCGCCGCAGCTTGGACATGCGTTGCATTTGGCCCAATTTAACTTTTCCTCGTCGATCTCGCCTCTCTGAAATCTGGCGCTGTACATGCCAAGCTGCTCCAGGGTCAGCATTTCCGGACCTGCGTTCATTGTCCCGCCGGGGACCACAATGGCAGGTACATCCGCCCTTGCCAGTCCCATGAGATTCCCAGGAAGCCCTTTGTCACAGCTTGCCAGATAAACGCCTGCGTCAAAAGGAGTGGCGTTGGCATGAATTTCGATCATATTGGCAATCATCTCACGGCTTACCAGGCTGTAATTGATCCCGTCCGTTCCCTGGCTTTCGCCATCGCAGATATCGGTGCAGAAATATCTGGCCCCATGGCCACCTGCCTCTTCAATCCCTTTGCGTACCTCTTCCACAAGAATATCCAGATGGCCGCTGCCCGGATGACTGTCCCCAAAAGTACTCTCAATCATCACCTGCGGCTTTTCCAGATCCTCCGGCTTCCATCCGGTTCCGATTCTAAGGGGATCCAGCTCCGGAGCCAGCTTTCTCATTTCCTGACTTCTAAGTTCCATATATGAATACCTTCCTTTCGCTGATAACCCGGCCTCCAGGGCCAGGCCGGAATTTTATGCAAAAAACGAGATTATCAGTGCCACAACAAATCCGGTGCCGCCCACAAGAGTCTCCATGATGGTCCATGTCTTTAATGTGGTCTTTTCATCCATTCCCACCAGAGATTTCACGAGCCAGAAGCCGGAGTCATTAAAGTGAGAACAGACCGTAGCGCCTCCGGCCACTGCCGCTGTGGTACACGCCAGGTACAATGGGGAAAGAGATGCAATCTCCGGCATAGCCGCGATGATTCCGGCTGCCATGGTCATGGCTACGGTTGCGGAACCCACGCAGATTCTCACCAGGGCGGCTACAAGGAAAGCCACAATCACGATAGGCAGGTTTGCGGAGGAAACCGCCTCGCCGATCACATCGCCGAGACCGGAATACTGAAGCATATAGCGAAGCACGCCGCCGCTGGCTGTCACTAAGAGAATAAGACCTGTGGGCTCCAGGGACTTTGTCATGATCTTTTCCAGCTCTTCTGTATTGTAGCCGTGACCGATTCCCAGAATCAGCATGGCTGCAATGGTGGCGATTAACAGGGCCACAAAGGGTTCTCCCAAAAATCCGAAGATTGCCTGCATTCCCGAAAGCGCCGGAACCACACCCGCCAGAGAATCCAGAATAATAAGTACCAGCGGAATCATAATTATGGCTACAATGGTTCCGAACTTTGGAAGCTTAGACTCATCAAAATCCTCCTGCTCTGCTACATGGTCCGGAACCGGGACATTATACTTGGAACCACAGATGGAACCCCAAACGGGACCCGCCACAATCATGGCGAACACGCCGCAGGCAATTCCCACAAGAATTACCCATCCCAGCTCCACATTCAGCATGGTGGCCACCAGAACAGGGCCAGGAGTCGGCGGAATAAATGCGTGGCCGACCGCCAGACCTGCCAGAAGCGGTATCGCATAAAACAGCGAGGAGCGCTTCGTTCTTTTTGCTAGGGAGAACGCAAGGGGAATCAAAATGATAAGCCCCGCGTCAAAAAATACCGGCATGGCGATTACAAGGCCGGTGATTCCCAGGGCCCAGGCCGCTTTTTTATCCCCAAACCATTTTACCATGGAAACCGCCAGAGTCTGGGCGCCGCCGGAGACCTCCAAAATGGCACCGAACATGGAACCAAGCCCCACCAGGAGTGCGATTCCCTTTAATGTGTTTCCAATCCCGTCATTTACCGCTGTGACAATATTTTCAAATGGCATTCCTGCCAGAAGACCTATGGTAATGGCGCCGATTAAAATGGACACCATCGCCTGGATCTTAAACTTAATAATCAGCACCAATAAAAGCGCAAGACCAACGAGAGCAGCAAAAACAAGCCTGCCCGGATTTAAAGCAACTGCTTCACCAACCATACAAATTATACCTCCTGCATATAGCATTCCCTTACTTCTTAACTGCTATTCCCTGTTTTCTTTTTTATAACATCTGACGTCTTATGTTATCTTGGGTTTATTCTACAATTTTCGGCATTTTTTGTCAATACATCATATGTATTTGTCGATTTTTCTATGTTTCGCACAAAAAAAAGAAGGACTTTACGGAAAAGTCCTGTTCTTTTCGTATCATTTGCACAATTCCTCCGCCTCCATCTTCATAAGCATCTGACGATTGTAGGTCAGATGCATAATCATGGCGCAGCGGGCGCCGACGGAATCGCCGTTTAGAATTGCATCCGTAATAGCCCGGTGGGTGTCAATGGTTTCCTGCATTAAAAGCCTGTGGGTTAAATTGGCAAACGTTGTCACCGCCGAATTGATTAACGGGATCAGAATTTCCACCACCCTGTTTTTGCTGCACCTGGCAATACAGGTGTGAAACTCAATATCCTTCTTAATATGGTTTTTACCATCCATGTACAGCCGCTCCACCTCATCGCAAAGGCTCTTTAGCTGCTCTTTTTCTTCCTCTGTTGCAAATTCGCAGGCCAGAGAAGCGATCTCCGGCTCCAGCATCAGCCGCACTTCAAATAATTCCAGCGCCAGCTTATACTTATCCTGGAATCTGGAAAGTCCCAAAGGATCGTCCTCCAGTGAACTCGTACTTACGACATAAGTTCCAGAGCCTCTCCGCACCTCTAAAACTCCTTTGGACACCAGACCCTTCACAGCCTCTCTTACTGTACTCCTTCCCACGCCGAACTGCTCCGCCAGTTCAAACTCATTGGGAATCCGCTGTCCCACCGCCACCGGCTTTGTGAGGATGAAATTCATCAGTGCGTCCTCCACCCGGGAGCCCAAAAGCTTCCGGTCCATTTTTTCAAATTGATACATGCATACTCCTTTTCTATAAAAGCCGGCGGCATCTTCTACCCCGTATTCTACAGGCACTACAGCGCATATTTCAAAATTAACCTACGTGATATTGCGGCGTTCGGCTGTAATTACTACTAATTTCACGCAAATTCTCTTGCTAGTGTACTGGCTCGATTACTTTCAGCTAAATGACGCAGAATGAATTTTCAGT
>CAJUIP010000032.1 GCA_910586315.1 uncultured Lachnospiraceae bacterium | reverse complement strand
AGCGCAGATCATTTATGCAAAGTGCTCTGCCACTTTGAGCGCAGATCATTTATGACAGGTGCACCACGGCCTTGACGGTGGTTGTAATGGCAAGAGGGGCGATGGATGTCGTCCCTCTTGTTCATGAAGAAAGGGTTTTATGGACAAACTTAATTTTTATACCGTCGACTTGCCGTACGTGACATATCTGAAAAATGTGGAGTTGGAGAAACGAGGCTTTAGCCGGGTTCCAAATATGGATTACGGAGTTCAGCGTAAGCCGAAATTCTTTTGTGGCGTGGTCCTTCAAAGCCGCCAATGGCCAAGTGGTCAGCTCCCTGCGTTTCAACTATATGTTTCCTGTCCCGGATCAGTTGATTTCTGTGCGGATCATTGCTGACGAACCGGACCGCACTTATAGGGCCCTGTTGTCTCAGGAGCTGCGATACTGCATCAAAAATCAGGAAACGATTCAGCATTTGGCTGAACGTACATACAGACGGGTTCTGTTGGGGAAGAACCCTGGATTGGTTGTCAATAGCTGTAACTTTGAGTTGCTGGAACAGGCATATTCTTCCTATATTCAAAAAGAGAAATGAAAAGCAGGCCCGGCACATTGTCAATTGACACTGCGCTGGGTCTTCAGCTTTAATACGCTGCAGTACTAATATTTGAGACATTTTATTCTCATATCTAGGATATAAAGAAAGTGCTTTCGGATGATTCGTTCATCCGTGGGCACTTTTTTTCAGCGGAAAAAACGGAAAATATCCTTGCTATTTTGCCATAAATGTAATAAGATTAAAACAGAAGTGGTGAAAAGTGGGGTAAAGTGGAGTGAGATGGTGGATAAGTGGTTCCCTGTGGCAGCTCCTCCCATAACAGGAGAAAAGGATGTTCATTGGAGAATACAGTCATACAATCGATTCAAAAGGGCGTTTGATTGTTCCTTCCAGGTTCCGTGAACAGTTGGGCGATGAATTCGTTTTGACAAAGGGACTGGATGGATGTCTTTTTGTGTACGAAAATTCCGAATGGAAATCCTTTGAAGAAAAACTTCACGCACTTCCCCTTACCAATGCCAATGCCAGAAAATTCACTCGCTTCTTCCTGGCGGGAGCCTGTGCCTGTGAAGTAGACAAGCAGGGAAGAATTCTGATTCCCGCGGTCTTGAGGGAGTTTGCCAATCTGGAAAAGGACGTAGTCCTGGTGGGAGTCGGAAGCCGGATCGAGATCTGGAACAAGGCCACCTGGGCAGAGAAAAATGTCTATGACGACATGGAAGAAATCGCAGAAAATATGGAAGGGCTTGGCATATGATATTTGAACACAAATCAGTCCTGCTCCACGAGACTGTGGACAGCCTGAATATCCGGCCGGACGGGATTTATGTGGACGGTACCTTAGGCGGCGGCGGACATGCCTGTGAGGTATTAAAGCGGCTTGGGCCAAAGGGGCGGCTGATCGGAATTGATCAGGATGCCGATGCCATAAAAGCCGCCGCCAAACGGCTGGAACCCATGAAGGAGCGGGTGATCATTGTAAGAGACAATTACCGGAACATTCAGAGAGTGCTGGAAAGTCTTAATATTTCAAAGGTTGACGGCATTTATCTGGATCTTGGCGTCTCTTCCTACCAGCTTGATACGGCAGAGCGTGGCTTTACCTACCGGGAAAACGCTCCTCTGGACATGCGGATGGACCAGAGAAATGAGAAAACCGCGGCGGATATCGTAAACGAATACGGGGAAATGGATCTTTACCGGATGATCCGTGATTACGGGGAGGATCGGTTTGCCAAAAACATAGCGAAACACATTGTAAGAGAAAGGGAAAAGAGCCGGATTGAAACCACAGACCAGCTTGTGGAAATCATAAAGGCGGCAATTCCCGCAAAGATCCGGGCTGAGGGCGGACATCCCGCGAAGCGCACGTTTCAGGCCATCCGGATTGAGCTCAATAAAGAGCTGGAGGTGCTTAACGAATCCATTGACACGATGATCGGACTTTTAAATCCCGGGGGAAGACTTTCCATTATTACCTTCCATTCCCTGGAGGACAGAATTGTAAAAAACAAGTTCCGGACCAATGAGAATCCGTGTATCTGTCCGCCGGATTTTCCCGTATGTGTCTGTGGGAAAAAGAGTATGGGAAAGGTGATAACCAGAAAGCCGATTCTTCCGGATGAGGTAGAAATAGAAGAAAATAAGAGATCAAAGAGCTCAAAGCTGCGGGTGTTTGAACGTAGTGCTTCAGAGGGTATCTGAAACGGCTGTGACTGGTACAGCCCTGCACGAAACGGCAGTAAGAGCCATAGAAAGGAAGTGATGGTATGGCGGCCAAAAGCAGAAGAAGAACAGAGATGCGGGCGGAATATGTGGCAGGAACAGCGGCAAGGAAGCTGGAACCAGAGAGACGGCAGGCGCCCCGGAAGAGAAGCCATACTGTTACAGTCAGAAGAAACCAGGAAAAAGCGCTTCAGATGAATCTCCCGTATGTGCTGATTCTTACGGCAGCGGCCATCTGCGCCCTTTACCTGTGTATCAGTTACTTAAAGCTTCAGTCTTCCATAACCGCAAGACTTAATCATATTGAAAGTCTGGAAAAGGAAATAGAAATCTTAAAGGACGAAAATGACTCCCTGGAAACCAGAATCAATACGTCTGTGGACCTGGATTATGTCTATAAGGTGGCAACAGAGGAATTGGATATGGTGTATGCGAATAAGAACCAGGTCCGGTTGTATAACAAGACGGAAAGCGAGTATGTTAGACAGTATGAAGACATCCCAGAACGGTAATGGCAACAGGAACAATAAGAAAGTACTTTCAAGATACATGCAGGAAAAGCTGGCGGTTACGGTTCTCGTAATTACGCTGGCTTTGTTTGGTCTTGCGGTGGTGCTATACAGGCTGATGGATGAAAAAAACGAGGAGTATACCCAGGTAGTGTTAAATCAGCATTCTTCCTATGACAGCCGGACTCTTCCTTACCGCAGAGGAGATATTGTGGACAGAAACGGCACATATCTGGCCACGAGTGAAAAGATATACAATCTGATTCTGGACCCCAAACAGATTTATGAGTCGGAGACGGACTATCTGGAGCCTACAGTCAGCGTTTTAACGGAGATTTTCGGCTATGACAGGGCGGAACTTCTGGAGACGATCCGGCAAAATAAAGATTCTTACTATGTAAGATATGAAAGGCAGATTTCAGCGGATAAGAAGGAGGCTTTTGAGGCCAGGGCCAAGGAAATTGATAAACAGTATTCCGGGACCGGGAGCAAAAGCAGAGTGAAAGGCGTCTGGTTTGAGGATGATTACCGGAGATTTTACCCATACGGTTCCCTGGCCTGCAATGTGGTGGGCTTTTCTTTTGACAACGGAAAGCAGGGAAGCGGAGGCATAGAGCAATATTATAATGAAGAGTTAATCGGAACCAATGGACGGGAATACGGGTATCTGGATGATGAATCCAACATGGAAAAGGTAATTAAGTCGGCAGAAAATGGAAACACCGTTGTCTCCACCATTGATGTCAACATTCAGAAAATTGTGGAAAAATATATTGACGAGTGGATGGGCGGAATCGGAAGCCAGACGGCGGCGGTCATTGTCATGAATCCCAATAATGGGGAAATTCTGGCGATGAGTTCAAACCGGAGATTCGATTTAAATGACCCAAGAAATTTAAGCGCCATGTATACCCAGGAACAGGTCGAAGCCATGTCGGAGGAGGAAAAAGGCGAAGCATGGAACCAGTTGTGGAGAAATTACTGCGTCAGCGACAGCTTTGAGCCGGGCTCTCCGGCCAAAGCACTGACCGTCGCCGCGTGTCTGGAGGAAGGAGTCATCGGACAGCAGGAGGTATTTTTCTGTGACGGTGGTCAGGAGGTGGGCGGCGATAAGATCAAATGCGTCAATATTTTCGGACATAATAATTTGAATGTACAGCAGTCTCTGATGAAGTCCTGTAATGACGCCATGATGCAGATGGCAGCCAGGTTGGGGGTACAGCGTTTTACAAAATATCAGAAAATTTTTGGAATGGGACAGAAGACGGGAATCGATCTCCCCGGAGAGGCCGATACCAGCGGTCTTATCTACTCCGCAGAAAATATGGGTCCCACGGACCTGGCCTGTAACTCTTTCGGGCAGACTTACAACTGTACTATGGTCCAGATGGCGGCAGCCCTTTCGTCTGTGATAAACGGCGGATCATACTATGAGCCCCATGTGGTTAAGCAAATCATCAATGACCAGGGCGCTGTGGTAAAAAAGGTGGAGCCCAGCCTGGTGCGGGAAACGGTCTCCCAGGCCACCAGCGATTTTGTCCGCGAAGCTCTGTTTCAGACCGTGGACAGCGACGAGGGAACCGGTAAGACGGCCCGGGTGGAGGGCTACAAGGTGGGCGGAAAAACGGGAACAGCCCAGAAGCTTCCGCGCTCCGCCAATAATTATCTGCTCTCCTTTGCCGGCTTTGCACCGGCAGATGACCCGCAGATACTTGTGTATGTAGTCGTCGATACACCGAACCTTCCGGGAAAGGAGCAGGCACACAGCACGTTTGCCACGGAAATTTTCCAGAAGATTCTGGCAGAAGTTCTTCCTTATATGAATGTATTTCCGGATACGGATGTTCCGGAAGAGGCTGATGAAAGCCTGTCTACACAGGGCGAAGGAATCATGAATGAAAACGAAGGCGGGCTGGAGCCGGGTGGAGAAACGGAAGCCGCGGCAGAGCCGGAGACGGATGAAAACGGAGAGACAATTCCGGAAACCACGGCCCAAAGCGTGGAGGATGAAGTAATCCCCTATGAGGACGGCCTGGGAATTCCCGACAGGATGCCGGGGATGGGGGCCATGGAGCCCGCGCCTTCAAGCGGAGCGGAAAGCTCTGCGGCTTCCGAACCGGAGGAGACCGCTTCGGAAGAAGAAACTCAGTAAACAACCATGCATGAAAGTGTTTCCTATGAGCCTCCGGCAGATGTGCAGAAAACGAAAGGGGAAGATGCCGCTCTGCGGCCCCGTTTTCGCACGTTCAGCGCCGATGCGCTGAACTTTCATAGAAAAGGACAGAAAAAAGCATGAAACGAGAAACAGACAGCAATGAAGTTTATTGGGGATAGGTTGTTCATAATTTCTGAAATTTGAAATATAATGAGTAACAAGACATCGAAACGGATGCAATGTTATTTATGAGTTCATTTTTGACGCATCACAGGAGGAAAATCCTGGTCACCTTTTTTATCACCGCCATACTGATGGCAGGGCTATTATGGCAGCTTGGGTACCTGATGATTTTCCGCTCAGAGCATTACAGCCGGATGGCTGATGAGCTTCATGAGAGGGAGCGGACCATCAAAGCAGCCCGGGGGGAGATTGTGGACCGGAACGGAACCGTCATTGCGACGAACCGCACGGTCTGTACCATCTCTGTAGTCCACAACCAGGTCGAGGAGCCGGAGACGGTCATAGAAGTTTTATGTAAGGAGCTGGAGCTTTCTGATGCGGAGGTCAGGAAGCGGGTGGAAAAGCGTTCTTCCCGCGAAATCATAAAGACGAATGTGGATAAGGCGGACGGCGACCGGATAAGAGGCTATGGACTGGCCGGAGTCAAGGTGGATGAGGACTATAAGCGGTATTACCCATATGACAGCATGGCCTCGAAGGTTTTGGGCTTTACCGGAGCTGACAACCAGGGAATTATAGGCCTGGAAGTCATGTACGAGTCCTATTTAAAAGGCCTTGACGGGACCATCCTCACTCTTTCCGACGCGAAGGGAGTGGAGGTGGAAAATGCTGCCGAGGAGAGGAAAGAGCCGGTGGCGGGAAAGACATTGACTGTGAGTCTGGATGTGAATATCCAGAAATATGCGGAGCAGGCCGCTTACCAGGTCATGGAAAAAAAGGGGGCCAAGGCGGTTTCTGTCATAATCATGAATCCGCAGAACGGCGAAATTTACGCCATGGTCAACGCGCCGGAATTCAATTTAAATGATCCCTTTACCCTGGTGACAGAAGAGGAATACGGCTCCTCAAAGGAAAAGCAGGACCTCCTGAATAAAATGTGGCGGAACCGCTGCATCAATGATACCTATGAGCCGGGCTCTACCTTCAAAATCATTACGGCGGCAGCCGGGCTGGAAGCTGGAGTGGTTTCCTTAAATGACCGGTTTTCCTGTCCGGGCTTCCGGGTGGTGGAAGACAGAAAAATCCGATGTCATAAAGTAGGCGGGCACGGAGGGGAAACGTTTTTGCAGGGAGCCATGAATTCCTGCAACCCGGTATTCATAGATGTGGGACAGCGGCTCGGCGTAGATTCTTTTTATCACTATTTTGAGCAGTTCGGCCTCCTCGGAAAAACGGGGATTGACCTTCCCGGAGAGGCGGCCACTATCATGCATAAAAAAGACAACATGGGCCTGGTGGAACTGGCCACGGTTTCCTTTGGCCAGTCCTTTCAAATCACCCCCATGCAGCTTGTGACCACGGCATCCTCCATTATAAACGGAGGAAACCGGATCACCCCGCATTTTGCCGTGAAAGCAGAGAGCAGGGACAAAACCTTCGTGAGAGAGTTTACCTATCCGGTGAGAACCGGGGTGGTGTCGGAGGAGACCAGCGCCACCATGCGCTACATTCTGGAACAGGTTGTAGCTGAGGGAAGCGGAAAGAAAGCCTCCCTTCCGGAATACCGGATTGGAGGAAAGACGGCCACATCAGAGAAACTTCCACGAAGCCTGAAAAAATATATTTCCTCCTTCCTGGGATTTGCGCCTGCAGACAATCCTCAGGTCATTGCCTTGATTACTATTGACGAGCCGGTGGGGATTTATTATGGAGGAACCATTGCAGCCCCGGTGATTGCGGATATTTTTAAGAATATTCTTCCATATCTTGGCATATGATGAGGTTGATTTTTTGCAAAACGGAGTGACTGACCGGGGAGTGAACAGTGACATCTGGACAGTAACATCTGGATTGTACTGGGATTTTTGGTGAATGTTATGATTGATTAATTAACAAAAAAAACGTATACTAATTCTGACATTAAAATTGATCTTTCTGTACTGTTTTGCGGGAGGATACAATACATAAGAGATAGAGGTGCAGCATGGTTAATGAGACAATTCTGGCGGTTATTATCGCCTTCGCGATCAGTGCGGCTCTTTGCCCCATTGTGATTCCTTTCCTTCATAAGCTGAAATTCGGACAGCAGGTCCGGGAGGACGGTCCTCAGGCCCATTTGAAAAAACAGGGTACGCCTACCATGGGCGGACTTATCATCTTGTCAGGAATTATCATCACATCCCTGTTTTACCTGAAGGATTACCCAAGGATCATTCCGGTGCTTTTCGTCACCGTGGGATTTGGAATCATTGGTTTTCTGGATGACTATATTAAAATTGTTATGAAACGGTCAGAGGGGCTGAATCCCAAACAGAAGCTTTTGGGGCAGATCGTGATTACAGGAATTTTTGCCTATTATCTGATGACCTCAAAAGAGATCGAAACCACAATGCTAATCCCCTTCACCGGAGGCTTTCAAAACGGATATTATCTGGACCTTGGATGGCTCTTTATTCCGGCCCTGTTTTTCATTGTTCTGGGAACTGACAATGGTGTGAATTTCACAGACGGTCTTGACGGCCTCTGCACCAGCGTCACCATTCTGGTAGCCACCTTTTTTACGGTGATTGCCCTTGGAGAAAAAAGCGGTATCAGCCCCATTACAGGAGCTGTCGTGGGAAGCCTTTTGGGATTTCTTCTATTTAATGTGTACCCAGCCCGGGTGTTTATGGGAGATACGGGTTCCCTGGCCTTGGGAGGTTTCGTGGCCTCCAGCGCTTTTATGATGCAGATGCCGATTTTCATTGCGATTGTGGGACTTGTCTACCTTGTGGAGGTGCTTTCCGTCATCATTCAGATCACGTACTTTAAAAAGACCGGAGGAAAGCGTTTTTTCAAGATGGCTCCCATTCATCACCATTTTGAACTTTGCGGATGGTCGGAAACAAGAGTTGTCGCCGTATTTTCGATTATCACGGCAATCCTTTGTCTGATTGCTTACTTAGGATTATAGGAGGAAGAACCATGTCACAGAAAGTATTAGTTGCAGGAACCGGAATCAGCGGAATTGCCGCTGCGAAGCTTCTCCTGGCCAGGGGCGGGGAGGTTGTGTTATACGATGGAAATGAAGCACTTTCCATCGAAGAATTAAAAGGAAAATTTGAGGAGGACGCAAAGGTATCCGTCATTCTCGGTGAATTAAAGAAACTGGATCTGTCAGGGATCGAGCTCTGCGTGATCAGCCCCGGAATTTCTCTGGAGGCCCCTTTTGTGGCTGTCCTTGATGATGCAAAGGTGCCGATCTGGAGTGAAATTGAGCTGGCCTATCACTGTACAAAGGGCAGGCTTGCCGCCATTACAGGAACCAACGGCAAAACTACCACAACGGCTCTCACCGGAGAGATCATGAAGCATTTCTTTCGCAGTGTATTCGTGGTCGGAAACATCGGCGAGCCTTATACCGCTCATGCGCTGGAGACTGTGGATGAGTCTGTGACGGTTGCGGAGGTTTCCAGTTTCCAGCTGGAGACCATTATGAATTTCCATCCCAATGTATCAGCCATCACAAACATTACTCCAGACCATTTGGACCGCCATAAAACTATGGATTGCTATATCCAGGTGAAGGAGGGCATTGCCAGGAACCAGACGGCGGAGGACGCCTGTATCTTAAATTATGACGATCCTGTATTAAGGGCGTTCGGCGCCGGGTTAAAATGCAAGGTGGTGTATTTCAGCCGCAGGGAAAAACTGGAAAGCGGAATTTACATGGATGGTGATATAATCGTATACAGGCATGAGAAAAAGAACGAGCAGATTCTTGATATCAATGAGCTGCAGATCATCGGCGGACATAATCATGAGAATGTCATGACGGCTGTGGCCATTGCCCTTCAGTTTGGGGTGCCGGTTCCTGTCATCCGTGAGGCATGCAGGGGCTTTAAGGCAGTGGAGCACCGAATTGAATTTGTCAGAGAGCGGTTTGGCGTTACCTATTATAACGATTCCAAGGGGACCAATCCGGATGCCGCCATCCAGGCGATTAAGGCCATGCCTGGTCCGACCATCTTAATTGCCGGAGGCTATGATAAGCACTCAGAATACGATGAATGGATTGAGAGCTTTGACGGAAAGGTGCGGTATCTTGTGTTAATCGGCCAGACCAGAGATAAGATTTCCGAATGCGCCAAGAAACACGGAATCACGGATATCATGTATGCGGAGGATATGCAGGAGGCCGTTCAGGTCTGCGCGTCCTACGCAAATCCCGGAGATTATGTGCTTCTTTCTCCAGCCTGTGCAAGCTGGGGAATGTTTAAGAACTTTGAGGAGCGCGGACGCATCTTTAAGGAGTGTGTAAACGCCCTGTAAGGAAATATAACCGGACAGGAGGGTGAGCATGGCGGAGACAGCCGGTAAAAAGAAAAAGAGAAAACCGCGCAGATTCTACGATTACAGTCTGCTCTTTACAATTATCTTTCTGACGGTGTTCGGACTTATTATGATTTACAGCTCAAGCTCATACAACGCCCAGATTCACGGACAGAGCGCTTCCTATTATATGAAGAGACAGGGATATATTGCTCTGGCTGGTTTCGCGGTGATGCTTGTGATTTCAAAAATTGATTATCATTTTTTTGCCAGATTTACCTTTTTGTCCATCATCATTTCCTATGTCTGCATGATCCTGGTTGATTTCACCGGCCTGGGCATTGAGGTAAACGGTAAAAAGCGGTGGCTGGGAACCAGGGCAGTCCGGTTCCAGCCCACGGAGCTCGTTAAGGTGACAGTTATCCTGGTGCTGGCGGTGGTCATCACGAAGTTAGGAAAAGAGATCAATGAACTGCGGTCATGGCTTATGATCGCGGCGTTAATTCTTCCTCTGGCCCTTTTGGTAACCATCAACAACCTAAGCTCCGGTATCATCATCTGTGGTATTGCCTTTGTGATGATGTTCATTGCCTGTAAGAAAAAGTGGCCCTTTGTTGCGGCTGCTGCGGTGATGATATGCGGCTTTTTGTTTGCCCTGCCCATTGCCCAGGCATGTGTAAAGATAGGACTTCTCCAGGGATACCAGTTAAACCGTATCCTGGTGTGGAAAAATCCGGAGGCCTATCCGAAGGACGGAGGCTATCAGGTGCTGCAGGGGCTTTACGCCATCGGGTCCGGCGGTCTCCTTGGAAAGGGGCTCGGACAGAGCATACAAAAGTTAAGCTTCCTTCCGGAGCCTCAGAATGACATGATTTTTGCCATCATTTGCGAGGAACTGGGCCTGTTTGGCGCTGTTTCGGTTATTCTCATTTTCCTGTTTATGATATACAGGTTTATGCTGATTGCCGGAAATGCCCCCGATCTTTTCGGAGCCCTTCTGGTGATCGGTGTGATGGCCCATATTTCCATTCAGGTGATTTTAAACATTGCGGTTGTGACCAATGTGATTCCCAATACGGGAATTACCCTTCCTTTTATCAGTTATGGAGGTACGTCAGTCCTTTTTCTGATGATTGAAATGGGAATGGTCTTAAGCGTGTCCAACCAAATTAAACTGGAAAAATAGGAACAAAAGGCGGGAGCTTTACATACGATACTGTATAGCTGCATAATGGGGGAATCCGTTTGTCTGCAATACAGATTCAGGGCTTAAAGCCTTTAGAGGGAACCGTGGAAATTCAGGGTTCCAAAAACGCGGTACTGCCAATGATGGCGGCGGCGGTGCTTGCCGCCGGAATTACGGTAATCCGGCACGTTCCGGCCATTGAAGATGTCTTTTCCATGATTGGGATTCTGGAGAGTCTGGGATGCCGCTGTAAGTTCTCAGACGGTGATCTGACCATAGATACATCATCAGTGGAGCATGCAAAAATCCCGGAAAAATACGTGGGAAAAATGCGGTCTTCCTGCCTGCTTCTTGGCCCTCTCTTAGCCAGAATCGGGGAAGCACAGACTCTTTACCCGGGAGGCTGCGTCCTGGGGAAACGGCCTCTGGATCTGCACCTTTATGCGTTAAAGAGGCTGGGAGCGGAATTTTTTGAGGCAGGCGGCGTGATTCTTGCGGGGGCAAAAAAATTAAAGGGCACCCAGATCGAATTCCGGTATCCCAGCGTGGGTGCCACAGAAAATGCCGTCATGGCCGCCGTTACGGCAGAGGGAACCACGACCCTTAAAAATTGTGCCAGAGAGCCGGAAATTTCGGAGCTTTGCCGTTTCTTAAATCAGATGGGAGCCAGAATCCAGGGTGCCGGTGAAAAGGAGATTGTGATAGAGGGAGTCGGCCGCCTGCATCCGGTGGAATATGTGCTGGAAGGCGACAGGATCTGTGCCGGGACCTACTTAGCGGCCGCTCTGGCAGTTACAGGAGATGTGACCGTAAGGGGAATACGTCCGGAGACCTTAAAGGAGCCGATGGCGGTTATGAGGGTCATGGGAGCCGAAATTTTTACCGGGGAGCAGGAAATCAGGCTTCTTATGAGGAGCAGGCCCAGGGGGATATCTGTCCGCACAGGCCCCTATCCTCAGTTCCCTACGGATTTACAATCCATATTTCTGGCTGTTTCCTGCGTGGCCGACGGAACGAGCCAAATTACGGAAACCGTGTTTGAGGCCAGATTTGCGGCGGCCTGTATGCTGCGGCGGTTTGGAGCCAGAATCCGTCTGGAGGGAATGACAGCCAAGGTGGAGGGACATTATCCCTTAAGTCCGTCTGTGGCTGATGCGCCGGATCTTCGTGGCGGAGCTGCCCTGGTGGTTGCCGCTCTGGCGGCGGAGGGGATGAGCGTCATTGGAAGCTGCGGCCATATTATACGAGGCTACGAAGATATCTGCCGGGATCTTACGAATCTGGGGGCGGATGTCAGATGGAGTCATACATTGTAACAGAATAACAGCCGGAATCCGGCGGAAACATAGATGGGAGTACAGGTAAAGAGGATGAGGAGAGGAAGAGAATACAGCAGATACAGACGGAGAAGAAGAGGAAAAAGGGTGGCCATCGCGCTGGGTGTGTTCCTTGGAACATTGCTTCTTTTTGCAATTTTGCTGCTTTCCGTCCATATTTCGGAAATCGAAGTGACCGGAAACAAACAATATACGAAAGAACAGATCATCGATCTGGTCTTTGGAGGAAAATGGTCCCGGAATTCGGCCTATTGTTACTATGAAAACCAGTTCCGGGAGCATAAATCGATTCCCTTTATCGAAGAATATAAGATTGAATTCGAAAGTCCCACGAAAGTGAAGATTGTGGTTTTTGAAAAGAGCGTAGTGGGATATGTGTCTTATATGAGCAGCTATATGTATTTTGACAAGGACGGAATCATTGTGGAAAGCTCAGGAGAACAGCTTCCGGGAGTTCCGTGGATTACAGGCCTGGAGTTTGGAAAGATTATGCTGTACGAGCCGCTTCCGGTGGAAAATCAGAGTACCTTTCAGGAAATCTTAAATCTGACGCAGGTTCTGTCTGTGAATGAAGTCCAGGTGGACAAGATCTACTATCAAAGCTTTGCCGCAGGCGGGGCGCAGATTGACCTTTATATCGGCGATGTGATCGTTGAACTGGGAAACTCGGAGAATCTGGGCGGAAAAGTGGCGGAGCTTTCCGATATTCTTCCAGAGCTTACGGGACTTGCGGGGACCCTTTATCTGGATACCTATGACGAGAGTGTGTCCAGTCCTACCTATACGTTTAAAAAGAAGTAGCGCGGGGAGGACATGCCCATTTAAGACTGCCTGCGGCAACGGGGCATATACTGCAGCTTTGTTTTGATACTGGATCCCGGCCGGTCAGCGGAGTGACTGACCGGGGAGTGAACAGGAATGAGATAGTAAGAAAAATGTTAAAATAGTGGTTGATATTTTCACTAAAATAAAATATGATATAAGTTAGATTAGAATCGGATTCGTCCGATAAGCATATAGAAGAATTTAAGGAAAACCAGTTGCGTGGAGAAAAAGGAGGAGACATTCTTGTTAGAGATTAAGATAAATGAGGCGGAGAATGCCGCAAGAATTCTTGTAATCGGTGTGGGCGGCGCCGGAAACAACGCGGTAAACCGCATGGTGGAAGAAAATATTATGGGGGTAGAGTTCATCGGAATCAATACCGATAAACAGGCTCTCCAGTTCTGTAAAGCTCCCACGGCAATGCAGATCGGCGAGAAGCTGACCAAAGGGCTGGGCGCCGGCGCAAAACCTGAAATCGGTGAAAAGGCAGCGGAGGAGAGCCAGGAGGAGCTGGCCCAGGCCATGAAGGGCGCGGATATGGTGTTTGTTACCTGCGGTATGGGCGGTGGAACCGGAACGGGCGCTGCTCCCGTCATTGCAAGAATTGCGAAGGACATGGGGATTCTTACGGTGGGTGTTGTGACAAAGCCTTTCCGTTTTGAAGCGAAACAGCGTATGAATAATGCTCTGGCAGGAATTGAAGCTCTTAAGAATGCAGTAGATACCCTGATTGTCATTCCCAATGACCGTCTTTTGGAAATTGTTGACAGACGGACAACCATGCCGGATGCTCTAAGAAAGGCCGACGAAGTACTTCAGCAGGCGGTACAGGGTATTACGGATCTGATTAATGTTCCCGGCCTGATTAATCTGGATTTTGCCGATGTTCAGACGGTTATGACGGACAAGGGGATTGCCCATATCGGTATTGGCAAGGCAAAAGGCGACGAGAAGGCGCTAGAGGCTGTAAAGCAGGCTGTTTCCAGCCCGCTTCTTGAGACAACCATTGAGGGAGCTTCTCATGTAATTATCAATATTTCTGGTGATATCAGCCTGATTGAAGCCAATGAGGCCGCAAGCTATGTACAGGAGCTGGCCGGTGATGACGCCAATATTATTTTCGGCGCCATGTACGATGAGAGCGTGGAGGATGAAGCTACCATTACCGTCATCGCCACTGGACTGGATGCCCATGGAGCGAATACTCCTGTGGAGCGCGCCATGAAGGACTTTACAAATTATAAGCAGAAAATGCCCTCTTCCGTTCAGAAGACCACATCCACGGTCACAAGACAGGCTCCGGCCGCAGGGGAGGCCGCCGCGTCTGCTCCTCAGTTAAACATTCCCACAAGCGCGCCGGTTTATCGTCCGGCCCAGAGAGAGACACAGATCAATATTCCGGATTTTCTGAAGAACCGCAGATAATTGTACAGGCCAAAAAGCCTCCGTGCAGCTGTGCCTGTGTTTTCTGACCTGCACATTCGAAAAAACTCCCGCAGGTGCCGTATGAGAATACGGCGCCTGTTTTCGACAGGATCCCTCCTGTTCTTTCATGGGAAATTCTCTGATTTCCCATCCTCTATCGACATTTCATAGAGAAAATCTTTAAAATCTTTAATTTTCACAGTAAAAATGAGCGCAGAAAAAGACGATGAAAAAACAAAACCGGCCCTGTCATTTTGACAAAATCTGTAAATGCCTTTGGATATAATAGGCTCTGTTATCGGAATGAGACAGACAGGGCGGTGAAATGACTTGGAGTATGAGTTTTATCTGGATCTGTTTTTCCTTATTAATTTTTACCTGAATTTCCTGTCCTTGTTTCTTTCCGCATCCATAGGAAGAATGAACACATCTTTCATGAGACTTCTTGCCGCTTCGGCGCTTGGAAGTCTGTGGAGTATACTGCTGTTCCTCTTTCCGGTGCGTCCGGCCGCCCTGGCGTTATTCCTTACAGTTTTTTTTGCAGGAGGTGCGATGGTGTCCATCGCGTTTTCTCTGAGGTCACCTTTAAAAATAGGGAAGGCGGCGGGAATGCTGGCTCTTTCTGCGGTACTGTGTGGCGGCTTTTTCACGCTTATGAAGCAGACCTTCTGGCTTACGGACGTGGAGAGCATCTGTGCTTTGACATGTCTTACTCTGGCTGCCGGCCTGTTTTTTAAGCGGGCCTTAAAGGAGAGGGAACGGGGCAGAGAGCGGTTTGTGGTGTGGCTTTACTACCGGGGAAAGAAAAAAAGGTTTCTGGCTCTGGCTGACTCCGGGAACCGTTTGAGGGAACCGGGCTCATTAAAACCAGTCAGTGTGATTTCCTATGGAGACTGTGTGGGCTTTTGCGATGTAATTTCATCTGTTCGATATATTCCCTACCGGGCCGTGGGAACAAAAGAAGGAGTTCTCCCAGGAATTCTTTTTGACAGAATGGAAATTGAAACAGAACATGGTCTGTCAGAAATAAAAAGGCCCATTGTGGCGGTGACAAGAGAACCACTGTCCGGAAACGGAGATTTTTCCATGCTGATTCCGGAAATTTTTGTGCTCTCAGGAAAGGAATAGCAACGGTTTATGGTTTGTCTGAACCGTTACAAGAAAGAAGGAGGAATCATATGATTATAAAGGTTTCAGTACCCAACCGGATTAAATTAAAGAAAGTGGCCACATTTCGGACTCTTCTTTTAAAAAATCAGGGGGAAATTCACTATATCGGCGGCGCAGATGTGCTTCCGGCGCCCTTATCCCAGGAGGAGGAAACAAAGGCTCTGGCCTTCTTTGGCACGGAAGGAGAAAAGGAGGCAAAGTCCAGACTTATTGAACATAATCTGCGCCTGGTGGTGTACATAGCAAAGAAATTTGACAATACCAGCGTGGGCGTGGAAGATCTGATTTCCATTGGGACTATAGGCTTAATCAAGGCCATCAATACATTTAATCCGGAAAAGAACATTAAGCTTGCCACCTATGCGTCCCGGTGCATTGAAAATGAAATTCTTATGTATTTGAGACGCACCAGCAAGACGAAACTGGAAGTGTCTATTGATGAGCCTTTAAACGTGGATTGGGATGGGAACGAGCTGCTTTTATCAGACATACTTGGAACGGACGAAGATGTGATTTACAAAGGGATTGAGGATGAGATTGAGAAGGACCTGTTAAATAATGCCATTGACCATTTAAACCCCAGAGAGAGGAAAATTGTGGAGTTGAGATTCGGACTGAAAAATGATGACGGGATGGAAATGACCCAGAAGGAGGTTGCCGACCTCATGGGGATTTCCCAGTCCTATATTTCCCGGCTGGAGAAAAAAATAATGAAGCGGCTGAAAAAAGAGATTATACGATATGAATAATAAGAAAAGGGGCTGTCGCAAAATGAATCTTTCATACAAAATATAGTCTTCCATTTAAGAATAGTATCCTATATTTTGATGAATTTTTCCATTTTGCAACAGCCCCATGGAAGATCATGATTCCCCGTAAAGACGGCTGTACAGCATATCACAGAGGGCGTCCACGTAGGACTGGTCCGGCAGATCCCTTCCGGTAACAAGGTAATCCTGGATCAGCTCGAAACGCTTCAGGCTTAACTCCTCTCCGGAAAGGTCCGGATCTTCCAGGCGGAGCTGATCATCCAGATCATCTGCAGAGTAGGTTTTTAAAAACCACTGGACGATTTCCAGCGTTTCCTTTTCTTCATCGTCGGCCTGAACTTTTAACTGGGCGGCCCGTTTCTTTGAGGATACAGCAACAGCGATGGAACAGGCGGCCATGAGGGCCAGAAGACTCTGGAAAATAATACTGTTCACTTTGGCCATGGGGAGACGGATAACTCCAAGGATACTGAGGATGGCGAAAAGAGCCAGAAACCCGCCGACAAGGAAAAAAGCGGAGGCGGAAGAGCTCATGTCTTCATACCGCTGTTTCTTATTCACATAGGCAGGAACCGGAAGCGGGGAAGCACCCCTTTTTGCCTGAGGCTCCGGCTCTTCTCCGTCCGCCTCAGAGTCGTTTTCCATCATTCTAGCGTAACGGCGGGCCATTTCCTGTTCTGCCCGTTCTTTTTCTTCCCGTTTTAAGGCGTCTGCTACTTCTTTTGATTCTACAAGGGGGCCGCCGCAGTCCGTGCAGACGGTCATCCCTTCCACAAATTCCATATCACATTTTGGACAGTACGGCATATACGCAATCCTTTCTGGCGGCCAAAAGGCCATGATTGTAACCGTTCAGCCTCCGGCTAAACTAATTTGCCCGTCCTTCCGGACGGCCGCGAATCGGCGCTGGTGTAATGTTTGACGATATTATACCTCAAAAAGAAGGAATCGTCCACACTTTCTGCGGTTTGTACTTCCATTTTTTCGTGAAATAAGGTAAAATGTTGTAAGACATTTTACCTGCGCCGATTCGCGTCCGCCCGAAGGGGGGACAGACTTGGAAAGCCGGGACTTTAGAAAATGACAGAAGGGGGTACGTTCATGAAAATTGCAGTTGTGACTGACAGCAACAGCGGAATTACACAAAAACAGGCGGAGGAAATGGGAATTTCTGTCCTTCCGATGCCTTTTATGATTGATGGAGAAACATACTTTGAAGATATAACCCTGACACAGGAAGAATTCTATGAAAAATTAAAAACAGATGCGGATATTTCCACATCCCAGCCGTCTCCGGACGATGTGATGGCCCTTTGGGATTCACTTCTTGAGGAGTATGACCAGGTGGTTCATATTCCCATGTCCAGCGGACTGTCCAGCTCCTGTGGTACAGCCATGGCTCTGGCGGCCGAAGAAAAATATGAGGGAAAGGTATTTGTGGTGGACAATCAGAGGATTTCCGTCACCCAGGCTCAGTCTGTAAAGGATGCCCTTATGCTGTCTGCACAGGGAGCGGACGGAGCCCGGATTAAAAAGCGCCTGGAGGAAACCCGGTTTGACTCTGTAATTTTTATTGCTGTGGATACGCTTAAGTATCTGAAAAAGGGAGGAAGAATCACACCTGCGGCCGCTGCGTTGGGAACGCTCCTGAAAATTAAACCGGTGCTTATCATTCTGGGAGAGAAGCTGGACGCCTTTGCCAAGGCAAGGACTATCAGGCAGGCCAAGTCCGTAATGATGACGGCCATCCAGAAGGAACTGGAGAACCGGCTTCACGACAGTGAGTGCAGATATACACATCTGGCCATTGCCCATACCCGGAATGAGGAGGCCGCCTTGGAGTTCAAAAAGGAAGTACAGGAAAAATATCCTTATGCGGATATTCAGATGGCTCCCCTTTCTTTAAGCATTTCCTGTCACATCGGACCTGGCAGCCTTGCACTGACGGCAACGAGAAAGATGGTTGAGGAATATGAAAATACGCAGGAAACAAATCCGTGAATTTTACCGCAGACACACGCCCAGCATAAAGGTGCCCCTGGTTTTGTTTTGCATTTTTATCTGTATGGTGCCTCTCCTGATTCAGGGGCGGGTTTTGGCAAGCTCCTCCAGGCAGGCACAGATTGAAAGGCGGATCATTGATGTTCAGAACCAGTGCCAGATTGTGAGCAATAAAATGTCCCGGAATGGGTATCTGACCAATTCCATGGTGGACAATGCAGGCACCGATGCAGAGCTGTCCATGCTTGCGGATATTTTCAACGGCCGTATTCTCATTGTGAATTCAGGCTTTAAGATCATAAAGGATACGTTTGCCCTTTCCGAGGGGAAAATCTGTATTGCCAATGAGGTCATTCAGAGCTTCCAGGGAGAAAATACCAGCAAGTACGATACACAGAAACATTATTTTGTGCTGGCAATTCCCATTGCGGAAAACGTTCAGGGGGCGGATCCAACAGTCTCCGGAAAGACTGCCGGGGTGATGGTGGTGACTGCGTCCACGGAGAGTATGTTTGCGCTGGAGGAGGGATTAATCGAAAAGGCCTCTCTATACCAGCTTATGATGTTTGTGCTGGTTTTGATTCTGGTTTTTTTAGTGACCGGAATCATAACAAAGCCCTTCGATACCATCACTCTGTTTTTAAATCGGGTGGCAGAAGGAAATCTGGATGAAGACATTTCTGAGGAGTCTTACAGGGAAACCAAGCGGATATCCAGGGCCGTCAACCGGACTCTCCGGACTTTAAAAAAGGTAGAGCAGTCCCGCCAGGAGTTCGTTTCCAATGTGTCCCATGAGTTAAAAACGCCAATCACTTCTATCCGGGTGCTGGCTGATTCCCTGATGGGGATGGAGGATGCGCCAAAGGAGCTTTATCAGGAGTTCATGAGTGATATTTCTGACGAGATTGACCGTGAGAGCAAGATTATTGATGATCTTTTAACGCTGGTGAAGATGGACAAGGCATCGGCGGAAATCAACGTAGCCCAGGGAAATATAAACGGAGTCATAGAGATGATCTTAAAACGGCTCCGTCCCATCGCAAGAAAGCGGAACATTGAGCTGATTTTCGAGAGTATGCGGGACGTGACGGCCGATATTGATGAGGTGAAATTTTCCCTGGCAGTCAATAATCTGGTGGAAAACGCGATCAAGTACAATAAGGAGGACGGCTGGGTCCGGGTGACCCTGGATGCGGACCATAAATTCTTTTATATTAAGGTTGCCGATTCCGGGATCGGGATTCCGGAAGAGTTTAAGGACCGGGTGTTTGAACGGTTTTACCGGGTGGATAAGGCCAGATCCAGAGAAACCGGTGGAACGGGGCTGGGTCTCGCCATCACGAAAAATGTAATTTTAATGCATCACGGCGGCATCCGTGTTGAAAGTGCAGAGGGGGTCGGAACCACATTTATGGTGCGGATTCCGCTCATTTATATCCATTAGGAAAGGGGAGGTTTCATGAGACAACTGAAGACTTGGCGTATGATTCCTTTCCTGGCCTTTACCGCTCTTTTCCTGATTGGATGCGGGAAAGGGGAGCAGTTCCCGGAAGAGACTCCCCGCTGTACCGTATATTACTTAAATTCTATCGGAAATCAGCTTGTGGGGAGCGAATACAAAACTGTGGAAACGGAAAGGGAAGGACTGGTCCAGGAACTGCTAACCAAAATGACCAGTGTTCCGGCTGAGCTGGACTGCCAGAGTGCAATTCCGGAGCGAATTGAGACAATCACCTTCCGGATTGAAGAGAATGTTCTCTATCTGTATGCCGATGCGAATTATTCCCTGATGAACTCAGTACAGGAGATTTTTTGCAGGGCAGCCCTTACAAAGACTCTGACGCAGATAGAGGGGATTGACTATCTGAGCATTTATTGTGCGGAGCAGCCCATTGTGGATGGAGCCGGAAATCCGGTGGGAATGCTCTCGGCTTCGGATTTTGTTGACAGTATCCGGGACGTGAACTCTTTTGAAAAAACGGAGCTCACCCTGTATTTTGCCAATGAAGCAGGGGATATGCTGGTGGAGGAAAAGCGGGAAGTCATGCGGAATACCAATACATCACTGGAAAAGCTGATTGTGGAGCAGCTCATTGAAGGGCCCGAGGAAAGCAGCGCTTATGCGACGCTTCCTAAAGATCTGAAGCTTTTAAATATTTCAGTAAATGAATCCGTATGTTCCATTAATCTGGATGCCACATTTTTAAACAGTACGCTGGAGGTGCGTGAGTATATTCCGATTTATTCCATCGTAAATTCCCTTTCAGAGCTTTCTACCGTGAGCCGGGTTCAGATTCGCATCAATGGTTCCCAGGACGATGTGTTCCGTGATCAGATTCCCTTAAACACGGTGTTTGAAAGGAATTATGAGTATATGGAAGGAGGAGAAAAAAGTCAATAGACCTTTGCTGTATTTAACGGGGGGACTGGTACTTGGAGAGACGATGGCCCTTTTGATTACGGCAGAGCAGGGGATTTTTTTGCTGGCAGCCATACTGTCTGTTTTTTCCTGCGCTCATGTGCGGAAAAGAGACAAGCTGCCTGCTTTTTTTGTCCTGTTTCTTTTAGGATATGGCTGCGGCTTTGTACGCATGGAGTGCGAACGGGCAAAAACGGCAAAAGAGATGGCTGCCATGGAGAGTCAGGATGGAAAAACGCTTCTGGTGGAGGGCGTTGTAAAGGAGATCAGTGACCGGGAAGACGGAGTAAGGCTTTTGCTTTCGGAATGTACGGTCAGGGAAGGACGGAAGAATCCGGAGGTGATGTCCGGGGGGCCGAAGCATTTCTATGTTTACATAGACGAAGACACGGACCTTAAAATCGGCATGAGAGTACGCGTTTTTGGGGAAGGAAAAGCTCCGGAGAGCGGAAGGAACCCGGGAGCTTTTGATTATCGGCTGTACTGCAAAAGCAGGGGAATCTGCGGGATTTTTTATGGGCAGGAGACAGAAATTTTAAATTCCGGGTATGACAGGTTCCGGGAAGGGATCCGGAACATGCGGACGGCTTTGGAGCGGCAGCTTGACCGGATTTCTGAGGGAACGGACAAAGGAATTTTAAAGGCCGTCCTTTTGGGACAGCGGGGAGACCTGGACGAGGAGATATATGCCCTGTATCAGAAAAACGGGATTTCCCATCTTCTGGCCATCAGCGGGGTTCACATGTCCATCATTGGCATGGGCATGTGGCGGGCATTCAGGGCCGGAGGTCTTGGATATCCGGCGGCGGGGGCCGTATCCTGGGGGCTTTTGCTGATTTACGGGTGTATGACGGGATTTGGGCCGTCAGTGGTGAGGGCTGTATGCATGATGGGAATTTCTTTTCTGGCCTCGGCTTGTGGGAGGACCTATGATCTTCCATCGGCCATGTGCGTCCCGGCGGCGGGGCTTCTTCTTTTGCGGCCTTATCTGCTGACCCAGGCTTCTTTCCAGCTTTCCTTTCTGGCTGTCGGCGCGGTGTTTTTCCCGGGAGGTTTTTTGGTGCGGAGATTTTCCGCGGATGGTATGTACAAAGGTATTCTCATAAGCGCGTCCATTCAGGCGGTGACGGCTCCGGTGATATTGTTTCACTCCTATGAACTGCCTTTGTATGGGGTAATATTAAACCTTCTTGTCATTCCTCTTATGACTTATGTGGTAGTTTCCGGCGGGATGGGGCTGGCTGTCTCAGCAGTCTGGCTTACGGGGGGCCGGGCGCTTTTAGGCGGCGCCCATTATATTCTCAAGATTTATGAAATGTCGGGGCAGCTCGTGCAGAGATTTCCGGGAGCCAGCCTTGTTCTGGGCCGTCCTTCCTGGATGCAGATGACATGTTTTTATGTGGGAATTCTGGCGGGAGTCTGGATGGGCGGGCGGCATGGAAGAAAGTGCCTGCTCCTTTGGGCTGCCAGTCTGATGTTTTTATTTCCTGTACATTCTCCGGGGCTTTTTGTGACCTTTCTGGATGTGGGGCAGGGAGACGGTATTTTTTTACAGGCCCATGGAAAGACCATGCTGGTGGACTGTGGAAGCAGCGGGGAGAGGGAGCTGGGGGAAAATTGTCTGGTGCCTTTCTTAAAAAGCCGGGGGATTTCCAGACTGGACACGGTGGTGGTGAGCCATGGAGACTGGGATCATATAAGCGCCATCCGTTACATTCTGGAGACACAGGATTCCGGAATTTTTGTGAGGCGTCTTGTGATGCCAAAGGCAGGGGAAGGGAAAGAGGTTTATATGGATCTGGAAGCTCTGGCAAAGGAACAGGGGACAGCTGTGATTTACGGGAAGAGCGGGGATGATTTTTCCGGCTTTCTTGGGGAGAATGTGGAGATCACCTGTCTGCATCCAAAAGAGGGGAAGGCTTGTGAGAACAGAAATGAGGAGTCTCTGGTTCTTGAAATCCGTTGCAAAAACTTTGGGCTTCTGCTCACCGGGGATGTGGAGGAGGGTGGGGAGAGAGCCATGGAAGAGGAAAAAAGCCTGGCTCCTGTCACTGTTTTAAAAGCAGCTCATCACGGTTCTGGGACTTCCTCCAGGGAGGAGTTTATTCGTGCGGTGAATCCGCTTTATGTAGTTTTATCTTATGGAGAGGGCAACCGGTACGGCCACCCGGCGCCGGACGTGGTGGATCGGTTTTTAAGGACCGGGGCCAGAATTCTTAAAACAGCCGAAATGGGAGCGATTGAAGTCTGGACTGACGGAAAGAGAATAAAGGTTTCTGGATGGCTTGACAGGTCCGGCGGGATTTGATATGGTTGATACCTGGAGGGATCAGATTTATGGGATTTTCATTGGATGCCGGCGTTCCGGCTGTGACCGTGTTTGTTCAGGGAATTTTAAGCTTTTTCTCCCCCTGTGTGCTGCCGCTTCTTCCTTTATACATTGGATACCTGTCAGGGGGAATGGCAAAACGGGGAGAGGACGGACGGATGTACTATGAGAGAAAAAAGGTTATGGTACATACCCTGTTTTTTGTATTGGGTATCAGCTTTGCATTTTTTGCACTGGGCCTGGGCGTTTCTGCGCTTGGACGGTTTTTTAAAGGAAACCAGACGCTTTTTGCCAGAATCGGCGGTATTTTTGTGTTTTTAATGGGAGCTTACCAGCTAGGTATTTTTGGCACTTTTACATTTCTTTCAAAGGAACGGAGGCTGCCATTTTCCGTGGGGAGCCTGGCTATGTCTCCGGCGGCGGCTTTCCTTCTGGGCTTTACCTTCAGCTTTGCCTGGACACCCTGCGTGGGGCCGGCTCTGGCCAGTGTGCTGATGATGACCGCTTCGGCTGCCACGCAGGGCAGGGGATTTTTCCTGATCGGCGTCTATACGGCAGGATTCGTGATTCCCTTCCTCCTTGTGGGACTGTTTACCACAACGCTTCTGGACTTTTTTAAAAAGCATGGGAATCTGGTAAAGTATACAACGAAGGCCGGGGCTGTTCTGATGATGTTCATGGGCGTTATGATGTTTACGGGAAGCATGAACGCGGTGACCGGGTATCTGTCAGAAGAGAAAACACAGGAAGCGGGGCAGGAGAGCATGCCGGAGGATGAGAGCGGCGGCAGGGAGCTGTCGGAGGATGAAGGAAACGGCGGGGAACCGTCGGAGGATGAAAGCGGAGGCAGGAAGTCGCCGGAGAATGGAAAAGACGGCGGGAAATCGCCGGAGGATAAAAGCGTCGGGGAAACGCCAGAGGATGAGAGGACGGCGGATGACGTGATTCCGGCCATAGATTTCACTCTTACAGACCAGTATGGCAACACCCATACCTTGTCGGACTACAAAGGAAAGACCGTTTTCCTCAATTTCTGGGCCACTTGGTGCCCGCCCTGCCGGAGGGAAATGCCGGACATTCAGGCGCTCTATGAAAAATACTCGGCAGAGGAGGACCCGTCGGTGATTATTCTGGGAATTGCGGCTCCGGAACTTGGGCAGGAGCAGGATGAGGAAGGAATTGCGGCGTTTCTGGAAGAAAACGGGTATACTTATCCGGTGGTCATGGACCGCGGCGGTCAGATTTTTGCAGGCTATGGAATCTATTCTTACCCTACCACCATGATGATTGACAAGGACGGAAACGTATTCGGCTATGCTGCCGGGCAGCTTAACGAGAGCATGATGCAGAGTATCATTGACCAGACTGTCACGGGAATCCGGAAGGAAACTGCCGACTAAACCAGGGAGGCGCTGTTATGGAGACATTAAACCAGCATATGAAGGAGCATACTTTTAAGAGGGTATATCTGCTTTACGGGGAAGAGCAGTTTCTTGTGAACAATTACAAAAAGAGGCTGCGTGAGGCCATCGCAGGGGACGATACCATGAATTTCAACAGCTTTCAGGGAAAAAATCCTGATGTGAGAGAGATTATAAGCCTGGCTGATACGATGCCCTTTTTTGCAGAGCGCAGACTGATTCTCATAGATGAAAGCGGATTTTTTAAAGGCGCACCGGAGGAGCTTGTGGCGTATCTTCCGCAGATTCCCGATACTACCTGTATGGTGTTCTGCGAGACTGAGGTGGATAAAAGGAACAGACTGTATAAAAAGGTAAAGGAAATCGGCTATGCTGCCGAGTTAAACCGACAGGATGCCGCCCGGCTCATGCAGTGGGCGGCAGGAATTCTGGCCAGGGACGGGAGAAAAATTACCAGACAGGTCATGGAATATTTTCTGGAACGGACCGGAGATGATATGGAAAACATAAAATCAGAGCTCGAGAAGTTAATCTGTTATACCATGGGACGGGAGGTCATCACAAAGGAGGACGTGGACGCCGTGGGAACCGTGCATGTGACAAACCGGATTTTTGAGATGGTATCCGCCATTGTGTCCCGGAATACGAAAAAGGCCATGGATCTGTATGAGGATCTTCTGACCTTAAGGGAGCCGCCCATGCGGATTCTGTTTCTCATTGCGAGACAGTTTAATCAGCTTTTACAGGTGAAGGAGCTGGCTTTAAAGGGAAACGACAGGGGGAGCATTGCTTCGAAAATAAAGGTCCCTCCCTTTGTGGCCAGCAAGCTGATTGCCCAGGCAAAGGCCTTCACCGGGGAGCAGATTTTGTCCTATGTGAAGCAGTGTGTGGAGTATGAGGAGGCTGTGAAAACCGGAAAACTTACGGACCGGATGGCAGTAGAGCTTCTGATTGTTCAGTCCATTTAACCCACTTTCATAGTACCCCCATGCCTGCCATCAGGCACCACCATGAATGAGAGTGTTTCCTATGAGCCTCCGGGTGACAAAACAAAACGCTTTCCCGACACACCACACGGGAAAGCGTTTTTTGTGTTATTTCTATATCCAGCCTTATGATTAAGCCATTGCGTTTACGGCTTTGGACAAACGGGATACTTTTCTGGAAGCGGTATTTTTATGATATACGCCCTTGGAAGTAGCCTTGTCGATTTCGCTTGTAGCAGCAAGAAGCGCAGCCTGTGCAGCAGCCTTGTCACCGGCGGTAATTGCAGCTTCAACCTTCTTCACATAAGTTTTTACTTTTGATCTGATTGCTTTGTTTCTAGCGGCCTTTGTCTCTGCCACTAAGATTCTTTTCTTTGCAGATTTGATGTTAGCCAATCTGTACACCTCCATTACGATTAAAAAATATTCACTGTTTGTTTTGCATCAAAGCCTGGACACGGACAGTTCAATGTAAACATACCCTTGTATTCTAACGAAAATTGCCTGGGATGTCAATACATATTTCCCTTTTTTTTGCGGAAAATAGGTAACAGGTTACTGTTCGCAGGCACTGGCTCCCGGTAATACATGGAGTGGTTGGCCGGGGAAATGAATCGTAATGGTAACAGCATGGAATCAGCAGGAAGGAGAGGCTTTATGGAGGAATGGAGCAGTAAGCGTCTGGATGTGCGGACGGATCTGGCAGTGGAGGAGCGGGAGCGTTTTCCGGGAGATGGAGGAGAAGTCTCCGGCGTGGTGTTAAAGGAGTGGAAAAAGAAAGAAAAAGGAATCCATCTGACAGAAGTGGTTATAAAAAACGAAGAAGGCGCAAGAAACATGGGGAAACCTGTGGGAACGTATCTGACCCTGGAGGCGGCTGCCTTGGAAAAAAAGGATGAGAATTTCCATGAAGAGGTGGTATCAGAATTAGCCGGTCTGATTGGAAATCTTTTGAAACATCATGGAATCCGGACCGGGGGAATGGAAAGGGAGCCTTCCTCGATCTTAGTGGTAGGGCTTGGAAATCCGGGAGCCACTCCCGATGCCCTTGGCCCGAAGGTGCTGGAACATCTGATGATGACCAGGCACTTAAGCCTGGAATATGGGGCGGAATTCTGTCAGAAGAACGGATATCCCATTCTCAGCGGAATTACTCCGGGCGTCATGGCGCAGACGGGAATGGAGACCTCGGAAATCATAAAGGGAATTATCGGGGAAACAGGCCCCGACGCAGTGATTGTGGTAGATGCTCTGGCCGCCAGGAGTATCCATCGTCTGGGAGTGACAATCCAGCTTTCCGATACAGGAATCCACCCTGGTTCCGGCGTTGGGAATCACAGAAACAGTCTGACAGAAGAGACGTTGGGGGTTCCGGTGTTTGCCATAGGTGTTCCCACTGTGGTTGGGGCTGCAGCCATTGTCCATGATACGGTAGGGGCCATGGTGGAAGTCCTCAAACGGGAGTCTGGCACCAGGCGGTATGGGGATTATATAGAAGGAATGGAGCCGGAGGAGCAGTATGAGTTGATTCGGGAAATTTTAGAGCCGCAGTTTGGCCCCATGTATGTGACCCCCCACAACATTGACGAGCGGGTGGAGAACTTAAGCTTTACGATTTCGGAGGCCATTCACAAAGCTTTGTTTCAGTGATGAAATTCCGATGTCCCACATAAAATAAAATAACAAGAAACTGCGGGCGGAAGGCATGAGGAGAAGATGGTATTACTGGAAACAGAACCTTAGGGCGAACCGCCCGTTTTTTGCGCTGACGGCGGGAATCCTTGTGGGAGCCGCCATCCTGTTAAATTTCAGAGAGACCATTGGCGGCGCGGCCTGGGAGTGGTTTCGGATTTACGGCGTCCAGACGGCAGGGCGTGTCATGGAACAGTGGTTTCCGCCTTCGATAAAGGAAGAAAACGGGGCGTTTGGCCTTTTGGGAGAAAAGCCCATCCTGTTTTCCTTTCTGGAGGAGATGGCCTGGAACCCTGAAAACGGTGAGGATCCGGCGTATGAGAAAATGCTGGTCAGAAAATGGGAGGAGGAGCGCTCCCGGAAAAAGGAAAGTGAGATCGCGATGGAGACCATGGGGGCCTTGCAGGACGGCGAAAGCCGGGAAACAGGGAAGCCGGGAAGCGGGAAGCATGAAGCCGGGAATCAAGAAACCGGAAATCAGACAGCCAGAAATGAAGAACTGGAAATGGAACCCGTCGGGGAGGTCATCGCCAGAAAGCCCGCGGGTCAGGGGATCATCCGGGAAAAGCTGGCGGACTATGATTACATGATGAAGAATTTTTACAGCGTTCATCCCACAACAACAGCCGGCCGGGATTTGATGAATGCCGGGGACTTTTTGTCTATGGACCTTTCTCTGGAAGCGGATGATGAAAAGCCTCAGATTTTGATTTACCATACTCATTCCCAGGAGGAGTTTTCCGACTACCCGGAAAATCCCTCGGCTACCATTGTGGGGGTGGGGGCGTATCTTGCAGAGCTTCTGGAAGCCAAAGGATATCAGGTGATCCATGACACCAGCGTCTATGATTTCAAGGATGGAAAGCTGGACAGAAGCCAGGCCTATACATATGCTCTGGAGGGAATTACGGGAATCCTTCAGAAATATCCGTCCATTGAGGTGGTCCTGGATATCCACAGGGACGGTGTGGCAGAGGGAACCAGACTGGTGACAGAGGTAAACGGAAAGTCCACGGCCCGGATTATGTTTTTTAACGGGACCTCTCAGACTCCGGACGGCCCGATTGAATATCTGCCAAACCCCAATCGGGATGCCAACCTGGCCTTCAGCTTCCAGATGCAGCTAAAGGCAGCGGAACAATATCCGGGCTTTACCAGAAAAATATATCTGAAAGGGCTCCGCTACAACCAGCATGTGCGCGCCCGCGCAGCCCTGATTGAGGTCGGAGCCCAGACCAATACATATGAAGAAGCAAAAAATGCCATGGAACCTCTTTCAGAGCTGCTTTGCGGAGTTCTAAAGGGAGAGGATCAGTGAATTTTCTTTTCCCATCCGCTGAACTTGTAGTACAGCCATGTGAGGAGGGAACAGACAATCCAGCCGGCAGGATATCCTAATGCCACAGTGTACGGGGTGTTTATGACTTTTGTAATCAGATATAAATAAATCTGACGGAATATCACATAGGAGAGCAGCATGATAACCATGGGAGTTTTGGCGTCGCCGATTCCGCGGAGGGTTCCGGCGTAAACCTGTGTGATGCAGGCGGTAAGGGTGAAGAATACGCAGAGCCGCAAAAACAGGGTTCCATAATAGAGAACCTCCGGATCCTTGTTAAACAAGGATACCATGACGGGAGCAAACAGCCAGATGACGCATGCGGAGCAGAAAATGATGCTTGCGGACAGGGCCAGAGCCGTGTTGGAGCCCTGCTTGGCACGCTTGACATTTTTTGCGCCGATGTTCTGACTTACAAATGTGGTGGCCGCCTGGGACATACTCTGAAGCGGCAGGAAAATAAACTGGTCAATTTTTGTGTAGCAGCTCCATCCGGCCATGCAGGAGGAGCCGAAGCTGTTAATATAGGACTGGACATAAACATTGGAAAAAGAAGTAATGGACTGCTGAAGCCCCGTGGGAAACCCCACAATGAGAATTTGCTTCAGCATGGTTTGATTAATACAGATATCTTTCCACACAAAACCGTAATTTTCCCTGGTTCTGGTAAGGATGAGCAGGACCAGGAGAGCCGAAATGAATTGGGACAGAATGGTTGCGTAGGCAACGCCGGCAATTCCAAGCTGGAAGGAGATTACAAATAAAAGATCCAGGCAGATATTTAGAAAGCTGGAAAAGACGAGAAACATCAGGGGTCTTCTTGTATCGCCCACAGCTCTTAAAATGGCGCTGCCCATGTTGTAAATAAGGAGTCCGGAAACACCAGAAAAATAGATTCTTAAATATACGGAGGCCTCCGGCAGCACGTCGTCGGGGGTGGCCATAAACCGTAAGAGAAACGGAGATAAATATACGCCCAGAGCGGTACAGAGCACACCGGAGATAAAAGTCAGAGCCAGGGTGGTTTCCACAGCCAGATGAAGCTTCTCGTCATCGTGGGCTCCGTAATAGCGGCTGATGATAACGCCGGCTCCGATGGAAACTCCGTTGAAGAACATGATGATGGTGTTGATAATATTGGTAGTGGAGCCCACAGCGGCCAGCGCCTGGGTCCCGACAAAATTTCCAACAACGAGAATGTCCACGGTGTTATACAGCTGCTGAAACAGGTTTCCCAGCAGCAGAGGGACTGCAAAGGAAATCAGCAGCCGGATGATGGAACCGGAGGTCATGTCAACGGCTCCGGTTTTTGCTTTGATCTGAAACATTATACTCCTCCCTATTTTTGTATATTGGTGACTGTTTTGCACAACGTGCCCCTGCAATCATAAAACACCTCAAATCTAAAACACCTCAAATCCGCTCATTTTTCTGCAAAAAATGGGTTTTTTTGGTGCATGACTTTTTGACTCTGGCATCTGTACATTCTTTTAGTTTAAAACGAATGGGAATATTTGTCAAATTAAATCCGCTTATAGGACCTATAAACGGTAACAGGAAACTGCTTGCGTCCCGAATAAAAAAATGATATATTTGGGAGTAAGTAATTATTTAAGAGAAAAGAGGAAAACAAATGGCAACTGTTGACCAGAGCAAAATCAGAAATTTTTGTATCATTGCCCATATTGACCATGGCAAGTCAACCCTTGCAGACAGAATTATAGAAATGACAGGCCTCCTCACGAGCCGGGAGATGCAGGCTCAGGTGCTTGATAATATGGATTTGGAAAGAGAGAGAGGAATCACCATCAAATCACAGGCAGTCCGTACCGTATATAAGGCCAGGGACGGAGAAGAGTATATTTTTAACCTGATCGATACCCCCGGCCATGTGGATTTTAATTATGAAGTATCCAGAAGCCTGGCGGCCTGTGACGGCGCCATTCTGGTGGTGGATGCGGCGCAGGGAATCGAGGCCCAGACTCTGGCAAACGTATATCTGGCTCTGGATCATGACCTGGATGTGTTTCCGGTTATCAATAAAATTGATCTTCCAAGCGCTGAGCCGGACCGGGTGGCCGATGAAATTGAGGATGTGATCGGTCTGGAAGCCCATGACGCTCCGAGAATTTCCGCCAAGGTGGGTTTAAATATTGAAGATGTGCTGGAATCCATTGTCACAAAGATCCCTGCGCCTGACGGAGATCCGGATGCCCCGTTAAAGGCGCTGATCTTTGATTCCCTTTATGATTCCTACCGGGGGGTCATTGTATTCTGCCGGGTGAAAGAAGGGACCATGAGAAAAGGGACTTCCATTAAAATGATGGCGACTGGGGCCTCCTACGATGTGGTGGAGGTGGGATATTTTGGCGCGGGTCAGTTTATTCCCTGCGACGAGCTTTCCGCCGGAATGGTGGGCTATGTTACCGCCAGCATCAAAAATGTTAAAGATACCAGGGTCGGAGACACGATTACCGACCGTTTCAACCCCTGTAAGGAACCGCTTCCCGGATATAAGAAGGTAACGCCCATGGTTTACTGCGGCCTGTATCCGGCCGACGGAGCAAAATATCCGGAACTCAGGGACGCTCTGGAAAAGCTGCAGCTAAATGACGCGTCCCTGTTCTTTGAACCGGAAACATCCGTGGCGCTGGGGTTCGGCTTCCGCTGCGGCTTCCTTGGCCTTCTGCATCTGGAAATTATTCAGGAGCGCCTGGAGCGGGAATACAACCTCGATCTGGTGACTACGGCTCCAAGCGTTGTGTACCGTGTCCACAAGACCAATGGAGAGGTCATCGACTTAACCAACCCTACCAACATGCCGGACCCGTCGGAAATTGAGTTTATGGAGGAGCCCATTGTCAGCGCCGAGATTATGGTAACCACAGAGTTTGTGGGCGCCATTATGAAGCTGTGTCAGGAGCGCCGGGGCGTATATCTGGGGATGGAATATATGGAGGCCACAAGAGCCCTGTTAAAGTATGAACTCCCGTTAAATGAAATTATTTATGACTTTTTTGATGCCCTGAAGTCACGCTCACGCGGATACGCCTCCTTTGACTATGAACTTAAGGGTTATGAGCAGTCTCAGCTTGTGAAACTGGACATCCTTATCAACCGGGAAGAGGTGGATGCCCTGTCCTTTATTGTGTTTGAGGGTTCCGCCTATGAACGCGGAAGAAAGATGTGTGAGAAGTTAAAGGGGGAGATCCCGCGCCATCTGTTTGAGATTCCCATTCAGGCGGCCGTGGGCGGCAAGGTTATTGCGCGCGAGACCGTGAAGGCTGTCCGCAAGGACGTGCTGGCCAAGTGCTATGGCGGCGATATCACGCGAAAGAAGAAGCTTCTGGAAAAGCAGAAGGAAGGAAAGAAGAGAATGCGCCAGATCGGAAATGTGGAAATTCCGCAGAAGGCGTTTATGAGCGTATTAAAGCTGGATGACGAGTAAAAAGAGGAGACCGCCTGCCATGAGACCGTGTGGCAGAGTGGTCTCGCTTTGAACATGGCCCCCACAGGTCCGCAGGAGGAGTTCGCGTGGAAGAAAGCAGACTTTCCATTACTTTTTGTGCTGCCATGAAGCGGCGGAATGGAGATTAAGATGAAACTGACGACCTTATGTTATCTGGAGCAGGATGGAAAATATCTAATGCTGCACCGTGTCAGAAAAAAACAGGATGTGAATAAGGATAAATGGATTGGAATTGGCGGAAAATTCGAGTTTGGGGAAAGTCCGGAGGACTGCCTTTTAAGGGAGGCCCTGGAGGAAACCGGCTATCGGCTTACAAGTTACCGGCTCCGCGGTATTGTAACATTTCTTTTTAATGAAGAGGAGGCCGAGTACATGTTCCTCTATACGGCCGATGGCTTTTGGGGGGAGCCGGTTCCCTGCAGTGAGGGAACGCTCGAGTGGGTTCCCAAGGAAGAGATCGATCGGCTTAATTTGTGGGAGGGAGACCGGATTTTCTTTGAGCTTCTTAAAGAGGACGCTCCGTTCTTCTCTCTGAAGCTTCACTATATGGGGGATCGTCTTTTTGAGGCGGTTCTTGACGGGGTTCCCATGGAATTGCTGGATGTGCTGGATGAAAACGGTGAGCCGTCGGGCCTTGTGCGGGAGAGAACCATGGTCCATATGCGGGGAGATTACCACAGAACCAGCCATGTGTGGGTGGCGCGAAGGAGAACGGATGGCCAATGTGAGCTGCTGCTGCAAAAAAGAAGTGCGGCCAAGGATTCCTTTGCCGGCTGCTATGATATTTCCAGCGCGGGCCATATTCCCGCCGGAGTGGGTTACAGGGAATCGGCCGTCCGGGAGCTTTTTGAGGAGCTGGGAATTTCGGCGGATGCAGAGGAACTGCGTTTTATCGGCTTCCATGAGGGGCGGTATGAGGGAACTTTTAACGGGAAGCTGTTTAAAGACCATGAAAAAAGCGCCGTGTTTCTTTATGAAAAGCCGGTGGAAGAATCTGCGTTTACATTACAGGAGTCAGAGGTGGAATCGGTTCTTTGGATGGAACTTCACGAAATTGAGCAGGCAGTCAGAGAAAAACGCCCGGATTTCTGCCTGTTTCAGGATGAAATCGAGCTTTTGATTTCCTGCCTGGAAGGACGGGAGAGGTAGGGGACGATGGAAACCATGGAGTTATATGTTCATATCCCGTTCTGTGTCAAAAAATGCAGCTATTGTGATTTTTTGTCATTCCCGCAGGGGGAAGAGGTGAAACGGCAGTACGTGGATAAGCTCCTGGAAGAAATAAAGCTTGTAAGCGGCGGGTACGTTGACCGTCAGGTTTCCTCCATATTTGTGGGGGGAGGTACGCCGTCGGTTCTTCCCGGAGCGTGGATGGAGGAAATTTTTGCGTATTTAAGAAAATACTTTAATATAGAAGAAACTGCGGAGATTTCTGTGGAGGCAAATCCGGGGACCGTATCGGAAGAAAAGCTTGCGGCATACAGGCGGGCGGGGATAAACCGTTTAAGCCTTGGACTTCAGTCATCCAATGACAGAGAGCTTAAGGCGCTTGGAAGAATCCATACGTACGGGGAATTCCTGGAAAGCTTCCGCCTGGTCAGAGCCGCGGGATTTCAGAATATCAATGTCGATTTAATGTGTGCCCTTCCGGGGCAGACGGTGGAAAGCTTCATGGAAACTCTGGAAAAAACAGCGGATTTAAACCCGGAACACATTTCCGCGTACAGTCTGATTGTGGAGGAGGGGACGCCCTTTTATGAAATGTACGGAGAGGGAAAGGGAACGGGCCTTCTTCCGGATGAGGAAGAGGAGCGGCAGATGTACCATAAGACCAGGGAATTTCTAAAATCCAGAGGATACGAACGGTATGAGATTTCCAATTATGCGAAAAAGGGAAAGGAGTGCCGCCATAACGTCGGCTACTGGACCGGAGTTCCCTATCTGGGCCTGGGCCTTGGGGCATCCTCCTATGTGAATGGAATACGCTTCAGGAATGAGAGGGATTTAAAGAAATATCTGAATGAAATGCCGGGAAAACGTCTGGATGAGGAGACACTGACCCCGAAAGACATGCAGGAGGAATTTTTCTTTGTGGGACTCCGTATGGTTTGCGGAGTTTCCTTAAAACAGTTTGAAGAAACCTTCGGTGTGACGGCTGAAGCGGTATATCCGGGACTTATGGAACGGTTTGTGAGGGAAGGGGCAGCCCTCCTGGAAGGAGGACGGTTTAAGCTTACAGAGTACGGGATGGATGTGAGTAATTATGTTATGGAAAAATTTTTGCAAGGCTGAACGATTATAGTAACAGTTCAGCCTTGCATCTTCTTGCCCGCTTTCAGCGGACAAGAAGCACGCGGCGTCCGCCTTATGAAGATTCTGGATAAAAAACACTTATGAAAACAAGTTTTCAGCGTGTTTTTTATCCAAAATCTTCGCAAGGCTGAACTGTTACCGATTATAATAAATTTTGTACAAAAGTACTATCGAAAAATGGGATATTGTGGTAAAATATGCATAACAGATTTTTTGTGCTTTGGGCAGTGTCCGGACCTTCCTGCGCCTGTACGCTGTGCACGGAATCATTATTATTTCAGGGGGAAATATTATGGCAAAAGAAATGATTGCAATGCTGCTTGCCGGTGGCCAGGGTTCCCGCCTTTATGCCTTGACCCAGAAGCTGGCAAAACCTGCAGTTCCCTTTGGCGGAAAGTACCGTATCATCGACTTTCCGCTATCGAACTGTGTGAACTCAGGAATTGATACCGTAGGTATTCTTACCCAGTATCAGCCCATGGTGTTAAATGAGTACATAGGGAACGGACAGCCGTGGGACCTGGACCGTCTCTACGGTGGTGTTCATGTACTTCCGCCTTATCAGCAGGCATCCGGCTCTGACTGGTATAAAGGAACCGCCAACGCCATTTACCAGAATATTCCGTTTATTGAGAGATACGATCCGGAATATGTTATCATCCTTTCCGGCGACCAGATCTGTAAGCAGGATTACAGCGATTTCTTACGGTTCCATAAGGAAAAGAATGCAGAATTCAGTGTTGCCGTTATGGAGGTTCCGTGGGAGGAGGCGTCCCGTTTTGGCCTTATGGTCGCGGACGGGAATGACAAGATCACAGAATTCCAGGAGAAGCCCAAGAACCCCAAGTCCAATCTGGCTTCCATGGGTATTTACATTTTTAACTGGGATATTTTGAGAAAGTATCTGATTGAGGATGAAGCGGATCCCAATTCCGAAAATGATTTTGGAAACAACATTATTCCCAACCTTTTAAAAGACGGCCGCAACATGTATGCATATCATTTTGACGGATACTGGAAGGATGTCGGAACCATTTCTTCTTTATGGGAAGCCAATATGGAGGTTCTGGATCCGGAACACAGCGGAATCAACCTGTTTGATGAAAACTGGAAGATTTACAGCCGTAACAGCGGCATGACAGGCCATAAGATCAGCCATACAGGCGTGGTGGAAAACTCCATGATAACAGATGGCTGCCGCATTGACGGGCATGTGAAGCATTCCATTCTTTTTGCAGGCGTTAAGGTGGAAGAGGGCGCAGACGTGGAAGATGCAGTTATAATGGGAGGTTCCGTAATTAAGGCCGGAGCGGTTGTAAAGCACTGTATCGTAGCCGAAAACGTAGTGATTGGAAAGAATGCCGTTGTGGGCGCAATGCCATCCGGCGCTGAAAAAGGCGTGGCCACCATCGGTTCCGGCATTCAGATTGGGGATGGCGCTAAAATCGGCCCCAATGCCATGATTAATAAAAATGTAGAAGGCGGTGAAGAACAATGGTAAATTCCAACGCAGATGCACTGGGCATCATTTTCCCAAACAGCTATGACAGTCTTGTTCCGGAGCTGGTCAGCGAGCGTTTAATGGCATCCATTCCGTTTGCGGGCCGTTACCGTATGGTGGATTTTATTCTGTCCAGCATGGTAAACTGCGGAATCGACAATATCTCCATTATTGTGCGCGAAAACTACCATTCCCTTATGGACCATCTGGGATCCGGCCGCGAGTGGGATCTGGCCCGTAAAAACGGCGGATTGAATATATTCCCGCCGTTTGCGGAGAAAGGAATCAAAGTTTATACCGGACGTG
Source organism: uncultured Lachnospiraceae bacterium (assembly GCA_910586315.1). Lineage (GTDB taxonomy): Bacteria > Bacillota > Clostridia > Lachnospirales > Lachnospiraceae > CANRXD01. The sequence goes on along the minus strand of CAJUIP010000032.1, from coordinate 5,045 downwards.
TGGAAGCCCTTGCCAGCGTCCTTCCGTTCCTGCGGGAGCAAAAGGAGAAGTATGTGGTGATGGCCGACACGAATATCGCCGCGAATTTTGATTTTAAAGCTTTGATTGAAGCTCATGTGAAAAGCAGCGCTGATGTGACCGCTGTATACGCAGAGGAGAAGATTCCGGAGAGTGCAAGAAAGACGGATGTTGTAAAGGATCTCTACTATACCTTAAATATCGACAACGGACGTGTGAAGAAGATTTACATGAATTCCCAGAAGGAAGGTATTCAAAATTATTCCATGAACGTCTATGTGATCGACAGAGAGCTTCTCATCGATCAGATTCATACCGCCTTTGTTCGCGGCTATGCGTACTTTGAGCGGGATATCCTGGCTCCGCAGCTTGAAAAATTAAATGTCCGGGCCTATAAGTATGACAGATATTTCGCCAGAATTAACGACATGAAGAGCTACTTTGATGAGAATATGAAGCTCCTTGATGATAAGAATCTGGATGCTCTGTTTGAGGGAAATCCAATCTATACAAAGATTCGTGATGATAACCCCACCAGATATATCAACGGCGCGAAGGGAAAGAATGTCCTGGTCGCAGACGGATGCGTGATTGAGGGTGAAGTGGAAAACTGCATTTTGTTCCGTGGCGTTAAGATTGCCAAAGGCGCAAAGGTAAAGAACTGCGTTCTGATGCAGGACACTGTTGTGGAAGAGGGCGCGAGACTGGAATATGTCATTACCGATAAGAACGTGACCATAACAGTCGGAAAAGAGCTTTACGGTACAGACAGCTTCCAGGTATATGTTGCCAAGTATCAGACGGTATAAATGGTTTCCAGAGATTAAAAAGTGAGTGCCGCAGGCGGTTTTGCTTACGGCGCTCACTTAATTTACGCGATCAACGAGCCAAAGTCCGTGCTTGCACGAGACTTTGGCGACTGCCGCGATAACTTGAGAAACTCGCAAAACGTGTTTCTCATAGTTCTTTTTATGGCTGTACTGGGGCCGGGCGAATTTTACTGATCTGTGTCACCTGTCTGGGCGTGTCATCCTCGGTGTAGGTAAAAGTAATCTGATCGCCGGATTTTAAGAATGGAAGGCTTTCATGAATGGTCACATAGGCGGCATACACCGTATCACTGCCTTCCAGGGTAAAGTAATAGCAGGTGTTTCCGGCAATGACCGTAGCTGCCACTGCATCGACGGTACCACTTGTCTCCTTCGTATCCGCCGGTTCTCCGATTTCCACATCTTCAAGATTCAGGGCGGTCCGGTAATTTTTTCTGGCGTCGTCAATGGTGGCTCCGGTACCTACAATCTGGTATTGCTCCACGTCTACAAACGCGTACATTTTCACCAGTCCGGCATCGTCTTTCAGGGAGACGAAATAGGTGGGACGGTCGGAGACGTTTAACAGCAGAGGGAAGGTAGCGGTATATTTTAAGTGCTGTACCTGTCCCTGCGCGGAGGCCATGGCGGAAGTTTCTGTGGCTCCCGGAACCGTGTAGAATCTGGTAGCTTTGGTCCTTAAATTTACCAGTACAAAACCGATGTTGGATTGGTCCGCAGTAACGGAGGACATTCCCGTATAAAGGTATACGTCATCATCCAAAGCCAGATAGTTGTAGCCATATGTGGTGCGCCGCACATTTTTCTGACCGAAAATGGAGTTGATATAACCGTTCTGGAAGCGGCCGTTATCGTCGAGCTGGGTGATAATCAGATCGGAATCATAAAGCTGGTCAATCCATTGGGGAACCTCGTCTTTTTCGTAAAACACAGATTCTCCGGTGATGGCATTGACAAGAATGGCTCCGTCGATATCTTTACCGCTCCACCAGCCGATGCGGTAAGCGATTGTGGGAGCCACCCAGTAGGGCGTCCCGGAGTCGTCGATTTCAAAGGAGACAGTTTCGAATATTTTTGTAGGGTAGGAAAACCGCATATGGCGGTAAATGTTCCGGAAAAAGTATTCGCTGGGAGAGTATTTCATACCGTTTTCCAGCCATACCAGATCGGTCTGCTGGGTTACCATGTTTACTGTAATATAGGCAGGGAGTCCCTTCTTTTGGTTATAGAACCACTTGATGGGGTCCGCATAGGATAAGGGAGTCACCCGGTACGGGCTTCCCTTGTAGTTGATCTGGGTGTAGTCGTTTTCTATTTCAAACTGGGAAACCAGTTCGGACATTTCTCCCAGCTTCCGGCTGCCAAGCCTTGTGGCAGTATCGCGGTCTACCACAGGAATCTGACTCATGTTGATTTCAGCCACATCCTGGGAAAAATCCCCGTTTTCTATGAGAATCAGGTCCCGGTACCGGGTGGCGTTGAAGAGCTGGATTCCGGCCAGGGAGGCAATCATCATGAATATAATCAGGATCCCGATGAAGCCGAAGCCATATTTTAAAGGCTTTGCCAGGGAGCGTCCGGGAGTACCCGGCCCGTTTTCTGAAGGGCTGGTTACGAAACGAAGCTGCCCTGTATAAGGGTCACGCTCCAGATGCACATTCCTGTTTCCAAGACCGGAAAGGAATTCTTTCATATAGGTGATGAAATTTACAGTCAGAATAATAAGAACGGACAGGATCAGGAAGATGAAAAAATCCTGGCTTTTTAAATTGATTGCCGGCAGCATCATATAATAAAGAAGAAAAATGATGATGGCGGAAATCAGGATTCCTCCCAGCATGGAGGAAAAACGTTTCTTTTTCATAAAAATTCTAAATTCCCCTTTCTATGATTAGGTACAGTATAACATTTATTCCCTGTTTTTGCAATTTTAGGCTGTTTTCTTTAAGATATTTAGGAAATTTTAAGAATTATATGAAGAAATCAAGAGATTATAGCGGCCGCGGGCAAGATGGTGCAAGGCGTAACAGCATATGCCCATTTAAGAGTGTCTGCGGCAATGGGGGGTATGCTTTGGCCCTGGCTCCCGGTCAATAAACGGAATCATTGACCGGGAAGCGAACAGTAACCGTTTTACTTTTGAATCAGATATACTTCTGCACGCACAGAACCATGCTGCCTTGCTTCTGCATGGGTATTGTAAAAGATATCGATGTGGTTTCCTTTGACACCTCCGCCGGTATCCTCTGCCACATATTCGATTCCGTTAATCAGAAGGCGGCTTCCAATGGGAATCACTCTCGGGTCCACAGCAACGGTGTGCCTGGCAGTGGCAACGGCGCCGGAGCTGGTGTGGCGGCCCCAGCCTTCAGAACAACGATTACAGGGACAATAAGCCGTTGTGCGGAAGGAACCCAGGGGAACCAGATTTTTATAGCCGGAAACGGGAGTTCCAACGATGTGCTGGAGTTTTTTTTCGATGGCGGTTTCCTTGGCGCTGATGCTGACCGTGTAAACTGCATCGGGGAGGCTGTCCCAGTCCAGTCCCGCGTGGAAACCATAGCTTCCAGTTCCTATGCCGCGTGCAGACAGGTCCTCCCGGTACTCATCTGCTTTTGCTGTGAGGGTTTTTACGGTTTCTCCGGTAGAATTATTTGTGACAGTGACGGTAACAGTCTGGGCGGTTTCCGGTTCGGAGGAATCCCAGACCCATCCGGCGATGGCATCGCCTACAATACTGTCCAAATGCCCATTTATCTTTGAAGTATCTGCGAAGGCGCATGTGGTGCTTATCATGGTGAAAAGCACCATCAGTGCAGCTTTGGCAATAAGTCCTGCTTTTTTCATGTTGCAACATCCTTTCTTTTTCGTGTCATAAGTGTTACGAAATATAAAAATAACGCAACAAAAATGTAACAAATCGGAAACAATTAGATATTTTACATATTTTTCCGAATTTGTCAAGCCCCATAAATGGAAAAGATACGGCGCTGCATGGGATTCAAAAAGAAAATCCCCCATATATGGGTTCTTAACCTGTGGGTTAAGTCCATATATGGGGGATAAAAAAATCCTGTTCTTTTACTTTTCTTCCTTTACAGAGTAGACTTCTACGGTTTTTAATCCATAATCCAAAGCTTCTTCATGGGTGGCAAAATAGATGTCCAGACGGTTACCGGCAATGCCGCCGCCCATATCCTCAACGGTATAAACGACTCCGTCGATCCAGAGTCTGGTACCCAGCGGAAAGACGTCTAAATCCGCAGCGATGGTGTGTTCCGGTTGGGGAACTGTACCGGAGTAAGTAAGCTTGCTGCCTGCACAGCAAATGTCGCAGGAGCAGTATGCGCTTGCCGTGAAGGAACCCAGGTATTCCCCGGCTGCTTCAGAACCGGAATCCAAGGAGTCCTTTTCTGAGCGGTTCTGGCTGGCAGCGGCCGCGGTATTGACAGGTTCAAAGCCGGGACCGATTTCCAATTTGGCCGCGGTACATGTTTCTCTATTATAAAGAAAAGAACCCTCCAGAGGAATTCGCTCTTCCCCGAAGACGACAGCAGCCGTTACGGTATAGGAAGCGCTTTTGTACTGAGACCAGTCAACGGCATATGTAAAGCTGTGGTCAGAGCGATTCTCTTTGGTGTTTACAGAAAGGACAGTGACATCTGCCGGGTCTTCATCGCCTATAAGAGTCAGTTCCACGGAAACGGCAGCATCAGAGGCTTCTTTATCACGGGCCCATCCTGCGATAGAAGATTCCGTTACGGAGTCTAAACGGCCGGAAATTTTCGCGGCATATGCCGGAAAGACAGCCATGGAAGAAAGGAACAGGGTTGCGCCGGGAAGGAAAAGCCGGCATAGTAAACTCTTTTTCATGTTTGACCTCGCATTCTGGTGTTATGACAAAATGTCATAAAAAATCGACATTTATTTCATTATATTTACAAAGCTGTTAAATGTCAAGCAAACCTGTGTATTATAGGTAAATTTCTGGTAACTGTTGAGGCGTGTTCCTTGTGCCGACATATCTGAACGGTTAAGATTTTTATGAAAAACCTGTGAAAAGAGAGAAAAACGTCTTGACAAATGGCTGGTTAAGTAATATAGTTACAACTGTGAATGTTAGCACTCCTCAATTAAGAGTGCCGGGTTTTCAACACTTGTAATTGAATAAAAGTTCTGTAAACCGCAGAAATGCGG
>CAJUIP010000031.1 GCA_910586315.1 uncultured Lachnospiraceae bacterium | reverse complement strand
CTCGTAAATATGCCGCATACTTTATTTTTTATTATTCTTCATGAAACAACCCTGGAATTTAAAGCTTTATCCTTAGTTATTTCTCGCCTCTTCCATCGCCTTCTCGCCGTTGGCCTGAGCGTCCTTAAGCGCCGTGTCGATGTCCTTTTCTCCTGCAAATACAAGATCGAGCTGATCGCCGAGGGCGTCTAACGCGTTGATGCCGCCGATGTTTCTCTCACCCTGGAAACCGCGGTCCATGCAGTCGAAGCAGAGCTGCTTGATCGGCTTTTCTGCCAAAACGGCCGCAAACACCGGATCGTCCTTTGCGGACTTGCGAACCGGGATGTAACCGGTCTGTGCCGCGAAATAAGCTGTGTTCTCCGTGCTCGTTAAGAACTTTAAGTACAGCCAGCTGGCTTCCTTAGCCGCGTCGTCTCCAACGTCGAAGGCCGCAACGTTGGTTCCGTAATATAACTGCTCGTCAGTCTTATGACCTGGGAGCGCCGCCGCCTTAATCGTGATGCCTTCCATCGTATCGCTTTCGATATACGGAAGTGCGGAAGTAGACGCTACGCACATAGCCGCGCGGCCCTGCTGTAGCGGAGTGTTGGCGTTCTTATCCTCGCCTGCGAATCTGGCGCTCTTATTCTGGAACATGCCGTTTAAGAACTCGATCGCTTCTTTCGTCTCCGGAGTGTCAAAGTAGAGCTCGTTCGTCTCCTCGTTCATGGTGCCGCCGCCCGCCTGCTTTAACCAGGGAGCGATGTCGGTGGACAGGTTATTGGCGAATACGCATCCGTAGATATCTGGTTCGCCGTCCCCGTCGGTGTCCTTCGTAAGCTTCTCGGCTGCATCTGCCCATTCCTCCCATGTGGTCGGAACCTCCAGGCCCTCGTCCGCAAGCATTCCTTCATTATAGTAGAGAACCATCATACTCTTATTTAACGGCATCGCATACTGGGCGTCTCCCCAGATGCAGTCGTCCATAAACATGGCCGGGAAATCTTCCTTGTCTTCCGCCGTAAGGCCGATTTCGCTGTCGTTTATGTATGGAATCAGATCCAGAGCCACGCCCTTATCTACATACCAAGAAAGGCGGTTGGAATAAACCTGGGACAGGTTCGGGAGCTGCTTTGCCTTGGCCGAAGCCATCAGCTTATCGAACAGATCCAGGTATCCGCCCTGATTCATCATCGTAACTTTGATATTGGGATTCTCGCTCATAAAATCGTCGGTGATCTTCTGAAGCGCCTCCTCGTTGACGCCGCTCATGGCGTGCCAGAAGGTAATCTCCACCTGCCCGCCGGTCTCGGCCGCCTTGGTGGTCTCCTCCTTCGCCGCCTCTGTGGCGGCCGCCGTTGTCTGTGCTGCTGTTGTTTGTGCCGCCGTTGTTTCCGCTGTGCCGGATCCCTGGCTGCCACATGCGGCCAGAGAAAGGACCATAGTCCCTGCCAGCACTGTGCTTAATATTTTTTTCATTGCTACCTCCTGAGTATAAAAATATTGAATCACGGCTGTCGCCGGATTTCACAAAATCACTACCCCTTAAGTCCCGTCCGGCTGACACCCCGGATGATATACTTCTGGGTGAACAGGTATACGATCAGAGTCGGCAGGATAATCATCAGCGAGAACGCCATCAGCGTGTTGTAGCTGACCCCCGCCTCCGTGGAAAAGTACGCAAGCCCCACCGGAAGCGTCCGCATTTCCCTGGAGTTGGTCGCGATCAGCGGCCATAGATAGGAATTCCAGCTGTTGATAATCTTAAGCAGGGCGATAGACACGATCGTCGGCCTCGACATAGGAACCATGACGGTAAACAGGTAACGAAAATCTCCGCAGCCGTCCATCCGGGCCGCCTTGTAGTAGGACTCCGGAATCGAGGCAAACTGCTGACGCAAAAGGAAGATCGAGAACACACTGGCTCCCCAGGGCGCCACCAGCGCTTTGTAGGTATTAATCCATCCCAGCCGGGCCAGGGTGACGAAGTTCGGGATCACTAAAATCTCTCCCGGCACCATCATAGTCGCCACCAGCAGTAGGAACAGTACGTTCTTTCCTTTAAATTCCAGCCGCGCGAACGCGAAGGACGCCAGAATCGTCGTCACCAATTCGCTTGCCGTAATGCAGACCGTCACAATAACGCTGTTGGAAAAATACCGGAAGAACGGGACCGCATGGAACGCTTCCCGATAATTCTCCCACTGAATCCGTGAGGGAATCCACTTGGGCGGCATCATAAGAACCTCCTTCGACGGCTTCACGGATGTGAGAATCATCCAGACAAACGGGAGCAGAATAAAAGCCGCCCCGAGGACCAGAATCAGATACGTCACAAATTTTACAAATCCGCTCCCCATCCGCTGTTTCATAAATGCTCCCTCCTCTCGTCCATCCACCGTTTCACCCGAACGACGCCAAACTGGAACAGAGTGACCGCCAGAATCATGAGAAACAGAACGAAGGACGCCGCAGCGGCCGACGCAAATTCCCAATGACGGTAAAACTTATTAAAAATATAGTACACGATTGTCAGACCACTGTTCAGCGGTCCCGGCTGATTGGAGTACATGACGTACACCTCGTCAAAGGTCTTGAAAATATCGATGATCGTCGTTATAGAAAGGAAAAAAATCGTCGGACGAAGGAGCGGTACCGTGATATGGAAAAATCTCCGGACCGGTCTGGCGCCGTCTAAGCGCGCCGCCTGATAATACTGCTTATCAATCCCCTGGAGTCCGGCCAGGAAAATGATCACACGGTATCCCAGCCCTTTCCACACGCTTAAAACCACCAGGATCGGGATCGTCATCTTCGGGTTCGTGAGCCAGGCTACCTTGCTGATCCCGAAAATCTTAAGGATGCTGTTTACGAGGCCGTAATCTTTATTTAACATCCACGCCCAGACGATGGAGACGGCCACCATGGAAGTGACAAAGGGCAGAAAATAGATACTCTGAAATACCTTCCGGAACCGGATATCCGAATTTAACAACACCGCAAACAGGAGCGATGCAAGAATCGAGAGCGGAGCCGCAAGGAATGTGAGCACGCAGGTATTCTTAATCGCCAAACGGAAATCGGCGTCGTGGAAGAGCTTTACAAAATTATCGGTTCCCCACTCATACACGATGTCCTCCAGATAATCGAAGTTCGTGTAAAAGCCCATGAGGAAGGACTGAACGATCGGATAAATCTGGAACACTCCCAGGATCAGCAGGGCCGGAAACAGATAAAGCCACGCTTTGGAAAACCATTTATGCTTCATTCGGACTCTCCTTCCCGCCGCCATCCTCCGGGAACAGGTACGCCTTCTTCGCCCGGAGAGAAAGCCGGTCTCCGACCCGGTAATCGTGGTCCCAGCTCACACAGGCCGTCACGGAGACGCTTCCGCTTAAAAGCTTTAAATAAACTTCCTTTCCCAGAGTCTGAACCGCCGTGATCTCGGCCGAAAGCTGTCCGTTTTCGGAAACCACGAAAAGATCCTCCGGGCGCACCCCGAGAACGCCCCTCTCACCTTCCATGCCGCAGAGGACCGGCTTTAAGGAATCAAGCTTCCATTCTCTCGCTCCGTCCACAAAGACCGTTCCGTTCTCCCACCGGCAGGGCAGAAAGTTAATCGGCGGATTTCCGAGGAATCCGGCCACAAACCGGTTGGCCGGGAAGCGGTACATGTTCTGCGGCGTATCATACTGCTGCAGCTCCCCCCGGTTCATCAGAAGAATCCTGTCGGAGATGCTCATGGCCTCCTCCTGGTCGTGGGTGACAAAAATCGTCGTGATCTTTAACTTCTGCTGCAGGGCGCGGATGTCGTTTCTGAGTTCGATCCGAAGCCGCGCGTCCAGATTGGAAAAGGGTTCGTCCAGAAGCAGAATTTTCGGCTCCTTCACAAGGGCCCTGGCGATGGCCACACGCTGCTGCTGGCCGCCGGAAAGCTGGGCCGGTTTGCGCTTCAGAAGATCCGTAATCTGCATCATCGCGGCCGCCTCCCGGACCTTTTCCTCGCGAAGCGCCTTTTTCACCCAGCGCATCTTTAAAGGAAACATGATATTTTCAGCCACAGTCATATGGGGATAGAGGGCATAGTTCTGAAACACCATCCCGATATCCCTCTTTTCCGCCTCGATTCCTGCCATGGGCTGATCGTCAAAGTAGATTTCTCCTCCGGTCGGCTCCTCAAGTCCGGCCACCATGGACAGGGTCGTACTCTTCCCACAGCCGGATGGCCCCAGAAGGCAGATCATCTCGCCGTCCTCAATCGTGAAACTCATGTCTTTTACGGCCGCCGTGCTTTTAAAATTTTTGTTGATATGTTCCAATCGTATTTTCATCCGTGATTCCTTTTATCATTTGGAAATTTTGCACAATCTGCAACAAATTTAAACTTTATCATAGGATATTTTCAATAAAAAATCCAATCGTTCTTCTCTATTCTAAATTTTCTTTCTATTCAAAAAAGCAATACTTCGGATTTCTTGCCTTTTCTCCCCTATGCGCCTATAATTAAGCTTTACTATTTTAGAATCAAGGAGGTCCCATGAAACGTTTTTTTACTCCCTGCCCCAACGAGTCCGTCACGGCCCTGGCCTGCTCTGTTCTGGCCCATTACGGCTGCAAGCCTCAAAATCCGACTCTTTTAACGGCTGACCGGCTGCTTTTCACTGCGCCTCGAAATGTGATCCTCCTGCTCCTCGATGGTCTCGGCTTTGATATCCTGGTCCGCCATCTTCCGGAGCATTCCTTTCTCCGGGAGCACCTTCTATGTACTTTAAGCTCCGTCTTCCCTCCCACCACGGCGGCCGCGGCGACGGCTCTGGAGACTGGCCTTTTCCCCTCCCAGAGCGGATGGCTCGGCTGGAGCGTTTTCTGGCCGGAACTCGGAAAGAACGTGGCGCTCTATCCGAATACCGACGACGCCGGAAACCCGGCGGCCCCCTTCCATGTGGGAAAGACGAAGCTTAAAACCGTCTCGCTTCCGGAGCAAATACGAAAAAAAAGCGATGCATTCTCATGCACCGCAAAAACGCTCTCCGAACTGACCTCCAGCATCCGGGCGATCACAAACGCCCCTGGCCCCCATATGGTCTATGGCTACTTAGACGAGCCGGACCACTCTCTGCACCGGGAGGGCTGCGGCTCTCTCACCGCCCGTGAATTTCTCCGGGAAGCGGACCGTCAGATGAGGCTCCTCGCGGATGCCTGTCCCGACAGCCTCTTTTTCCTGACGGCCGACCACGGTTTCATCGACGTGGAGAGCCTGTGTCTTTCGGACTTTGAAGAGATAAACGATACCCTTCTCCTCCCGCCGTCTATCGAACCCCGGGCCCTCAATTTGTTTATAAAGCCTGGAGAAAACGCCCGCTTTCTGAAGCTCTTCTCCGAAGCATTCAAAGATTCCTACCGCCTTTACAGCCGGAATGAGGTCCTGAGCCAGCAGCTTTTCGGCCCCGGCCCCGCACACCCGATGCTTTCACGGATGCTTGGCGATTACCTGGCCGTGGCCCTCACGCCGCTCACCCTGTTCCCCAACCGGTCCTACTTGTCCTTCATGAAGGCAACCCATGGGGGCATGACATCTTCAGAGCTCACCGTCCCGCTCATGGCGTGGCGTTCCCTTTAAGAAGCGCGAACGCCCGCTCCCGCTCTCCGGCAAACAGCCCGTCCATCGGAAGTACAATTTCGTTTTCCCGCAGCATGTTCGCAAATACCTCCATGAGAACGCCCTGTCCGTCGGCCAGACGTACAGTCTTTAGAACGCCGTCCACCTCTCTCCCGCTAAATTCGCCGCCCCAGTCGCCGCTGCAGGTGTATTTAACACCACAGCTGGGACTCCCGTCGATTCCCAGGATCCCCAGGACCTCAAACTCCTCCGGGCGGGATAAATATTCCTTAAGCTCCAAAATCACCGGGGCCAGAAGCTCCCGGCATTTTTGGCGGTAAAACACATTGTCGAACTGCTCTCTCGTATGCCCCCACCGCCTGGAGCCGTACAGGACAAATTCCGGGCACGGAAGCTGAATGAGCTGGATGCCCGATTGCAGGACCTCCTCCAGAATGTCCCGCCGCAGGGCTTCCTCATCCGCGACCGCCTTCTCTTTAAATCGTTTCACCTTCGCCGCCGTGTTTAACAGACAGTGGCTCACCACAAGTATTTTCTGCATATTTTTTGCACCGCTCCTCCATATAAACTGCAACCCCGTTTTCCAGATTGCTTCCAATCACTCCGTCCGCGGCCGCCTTGAGGATTTCCCGCCCGTTGGCCACCGCGTAGGCCTCGTCGCAGGCCGCAAAAAGCGGGAGATCGTTCTTCCCGTCCCCGAAACCGATGACCCGGCCCGCGCCGCACCGCCTGCGAAGCTCCATCACCCCGCGCTTTTTCGATGTATCCCCACTGGTAATCTCCAGACACCACCGGTTCTCCGTATAAACGTCTTTGTAAAAATCCAGACACAGCCCCGGCTCGCCTCCCAGCATCTGCGCCATTCCGGCCAGACGCTTTGGTCTGTCGTCCATGTAGAGCCCGTAAACGACGCACTCCGACTTAAGCGCTCCGGCCCCGCGCCTTAAGATCTCCGGCTCAACGCTTCCGATCTCACAAACCCGCTTCCAGTCAAAATACCCGTCCCAGAGCCCGGCAGCGTCAGTCTTTGGACCCAGGTTTAAAGAAATCCTCCCGCCCCGCACCGTCAGTAAGAGACCATGAACCTCCATTCGCTCCTCAGCCTTCGCGAGTCTCTCCGCCTGTTCCGGCCGAAAGCCCACGACCTCTAAGATCCGGTGGGATTTCATATCGTAGAGCATTCCGCCGTTTAGCAGAACTGCCGGGAGCCTTAAATCCAGCCCGCAGAGAATCGGGACCGCCGAGAGAGGCGTCCTGGCCGTGGCCACCGTAAACAACACGCCGCGGCCGGCCAGTCGGTTGAGAATCTCCCTGCTTTTTTTCGGAATCCGGGCCGTTTTATCCAGCAGAGTCCCGTCCAGATCCGACACAAAAAGCTCTGGGACCATCGTAATGTTCTGATCCATAATTGACCTCTCCTCTATCCGTTTTGTCTGCGGGAAAGCACAACCGTCCGGGACGGCATCCCCTCCCGGGATTTGCCGCCGCCCGGAACCCTTTTTGGCGACTCTGGCTGGCTTAAGAAGCCCTTTTAAGCATCCCGTACTCCAAGGAATTTCACGTTCCCGGACGCCCTTGGGCCAAAAATAGCGTCATATAAATCCCAATATTCCTCAAAAGAAATTTCTGTTCCATTGCTCAGCATTTCCATATCGATGCCGAACAGGCACACCATAAAGGGCAGATCCGTCATCCCGTTTTTGTGGTAAAAGTGTTTTCTCCTTATCCGCATTTTTAAATCCGGGACATTTGCTTTTGTACTCTCGATTTCAATCACCATCCGCATCCCTTTATAATGGGCACTCAGAGCCTGTATCATATGGGAACCAATACCGCTCCCGCGGCGCTCCCCTGCGATGGCAAAGTAATCCAGAAGGACCAGATCCCCCTTCTTCGCCGTTATGGCCAGCCCCGCAAACTGTCCGCCCTCCTCAAGATACAGGATATCCACGCTTCCCTGTTTCTGCTTTTCCAGAATCACAGAAAAGGGCTTTTTCTCACTGGCAGGGAACGCACTGTCATATAACCAAAAAATTTCCTTAAGCTCCCTCTCTTTTTCTGCTTTTCTGATTTCCATTTTTTCCCTTCCTTACTATTACAGCGCACATTTCATATCATACTCACTTTTTGCAAAGGAAGTTTGAAGTATAACAAAGTGTACTTCACACACATAAGGCTTTCTGAATTATGGGAAAACCCTTCCAGGTCTTGACAGGAAACCTGTTCCGGTTCTTGTTTTTAAAATCCCATGCTTCTCCGTTTGCTGCTATTTTTCCAGCTTTATCCCGGCTAACGCCATGGCAAAAGCATTGTTTACAGGTTCCCTGGCCTCCTTTTGTTGTTGGTTCAGATACCGGGCCACATCTTTTTTGGAGACTCCGGCTCCCTCCTTTTTTCTCCGCTCCTGAAAAGCCGACAGCTTTTCCTTATGGCCGCACGAACACACAAAAATCTGGCCCTCACCCTTTCCGCGAAGCTCCATTCTTTTATGACATACGGGACATCTGGCATTGGAGGTCCTGGCAATGGTTTCCCGGTAACCGCATTCCCTGTCCTGGCATACCAGCATTTCACTGTTTTTCCCCTTCACCAAAAGAAGGGCTTTGCCGCAGTTCGGACATTTTTTACTGGTCAGATTGTCATGGCGGAATTTCCCCTCTCCGGTTTTAATCTGACTCGTCAGCTCCTCGGAATAGCTGCGGATTTCTTTCATAAACTGTTCCCGCTTCAAAGTTCCCCCGGAGATTTTAGAAAGCTTCATTTCCCAATCGGCAGTGAGCTCCGGCTTTTTTAGGTCTTCAGGCACAAGCTCCAGAAGCTGCCTTGCCTTGGAGGTCAGATAAATTTCTTTCCCCCTTTTTTCCAAAAGAAAGCTTCCGAAAAGCTTTTCAATAATATCCGCCCTTGTGGCGACGGTTCCCAGACCTCCTGTCTCTCCCAGAGTCTTTGCCATGGCCTTATTGTCCGATTCCATGTAAGCCGCCGGATTTTCCATGGCCGACAACAGAGAAGCCTCTGTAAACCGGGCCGGCGGTCTGGTCTTTCCCTCGGTTAACCGGAAGACAAGCCCTTTTAACTCATCCCCCGGTTTCAGTTCAGGAAGCTTCTTCTCTTTAAAATCCCCTTCGTCCGTTTCCTCTTCCCCGCCATAAGAAGCTCCATCGGCTTCCTGGGTTTCATAGACTGCCTTCCATCCGGGATGTTTCACGACGTTTCCGGCGGCTGCAAATACATACCCGTCCGGGCGTCCCGGAATCTGTGCGCTTTCGCCGGACGGCAGGGCATGGTTTCCCACCGCCACATTTTCGCCGGACGGCAGGGCGCGTTTCCCCACTGTCACATAAAGCGTGGTCTGCTCGTATTCGTAAGGAGGATACAGCACCGCCAGAAATCTTCTGACCACCAGATCGTAAATCCGTCGTTCGTCCATGGTCATATGGCTCAAATCCACGAACTGCTCCGTGGGAATGATGGCGTGATGGTCGGATACCTTTTTATCGTCCACAAAGAAAGGCTTTGGTGGGATCGGCTGGTTTATGAGCTTCCCGGCCAGAGCCCGGTAGGGGCCCACAGAGCATGCTTTTAACCTTTCCTTTATAGTGGGGACAATATCCGAACTTAAATACCGGGAATCCGTCCGCGGATAGGTGAGGACCTTATGAGTTTCATAAAGCCTCTGCATGATATTCAGCGTTTCCTTAGCCGAATAATCAAACCGTCTGCTGGCCTCCCTCTGAAGCTCCGTAAGATCATATAACAGGGGCGCCGCCGCCTTTTTGGGGACCCGCTTCACCTGGCTTACCACCGCTGTTTTTCCTGTCACTTCTTTTAGGATATCTTCCATGCGTTCCTTATGGAAGGAACTTAAAACACCGCCCTTTTCATCTCTTAAGGTTAAAGTAAGAGAATCCTTTCCGGCGCAAATTCCATAGTAGGATTTAGGGACAAACTGTCTGATCTGCTCTTCCCGCTTTGCAATCATGGCCAGAGTCGGCGTCTGGACACGGCCGCAGGAAAGCTGTGCGTTGTACTTGCAGGTCAGCGCCCTGGTGGCGTTGATTCCCACCATCCAGTCCGCCTCAGCGCGGCACATGGCCGCATCGTAAAGGGGTTCATATTCTTTTCCGTCTTTTAAATTGGCAAAGCCTTCGCGGATGGCTTTATCAGTTACAGAGGAAATCCAGAGTCTTTTTAGCGGCTTTTTCGCCCCGGCCTTTTTTAAAATAAGCCTGGCCACCAGCTCGCCTTCCCTTCCGGCGTCAGTCGCGATGATGATGCATCCCACGTCGTTTCTGTGAATCTGGGTTTTTACCGCCTGATACTGCCTGGCAGTCTGTTTGATGACCTCCAGCCGGAAGATATCCGGCAGCATCGGCAGATCCTCCATTTTCCATTCCTTATATTTTTTATCATAATCCTCCGGGTCCGCCAGGGTCACCAGATGCCCCAGCCCCCAGGTGACAATGAAGCGGTCGCCTTCTATGATGCCGTTCCCGTTTTTCCCGCATTTAAGCACCCTGGCAATATCCCTGGCCACTGAGGGCTTTTCTGCAATGACAAGTGATTTCAATGATCCGTCTCCTTTAAAACATGGTTTTAAAAAGCTTCTTTCCGCTTTCTGTCTGGAACATACGGTCATACACATTCTTCTTTTCTTCCAGGGCCGCATCCTCTTCAAACAGGTTCACCAGAAAATCCGCCTCCAAAAGAATCTGGTAATCCAATCCGTCAATGGATGTGTAGGTGTGATGGTGGCCCACCAGATAAGCGACCCGCTCGATTACATCCTCCGCCCATCCAAGAGAGCTCATCAGCGCCCTTGCCTCTCCAGGCCCTTCGATCTCCTGATATTTTCCTGTGTTTCTCCCGTATTTTTCCTCTGCCTTATGAATTCCAATATCATGGACAATGGCAGCCGCCTCTAAAATTTCCTGCGTCTTTTCATCCAGTCCTTCCATAAGCCCGATGAGCCGGGCAAACTCATATACCTTTACAAAATGCTGGATCCGCTTGGCATCGGGCCTATCGTATTCCATCATGGCAACAAGAAGCTGGTCCGTTTTTGTCATCCTAATTTCCTCCTTTTATAATCTCCCCGTTCTTTTTCAAACACGCTTTAGCCCCCGAAAAAAAGGGTATGGAGTCATTCGAAATATGCAACCCTCATGGCATATATACGGTTTTTAAATTCATCCAGAGATACCGGCGTTTTCTCCTCTCTGAGCGGATCCATACAAAGATATCTCCCGCCTTCCGCTCCGATAATCAAAACCCAGTGGTACGCTCCGGTCCCCTTTACCCGCACCTTCGCCACGGGAAAATATCCCATTTTAAGCCATTGGTCCAAAAGCCCGGAAGAAACCTTCTCCGGCACCTGGCATGTTACGCCGGAAACGGCCTGTCCCACCTGCCCCCAGATTACCGCGCCATGCTCTGTATATACATTTTTCTCAGAAAAAACGTGGTTCAGCTCTCCGGCCGTCATGAAAAAGGAATTGCCCTGACATGCGGCCTGCATATCCAGCCCGGCGGCCATGGCACTGACCAGACAGCCGGAGGATGCCATAGTATCCTTCGCCGTTCCAAGAGGGTCAGTCCCCCACTCCGCGTCTTTTTGGAAGAAAAAAACCGTGCTTTCCGGAAGCGAAATCTCCGCTTCCGGATATACGATGCATCCGCCCGCACTCCTAAACACAAAATAAGAAAGGGCAATCAAAAGGACAGCCAGAAAGAAAAGAGGCACAAGATACCTCTTTCTCCATCCGTTCTTTTCCGCTCCGGCGTTTGCTTTCTTCATGTTCCCTCTCCTCCTGCATGTCACTGATCAGGCTGCTTTCCCTTTTTTATCCAAAATATGCCTGAATCAGCCGGAAGGTATTTTCCACTCCGTCCCTGTGGCTTCTCTCATAGCCATGGGATGCAAACACGCCGGGCCCGATGAGACCGTGACGGATATCATTTCCGGCCTTTAATGTAGCCTCCACATCAGAGCTGTAGGAGGGATAAATATCCACGGCGAAATCAATCCCCTTTTCCTTTGCAAGAGCAATCTGGCGGGATACCACATCATAGTTATAGGGGCCGCCGCTGTCCTTGGCGCAAATGGAAACCTGGCGCTCCGTACAGGAAAGCCCGGTACCCACACAGCCCATATCCACGGACCAGGCCTCTGTCACGCCCTCGGGAACCGGGGCAGAGCCGCCGTGTCCCACTTCCTCATAAATGGTAAAATGCAGATACATCCGGCGTTTCGGGGTTACTTTTTCATCCTTTAAGTATTTGGCATAGCCCAGTAAAATGGCGGAAGAAAGCTTATCGTCCAGGAAACGGCTCTTTATATATCCGGACCCGGTCACGCGGAAACGCGGTTCAAAGCATACATAATCGCCTGCCATGATGCCAAGCTTTTCGGCATCCTCTTTCGAGCTTACATCCTCATCAAGAATCACTTCCAGCGTATCCCAGTTTCTGGCAGTCTCTGAATATGCCACATTTACATGCTTGGAGGGGTTTGTAAGCTGGCAGGTTCCCTCATAAATTCCGTTAAATCTCGTGATGACACGGACGTTTTCCGCCTCCGCGTTGTTGGGCTGCATACCGCCGACATTAGTGAGCTTTAAGTGCCCGTCCGGTTTGATTTCATGGACCATGGCGCCCAGGGTGTCGCAGTGGGCCTCCAGCAAAACTGCGTCCTTTTCATCGCTGCCGCCAAGGTCTGCGATGACTCCGCCCTTTACGGTACGGCGGGCCTCAAATCCCAGCGTTTTAAATTCTTTCAGCAGATACTCTGTAACCTCTTTTCCATAACCGGAAGGGCTGTCGATAGAAATCAGGTTTTTTGCCTGTTCCAGCATATACTCCACGTACTTTTCATTTTCTTTCATGATCACTGACTCCTTTTTTTTATTTCTTCTACAAGTATACCATAGGATCCCGTTTGTTTCAATCTTCAGAACAGCCGCTTGGCCGCCAGATGGCTGTACAACCCTGCGTGCAAGCACGCCGTCTGCACAGCCGCCTGGCGGCGCTTTTTATAACATGAAATCCCGATTGCTCCGTGCTCCCGCACTCCCGCAATCGTCGCCGATATTCGCAAATCACCCTTCTCACTTCGTTCGCAGGGCTTTTTTGCTCATATCGGCTTGGCCGCCAGATGGCTGTACAGCCCTGCGTGCAAGCACGCCGTCTGCACAGCCGCCTGGCGGCGCTTTCATTATAAACTTAATTTCTCATAGCTGGTCTCGAGATACTGGTCCAGCTTTTTTCTCAGTTCTGCGTGCTCCGGAAGAAGAAGGTTCTCATCCTGTTTTAAAAGCGTGTTTACATCCTCGGAAACCTTTTTTAAGGTTATGGCATCCGTGTAAATATCCGCCAGCTTAAATTCCAGATCTCCGCTTTGGCGGAGGCCGAAAATGTCTCCCGGGCCGCGAAGCCTTAAATCCTCAGAAGCGATAAAAAATCCATCGTTGGATTTATTAAGTACTTCCAGCCTGGCATTCTTTTCGCCGTCCCCGGAGGCATTGACCATAATACAGTAGGATTGTTCCTTTCCGCGCCCCACACGTCCCCTCAGCTGATGGAGCTGAGCTAAACCAAACCGCTCGGCATTTTCAATCATCATCACCGTGGCGTTTGGAACATTGACTCCCACCTCGATGACTGTGGTGGACACCAGAACCTGGATGGCCCCGGCGGCAAACTCCTCCATGATGGCGTTCTTTTCCTTTCCCTTCATTTTTCCGTGTAGATATTCTACCCGGATACCCGGAAGCTTTTCCCGGAGGACCTTTGTATAATCCAGAACATTTTCTCCCTCAATCATCTCGCTATCCTCCACCATGGGACAAATCACATATGCCTGACGGCCCTTTGCCACTTCTCCCGCAATGAATCTGTATGCCCGTTCCCGATACCCCGTATCCACCACACAGTTTTTAATGGGAAGGCGGTTGGAAGGCAGCTCATCAATGACGGAAATATCCAAATCCCCATACAGAATAATCGCCAGGGTCCGGGGAATCGGCGTGGCACTCATAACCAGTACATGAGGAAGAGCCCCCTTATTTCCAAGCATTTCCCTTTGTGCCACACCGAACCGGTGCTGCTCATCGGTGATGACCAACGCCAGATTATCATATACCACCTTTTCCTGGATCAGGGCATGGGTTCCGATCACAATATCGGCCTCGTGGGAGGAAATTTTTTCGTAAGACAGACGCTTTTCCTTTGCGGTCATGGATCCGGTCACCAGCACCGCCGTTTTCAGGATGCCGTGGGAGGAAAAAAGCTTCGTCACCGACTCATAATGCTGCCTTGCCAGGACCTCCGTGGGTACCATAAGGGCTCCCTGGTATCCGTTTTCCGCCGCCAGAAGAAGAGCCAGAAGGGCGATCACCGTCTTACCGGAACCCACATCCCCCTGAACCAGGCGGTTCATTACTTTTCCGCTTTTTAAATCCAGGAATACCTCCTCCAGGGTCCGCTTCTGAGCCTTTGTGAGGGCATAGGGAAGTTCTTTCTCCAGTTTCCGGGCCAGGCTGTCCTTTTCCATCACATAAGAGCTTTTTATATCCTGCCGTTTTTCTTTAAGTCTCCGAACGGCCAGAAGGAATAGAAAAAACTCATCATAGACCAGCCGCTTTCTGGCAAATAAAAGATCCGTGGAATCCTTGGGAAAATGAATATGCTCAATGGCAAAATTATATTCCGCCAGTTCATTGGCTTTTCTTAAACCCGCCGGAAGGTAATCCTTTTCCATGACCCGGACAGAAAGGGCCTGTTCCATGGCCGAGGCAATGGTCTTATTTCCCAGCCCCTTCGTCTGGGCGTAAACCGGCTGCATTCTTTTTAAAAACGTCTCATAGACTTCCGGCTTATACATCTGCGGCTGTTCCATGGTGAGTCCGCTTTTCTTTCTGGATACCCTGCCACGAAAAATATAGTGGCTGTCCGGACGCAGAGTATTTTTCAGATAGGGCATATGATACCAGACAAGTTTAAGTTTCCCGGTCATATCGTTTATGGTAACAGTTACAAGAGAAAGACCGCCGAAATTTCTTCCTGCGGCCCCACTTTTTAAGTATCCATCCACGGCCTCGACGGCGCCGTCCAAAAGCTCCCCGATGGCCTTTGGCTCCTCAAAGGTGTCATAGGCCCTGGGGTAATAATGGAGCAGGTCGTCAATGGTTTTCACACCCACCTTTTCAAAAAGCTTTGCGGTTTTTTCTCCAATTCCTTTTAAGGTCTCCAGAGACTGTCGGTTTTCCATTGATCCCTCCGTATATGTAACAAAAACTGCCCGGCAGCCTCCTCGGACCGCCTGTGGCAGCTTTGTTGTGTTTCGTATCGCACTGCGGCGGAAAGGAAAATGTCGCTGCCGCGACCCGCCGCAGGCAGAGAATCCTGCGGCGCAGGATTCTTTTTTATTCCACAGACAGTAAATAATAGTAAATTGGCTGTCCTCCATTATTAAGCTCTGCTTCACAGCCCGGAAATTCTTCCTGAATTTTAGAAAGAAGAGCCCCGGCGTCTTCTTCAGATACGTCAGCGCCATAATAAATGCTGATTAACTCAGATTCCTCATCCACCATATGCCGCAGGGTTTCCATGGCGGTTTCTGTGATATCCTGGCCCACGGCCAGCATACCAGAATCTCCGATTCCCATGATATTTCCCTCTTTAATTTCCATACCGTCAATGGAGGTATTGCGGATCGCATAAGTAATCTGACCAGTACGGATACGCCCCATCTCCTCTGTCATGCTCTTTGTGTTTTCTTCTGGAGACACATCCGGGAGAAAATTAATCAGGGCCGCAATTCCCTGAGGAACGGTTTTGGAGGGAATCACAAAAACCTGCTTATCTTCCACCAGACTTTTGGCCTGTTCCGCGGCAAGAATGATATTTTTATTATTAGGAAGAATATAAATCACATCTGCGTTCACCTTTTCGATGGCATTTAGCATATCTTCGGTGCTGGGATTCATGGTCTGCCCGCCCTCAATCAGGTAGTCCGCGCCAATCCCCTTAAAAATTTCTCCAAGCCCCTCGCCGATGGAAACTGCGATGAAGCCGTACGGTTTCCTGGGCTCTTCCTTTTTGGACTCTTCCCCTTTAAGCTCTTCCTTTTTGGATTCCTCCGGCCGGGAAGCCAAAGACATGGCCGATTCATTGTGAATCAGGCGTTCGTTATGCTCTTCCCTCATATTGTCAATTTTCATTTTTGAGAGAGAACCATACGTCAAAGCCCGCTCGATAGCAAGACCGGGATTGTTGGTGTGAACATGAACTTTAACCACATCTTCATCAGAGACCACCACAATAGAATCCCCGATGGACTCCAAAAAGCCCTTGAATCTGTGTTCTTCCTCCGAATCATAGCTTTTTTCCACATTAATGATGAATTCTGTGCAGTAACCGAATTTAATGTCGGCTGTTTCCAGGCCTTCCTGACCGGCGGCACTTTTTGTCCGTGTTCCGGGAGTTTCCTGGACCACTATGCTGTCAAAGGGAATTCCCCTGCCTAAAAGACCGTCCAGACCGCCTTTCATAACTTCCATTAATCCCTGCCCGCCGGAGTCCACGACGCCTGCCTGTTTTAATACAGGGAGCATTTCCGGAGTCTGGCTTAAAACATAATCTCCGTGTTCGATCACCTGCTGTAAAAATTTAACAATATCATCGGTCTGAGTCGCCAGCTCCGCCGCTTTTTCGGCCATTCCTCTGGCAACGGTCAGAATCGTTCCTTCCTTTGGCTTCATAACGGCTTTATAAGCCGTCTCCGTAGCACGGGTAAAAGCGTTGGCAAGAATCGTAACGGTGATTACGTCTGTAGTACTGATTTCCTTTGTAAAACCACGAAATAACTGGGACAGAATTACGCCGGAATTACCGCGGGCTCCGCGGAGAGAACCGGAAGAAAGGGCTTTTGCAATAGCCCCCATCGTTGGCTTCTCAATGGCGGCCACTTCCTTTGCGGCGGCCATAATGGTCATAGTCATATTGGTGCCTGTGTCGCCATCGGGAACCGGGAACACATTCAGCTCATTAATCCATTCCTTTTTCGCTTCAAGGTTCTTGGCCGCGGCCAGAACCGCAGTCTGAAACAGGGAAGCGTCTGCGGACTTTACTGCCATGGATTTACTTCCTCCTTAATCTATCACCCGTACGCCTTCAACGTAAATGTTGATCTTTTCAACAGGCATACCAGTGAATTCTTCTACTTTATACTTCACATTTTCGATCAGATTGTCAGCAACTGTTGAGATGCTGACGCCGTAGGAAACGATTACGTGGAAGTCAATGCTGATTGCGTTATCGTTAATCGCGACATTGATTCCGTGAGTCAGGCTTTCACGTTTTAAAAGTTTTACCAGTCCGTCTTTCATGCTGACTGCAGCCATGCCCACAATTCCGAAGCATTCCACTGCCGTTGTTCCCGCATAAAGAGCGATTACGTCCGTATCAATCTGGATTCGGCCCATTTTATTATTAATACATCCCTTCATACTTCTGCCTCCGTTTCCGAAAAATTAGGATGCCGCAACAGGTTCAAAGCGTTACCGCTCACAGGTACCCTGTGAATGTAACGGCATTTTTTTTAATATATCATATCCTTCTTATCCTGTCCATTATAATCCTGAGTTTTAATGAAAAAAAGTTGGAATTTTTCATTTTTCTCTTGCAATTTTCTACATGATCTGCTATCATACATGTGTTATGGATTTTTTTCCAAATCCAAAGAAGTGTTAAGGAGGTGCAATCATGGCAAAATGCGCTATTTGTGAAAAAGCTGCTCACTTTGGTAATGGAGTAAGCCATTCCCATAGAAGATCCAACAAAATCTGGAAAGCGAACGTTAAATCTGTAAAGGTTAAGGTTAATGGCGGAACTCGGAAGATGTATGTATGTACTTCTTGCTTAAGATCCGGTCTCGTAGAGAGAGCTTAATACCTCCGATACAAGAAAATCGCAAAATAAAGGCATCCTCTGTTTCATCAACAGAGAATGCCTTTTTTCATTTACGCGATCAACGAGCCAAAGTCCGTGCTTGCACGGGACCTTGGCGACTGCCGCGATAACTTGAGAAACTCGCAAAGCGTGTTTCTCATAGTTTTTTCGAACATCTGCGTCCTGTGAAGCCCGATTTGCCCCCGGCAGCATTCCCGGAAACGAAAAGAACGTGAACCGTTATTTGCAGCAAAACAGATTATATCCCACAATCAGAAAGGCCATTGCAATTATCACCATGAGAAATGATTTGGGGAGAATCAGTACCCAGGTCATGCCGATGCCAATACAAAAAATCATAAGGCCGCATAATCGTTTCATACCATCCTCCTTTACGGAAAAATGTCTATGATACATCATATGCGGCCTCTGCCGTTCCATGCTATTTTGTTTCTTCACCGGCCTCATAGGAAGCCTTCATATCTTCCGCCTTTTCCATGGCCTCCGGGGAGATGTCCTTTCCGCCCACAAAGCGGTTGACAAAGTCCGGCACCATATCCAGTACTTTTGTGACTGCATCCTGATGCTTGATGTTTACCAGTCTGGTCATCCCGTTCTGAATAATTAAAATGGCGCTTGGGCTCATTTTCGCGCTCATTCCGCCCCCGCCGTTGGTTTTTGCATTCTGGGCAAATGACCCGGCCGCCATGCCACAGGTCACATCCACGAGCGGAATGATAATGGTGTCGTCCACCTTCACAGGCTCCCCCACCACGGTTTTCGTTGTAATAAAATTGTCCATCCCTTTAAACAGTGCCTCTGCCGTTGATGGAAACTGATTTTCTGCCATACGGCCTCCTCCTTTACCTACTCCATTTGCAACCGTTCCGCCTGCGCCACGTGCTTTTTGTCAGCGGTATGCGGGTAAAAAGATGCAAGTCTGAACTATCACCTCCATCTTTTTAAAAGCCTTCGGAAGTTCTTATTCATGAACAACCTAAGTCCCACAGATAAGAGGGACGCGGCGCGGATTTTTCCTTTGATTTTAAGCTCACCCTCCAGAGCCTTTTCCCCAAACACAGGCTCAACAGCCAGAGTTCTGGCATACAAACCGTAAAAAGGACTTATGATGGTAAGAACTTTTCCCGTATCATAGGGGTTCTCGAAACCAAAACGGATGCGCCCTTTCACGTTCCCCGGAAGAATACATTTGAAAAGCTTCTTTATCTGCTTTGTAAGCAGACGAAACGTCTTCTGATTTTCCTCATCCCCGATAAAAGCCACGAATCCTTCATATTTCTTCCTGGCCTTTTTTAAAGAGGACCGGCCTCCCAAAATAAATTCTTTGATTTTTTTACAAAAGCGGCACAGCCTTTCTCCCAGATTCGGCTTCTCTTTCCGACTCGTTTTTTCTTCCGGCCCTATGTTTTCTTCCGGTCCCGGAATCTTTTCCGAAACCGGATTTTCTTCCAAACCACTTTCCTCCTCCAGCCTCTGCGCTTCTTCCATTTCTCCTCCGGACAGTTCCGCCATATGGACCATCTCTAGCTCTTCCTCCTCAAAGTCAGGAAGCACTTCCCCGAACTCTTCTTCGGAAATCTCTTCTCCGGAACTCTCTCCTTCTGAAAGTTCTTTTTTTTCGTCCTCTTCCTTCGACCAGAGAACCTCCTCAAAAAGCTTATGCCACAACACCTTTACGCTAAGTTTCAGGCTCTCATCCAGAACAAGCCGGACCCTCAGGATGCAAAACAGCCAGGAAACAAAAACAGTCCCCCTCGCTTCTCCATGAAAAGAAACATTCCCCCTGTACCTGACAGGCGTAAACAGCACCAAAAGCGCCAAAAGCAGAAAAATCCCGAAAACCACCAGAAGAAAGATTCCCAGAACCTTAAGCAGCAACAACAAAATATGGAGCACCTTTAAACCTCCCCAAAAAGGAATCCGGAAATATCAAAGCCGCCTGTCTTATCATACACCTGTTTTACGATACGGCCGGACAGCCGGACTGCGTCCTCATAATCAGCGGCCACTCCGACAATCAGAAGCCCCTGTTCCCTGTAATAGGGCTGTTTCAGAGTGACGGCCGGATAAAGCTCAAGGAGATTCTTCTCATTGGAAGGCAGAGTCAGTACGTAGTATCCCCATCCATTTTCCTGACGAATCGCCTGAATGATTTCATAGCGGTGCTTTTTCGCTTTCTCTCCCACGTACAGCCTGTCATACCAACGCATATTCTCCCCCGTCTATCGGTAATTCTTTATAATTGCCCGCCGTAAAAGATCCAGCGCCGCCGTGGCCGCCTGTTCCCTGATCTCTGCCCTTGTACCATGGAAATGGCATTCCTCCACGGACACCTCATCCTTGATGCAGCAGGAAAGAAACACCAGCCCCACCGGCTTTTCCTGGGTTCCCCCATCTGGTCCCGCGATTCCGGTTACTGCCACACAGGCATCGGCATCGGCGGCCAGAACGCCTCCCAGAGCCATCTCTCTGGCAGTCTCCTCACTGACGGCGCCATATTTTTTCAGGGTGGCTTTGCTTACATCCAGTACCTTTCTCTTGGCCTTATTGGAGTAAGTAATGAATCCCTCATTGAACACATCGGATGCTCCCGGTACATTGACGATCTTTGCAGCCACCATGCCTCCAGTGCAGGACTCTGCCGTTGTCACTGTGAGCCCGTACTTATCCAGGAGGCGTACTACAGCCTCTTCCATAGTCTCATTCTCCCGGTTGGAATAATACATGGGGCCGAGGGATTTCTTTATTTCCTTGGCGATTGGCTTCATCAGATTCTTTGCAAGCTCCTCGTCCTGCTCTTCGGTTTCCACCACCACATGTACCTCTTTTCCGCGCCTTCTTGTATACACCAGCGCAGCGCCGCCCTGCTTTAAAACTTCTTTCAGGTTGTCTTTGATCTCTGTTTCACTTTTTCCGTAAATTTTAAATATCTGCGCGTAGCCTTTCTCTGTCCTAATCATTACATTTTCCCTTCTTTCAGCACTCCTGCATTCTTCACAATATAATCCGCCAGGGAAATCACCGTAAGAACCAGGGCAATCCATACCACAGCCGTTGTTACCATGGACAGGGCTTCAATCTTTAAAATCAAAAGCACCACGGCAATCATCTGAAACGTGGTTTTGAACTTTCCCCAGTAACTGGCGGCAATCACCACCCCGTTATCGGAAGCCACCAGGCGGAACCCGCTGATGATAAATTCCCGGCTGATGATGACAATAACCATCCAGGCCGGAAGCTCCTTAAGTTCCACCAGACAAATTAAAGCCGAACAGACCAGAAGTTTATCTGCCAGCGGATCCATAAATTTTCCAAAATTTGTCACCAGATTATATTTTCTGGCGATTTTTCCGTCCAGCATGTCCGTGAGACTTGCCACAATGAAAATTCCCGCCGCCAGATACCGGAGAGTCTGCACCTGGCCGCCCTCCATAAGAAGAGCCGCCACGAAAAACGGAATCATAATCATTCGCAGGATCGTCAGTTTATTCGGTAAATTCATCTTCTACCTCCCCAATCAAATCATAGTCCAGAGCGCCTGTGACCCGCACCCTGACGAAATCCCCGGACATGAGAGAAAGCCCGGTATTCACAAAAATCAGCCCGTCCACATTAGGACTATCCATATAAGTCCGCCCCACATAGGCATTTTCATCGGCAACTTTTCCCTCAATCAACACATCCAGAACGCGGCCCTTCATCCTCTCTGATTTTTCAAAGGCAATGTCCTGCTGAAGCTCCATGATTTCAGCTCTCCGCTCCTCCTTTACCTCCTCCGGCACCTGGTCTTCGAAGCCGTATGCCGGAGTGTCCTCCTCTGGAGAGTAGGCAAAAACACCGAGACGGTCAAACTCCATCTCATCTACAAACTCCATAAGGATTTCATGATCCTTCTCTGTCTCTCCCGGAAATCCGGAAATAAAGGTAGTTCGCAAGATAATATCCGGGATTTCTTTCCGCAGCTTTTCAATGAGCGCCCTGATTTCTTCATGGTTCGTTCTGCGTCCCATACGCTTTAAAATGGCATCGCTGGCATGCTGAATGGGAATATCCAGATAATGGCAGACCTTTTCTTCCGTTTTCATGGTTTCAATGAGCTCTTCTGTAATTTCTTCCGGATAGCAGTACTGGAGCCTGATCCATTGAATTCCGGAAATGGCCGCAAGGCGGCGCAGAAGCTCCGGAAGTTTTTTTTCTCCATACAGGTCTTTTCCATAAAGAGTCGTCTCCTGGGCTACCAAAATAAGCTCCTTTACGCCCTGGGACGCCAGCTCCCCCGCTTCCTTTTCCAGCTGCTCCATGGGAACGCTCCTGTATCTGCCGCGAAGATAAGGAATAATGCAGTAGGTGCATCGTTTATCACAGCCCTCGGCGATTTTTAAGAATGCATAGTGGCCGCCTGTGGTCACCAGGCGTTTTGTCACAGGGCTTGCGGGGGCATCAATATCCTTAAACACCAGCGTTCTTTCCCCGCTGTTTAAGGCCTTCTTTAAAACCTTTGCAATCTCTTCACAGGAAGACGTGCCTAAAACCGCGTCCACCTCCGGAATTTCTTCCACAATCTCATCTTTATATCTCTGCGCCAGGCATCCTGTGACGATCAGGGCTTTCAGCTGCCCCTCTTCCTTCATTTTCGCCATCTCAAGAATCGTATTTACGCTTTCTTCCTTGGCATCGCCGATAAAACAGCAGGTATTGATGACGATTGCGTCAGCCTTTGTCTCATCATCCACAAAGGAACAGCCCTCCTCATTCAGGAGCCCGAGCATTTTTTCCGTATCCACCAGGTTTTTATCACAGCCAAGTGAAATGAAAAGCAGATTCATTTAAAGTCTTTCCTTTCTCTTGAAAAAAGAGGAAACAAAAAGCCGGTATCCAGCCCTATTTCCTCCTTTCTTTTCTTTATTCGCAGCAGTTCAGGCAGCCCCCCTAAGCCGTTGCCTTTATTCTTCGTTTTCTTCTTCTCCGGTTTCTTCGGAAGGCGCCGCGTCTTCGGCCGGGATTTCCTCTTCTGTCTCCTCTTCCTCAGGAAGAATTGTCACCTTCCGCTCATAGAGCTCCTGAACAGCCGTGGAAAGCTGTTTCTTTCCGGCTCCGCCGTATACAAGCGGCTCAGCTCCGCCGATGAGCTGCCTGGCTCTCTTTGCCGCCGCAATAACAATGGAATAACGGCTTTGAACCACTGGCTGCTCTCCCGGCTCCACATTGCTGTTGACTGCCTCAATTAAATCTGTATAAGATGGATGTAACATATCAAAAAACTCCTTTCAATCATTCGGACAGCTTACCTGCCAGATTCCACAAGCTCCCTTAATTCTTCTTTCATCCGGGAGATTCTTTCCTGATTTCTGCATGCCTTAAGATGCTGGGAGCGAATCAGGCCATGAAGCTCCTCCACACAGGTCTCAATGGTATCATTCACGAGAATATAGTCATAGGAGTCCATTCCTTCTGACTCCTCCAGGGCACGTTTTAACCTTTTTTCAATAACTTCCTCCGTCTCCGTGCCCCGTCCCATAAGGCGGGCCTTTAAATCTATTGCCGCAGGCGGAACCACGAAAATCAAAACCGCCTCCGGATATTTTTCTTTCACCTTAAGAGCTCCCTGGATTTCAATTTCAAGAATCACATCTTTCCCCTGCGCCATCATTTCTTCCACGTAGGAGCTGGGGGTTCCGTAATAATGATTTACATAGCGGGCATACTCAATAAGCCGGTTCGTTTCAATCAGCTCCTCAAACTGTTCGTTTGTCATAAAGAAATATTCCCGGCCGTCCGCTTCCCCAGGACGGGGACTTCTTGTAGTGGCAGAAATGGACAGCGCGTAATTATCATACTTTTCCAGAAGCGCTTTCATAATGGTTCCCTTTCCTGCGCCGGAAAATCCCGATACGACAGCCAGAACTCCCTGTTCTTTCATATATAATCCCCCCGGTTATTCAATATTCTGAATCTGCTCTCTTACCTTTTCAATTTCCGTTTTTAAAATAATTGCACGGTCGGAAATCTCCAGATCACTGGATTTGGAAAGAATCGTATTGGACTCCCGGTTCATCTCCTGTGCAATAAAATCCAGTTTTCTGCCCACGCCTCCTCCGGCAAGAAGCTCCTTTCTCATTCCTTCAATATGGCTTCTTAAGCGGACAGTCTCCTCATCCACACAGATTTTATCTGCAAAGATCGTCACTTCCGTAAGGATTCTGGATTCGTCAACGGCCGTAGTCCGGAGTATTTCCCTTACCTTGTCCTCCAGCTTCTTTCTGTAATCTTCAAGGACTTTCGGAGAGTGTTCCTCGATAAAATCCACTATGGTCAGCATATAATCAAGCTTTCCAAGCAGATCTTTTCTTAAATTCTCTCCCTCCCGGACCCTGGTTTCCACAAAGTTTTCAGCTGCTTTCTTAAAAACCGGCTCCAGCAAAGACCACAAATGTTCCTCATTTTCCGGCTGCTGTTCCATCGTAAAGACCTCCGGACACCGGGAAAGTATGGACACCTTCACATCGTTTTCAATTCCAAATTGTTCCGCCATTTTTTCAAAGCTCTGCATATATTCGGCGGCCAGGGAACTGTTATACTTTAAGTCTACCTTCTCTTCCGCGTAATTTTCATAGGTAATAAATACATCTACCTTTCCCCTTTGAATATAATCCTTCAAGAGGGTCCGCATGGCTGCCTCAAAATAATTAAATTTTTTCGGCATTTTAATGCTTAAATCCAGATATCGATGGTTGACTGCCTTTATTTCAACGGATATTTTGCATTCATCCGTTACGGCCTCGCATCGGCCGAAACCGGTCATGCTCTTAATCATCTTAAACATGCCTCGCTTTCACATAGATAAAATTATTATACGGCAAATGGAAATTCAAGTCAACTAAAACATCGAGTTTTGATTTCTGTGAAACAAAAAGAGCACAGACAAATCACTGTACTCTTTTGGAAAAATATTTTTTGCTGCCTGCTTCGGGCAGAACTACTTTACCGCATAGCCTGCGGCAGTCAAAAACTGAATCACCTTGCTTGTTGTTATACCGATTTCTTCAGCGATATTTGCAATCGTTTCCCCACGTTTAAACAATGAAACAGCGTATTGCTTTCTGACTTCATCGCGTCCTTCCTTGCGTCCCTCATTGCGTCCTTCATCAATCCCTTGCCTGATTCCTCTTTGCAGGGCTTCTTTTTCAATAATCTCATGTTCCAATTCCAGGATTTTTCCACCCATAACTTCACCGATCCTTTCTTTATTTGGATTCTGCTCCGGAACAATATAGTCTGCGATCCGTTGTACCAGATCCATGATACTCATATACAATTCCGGGTTGTCTTTAACCGATGCCTTTGCCAAGCGCTCATTCATCTCCGAACATTCCGATAGCAAATTATCCATTTTGATTTTATCCGCACTGTTCTCCTTAAGAAACGCCTCATATCGCAAAATGTAGTATGGCAAAAACAGGTACAGCTTCTTTTCAAAAATGCTGTCGATCGTATAGTCTTGTATCAAAATAACCTTTGTGGAATACTCCACTTTCTGCCCATTGGGGAACTTTACTGTCACCACATGCTCTTTCGGCATATCGTGATGGTTTCGGATATAGAGTACACAGGATTCTGGAAAATCAATCTCCAAATTCCCATTTTCCATCCCGGCATGGTCGAGTGCAATCGCAAAATCATATTCAATCATACGAAGCGCCATCGTACCATCTTTTTGAGACTGGCATTCGATGTGGTAGATATGGTCACAAATCTTAATGATAGAATCCGTAATAATCTTTCCGCGTTTTTCGTAGTGCTCATTCCGCAGCGCCTCAAACTCCGCGTCTCCTGGGTATTTTGTGCCAAATGCCTCATTTATCAGATGAATTAGCAGATACGGCATCTTCTGCGCCATTGTCCGGAAGACATCATCGAAGATCGTCTCTGAGTCGTAATGCTTTCGTCTGCGCCTCTTCGGCGTTTGAGTGCTTTCTTTGTCCATTCGTTCTCATCTCACTTCCTATACAAACATTATAATCATTCCTCAAAATTCTGTCAAGAAACCCACTTACCAAGGAACAGTAGTAACAAACATCATATTTTCGGTTGATGCCTGACAAACCAACATTCTGTCAAATGGATCTTTGTGCGACAGTGCATTCTCTTCGCGCTGTAACCCTTCCAGCGCACACCTTGGCTAATCTGACGAAGTATAGTCTATGCAATCCCAATGACACTATCAAATATATCTGTAAAGAAGTATGACTAAAAATTCAAAATCACACAATTTTATATCCGTTATCTAAAAACACCATGAGCCAAAGTATCGCTACTCTGGCCCATGGTAAAACAATTATTTCTCCATGATCCAAACTTATTTAATAACCTTCGCTGGACACTTGGCCGCACATTTCCCGCAGTTGGTGCACTTCTCATAATCAATCACAGCCAGGTTATTGTCCATATGGATGGCATCAAACTCACACTGCTTCGTGCAGAGGGTACATCCGATGCATCCGGCGTCGCAGTTCTTCTTCACTGCCGGCCCCTTGTCGTGGGAATTACACTGAACAAGATGCTCCGCCTTATAGGGAACCAGCTCGATCAGGCCGCGGGGACATACTGCCACACACTGGCCACAGGCCACACATTTCTCCTTATCCACAACGGCTACCCCATCAACGACATGGATGGCGTCGAACTGACATGCCTTTACACAGCTTCCCGAGCCGAGACAGCCATAGGAACAGGACTTGTCGCCTGCGCCGGGGACGGCCGCGGCAATTTTTACACAGTCGTCAATTCCATAGTAGTTGTACTGGACATTTGCCTTGTCGCAGGTGCCCTTACATTTTACAAAGGCAACCTGTTTTTCCGCGCTTCCGGCCTCTACGCCCATGATGGCGGCAATCTTATCACCGACGGTGCTTCCGCCCACGGGACACTGGTTTACGGCCGCCTTGCCCTCAACGATCGCTTTTGCAAGGGCATCGCAGCCGGCATATCCGCAGCCGCCGCAGTTGTTTCCGGGAAGCTCCGCTCTTACGAGGACTTCTCTCTCATCCACTTCTACTTTAAATTTCTCGCTGGCAACGCCGAGAAGCACGCCGATGATAATACCAACCGCACCGACGACAACTGCCGCGATTAAGATTCCAGTTATATTCATCCTTCGAATCCTCCCTTAAATAAGTCCGGAAAATCCGAAGAATGCGATTGACATCAGGCTTGCTGTGATCAGCACAATGGGAGATCCCTGAAAAGAATGGGGCACATCGTTGTGCTCAATCTTCTCACGGATACCTGCAAGCAGGATAATGGCAATCGTAAATCCGACGGAGATGCCGATACCGTTGACAACGCTCTGAATAAAATTGTAGCCCTCCTGTACGTTGGTTAACGCAACACCGAGAACGGCACAGTTGGTAGTGATAAGCGGCAGATATACGCCCAGGGCCTGGTAAAGGCTTACCATGTTTTTCTTTAAAAACATCTCAACAAACTGTACCAGGGCCGCAATGACCAGAATAAATACGATGGTCTGAAGGTACTGGATATTTAAAGGTGTCAGTACAAAATCATAGACCAGGCTTGTGCAGGCAGTCGCAATTACGATAACGAAAATAACCGCGGCGCCCATACCAGCAGCCGTCTCTGTTTTCTTGGATACGCCAAGGAACGGGCAGAGTCCGAGGAACTGGCTTAAAACTACGTTATTTACCAGGGCGGAGCCGATGGCAATTAATAATAATTCTTTCATTTTTCCATTTCCTCCTTACTTCTCTTCTGCTTCCTTCTGTGTCTCAGCGGTTTTTGCCGCTTCCGCCGCCTTCTTTGCCGCCAGAGCCTTTTCCGCTGCCGCTTTCTTTGCTGCAGCTGCTGCCGCTGCCTCAGCCGCCTTCTTCTCAGCCAGAACCGCATGGTTTGCCATGCCCGCACAGCCCGTGCAATGTAAGCAGTCGCCGCCGCAGGCCAGGTCAGACTTTGGCGCGTCGCCGTTGGTGGCGCTTGGAAGCCTTAACTTATTCTGAATGGCAGTCAGCATAGCCAGAGTAAACAGAGCGCCAGGAGCCAGAACCAGGATGGAAATATGGTATGCCTCCGGAATAATCTCATGTCCGAATACGGCGCCCGCGCCGAAGAACTCACGGCACATTCCAATCACGGTCAGAGCCAGCGTAAAGCCAAGCCCCATGCCGACACCGTCAAAGAAAGATTCCACCGGACCGTTTTTCGCTGCATAGGACTCGGCGCGGCCAAGAATAATGCAGTTTACAACAATAAGCGGAATGTAGATACCAAGGGAAGCATACAGGGACGGTACATACCCCTGCATTAAAAGCTGTACAACCGTTACCAGGCTGGCCACAATAACAATGAAGGCCGGAATACGCACGCGGTCCGGAATAATCTTGCGGAGCGCAGAGATGATCAGGTTGGAAAACATCAGTACAGCCGTTGTGGAGAGTCCCATGCCAAGACCGTTGACTGCGGATGTGGTCGTTGCAAGAGTCGGACACATGCCAAGCATCAGGATGAAGGTAGGATTCTCTTTGATAATACCGTTATAAAGGCGTTCTGTACATTTATTCATTTACACCCACCTCCTAATTCATATAAGTATGCAGATAATAAAGAGCTGCATTGACTGCATTTGTGGTTGCATTGGAGGTGATGGTAGCGCCGCTGATGGCGTTGATTTCATCATCCCCCGCCTGGCCGCTCTTCGTCACGGTGAGGACATCCGCGTTTTTACCGACAAACTGATCCCTGTAAGCCGGTTCTTTCGCTTTCAAGCCAAGGCCCGGCGTATCGCTTATCTCACGGATCCCCACGCCGGTGATGGTTCCATCCATATCAAAACCGATGGAAAGCTTTACGGCCCCGCCATAGCTGTTTTTGGACAGAGAGTTAATGACATATCCCACGACGTTTCCGCTTGCGTCCCTGCCCTCAAGAACGGACTCGATAGCGACGCTGCCATAGCCCAGGGTTCCAAACTCTTCCGCGGTTGCCTCGATGGTCTCTTCCGACCCCGCCGCGGTTTCAAAGGATTCCGCAGTGGATAAAACCTCGCGGTAGGTTGCGTTATTGGCCGCGATCGTTGCCTGTTCGATCGGACCCTTTGTCACATCATAGACAAAGCCCAGGCAGATACCGGAAACCAGGGTAATTGCAAACAGGATCAGGGCATCTTTCATGAAACCAGACTTACTTGCCGCCATTTTTCTTACCCCCTTTTCCAAATGCTGTGGGAAGCGTATACTTCTCGATTAACGGAACCAGCATATTACAGAAGATAATCGCATAAGATACTCCCTCTGCGCTGCCACCGAAGAGACGGAACAGTCCGGTAAGGATACCGAGACATACGCCGAAAACAATCTGTCCTTTGGGGGTAATGGGGCTGGTCACATAGTCGGTCGCCATGAAGAATGCGCCGAAGATCAGGCCGCCGCCGCAGACCTCCGCCAGAACATAGCTTACATTGTGCTGGCCGAAAAGGAACGCAAAAACCGCAAAGGTAAGAATATACGTTCCCGGGATCCGGATCGTAATGACTTTCTTATACAGAAGGTAAGCAGCGCCGATTAACAGCGCGATGACGGAAACCTCACCGATCGTTCCGGGGATTTTACCGATAAACATGGAAGCAACGTCATAGGTACCGCCCGCCTTGATCGTCGCAAGGGGAGTCGCGCCTGCAATGGCATCGGTCACGGGATCCGTAAACTTTGTCATTGACCCTGCAAAAGAAATTAACAGGAAACATCTTGCCGCCAGAGCCGGGTTCATCCAGTTTTGGCCAAGGCCGCCGTAAAGCTGCTTTACAACGATGATGGCGAAGACGCCGCCAAGGACCGGCATCCACAGAGGAATGGTCGGGGGCATGTTAAGCCCCAGGATCATTCCGGTTACAACGGCGCTGCCGTCGCTTATGGTGACAGGCTTATGCATCAGTGTCTCAAAAGCATATTCGCTCAACACACAGGAAAGAACCGTCGCCGCTACTACTACCAGGGAATAAATCCCAAACTGCATCACACCCCAGATGGTTGCAGGAAGCATGGCGATAGCCACATCGTACATAATATTTTTTGTGGAAATGCCGTTACGTACATGAGGTGAGGATGACACATTCAATAATTTACTCATTTGTTACACCTCCTACGCTTTCTTTCTTCTTGCTGCCATCACAGCCTTACGCATTTCCTTAAACGCCTGTGTAAGGGGTCTGTGAGCCGGACAGATAAAGGTACAGGAGCCGCATTCGCAGCACTCCATGCCGTTTAATTTTTCAAACAGCGCCAGATCATGGCGCTCCGCGGCCGCCATCATCATCTGTGGAACCACATGTCCCGGACATACTTCCACGCAGCGTCCGCAGCGGATACATGGGGATTCTTCATTGGCGGCCACCTGGTCTTTTGTAAAACAGGTCAGCGCGGAAGAAGTTTTCATAACAGGAATATCCAGAGAGAACAGGGCCTGCCCCATCATGGGGCCGCCGGAAAGCATCTTCTCCGGCTCTTCCTTAAAACCGCCTGCCGCCTCTAAAAGCTCTCTGTAGCAGCTTCCAAGCTTCACTTCAAAGTTTTGGGGATTCGCAATGGCATCTCCTGTCACGGTAATAATCCTTCTGATTAACGGAGTGGACTCGCAGACGGCATTGTAAATAGCCACGACCGTATCCACGTTGTCCACGATACATCCGGCATCGGCAGGCAGCATGGTGGAGTTGATTTCTCGGCCGCCTGTGACCGCGTAAATCAGGAAGCGCTCGCCGCCCTGGGGGTATTTCGTCTTTAACGGGCATACTTCCATTCTCGGCTCATCCTTCACAAGCTCCTGAAGCTTTTTGATAGCCTCCGGCTTGTTTTCCTCAATGCCGATCACGCCCTTGGCCTTATCAAAGATATGTAACATGACCTTAAGGCCGCCCACAAGTCTCTCCGGCTGTTCCATCATCACGCGATAATCCGAGGTCAGATACGGTTCACACTCCGCCGCATTAACGATAATGTAATCAATTTCCTCTTCATTCTTCGGAGTCAGCTTCACGTTTGTCGGGAAACCTGCGCCTCCCATACCGACAATGCCGGCCTCCTTAACAATATCGCGGATTTCCTGCTTGGAAAGAGCTTTGTAATCGCGTTTTTCGCCAAATCCCTCCACGGCCTTATACTCACCGTCATTTTCCACAATGATAGATTGTACCATGCTGCCGTTGGCTACCAGGCGGGGTTCAATTCCTTTTACCGTTCCGGAAACGGAACAGATCACGTTAGCCGAGATAAACCCTCCGGCTTCTGCAATTTTCTGACCCATTAACACCGTATCGCCCTTTGCCACAAGTGGCTTTGCAGGAGCGCCGATATGCTGAGACAATGGGAATACCAGCTCGCCTTTAGGCTGGATTACCTGAATCGGCTTATCGGAAGACAGTTCTTTTCCCTCATAGGGATGAACGCCGCCTATAAATGTGTTCAGACCCATTTAACAAACCTTCTTTCTCTAAAATTTCATGTAACAGTTCAGCCGCACGCTCTAGTGCTCCATCCAGGCAAAATTCCGACGGCGTAGCGGGGCTGCGCTGAGGTTTCCTGGCCTGTGCAATTGGGAAAACAGGCGGGAAGACGTGAGACTGAACTGTCACAGTATCATAAGCACCCATCAAGGTGTAGTATAGCATATTTAGAACTTTTGTACAATTAGGAAACCGTTTGCAAATTAACAAAAAAGTAAGGTTTTCGTTATTGTATTTAAAAAAAAACACGATGAAAAATCAGTCAAGCTCAGTCAAGCCTGTGTAAAGGTTGTAATATCTTCCCTTCTTTTCAAGAAGATCATCATGGTCGCCCCGTTCAATAATCTCGCCGTTTTCCAGAACCATAATGGCGTTGGCATTCCTTACGGTGGAAAGTCTGTGCGCGATCACAAAGGTAGTTCTGTCCGCCATCAGACGGTCCATGCCGTGCTCAATGTGTTTTTCCGTTCTCGTATCCACGGAGCTGGTGGCCTCGTCAAGAATCAGAATAGGAGCCTTTGAAACAGCGGCGCGGGCAATGTTAATAAGCTGCCTCTGCCCCTGGCTCAAATTGGCGCCGTCGCTTTCCAGAACCGTGTCGTAGCCTTTGGGAAGCCGCATGATAAAGGAATGGGCGGAAGCGGTTTTCGCCGCCCTTATGACCTCCTCATCAGTGGCGGAAAGCCGTCCATACCGGATATTTTCCATAACAGTTCCGGTAAACAGGTGAGTATCCTGAAGGACCATGGCGATATTTTTCCTTAACTCATCCCGGCGGATATGGCGGATGTCCACGCCGTCAATGGTGATGGACCCTTCCTGAATATCGTAAAACCGGTTGATTAAATTTGTTATGGTGGTTTTTCCGGCTCCGGTGGAACCCACAAAGGCGATTTTCTGTCCCGGCTTTGCATAGAGGCTTATGTTCTTTAATATCACTTTGCCCGGGTCATAGCCAAAGGTCACGTTCTCAAGTACCACTTCCCCTCTCATGCCTTCCATGGAAACGGCATCCGCGTCATCGGAAGCTTCCGGCTCCTCATCCATTATGGCAAACACCCGCTCCGCGCCTGCCAGAGCCGAAAAAACATTGGATACCTGCATGGAGATTTCATTGATGGGGCGGGAAAACTGTCTGGAGAAACTTAAGAACACAGTAAGACCGCCCACGTCAAATCCCTTAAGCACGCAAAGCAGACCGCCGACACAGGCCGTAACCGCGTAGTTGATCTGGCTTAAGCTGTTCATGACCGGGCCCATGAGGCCTCCCAGGAATTGGGCCATGATCTGCTTCTTCTTAAGATCATCATTTAAAATTTCAAATTCCTCTTCTGCCACGTCCTCATGGCAGAACACCTTCACTACCTTCTGTCCGGTTATCGTCTCCTCAATATAGCCGTTTAAAGCGCCCAGGGCGGACTGCTGGGCCTGGAAATATTTCTGGCTTCTTCCGGCCACGGCCCCGCCTGCCTTAAGAATCAGGGGGATTAAAACCAGGGTAATCACAGTCAGGTACAGGTTTGTGTAAATCATCAGGGCCAGAGTTCCCACAATGCTGAGAGCCCCGGAGAACAGCTGGACCAGAGTACTGCTTAACATATTGCCGATGGTATCCACATCATTTGTAAACCGGCTCATCAGATCGCCGTTTGCGTTGGTGTCATAAAACCGTACCGGAAGCTTCTGCATCTTCGTAAACAGGTCCATACGGAGCCGCAGCAAAGCTCCCTGGGCCACCTTAAGCATAATGACGGACTGTAAATAGTTGGCCGCCACCCCCGCCAGATAGACCGCCGCCAGAAGGACAATCCCTCCCGCCAGTCCCGATACGCTTCCGGGACTTCCGTCGGCCGGGGCTATAAATTGATTTATGATGGGTCTTAACATATAAGACCCGGCCAGGCTCGCCACAGTATTTACAATGACGCAAAAGAAAGCCAGGCCCATTTTAAACCTATCCTGTTCCAGATAAGACAATAGCCTCCTGATGGTGACGGCGCTGTTTTTCGGCAGGCCTCCTCCTCTTGCCATGGCCCCGTGACGCCCGGGGCCGCCTGGTCCACCTGGACCTCCAGGGCCGCCGCCCCGCCTTACCTGGGCTACCCGGCTGCCGTAACGCCTTTTTAAGCTTTTCTCTCTCTCGCTTCTGTTCATGCCGTCACCTCCTGTCCCTGGAATGCCTTTGTCAGTCCATCTATTTCTTCACTTCCCGTCTGAGTTCTGTAAATTTCTTCATAGGTTTTACAGGTCTTAAGAAGCTCATCATGGGTTCCACGCCCGATGATGGCCCCCTCCTCCATAACCAGAATCAGATCCGCCTCCTGAACCGACGAAATTCTCTGGGCAATAATGAACTTTGTGGTATTCTTTAATTCCCTGCGAAAGCTCTCCCGGATTCCGGCCTCGGTAGCCGTATCCACGGCGCTTGTGGAGTCGTCCAGAATCAGGATTTTCGGTTTCTTTAAGAGGGCTCTTGCAATGCAGAGCCTCTGCTTCTGTCCGCCTGAAACTCCTGCTCCGCCCTGTCCGATTTCTGTCTGGTAGCCATGGGAAAACGCCGTGACAAAGCCGTCCGCCTGTGCGCTCTGTGCTGCCGTTTTCACCTCGTCCATGGCCGCTTCCTCATCTCCCCACCGTAAATTTTCCTCTATGGTTCCGGAGAACAGTACGTTTTTCTGGAGCACCATACCGACGCCGTCCCGCAAATTTTTCAGGGAATAATCCCTCACGTCCACGCCGTCCACCAGCACGCGGCCGGAGGAAACATCATAAAGTCTTGGGATTAACTGAACCAGAGTGGTCTTTCCGCTTCCGGTGGAACCAATCATGCCGATGGTCTGGCCGGCCTCCACCGCAAAGCTTATATGACTTAACACCAACCCGCCGGACGCTCCCTCATGGGCGTATCCAAAACAGACATCCTCAAATTCCACACGGCCCTGCTCCACCTTCCTTTCCGGAAAGGCTGCATGAGCATCGTTCAAATCCACCTCCGTGTCCATCACCTC
Organism: uncultured Lachnospiraceae bacterium; assembly: GCA_910586315.1. Lineage (GTDB taxonomy): Bacteria > Bacillota > Clostridia > Lachnospirales > Lachnospiraceae > CANRXD01. The sequence goes on along the minus strand of CAJUIP010000031.1, from coordinate 8,008 downwards.
ATTGATGCGCTTTAAGGAAGCTCTGGCGCGGGAGCTCTGTAAAAATACCATGGAAAGCATCATAAGGGACATGAGAATCTGTATGATGTAAGTGATAAAGGCAGTCAGGTCTCCCACCAGCATATTCCCCGCGATGATGATATTTCCGCCGTACCACACCACCGCTAACGTAGTGAAATTCATGGCAAGCGTCATCACCGGCATCGTTACAATGACGATTTTCATGGCCCGCAGGCTGCTGTCCTTCAAATCCGTATTCAGATTTGAAAATTTGTTAATTTCATGGTCCTCCCTCACAAAGGACTTTACCACCCGCACATTGGTTAAGGTTTCCTGAATGCCGGAGTTTAAGCGGTCCAGCTTTTTCTGCATGGTCTCAAACCGCGGGAATGCCGTTTTTAAGATCAGGATGATGGCAGACAGCAGAACAGGAATCACAATGAGAACAATCACCGCCAGCCTGTAATTCATCATAAAGGCCATAATCAAAGCCCCCACGAACATGCCCGGCGCCCGAAGGGCCATTTTAAGTCCCATGGTCAGCACATTCTGGACCTGCTGAATATCATTAGTCAGTCTTGTGACAAGGGAGCCTGTACTGAACGTATCAATGTTGGAAAAGGAAAACTGCTGGACCTTTTTAAACACATCCCTTCTAAGGTCACTGGTGAAGCTGATGGATGCCTTAGCCGCAAAATACGCGCCGAGAGTACCGCCCACCGCCATAATAAGAACGGCCAATACCATTAAAAGCCCTGTCCGGATGATATAGCCCACATCTCTCTGGCTTACGCCGTTGTTGATAATTAAAGACATAAGTTTCGGCAGCATGACCTCACCTGCCACCTCTGTCAGCATCATCATCGGCCCCAGGATGAATGCGCCAAGATATGGCTTTATATATTTCTCGTATCGCTTCATTTTTTGTCCCTCCTGTTCTGTTCTTTGAAGCATTTATTCTAAGTTTTCCGTTCCGGCATTCGCTCTAAATCTTCCTTTAAAGCATTTGTTCTAAATTTTCCATTCAGGCATTTGCTCCAAATTTTCTTTTAAAGCATTTGTTCTAAATTCTCCGTTAGTCTCCGAATATACTGATACAATATTTTCTTCTCCTCCTCGGAAAAACCGGAAAGCATCCCTTCTTCTGTTTTCTCAAAGAAGCTGATACTCCGTTCGACTTCTTCCTTTCCTTTTTCTGTGAGGCGGATCTTGTTGTAACGATTGTCATCTCTGTCAACCAGACGGCGAATATAACCGCCTTTCTCCAGTTTTTTTAATGAGACTGCTATGGAGGCTGCGGACACATGATACTGTTCTGCAAGCTCCTTCTGAGACATATCCTGATTCCAGGAAATGCACATGAGAATCTGGTGCTGTGCCCGGAACATGCCGTTTTTATTGAGGCGGCGTTCCAAAACCGCCCGGTGAAGCTTTTCGGTATTGATAAAAGCTTCCACAATCGCATGGTTGATCCCCTGAGGCTTTCCCTTTGGGTTCATGGCTTCTCCTTTCTCTTTTTCCAAAATGATTCGTCTGTCTGTTAACCATCCGTATGCAATCATTAGCACGCTAATCATTAACTAGTTAATCATGTGACGTATTATAATCCCTCCCGCCTATTTCCGCAAGAGGGATATTTGTGAAATAACTGTGAATTTTTCGTAACAGCTCAGCTTGATTTCCTTCTTACTCCCAGTCTTCTTTTGGCATTTTTCTGCGAATCAAAAGGAAGCAGATAATATGGGCCGTTCCTGTGACAATCCAGGTAAAAGGATAAGAAATATATAAAGTGGTCAGATTACGGCTCCACTGGAAAACAGTAAAGATCCATATCACCCGCAGGCCGCAGGCCCCTGCCAGAGAAACACACATGGGGAGAACCGAATATCCGATGCCGCGGATGCTTCCCACCATGGTATCCATGATTCCGCATATAAAATAAAGAAGGCCGATGATTCCCAGACGGCGCATGCCGTACTGAATGACCTGGGGGTCGGAAGAATAGATTCCAAGGAGTGTCTCCCCTATTCCGTAAAAGGAAGCGCCCAGCACCAGGCCCACAACGGTGACCACAGCCAGACAGGTAAAGGTAATTTTCCCGATTCTCTTATACTTTCTTCCGCCAAAGTTCTGACTGGTAAAGCTTAAGTTGGTCTGGTAAACGGCATTCATGGCTGCATAAATGAAGCCCTCAATATTCTGAGCGGCAGTATTTCCTGCCATGGCAATGGAACCAAAGGAATTTACGGAGGACTGGATTAACACATTGGAAATGGAGAAAATGGCCCCCTGCATCCCGGCGGGAAGTCCCACCCTTGCAATCCGTTTTAATTTTACCTTGCTGATTTTCAGCTCATGTATTTTTAGTTTCAGGCATCCGTCGGCGGATAACAGACTTTTTAACACCAGCGCGGCGGAGATTGCCTGGGCAATCACAGTGGCAAGAGCCACCCCGGCCACATCCAAATTAAAATAAATTACAAAAACCAGATTTAAAAGCACATTGACTACTCCGGCTGCCGTAAGAAAATAAAGCGGACGTCTGGTATCCCCCACAGCCCTTAAAACGGCGCTGCCGAAATTGTAAAGCATGGTCACCGGCATTCCCGCAAAATAAATCTGCATGTATATGGTAGATTTATTAATAACATCGTCCGGGGTTCCCATCAGCTCCAGAAGGGGTCTCGCGGCTGCAATTCCCACTGCCACCAAAAAGAGGCCTGATACCAGCCCCAGAGTTATGGCCGTATGGATGGTCTCACTCACGTCCTCGTCGCTTTTTGCCCCGTAATACTGGGCCACCAGCACATTCACTCCCACCGAAAGACCCACAAAAATATTGATTAAGAGGTTAATGAGGGCCGTTGTGGAACCTACCGCAGCAAGAGACTGGCTTCCGGCATAGCGTCCAACCACAATCACATCCGCAGCGTTAAAAAGAAGCTGAAGGATTCCGGAAAGCATTAAAGGAATGGAAAAGATCAGAATTTTTCCAAGAACGGGCCCGTTGCACATATCCATTTCATAAGATTTTTTCATACTATCCTGCTCCTCTGCCTGAATTTTACCATCTCTTTCCACAGGCATTCTATGATTATACTCAATGCCGGCGGAAAATGCAATTACAAATTGCAATCGAAAAGGGCTTCCCGAAGTCCCGGAAAGCCCTTAGTTTCTAAAAAGCTGCCTAGCAGATTTGAACTGCCGACCTCCGCCTTACCAAGGCGACGCTCTACCAGCTGAGCCAAGGCAGCAGGTGTTTTTGAAACCTTAGATATAGTATCATGAGTTTCCTCTTTTGTCAACAGAAACTTAATAAATTTTTTCTTTTACCGCCGCAGTGCAAATTACTAAGCTATACGCCTGTTTTTATCCGTTTTCCCCGCCCCGAAAACTGTAGCCAGTGCAATTTTAAGCACAAAGTGCTTTTTGTTTCGCAGGAAAGATCCTCTGCCATTTTGCTTTTTTACATTAATGCAGAAAAGTTTTCCCCGCAAAGTAAAAAATCCGGCAGACACCTGCATGCGGCGCCTAACCGGACCTTTCTTCTTTTATTTCTGTAAAAGTCTCTGCCTCACAACCTCATAAGCAAGAACCCCCGCTGCCACGGACGCATTCAGGGAATCAATATCTCCCTTCATGGGAATGGAGGCGATCATATCGCATGTTTCCTTCACCAGGCGGCTGACGCCTTCTCCTTCATTTCCGATCACAAGTCCCAGGGGACCGGTAAGGTTTAACCGGTACATGGTCTCGCCGCCCATGTCGGCACACACAAACCACATGCCCTGCTTTTTTAGTTCTTCTATAGTGGAAACCAGATTGGTCACCTTGGCTACAGGCGTATAGTTTAAAGCCCCGGCAGAGGTCCTTGCCACTGTCGCCGTAAGCCCCACAGCGCGGCGTTTGGGAATAATCACACCATGAGCCCCGGCCAGATTGGCGGTGCGGATAATAGCCCCCAGGTTGTGGGGATCCTCAATCCCGTCTAACAGAAAAAGGAACGGCGGTTCGCCTTTTTCCCGGGCCGCCTCCAGTATGTCCTCCACCCCGGCGTACTCGTAAGCGGCCGCAAAGGCCACGACTCCCTGGTGGTGTCCGGTCTCCGACATCTGATCCAGGCGTTCCCTGGCCACATATGTGATAATAGTATCATGCTTTTTCGCTTCTCTTACAATAGACTTCACCGGGCCGTCCTGACAGCCATCCAGAACAAATAATTTGTCAATGGTCTTTCCGGAACGGAAGGCCTCCAGCACCGCATTCCGTCCCTCCATGGTCAGTTCTTCATATCTCATCCGGGCTCTCCTCTTTCCAAACTCCGATTTTTGTAAGTCCCAGGCTTACCAGCTTAAAAAGTCTTTCCAATTGGCCGGAAAGATACAGATACCCCACCAGCGCTTCAAAGCCGGTGGCCATCCGGTACTCCTTCATCGTGGCGTTCTTTGCCATGGAAGCAGACTTTGCGTTGCGCCCCCTCTTATACACGGCGTGCTCTTCCTCTGTCAAATCAGACTCAATCGCCATAAGCAGAGCCGCCTGCGCCCCGGCCTTCACCAGGGCTGAGGCTTTTTTATGGAGCTTATTGACCTGCTCATTTCCATCATTTACCACCTTGGTCCGTATTAAAATTTCATAGACCGCATCGCCCATATAAGCTAACACCAGAGGGGAGTATTGTCCGGCATCCGCATCTTTAAGCCTGAAAGCCTCTTTAAAAAGCCTTAAGCTCTCTTCCATTTTACGCCCTCTCTTGTATCCTCAAGGACAATTCCCATTTCCAGAAGTTTTCCCCGGATTTCATCGGCAAGGGCAAAGTTTTTCGCCTTTCTTGCCGCCTGCCTCTGCGCGATCATGTCCTCAATCTCAGAATCCAGCATCTCTTCTTTTTTCTCTGTGATAATTCCCATTACATCACAAAGCTTCTCCAGAGTCTCTTTTATCCCGTTCACATAATCCGCGGAGCTTCCCACAGAAGCAGTGGAATTGCCAAGCTTTACAAGTTCAAAAACAGCGGAGATGGCGTCGGCCGTGTTAAAATCGTCTTCCATGGCCGCCTCATACTTTGCCACCAGCTCTTCTGCCCTCTTCTTATTCTCCAGCTCTTCTGCCGTCATTTCCCCGGCAGCTGCCTTAGCGCTCAGCTCCTTTAATTTTTCCACGCCTGTGAGAATACGCTCCAGTCCATTTTTGGAGGCCTCCATCAATTCGGCGCTGAAATTCAGAGGACTTCTGTAATGGGCGCTCAGCATAAAGAACCTGAGTACCTGAAGATCGTATTTTTCACTGATTTCCCGGACCGTAAAAAAATTCCCCAGGGACTTCGACATTTTTTTATTATCCACATTTAAAAATGCATTGTGCATCCAGTATTTGGCAAAGGTCACTCCGTTTGCGGCTTCGCTCTGGGCAATCTCATTTTCGTGGTGGGGGAATACAAGGTCCTCACCACCCGCATGGATATCAATTTCATCTCCCAGATAACGTTTCGCCATCACAGAGCACTCAATATGCCAGCCGGGACGGCCCTGGCACCAGGGAGACTCCCAGTAAGGCTCCCCGTCCTTTTTCGGCTTCCAGAGTACGAAATCATTGGGATCTTCCTTTCCCTCCTCTCCGGTAACCTTTATTTCACGGAATCCGGACTGAAGATCATCCAGATTTTTGTGGGACAGTTTTCCGTAGTCCTTAAATTTCCGCACCCGATAGTAAACAGTACCGTCGGCAGCCACATAGGCATAGCCCTTTTCAATCAATATTCCAATCATATCCAGCATACCGCAGATTTCCTCGGTAGCCAGCGGATTTTTTGTAGCCGGCCTGATGTTTAAGGCTTCCATATCCTTTTTGCACTCGGCAATGTAGCGTTTGGAGATCACGTCCGCGTCCACGCCTTCTTCAATGGCTTTTTTGATGATTTTATCGTCCACATCCGTGAAATTGGACACATAGTTCACATCATAGCCTTTATATTCGAAATATCTTCTCACAGTGTCAAAAACAATCATCGGCCTCGCGTTGCCAATATGGATAAAATTGTAAACGGTGGGACCGCAGACATACATTTTTACCCTGCCCGGCTCCACCGGGACAAATTCTTCTTTTCTTTTTGAAAGAGTGTTATAGATCTTCATGCCATTCTCCTTTTTCATACCTTCTTAACCTGTGCAGGCAAAGCAAAATTTCATGATACCAGGGTCAAAAATCCGATGCAACAATCCGGTATCAAAGAGGACAAAAGACCCTTTGGCCCCAGCATCATTTCATTGTTTTATGCAAAATTCCTCTTAAGCGTCTTCCTGTCTCTAAATATCCCGGCTGCAGCCGGGACAGCCGGAGCAGTTTCCTTTTTCCGTCCGGTCATCTATATTATAATCCGCTACGGAGGAAAGCAGGCATACGGCCTGGGCCGCAATCCCCTCTCCGGTTCCCGTAAAGCCAAGGCCCTCCTCGGTGGTGGCCTTTACGCTGACCTGATCCACTTCGATTCCAAGAGCCTCTGCAATATTCTCTTCCATCCCGGGGCGGTAGTGCAGAAGCTTTGGCTGTTCAGCGATAATCGTAGAATCAATATTTTCCACCAGATATCCGTTTTCTGCAAGGATTTCTCCCACGCGTCTTAAAAGCTTCATGCTGGAAATCCCCTTATATGCCTCATCTGTATCGGGAAAATGCTTTCCGATATCCCCGAGAGCCGCCGCCCCCAGGAGGGCATCCATAATTGCATGTATCAGTACATCCGCATCGGAATGACCCAAAAGTCCCTTTTCATAAGGCACTTTTACGCCGCCGAGGATCAGCTCCCGGCCCTTTGCAAGACGGTGCACATCATATCCCTGTCCGATTCTCATAGTTTCTCCTCTCTGTCAGGAACCGATCATCCGTATTTTTCTCGGGATACACCGGACTTCCATATCCTGCTGGCACATGCAGCTTTCACCGTCCACATGAACAGGCAGAGGCCTGCCAAGATGAATGGACGCTTCATTGCATTCAAAAACCCGGATTCCCCGTTCCCGTTTTCTGACACCTATGGTCAGGTCCTTAAGCATAGGAATCATTTTTCTTTTTTTGGCGCAGCTCGCCACATAAACCATCATTTTTCCGCCGTCGGTTTCTGCATGCTCCTGCTTTCTTTTCTTTCTTACCTTCTCTTTTCCTATTTTAAATGTGATAAAATATATATGACTGAATTCTACTTTTTTCACACCATCGAACACAATATAACCCTTTACCGGCCTGGCTAACATAAGCTGCTTTAGTCCCAGAACAAAATTCAGGACTTTTTCCAAATGAAACCGGCACATCTGGGATCTGGCAGAACAGCATAACAGATTATGACAGATTGCGGCATCCAGTCCGATTCCGCAACGTCCCGCAAACCTCCGGTTGAAAATTTCATCACCGCCGCTGGTCAGTACGCCATAATCTGTCAGATTATAGTATTTGGGATGAAGGATGCGCCGGCTCTGCCTGTTTACCTTCCAGTAGGTCTGGAAACCGTTGGACAAGGCGTTGCGGAATCCGGCTGGCACATATCCCAGGGTAAGCATCCCCTTAAAGGAAATACCATTGAGGACTTCATTATATGTTCCCTCGCCGCCAACTACAATCAGGATTTTAGCCTCATTCTTATCGGCGGTCAGCGCTTCTGCAATCCGAACCGCATCCCCCTGATGCTCCGTGAAAAACACACGGTATTCCTGGCTGTCGTTTTCCAACTGCCTCTCAAGCCTTTTCCATATATGATAGCCTCTTCCCGTTCCTGCACTGGGATTTACGATAAAATGATACATGGACCCTCCGCTTTATCTCGCTGGTAATTGCATGTTCCTAGTATAACACATAATAGGAAAAAAAGATAAGAAAATTTCTATAAAAAAACTGTTGACATTTTTTTCATAATGGTTTATACTGTCAAAGTCGCAAGTGAGTCACATGTACTCGCTAAAAGATATGGGGTCTTAGCTCAGCTGGGAGAGCATCTGCCTTACAAGCAGAGGGTCAT
>CAJUIP010000030.1:7147-42167 GCA_910586315.1 uncultured Lachnospiraceae bacterium | reverse complement strand
CTTTCCCTCCATCCGGCTGATAACGGGAAAGTCTTATTTTTCTGTCTTTCCCGCATTCGATTTTTTGCAGATAGTACCGTCTTCCACCACATATCCTCCATGTTCCTTCACCCGATCCCGAACAGATCTCTCAGAAATTCCGAGGAAATTTGCCACCTCTTTGACAGCTGGTTTGTCTCCAAAATTGCTTCCCTCCACAGCCTCTTCCAGCGCTTTTTTCCGGTCCTCTTTTCGCTCTCCAGCTGCTTCATTCTTCTCCCGCCAGCGCATCCAGATACCGGTCAACTTTCGGGAAGTCAATCAGGTAATTCTTCCCAATCCGCACCACAGCGCCTGCCTGGTTGGCAATCTGCCTCATGGTGTTCCTGCCTACTCCATACCTGGCACACGCCTGATCTACTCGCCCGGTCTTTACTTCAACTCCCATATTGCTTCTCTCTAATCTGCCGTTCACTAAAATACCTCCCTAATCCTCAATAATTACAATATCCTTGGCTGATAGTTCTAATGCCTGACAAATTGCCGGAACAACCTTCACCCGGCCTATCCGGTTACCGTTCAGGGCACTAGATACAGACTGTTGGCTTATTCCGCTCCTCTTGGCTATTTCTGTGGCAGTTAAACCCTTTTCAGCCATTGCCAAGTAAATCTTTTTTGTGTCCAGTTTTAATTTCATTGATTATCCTCCTCTTGAAACATCGTATGTGATGTATAAATTAAATTTATCACACAATACATGATGTGTCAACACAAAAAAAGCAAAACATTTGTGTTGTGTATAAGGAATTTATATGATATTCTTAATATGAGGTGATTATAATGAATATCGGAGCAAATATAAGACGCATACGCATGGAAAAGAAAATGACACAGAAAGAACTAGGAAAAAAGATTGGTAGCATGTCTCAACAGCAAATCGCACGTTGGGAAAATGGGGATAAAAATATAACGCTTGACAACCTCCGCAAGATATCCGCAGCTCTTGGTGTCTACATTAGTGATCTGGTAGATGATTGGAACCAATTCTCAAAAGAAGACATCGCTGAAGACTGGGAAATCAAAAATACAAGTGGTATATCCCATAAAGAAGCAATAGAATTGGGCGGTTATCCCATAAATGATTTAGAAAAGTCCTTGATTAATGTTTATAGGAGTCTGAATCGTACAGGCCAAGAAAGAGCTTTAGATCAAATAGCGTTATTGACCAAGATCCCAGAATATCAAAGAGAAGATGAATAGTAAAAAACATGACAAATCTGCTTTCGAGGAAATAATGTTCCGAGGCCCCCAGACAATCCCTGGGAGCCTTCATCTTCAATCATAATTTTTATAAATTGGGGTATTTATTGGGGTAAAATATCTTCAAGAGAGCCGGAACATCGCATAGATACGGCATTCCCTGATAGTTGTCATTGAACCTTTGGTTAAATATGTCATCTTTTCTTTCCGTTTCCGCACGTTCAGCGCCGGGGCGCTGAACTTTCATAGCAAATAAAAATAGCCCTTGGCCTGGTATCCATTGTACCATTCCAAGAGCCATTTTTTCAAATCTCAATTTTTCTTTTCCGCTTCCATTCAAACGAAAGTTTTGTCCTGTGTTCCAAGCAGGCAGGCAAACTTTTCTCCTGCATATCTATATTTGTCCTTTCCAAAACGGGTATCGCTATTTGACAGCCACGAATTTCGCGACATCTTCGTTAAAATAATCATCCATATTACTGCTGAGTCCGCTTGCTTTCCATGCCTGCTCAAATGTAATATCTTTTATATTGCTCAGGAAAACAAACGTACTGTCCTTGGCTGCATGGTTCATTCTCCCAGTGATTTCCAGTCTGTATTGATAGGTGTGTGTATCTGTTTTCCAGGTTCCGTCACTCATTTCATAATATTTCACCATAGTGACTAACGGATCCTTCTCAGAATCTTCTTCCATACGTTCTGGATCTGTCACATCATAAGTCTTTATCACATAGGGTTCCTTTTGAGAGCTTTCTGCATTGGTTTTCACAAACCGCATCCATTTCCACTCATCAGGATTTCCATATGGCATATAGACATCAATCTGATTTTCATCAACATATTGATAACCATATCCGGCTCCGAAATTAGACTGACCATCTTTTGCCGGCACTTCACTTCCATCGACCGTTTCCACAATCTCTCCGTCCATATTTCCGCATCTTCCTTCAATATCGCTCTCACCAGTCAGAAAATATAAAGCCCCTTCCACCATAATCAAAGGAATAGTATCGGAATTCGCCTTATCCCCAGTGCTTCCTGTCCCTTCTGCCGACAGGTTCTCACCGTCTACGGTAAAAGATATTTCTTTATTTTTCAGCATATGCCCATAATACAGACCTGCGCCCACTGCCAGGCACAGCCCGACAGCAAGAATTACAACGCTCTTTTTCTTCATACCGTTCACCTCCTCCCGTCTCTGAACCAAAGACAAAGGTTTCTTTCACAATGGCAGGATTCATATCCGTTTTTGTCAAAACAATTCTGCATGATTCCTTCTCCAATTTCATTTCGCAGCGGTAGCGGATGCCATCCTCAAGCCGTTCCACATTGCCAATCCAGAACGTAACCGGATTCTTCTGCTTAAGCCCGCTCCTGCGTTTTGAGGAAACCTATGTCCTTCTCTGAAGGAGATATTCGTCCAAATGCTCTCCCGTACCTCCTGTTCCGCTTTTTCCCAATACCGAACCGGACCACCTTTGTCAGCCACGCGCTGTTCATGGACCGGTAAATTTCCGGCATTTCCCGGCCAGCCCGATAATCAATCTCGAAATTCCGCCGATTCCGGCTGCCAACAATCCTTTTTGAAGCAAATTACTCAGCCTGTTTCTAAAAAAGGCCACAAAGGCGGCTTCGTCCAAAACAAAAAATTACAGTTCCATCTTCTCCCATGGAACTCTCTCCAAAAAATCTGTCTCTTCGAAATTATGAAAATATTCGCTCACAGCCGCCTTCAGTTGTTTCAGGGAAATAATGTGCCGCCTCTTTGGGGTGTATCTGCCAAAGGGTGTTATCAGTTCTGTCCGCTCTGTATCCGCACAGTCAGGATCAATTATCGCATAAGCCCTTCTTCCCCCCAGGTTGAACCAGGCCTCACAGACAAAGCGGTCTTCAAAGCCGTAAAATTGGAAAAAACCGTCATGGGATTGAAAAATCACAAAATCCTCCCTGCCCTCGGCAACAAGGGATATGTAGTAGTCGGCCTCCTTCAAAACAATTTTTTCAACCTTCAAACCGCTTGCCGTTTCAAGATCCGGAACTCTCAGTACGCCCGTTTTCGGCAAATTTCCTTCTGCGGCGGCAAACACGACCTTGACAAAGCTTTCCAGGCTGTCCTCTGCTCCATTATATATCCGTTTTTGCACTTTCGTAATTGGCGAGGCGGTCATCTTGCCGTCTTGCATACGGAGTATAGGAAGGCCCTCGTCCTCAACCCAGGCAAAGCCTTTTTCGGAAAGCCCCTGCCGCAATAACACTTCCCCTATATAAGCCCCAAACATGACGGCAGCATTCCATAGAGTCTTCTCCCCATCCGCACCGCCGTAGTTTTCAATATTATCATGGTAGTTTTCAAGGATTTCATCCACGCCTTTTGCGCTCTCAGCCGTATAATCGAGCATTACCCCGCTCTGTTTGGCAAGGTTCACGGCCTCCTCTGCAATCCTGCATACAACTTCGCTAAATTTTTTCATTCATATCCCTCATTTCGTATGGTCAACACTCATTTTTCATTCTTTACATTTCTGTCCAGCCGCGGTTTGGACATTGAAATTTCAATGCCATCTGCAGATTTATATGAGCGAAAACGACTTTTCTTCAAATTGCCTGACATGAAACATCACACGCCACTCAACATCATCCTGAACCGGTTCAAAGTGCAGAGAGGAATATGCGGCGTGAAGTTTCCTCTGCGAATTACCCCCAAACAAAATCGCAGTTGGCCCGTCTGCTCCGCCAATAACAGCAACATCGGCAGCACAAACAGGGCCGAATTTCTCTTCATTTGGCGCAATTTCCAGCGGCTTATCCCCTTCAGCGCAGTCACAGAGCGTAATATACTCATTTGGCTCCGGGAAAAGCGTATAGCTCATAGCGATATAGTTCGTTGGATAAGACCAGCGGCCAGAACCAAAGCGGTTTTGGTCTATTGTCTGCCGCTCCAGCTCCTCTACAGTCAGCATATACTCTATTCCGCTGACTGGATGAGAGAAAACAAACGAATCGCCGGAAGCATGGGAAATAAAATGTGGTCCTGGAACACGATTCGGCTGCTGTTCCATTGTAAGAGAAAGCGTTTTTATTTGGGGGCGGCGCTTATACGCCCACGGAAAGGCATTTCTGCAAATCACCCATCCACAAGCTGTGTCCAGATTATAATGGTCGACAGCCCATTTTGCTTCCAATTCACTGATCATTTCGTCTGGCAGGCAGGGGTTGAAGCTTACAGAGCAGCCATGAGACGTCCGCATTGTTCTTCCATTCAGCTCCAACCGGGGATTAAAATGAAGGCAAAGCGGATTCTCCAATTCCATTTGCATCTGCTGCTCACATGTAAAGTTCTCACATGAATCACGTTCCGGGTTTAAGTTCCATCTATTCATAAAGCCGCGAATGTCCTCTGACTCAACACGCATACAGAAATCGAGCACAATTCCTTTCCTGCATGAGTAGAGCGCCGGGAGCATCCAATGATGTCCCGCCCAGTCAAATTGCACATCAATTCTGATTTCCGTTCCGGCGTGGTCTTTTCCCTGGTGCCCCCAGAAGCCTCCATCAAAAAATACCTTCCATTCAGGTGAAACCGGATCTGCTGCCGGATTCATTTCCGTATCGTAATAATCCTCAATGAACCTGAGTTTACTGTAATCAAAAGACGACTGCAGCGTTCTGATATATTCCCACGGCCGCTCCATAGGCGTTAGCTTCATTTTTGCGGCAATCTCGGATAGAGTTTGCTGCTGTTTCTGCGTTGGCGGATTATCCTGCCGGAAAGCCTCGAACTGCACTTCCTCCCACATCCACGCCTGTTCCAATACTGCCGCATCGCCGCAGGCAAGCAGCAGACACAAAAAGTCTGAAAAATTTCTCGACAACGGATGAACATAGTTGGGGGAAGCGTTCTCAGGACTGACGGCGAACACCATTCCGCCAAACCCCCGGATAAAACAAAAATGAATCCCGTCTGCACCTGCCCAGCCAAAAACAGAGGCCCCTTTTGGTGTACAAAAGTAAGGTGTATTATCTTCACGACGCTCTATCCCTATGGGAGCAAGGTCGATATTTCTGTGTAAAAATTTCCGAAATATTTTATCCATCACATAGTCCTTCTAAAGTTACAGAGTTTATTTCACGTTTTAGAGCATGTTTGAAAATTGCTTTCCGTCAGCTCACACAACTCTTTACGGAGATTTTCGCATACTTGCGCCATTTCCCGCATATCGTCATCATCCACCATTTCATGGAGATCATATTCAAAAGGATTGGCGATAAAATCTGTCAAAGCAAGATTTATTGCCTGATCTTCCTCTGGTGTGGTAGTGATGTTCACAAACAACTCCCTGCTCTCCTCATCAAATAAATCTTTTAGGTTGAACCCACCGTTTTTTTACTTTCCAGGATAAGCGCTGACAAATCTGCTATTAAATCGATGGCATAGTAGAAGTTGCAGCATCCGCCCTCGGAGTCTGTGTATTCTAAACCAGGTGATGTGCGGAAGTTCCAGTTCAGCTTACTAAGACCGGTATCACTGAATATTTCACTTAGAGGAAGTTCCGTTCTGCCTTTTTCATAGAGATAGTCCACCAGGGTCAAACTATCATCAGTGCCCCCAATATAGTCATACCAGTATTTTTCAATGTACATTTTTCTTTCCTTTCTATTCAAATGTGTCTTTTGGGAAATACGTCGGAAACAAGATACCGCCTTTTCCCCACTATTTTAAATCATTTGTTGGAAATACACAAGAAATATAACATTGTTCTTCCTTATTTTTCTTTTTCGACACCAGCTATTTCTACTGTTCCTTAGAAAAAGAGTTCTCCATCACGGGCAAAGTTTATCATCCGCCGCTCTCTTCCTGGTGTTACAGTAATTACAGGAATGCTATTACACTTCGGGCATCCTCCCGCATAATTCTTTCGTAACCAACCACACAGGCATGGAGAAATTGATATTTCCGTCCTGTTCTTTTTATGAGGAGGGACTGTAGTGACCGACTCCATGGCAGGAAAACGCGCATCGGACAATGTAAAGCGCCGGTGTCTTTGGTATGATAAATCGCATTAATACCCTCATTACAACATCCATTCTTTACTTCAGCAAATTATCCCCGGAATTTGCAGGTTCTTCCCTGTCATACTCCGGGGGCTCATATATTGAAGTTTTGCATTTTTAAATGAATCCCTCTGATTTTTCCAACAGCTCTATGGTCCTTTCATCCCGTTCTCCCTGGTAAAACTTATCCAGCACTTTTCCAAACACTTCACACTCCGGCTTTGCCAGTTCAAACAGAGTCATGGAAGATTTCAACTTCAAATTGTCGGGCCAGCCCATTACAGCTAAGGCATCATCCGAATCTGTCTCCAACAGAGCCTGAGATATTTCAATCAGGTGCTGCCCAAGCACGGAATCTTCCATATATGCTTTCGCTTCTTCTAAATCTTCGATGGCATAATACTGTGCCATCCCACTGTTTCCAAGGCCCGCAAGCTGCGGAAAGATATACCACATCCAATGATTTCTCTTCCGCCCTGCTTTCATCTCCTGCAAAGCTATCTGATAATCCTCACTCTGTGCTGCGCGGAAGCGTTCTAATCTATCGCTCATACGCCTTTCACACCTCCTGTTCCGCTTTTTCCAAATACTGGATCGGAACCTCCTTCGTCAGCCGCACGCCGTTCACAGACCGGTAAAACACATAGTCCTCCCTTGGCATCTGCCCGCTTGCTACCCGATATACCACTGGTTTTCCATGACGGCTCCCAACCTTGATCGCCGTCTCCATATCGCCAGAAAGATGCAAGATTTCCGACACCTGCACTGCAGAATACAGCAATCTGCCCTCTTTTGTCCACACCATACCATTCCATATCCATACAGCTGCATTCGCCGCCGCTGATTCGTGTCATTGTTTCACCGCCTCAACATCCCATATCATTTATTGCGATGACTTGCCCTTTTTCACACGCTGCCAGGCAGAAACCTCGCACGGCCAGTGCTGTGCCAAGGCTTACCTTTCCCTCCTCAATTTCTTTATCAGACAAGGGCCTGGAGCTTACCGCATAAATTCCATAATTCATTTCCACCAGCCCATAGCCATCATCCATCACATAGGTGCTGAAATCCGGAGGTGTATTTCGCAGCTGCACCATATTTTCCCTTGCTTCCTGTTCCAGATTTTCCGGCTGGTTTGCATACTCATCCGACAATACGGCCACCACATAATCCCCGATTACTGCAAAGCATTTCTTATTGTCATAATAGTATCGGAAATGCTGGATGGTTTTTTCTTCTGTTTCACTAAGTTTTCTCTGTACGATTTTATAAATCCTCAAACGATTGACCCTCACTTCAATTATTTCATTTCTCTTATTTACGTCATATCATAAGCCGGTCTGGCTTTCATCTTTCTTTAAGAGTTCATCACCCGGATTCTTCGGTAAAAATCATGGGTACCGCCCCGGCCAAATTCACCCTTTTGGGGCAGACGATTCCCCTCTAATATTCTGGTTTGCAGATTCCTGTTTTTTTAAATGAGCCCGCATAAATGCCCGTAACCCCATCGTTTTCCCTGCCGTATTGCCACCATCAGCTGTCTATCTTCCCTGTAAGGTAATGCACTCTCTCTTCCATATATCGCTCCTGCTGTACCTTGTTTTCTGACGGGTATCCGCAGGCCACGTAAGAAAACACATACTGGTTTTCCGGCAGCTTCAGCACTTTCCCGGCAGCCTCCATCCGTTCCGTAAGCGGCGCAATCCCCAGCCACACGGCTCCAAGACCAATAGAATCAGCTTCCAAAAGCAGGTTCTCAATGGCCGCGCTGCAGTCAATCTGTGCATACTCCGGCATCCTGCAGTCAGAGCGGCAGCACACCACAATTCCCAAAGGCGCATCTCTCAGAGGATTCGCATATGGACTGCAATCTGCCAGCGCACAAAGCAATTCCTTATCCGCCACCACATAAAATTCCCAGGGCTGCTGGTTTCCTGCCGAAGGGGCCGCCATGGCCGCCCGCAACAACTGTTCTATCTTCTCTTTTTCTACTGGCTGGTCTGTATATTTTCTGATACTGGTTCTGTGAAAAATCGCATTCATATGAATCATACCTCCTGTCCTTTTTTCGAAATACTTTCCAATAGACTGAATGTTACTTGATAAAATCGTGCCGTGACAATTCATTCGCAGCGTCCTCTTTTTCTCTGCTTCTTCTCCGTCCTGACAAAACTATCGTACCCATTTTTCAGTGTGAATCTCCATAAACCCCACATCATGGCAATCTGTCCTTGGACTTTTCCAATGAAACACCCTCGACATATCCATTTTTACAACTTCTCCGTTTGTTGCAACAATTACTTCCCGCACATTATTCTTCATATACCCTCCTCAAACCCGATCTATCGGTTTACATTTCTCATAATTTTTAAATGCAAAATATCCTCTCCGTATTCTCTTTTGCAGCATGAATCAAAACGTCTTCCGGCACACCCATATATTTCGCCAAGTCTCTCGCCACATATACAATATTTTCCGGCACATTGACCCTGGCAAGCCCCGGTACGTTCTTCGGCATCAAATAAGGTGCATCTGTCTCCATCAATATCCGGTCAAGTGGAACCAGCTTCACCGCCTCCCGCAGCTCCTTTCCTCTCCGGTCATCGCAAATCCAGCCTGTGATTCCGATGAAAAATCCCATATCCAGATATTTCTCCAGCGTCCGCTTATCTCCGGTAAAACAATGCACCACCGATTTTTTACAGATCTCCGGATGCTTCTTAAACCGTCTCACGAATTCCTCTGCCGCCGCCCGCTCATGAAGGAACAGAGGCTTGCTCAGTTTCTCTGCCAGTACGATATGTTTCTCCAGGCAACGTATCTGGTTCTCCTTCGCCGAAAACATTCGGTCAAAATCCAGTCCACACTCTCCGACCGCCACAATCCGGTTATTTTCTCGGATCATTCTCTCAATCTCCTCAAAATCTTCTTTTGCCGCCGAATCTGCATTATGGGGATGGATGCCCGCAGTTCCATATGCGTCATGGCTCCTGACGAAACGGTCAATCTGCCTGTTTTCTTTCCGATCTGTACCGGTCAGAATACAGCATATGCCTGCGTCGGCAGCATTTTTTATGATCTTCTCTGGTTCTGGAAACTGTTTACAAAACAGGTTCAAACCTATATCGTAATATTTGATACCGTTCACTTACTTACCTCCACTCACTTTTCACTTCTTCCATACATTATTTTTCAACGTATTTTTATTATAAACATTAGTTCAAAAAAGTCACTAGATGCCATTAAACTCTCAAAAAAACGGTTCGCAATTTTATCCATTTGCATTCCTTCAATGTCTAAGTGCATATTGATTCCGTTGCCTAGTAATAAATTTCTTCCCATGCATTTCCTCCCTTTCCATCGAGAACATACTATTTTCTCTAAACATTTTGTCTAGTCACCCCTATTATATCACAACATGACACCTCGTTGGAGGCCACCTTTTCACAAAAGAAATCCGCCGAAAATTTCTTCCCGACGGACTTCTTGTAATTTCTATTTATACTTTCGGTGCTTAGCTCCATTAATTGGAAAATTTTAATCTTCCCCCAATTCAGGAAATAGTTTCAGAAGTTTCTGCTCCAAAATCCCTTCCTTGGCATATTTCAATGTTTCACACAGCTTTATATTTTGTTTCTTAATCGTTATCTCCCCACTAAATCCCAGAATATAACTTAAGCAGATCCAGTAGATGATTTCTGTAGGCACACAGCCACACACTTGTTTCGCAAAAATATGGTTGAGTCTTTCTGTATCATCGGGATATAGCTTCTTTATATGTCCGCTCTGATAGAGCCGTGTCATAATTTCTGTAATATACATCCCGGATTTCATATACAAATCTGCAAATGTCTTACCTGGATCATCAAAGCAACCTGGATTTTCCTGTTCCAGACGATTTACCATGTCTTTTACCACCCATTTCGGAGTAAAGATCTGGTTTGTCTTCTGTGGCAGGATGTAGTCAAAGATATCCTCCAGGCTCTTCTCATCGAAATAATCCGCTAGAGCAACTTTCTTTACAAGGAATCGTTGAAAACGACCGGATGGGAATTAGCAAAGTGCCTTCCCCACTACTCCGCCTCATCAATCGCTTTTCCAATATCATGCCGCATATACTTATTTTCAAAGCTTATCCACTCAGCCGCCCTGTAAGCATTCTCTCTTGCTTCCTTAAGGCTTGCCCCGTTGGCCGTAACGCCCAGTACGCGGCCGCCGTTTGTTACAAACTGGCCTTTGTCGTTAAACTTGGTCCCGGAGTGGAAGACATAATATCCGTCGCGGCCCTCGAATTTTTCCAGGCCCTCAATGACAAACCCCTTTTTATATTCTACCGGATACCCGTCGGAGGCCAGAATCACGCAGACCGTCGCCCTGTCATTGTCAAACTTTAAATCCACCTGGTCCAGGGTTCCGTCAATGCAGGCCTCGAAGACCTCCACAATATCATTTTCCAGTCTCGGCAGCACCACCTGAGCCTCCGGATCGCCAAATCTTGCATTGTATTCCAGCACCTTCGGCCCGTCCTCCGTCAACATCAGGCCGAAGAAGATGATTCCCTTAAACTCTCTGCCCTCCGCCTTCATGGCATCCACGGTGGGCTGGTAAATATATTTTTTACAGAACTCGTCCACTTCTTTCGTGTAGAAGGGGCTGGGAGAAAAGTTTCCCATCCCTCCGGTGTTTAAGCCCTGATCCCCGTCTTTGGCTCTCTTATGGTCCTGGGCGGAACTCATGATTTTTACAACATTCCCATCTACAAAGGAAAGCACAGAAACCTCCCGTCCGGTCATGAATTCCTCAATGACGATCTCATCCCCGGCGGAGCCAAACTTTTTATCCAGCATCAGAGTACGGACGCCCTCCTTTGCCTCCTCCCTGGTCTGACAGATCAGAACGCCTTTTCCAAGAGCCAGACCATCGGCTTTTAAGACAATCGGCATTTTTGCCGTTTCCAGATAGGCCATGGCCTCATCGGGGTTTCTGAAAGTCTCATAAGCAGCTGTCGGAATATGATACTTTTTCATCAGATTTTTGGAAAACGCCTTGGAGCCCTCCAGAATAGCCGCATTCTTTCTCGGTCCGAATACTCTAAGACCTGCTTCCTCAAACGTATCCACCACGCCGCCTACCAGCGGGTCGTCCATTCCGATTACCGTCAAATCAATTTCCTTTTCTTTTGCGAACTCCACCAGCTTATCAAATTCCATCGCTCCAATGGGAACGCACTCGGCCACCTGGGAAATCCCTGCATTTCCCGGCGCACAGTAGATCTTATCCACCTTCGGGCTCTGCGCCGCCTTCCATGCAATGGCATGCTCTCTTCCGCCGCTTCCTACAATTAAAACTTTCATTCTCCATTCCTCCTGTAGCATATGCCAATCAGCCCGGACCGCTCTGTCCCCGGCGGCCCGGACTGAATCAAGCACCTGTATTTACTCCTGCAAAAGATTGTTTGCGATCATGTGAATCGCCTGAGGCAGAATCTTCCACTCGGCCTCCTCCATCACACGTCTCTGCAGAATCTCCGGTGTATCCCCGGCTTTCACCTCCACGGCCTTCTGTAAAATAATCGGGCCGGAATCCATACCCTCGTCCACAAAATGCACCGTGGCGCCCGTAACTTTCACCCCGCGGGCCAGCGCGGCTTCATGGACCTTTAATCCATAATATCCCACGCCGCAAAAAGACGGAATCAGGGACGGATGGATATTTATGATGCGGCCGCGGTATCCGGCAATCATCGCCTCCGGGATCTTCACCAGAAATCCGGCCAGCACAAGCAAATCCAGATGATAGGAATCCACTCTGGAAAGAAGCGCCTCATGAAAAGCTTCCCGGTCGGGAAAGTCCCTGGGAGAAACGCATTCCGCCGCAATCCCGTGTTTTTTTGCACGTTCCAGGGCAAAAGCATTAGCATTGTTGCTGATTACGGCTTCCACTCTCGCGTTGGTTACGGTTCCCTTGTCAATGGCATCCAGAATGGCCTGAAGATTTGTTCCGCCTCCGGATACCAGAACACCGACTCTTAACATAAAATCACACCCTTTTCGCCGGCTTCGACGGAGCCGATTACATAAGAAGTGTCCCCGGCGGCCCTCATGGCCTCCATCGCTTTCTCTGCGTCGGCGGCATCGACAGCGACTACCATGCCAATCCCCATGTTGAAGGTATTGTACATGACTTTCTCCTCGATATCGCCCTTTTTCTGCATCATTCCGAAAATTGGCGGTACCGGATAGCTGTCCTTTTTAATCACTGCCTGAACACCGTCCGTCAGCATTCTCGGCACATTCTCATAAAAACCGCCTCCGGTGATATGGCTGCACGCGTGAATCTTGACGCCTGCCTCCTTCACGGCTTTCAGTGCTTTCACATAAATTCTTGTGGGAGCAAGCAATATCTCGCCAAGCGTCTTTCCCAGCTCCTCATAATATGTATCCAGGCCTTCCTTTGTAAGCTCCTTCTCAAAAACCTTGCGGACCAGAGAAAAACCATTGCTGTGTACGCCTGTGGAAGCCATACCAATCAGTACGTCTCCGGCCTTTAGACTTTCTCCGGTAATCATGTCCTTCTTATCGCACACGCCCACGGCAAAGCCCGCTAGGTCGTAGTCCTCCTCCGGCATCAGTCCCGGATGCTCGGCAGTCTCGCCCCCGATTAAGGCGGCCTCAGACTGTAAGCAGCCCTCTGCGACGCCCTTTACAATATCCGCAATCTTTTCCGGATAATTTTTTCCGCAGGCAATGTAATCCAGGAAAAATAAGGGCTCTCCGCCTGCACAGGCAATGTCGTTGACGCACATGGCCACAGCGTCGATGCCTATGGTGTCATGCTTGTCCATGATGATGGCTAACTTTACCTTTGTCCCGCATCCATCGGTGCCGGATAACAGTACCGGCTCCTCCATCTCCTTAATCTTAGCCAGGGAAAACGCCCCGGAAAAGCCGCCGAGACCTCCGAGGACTTCCTCACGCATGGTCTTTTTTACATGCTCCTTCATCAGCTCCACTGACTGGTAACCAGCTTCAATATCTACTCCGGCCCTCTTGTAATCCATGATTTTCCTCCTGTTTTCTATCCGCCCAAATTGCCTAAACATCCGCCTGCCGCGCCACACATACTGTTTTGCAGGACAGTCCCAAAATCCGGCCTGGCGATGCATCCTGCTTTTATTTCTTTTTTATTTCTTCATAGAAGCCAGATACTCCTCATAACCGATCCGGCTCAATTTCTCGTCCTTCGCCGCCACTTCGTCCTTCATCTTCTCAGAATATGCCTTTAGCCGCTCCAGAAGCTCCAAATCGGAAGTCGCCAGAATCTTCGCCGCCAAAATCCCGGCATTCTTTCCGCCGTTGATTGCAACCGTAGCCACCGGAATCCCGGACGGCATCTGTACGATAGAATACAGAGAGTCCACACCGCCCAGATCCGATGTCTTCATGGGAATGCCGATCACCGGCATCGGAAAGATTGCAGCGCACATGCCCGGCAGATGAGCTGCCTTTCCCGCGCCTGCGATAATCACCTTCATGCCCTTTCCCTCAGCAGATTTTGCATAGTCAAAGAAAATATCCGGTTCCCTGTGGGCGGAAATAATCGTCATTTCAAACGAAACCCCCAGATCCTTCAGTACGTCCGCAGCCTGTGCCATGATGGGCATATCAGAATCACTGCCCATTACAATCCCAACTTCAGCCATTGTAAACTCTCCTTTTCTCTCTTGAATGAATCATGAATCTCAGACTGGGAAGCCCCCTTCCCTGTCCGCCGCGCGGCAGGCACGCCGCTTTAACGGCGTATTTTTCCAGTATTGCTTACTTCACTGTTATTTCCGCAAGGCAGTACCAGGTGCACTTGCTCTCATAAGCGGTGACCGTTCCGGCACTTCCCAAATGGTTTACACCATGAGGCTGTTTTAAATCGCTTCACCATGAGTCACATGCTCCCGATATTGGCCGAAAGCCCGTACAAGCACACCCCCAGCTTATTGCTCACGGAAAGAAACACCTCGTGACTACCGCAATTACACGCATTATTTATAAGTTATTCTAATTAAACATGCCAATGTAAATATTTATTCTTATTAATCATCATACCTGTTTTTTCCTGCCCCGTCAAGAGCAAAACAAAAGATTCCTGTCCCCTTAAACGTCCAGAGCCTCATTCAACTCTTCCAGTCCGGGAAGCGTAAACCGTCCGTCTTCGATGATGGGGGTCTTTCCCCCGTCCGGGGCCACGGCCGAAATCCGCTCCAGCTCTTTATAGGGAATCGTGATGTCTGTGTGGACCCCAAAATAGGCTTTGGAAACATCTTCTTTTCTTAAAATGGAAATCTCGTTATCCCTGGCCGCCATTTCCTTTCCGTCCGGGTTATACATAGGACTGTCCTCAGACCAGCTGTAACAGGTATCCCCCACGGCAAAATGTGGTCCCATCTTCTCCACGATCAGAATGGGGAGCCGGTCCAGGATCTGGTATTTTTCCGCCATGGCATAAGCTGTGGTGTTTGTTCCAATCGCAAACTCCCCGAGGGGAAGATTTTCATGCTGGTTCATAATCACCTGAACCACCAGGTCATGGCCGTCGGAAATTGCTTTTTTTCGTTCCTTTGGGGAGCAGAAATCCGGAAGGGCTTCCACAAAATTGTCGCAGGACGCAGAAATCACACGCCCGTCCTTAAACTCCATCGTCAGATTTTTAAACTGGATCCCCCGGATATATACGCAGCCCACATTCAGAATTCCATTGGTCCCGCAAAGCCTTGGAGATGTGAACACTTCTCCCACGGGAATGTTCACATCGGCAACACAGTTTTCAAATTTGGTCTGAGATGCCGGATCCGCAAGCTCCATAAGATTTACCCGCATATTGGTGCAGTTGCGGCCCTTTCCGAGAATCTCCACGTACTCTGCCTTATCCAGCGCGTCAATGAGTGTCTGCTGGATTTTCTGGTACTTTTCATAATCCAGAGTATTGATCTTAATGGTCTCCTCAAAAATTTTCTCAAAATCCGGACCAATGTCAGGAACCGGAAAGGCGATAATCGTAAAACTGGTTTCATCGCCGGGAATATACTGGTTTGCCACAGGCATGGACATATTTTTGTATTCTAGGTACAGCTTCTGCTGCTTTTCGGAAAAAGCCCAGGCCTCTTTTTTGTTGACCGGGGAAAATCCTTCTTCTCCAAACACCTCAATAACTGCCGGCCCCGCATAGACGGCAGCCTCTTTTTTATATTGCTCATAGGCGGTTTTAAGAATCGAAAGCTTCCTGTCACGGAACGCTTTGTCAAAATACACCGAGCTGCCGTAACGCCAGTCATAGTCGTACTGCTTATTGGGGGAGGAAGAGGCATATCCGCCGCGCCCGGACGGGGATTTGTTTACGCTTCCCACGGCGCCGCGGGTAAAAATCACCGACAGGCCGCGGCTCTCAAAAATTTTAACCGCTTCCCGCACCATACGTTCAAATCCCAGGGGATAGCGGATGGACACAGTCTTCTTTTTGGAAAGATCACGACCCATGACAGAAAAGCCCCGGATATAGCCCTCCGTGAACGTTTCCGCCATTTTTCTTATGGTATCTTCAGGCAGACGGTTTAAAAAGCCTGCAATGGCAAGCTCTGTCTTTGACACATACTCACCAAACCGGTATAAATAAGACAAATCCGATAAATCCTGCTCCATGATAATTTTTTTTGCAAAGTCCAGGGACGGATCCACGCTCTCCCTGATTCTGTATGTCAAAGTCACGTCGCAGTAATCGCTTACACACCAGTAAAGCACATCGTGGACAGATTTTTCAGACGGAATTCCTTCCTCTTCAAACAGATTGTAAATCTCGATAAGGGCCTCGTTTCCGATTACCATGTCCAGAAGACGTCCTTCAAACGCATAAACAATATCTCCCCGGATTTCCGTATAGAGAAAGGACAGAAGCTTTCCGAACGCTTCCCCCAGCACAAAAACCGCATAAGACGGGTTTCCATAGCTTCTTTCATAATTTTCTCCGGTCACATCTTCATACAGGGCTTCATTGATCCATGTAAGCGTTTCCCTGTCCCAGGAACCAAAACTTCCGTTCAGGACGGCATCCATGACCATTTTGCACCGTCCGATAAACCGGGACATTTCCCTGAAAAAATCCCGGTATGGCTCTTTGACGGTCTCCTCCTCCATAAACCCCCGAATCCGGGCCATGGACAGTTCATATCGTTCTCTTATAACCTGATCTTCCATTATAATGCTGCCTCCAATCCCTTTACAGAGTACTCTTACAGTGCGATGATAATCATGAACAGCCAGATCAAAAGGAGCATTCCGGCTGCCACCAGGCTGATTTTCGCCAGCAGATAGTTTTTTTCCTTTTCAAAAAAAGAAAAAATCCCATAGGCAAAAGAAGAAACTGACATAAGAATGCTGCAAAACCCCAAGGCTGCCGCTATAAGCGGCGCATTTCCCCGGGTGCGATACGCAAAGCCGACAGCCGCCGCCATAAATGCAAAAGCCACTGCCGCCAGACCCGCCGCCACAAAGCCTGCCTTTGCAAACGGCTTTTTTATATAAGATACTTTATTCCCAATCCGTTCCACTGTATCTGTCCCACACTCCTTTTAGCATACAGAAAATAAGATATCCCGCCAGTGCGCCGATGGTATTCAAAAGCAGATCGTCCACATCAAAGCTTCCCACCCGGCATACAAGCTGGATCGTCTCAATGCAGAGGCTGAATACAAAGCCAAGAACCGTTACGGTATACCACCTTTTCATTCGCTCCCAGATAACCGGCAGAAAAAAGCCAAAAGGCACAAAGGCCGCCATATTACCCACTACGTTTAATAAAAAGGCTCTGTATCCCAGCAAATGTCTGTAAACAATAAAACGCCGAATCTCCTTAAATAAAGTCAGGTTGTAGGAATACTCTGCCCTGGCATCAGGACTTCTCCCCATCTCTTCGGCGAAAAACAAAAAATATGTCAGCAGAACCAGATACAGGACAAACAATAGAAACCCCAGCTTCCGGTGTCTGTTTTTTTTCATGTTACAATCTCCATTACTCCATCATAACGGTTCCGTATCCTTACCGCTATGAATAAAAATCTATTTCTTCCAATACACGCGAGGCATCTTCCTGTCCATTTTCAGACGGTTAAAACGTGTGCGTTCGCGCCTGATACAAAAAGCCGGACAAAAACTGCATTACAAGCAAGCTTAACGCCTGTTTTCGTCCGGTATCTCTCTGTCTAAAACGTAATTTCAGATTTTCTCCTTAAAAGCAATGCACCGCTTATGATCGCGATGATTCCTGTGGTCAAACCCACAGAAGCAATGACAATACCGACAGCAATGCTGGCAGCGCCTGTGTTTCTCATGGTCTTATATATTTTTTCCATGGTCTGCTCTCCTTATTTTACACCATACTGTTCGTAGTATGCATCAATGGCTGCCTTTAATGCATCATCAATGATTACGTTTCCCTTATATTCTCTGTTATAAAGATGCTCCACGACTTCCTTCATGGTAACGATGGCAGTGGTCCTGAAGCCGTATTTTTCCTGAATTTCCGTAAGGGCGGATTTTTCTCCCTGGCCGCGTTCGCAGCGGTCCACAGAAACCACCAGACCAAGAACATCCACGGCAGCCTGCGCCCTGATGATCGGAAGGGTTTCCTCAATGGAAGTTCCCGCTGTGGTCACGTCCTCGATAATAACCACCTTATCCCCGTCTGCGATGGGGCTTCCCAAAAGAATCCCCTTATCCCCGTGATCCTTTACTTCTTTTCTGTTGGAGCAGTATTTGATGTCAGCGTCAAAATACTCGCTTAAAGCCATGCTGGCGGCAACTGTCAGAGGGATTCCCTTATAGGCTGGTCCAAACAGCACGTCAAAGTCTGTACCAAAGGTATCATTGATGGCTTTTGCGTAGTACTCTCCCAGCTTTCTCAACTGTGCGCCTGTACGGTAAAAGCCTGTATTTACAAAAAACGGAGTCTTTCTTCCACTCTTGGTTACAAAATCGCCGAATTTTAAAACGCCGCAGTCCACCATGAACTCAATAAATTCCTGCTTGTATTTTTCCATCTCTATCATTTCCTTTCTGTATGTCTTCTGTTAGTACTACAGCGTACATTTAATATCATACTCACTTTTTGCAAAGGAATTTGCGTGAAATTAGCAGTAATTACAGCCGAATGTCACAGTTTCACACAGGCTAATTTCGAAATGTGCGTGTAGTGTCAGAGCGTGTTTGAAAATTACTTTCCACCCCGTACCGGACGGTTCCATCCCTGTACGATACCGGACCATTACTTTACTGCGCCGATCAATTCGTTTATATCTTCCACATGACAGTTTCTCATGTACGCTTCGATTCCCGCCGCAATTTCAACAGTGGCGTTCGGATTCACAAAATTTGCCGTACCGACGGCAACTGCAGTGGCGCCTGCCAGAATAAACTCCATGGCATCCTCCGCCGTCATGATGCCCCCCATTCCGATTACCGGAATTTTTACGGCGTTCGCCGCCTGGTATACCATGCGGACAGCCACCGGTTTAATCGCCGGACCGGACATCCCGCCTGTTTTGTTGGCCAGAGCAAACGCCCGCTTATAAATATCAATTTTCATTCCTGTGATGGTGTTGATGAGAGACACCGCGTCGGCGCCTCCCGCCTCCACAGCCTTTGCCATTTCAGAAATATCCGTCACGTTTGGAGACAGCTTCATAATCACCGGCTGCTTTGCCGCTTTTTTTATCGAAGCCGTAATATCCTCGGCCACTTTGGGATCCTGACCGAAGGCCAGCGCTCCCGCCTTTACGTTGGGGCAGGAAATATTGATTTCCAGCATGTCCACATCCGTTTCCCCAAGACGTTCCACCACATCCAGATAATCTTCCTTCGTCTTTCCGCACACATTTACAATGATCTTCGTGTCATACTGTTTCAGAAACGGAATATCCCGTTTTATAAACACATCCACACCAGGGCCCTGAAGTCCGATGGCATTTAACATCCCGCCATACACTTCCGTCACACGGGGGGTGGGATTTCCCGGCCACGGGACATTGGCAATTCCCTTGGTCACAACCGCACCCAGCTTGTTTAAATCAATCATCTCGCCGTATTCCATTCCGGACCCAAACGTACCGGAACAGGTCATTACCGGATTTTTAAGCTCCACTCCGGCTATATTCACCTTCGTATTCATGCTTAATCCTCCTCTCTTCTATTCGCCGTGTTCTTCAAGGCATCCAGGGATACCCCCGCGGTATTTTTTCTGTTCGCCGTGTTCTCCACGGCATCCGGGGATACCCCCGCGCTACTTTCTCTGTCTGCCGTGCCGCACATGCATCCTCCGGCAATCCGCTCCCTCTGCTCATCCGCAGATAAAAGCTCTACATCATCCGCTAAAAATACAGGACCGTCTTTACAGATCCTCTTGTTTCTCACATTGCTGTGCTCGTCCACTTCCTTTGTATGGCAGACGCAGCCAAGGCATGCACCGATTCCGCAGGCCATTTTTTCTTCCAGGGAAATCCAGCATTCGATTCCGTTCTCCGCCGCATAGGCCTTTAAGGCCTTTAACATAGGGGTGGGACCGCAGGCATAAATCACATCGGCCTTCAGCCCTTTTTCCCGGATGGCATCTATGACATTTCCCTTTGTTCCGACGCTTCCATCCTCAGAGGCGATCACCACTTCGGCGTATTTTCCAATTTCGTCCGCCAGAAACGTGGCGGAATCCCGATATCCAAGGACGGCATACTTTTCACATTCCAAATGCTTTGCCAGCTCCAGCATGGGAGGAATCCCGATGCCGCCTCCAATTAAAAACGCCTTCTTCTTTTTCAGCGTAAATCCGTTTCCCAGGGGACCCATGATACTTAACGTATCTCCTGCTCCATATCCGGAAAATTCGAGGGTTCCGGCGCCTGCGATCCTGTACACAATCCGCAGTCTGCCATTTTCCTTATCTGTCTCACAGATACTGATCGGTCTCGGCAGAAGTTTCGAGCGGTCATTGGTGTAAACAGCGATGAACTGGCCCGGCTTTGCTTCCTCTGCCATCTCTGGCGCATGTAACCACATACTGTAAATTCCTTCGGCAAGCTTCTCCTGGCTGTGGATCGTTACATTCTCTTTCTTCTGTGCCATGGTTTCCTCCTTACAATACGCTGTTGATATCGGCAATCATGTCAAGTACGGCCTGTCTGGACGCCTCTGCAAAATGCTCCGGACCAAACTTCGAGTATTTTTCCTGCTTGTAGGCGGCAATGATTCCGCGGGAGGAATTCACCACCGCGCCCAGACCATCCTCGTTAAAGCAGTGAGCCAGGTCCTTAGCCGTGCCGCCCTGTGCGCCGTAGCCTGGTACAAGAAAATACGTATGGGGCATCAGTTTTCTCAAAACCTTACTCATTTCCGGATACGTTGCGCCCACAACGGCTCCCACATTGCTGTATGTACCGTCCATACAGCCCGCGCCCCACTCGACCACTTTCTCAGCCACCAGCTCATAAAGCGGTCTTCCATCAACAAGCCTGTCCTGAAATTCTCCACTGGACGGATTGGAGGTCTTCACCAGTACAAACAAACCTCTGTCCTCTTCCCGGCACACATCCACAAACGGCTTCACGCCGTCCGTCCCCAGATAAGGATTGATTGTGATAAAATCCGTATTGAAACCGGAACATACGTTGCTTCCTATTTTTATTTTTCCGATATGTCCCACCGCATAAGCAGAGGATGTGGATCCGATGTCGCCGCGCTTTACATCGCCGATTACAAGAAGGCCCTTCTGCTGACAGTACTCCACAGTACGTGCATATATTTTAAGTCCCTCAATGCCAAACTGCTCATACATAGCAATCTGAGGTTTCACTGAGGGAATTAAATCATAAGTACTATCAACAATTTCTTTATTAAACTGCCAGACAGCATCGGCAGCACCTTCTAATGTTTCTCCAAACTCCTTAAAAGATTTCTGAACAATATGAGACGGAATGTACCCTAACATGGGGTCAAGACCAACACAGATAGGCGCCTTTGTTTTCTGAATCTTCTGTACCAGCTGACTAATCATAGTTTCCTCCTTCAATGCAGTTCCATTGACTTATATCTCCTTATTCTAATAAATTCTAGCATAAGACAGGGCGCCTTTCAAGTCAAAAACCGGAACCCGGGAAAAATTCCACATTTTCCCACGGTAGGAAGAAATAATGCGACTTTTATTAACTGTGAAAAACAATCGTACAAATGTACTCGCCGTTCTTATAAGCTTTCTTTAAAAATTGCTCCTCAACCACGGTTTCCATGTTCATCCAGAATTCTTCCGCCCCCAGCATAATATGGGAAAGCATGATTCCCATGTTGAAATCCCGCATGACAGCAAGCGTTTTCATCCGGGGAAGCATATCTTTTCTTGCAAACACGCAAAGTCTGTCTGTATAAACCACAAATCTCCACGGCTGGGAATTGAAAGAAGACGGCGCAAGCCTGGCCCCTTTTAAAATCTTCTTCAGATTTTCTCCCGGTTCATCCTTATACACACAGAGGCTGGAAAGGGGGAGGCGTCTGGCCCCCTCGCTGTCCCGGTAAAGCTTTTCTCCTGGTTTTCCAAAACCGATCACCAAAATTCTTTTAAGACCGTCCCGCTGAGCCGCTCCCACCTTGGTTTCTCCCAGATAACAGCTTCCGACCTCCTTTGAAGTTAAATAAAGGACTGCCTGTTCCGCCACATATCCGGCATTGCGGCAGGCGCCCTGCTCCTCTTTACAGTAAACGAGAAGATAGTAGGGCGCCTCCACGGACCACAGTCCTCTGATCTTCTCCCTGCGGTTCCAGTGCTCGTGGATTTCAAGCTCCAGCCTGCTCTCTCCGTCCAAAGGCGTAATATTCGCAATAAATTTCCTGAGCTGCACTAAAATTTCCGCATCCAACGGCTCCATCCGGAATTTTCTCACGGATTGCCGGTTAAAAATTGCCTCATAGATACTCATGTCCGTCTCTCCCCTGACGCTGCCTTCTGCCGGCAGCATTCCTAATCAGTAACCGTTCAGATAATCTCTGAGCGACTGTCCAAATCATTCAAAAGCGCTTCAAACACATCCATTGCCTCATTGACCACATCCGGTTTTTCCATATCCAGCCCGCATAGCTTCAAAAGCTCCACCGGCGTTTTCGAACACCCTCCCTTAAGGAACTCAAAATACCCCTCAAGGACTGCCTTATCCCCCGCCAGAATCCGCCCGGCGATAGCCGTGGCAGCCGCAAATCCGGTGGCATACTGATACACGTAAAATGGCCTGTAAAAATGCGGAATCCGCGCCCACTCGTAATCGATGTCGGAATCGATCTCCACATCCGGTCCATAGTAAGTTTCATTGAGCTGATGATACAGCCTGCAAAGCACATCCTTTGTTAAAGGAATCCCCTGCCAGCACATTTTATGAACTTCCCATTCAAATTCTGCAAACAAAGTCTGACGGAATAAGGTGTTCCGGAACCGCTCCAAAAGCTGCCCAATCAGAAATTCCCGCTCCCTTTCATCCTCCGTCCGTTCCATAAGGTTTTTAAGAAGCAGCACCTCATTACAGGTGGAGGCCACCTCCGCCACGAAAATCCGGTATCCCGCATAAGTATAAGGCTGGTTTTTTGCTGAATACCAGGAGTGAAGAGAGTGTCCCATTTCATGGGCCAGAGTAAGGACGGAATTTAAGGAATCATCATAGCTCATGAGCACATAGGGATGAACCCCGTACGTGTGGATGGAATAGCCGCCGCTCCTCTTTCCCCTGTTTTCATAAACGTCAATCCAGCGGCCTGAAAATCCGTCCTTCAGAATATTTCCATATTCTTCTCCCAGGGGCTTCAGTCCGTCCGCAATCAGCCGTTTCGCTTCCTCATACGTGTATTTTTTGTCGAAATCCGGTGTCATGGGCGCATAAAGGTCAAACATATGAAGACGGTCTAAGGAAAGCCGTTTCTTTTTCAGGGCCATATACCGGTGCAGGGACGGCAGACGCTTATTCACTGCTTCAATCAGATTATCATAGACCGTTTCCGGAATTTCATTGGCAGAAAGATAAAAATCTCTGGTGGAGGAATATCTGCGCGTTCTCGCAAAGAAGCTGGCCTGCTTTAAATTCCCCTCAAAGACTGCCGCCACCGTATTGGCAAACTGGCGGTACGCGCTGTAATAGCTGTGAAACGCCGCCTCCCTGACAGAGCGGTTTCGGTTTTCCAAAAGGCTCCCGTATTTTCCATGAGTCACTTCTGTCAAGAGCCCGTTTTCATCCTCCACTGGCGGAAATTTAATGTCCGCGTTATTAAATAAGGAAAAAACAGATGACGGTGTCTCAGCCATTTCCTCCGCTCCTGCCAGCAGAGCTTCCTCAGCCTCTGAAAGCATGTGCTCCCGTTTGGCCATAAGTCTTAAAAGCACCAGGCGGTAACCGGAAAGGCTTTTTTCCTCTAAAAACTGATTCATTCTTTCTTCCGGAATGGAGAGTATCTCCGGTACCGCAAAAGAAGAAGCTTCCCTGGCCTTTAAGGCTAAAGTTCTGGCCCTTGAAACTAACGCCTGGGCCTCCCCCAAAGATGTATCTTCATCATATTTCTGCTGGGAATAGCAGAGCAGCCGGGATAATTTTTGATCCAGCTCTTCGTCAAAAACAAGATACTTAAGAAGCTCCTCTGCAGACTGGCCCAGATGGCCTTTAAACGGTCCGTAAGACGGAATTTCCGCCTCGATTTCATCCGCCAGAGCCTCTGCGGCTTCTTTAGAAGGAAGCAGATCCTCTAACTTCCATTTATATTTTTCTTCAATTTCCGAACGATTTTTAAGTCTTTCGCCCATAGATTCTCCTTTCTGGGTACTAGTGTGCTGACACATTTACTTTCAGTCAAATGACGCAGAATGAATTTTCAGTCTGCAAGGCGGAGGAGGGAGGCGATGCGGTGGCATCGTTGACCGACAACAACGCAGCAGATGGAAATTCAGGCAAGTCATTTGGCGAAATGTAAATGTGTCAGTACACTAGATAAGCCCTGATACCATAGGAACTGCCACCACCGTCATAAGCCCGGCCACAGCTATGGAAAGGCTGCTCATGGCCCCTTCTACTTCTCCAAGCTCCAGAGCTTTTGCCGTACCGATGGCATGAGCGGCCGTTCCCAAAGCCAGCCCTCTGGCGATGGGATGTTTCACGCCGATGATTTTAAACCAGAATTCAGCCGCCATGTTCCCCAGGATCCCTGTGATAATGATGCTTACGATGGTAATGGTCACAATCCCTCCCGCCTCTTCGGAAACGCCCATACCGATGGCCGTGGTGATGGATTTCGGGAGAAGGGATACATAGTGTACGTGCTCCAGCTTAAACACCAGTGACATCAGGAAAACGCTGACCATGCTTCCCGCCACACCGGAAGTGATTCCAATCATCACAGCCGCAAAATTTTTCTTCAAAAGCTCAAGCTGCCTGTAAAGCGGAATGGCAAGGCAGACTGTGGCCGGGGTAAGAAAATAGCTGATATGGGAAGCGCCCTCATTATAATCGCTGTAAGAAATCCCCGTGGCTTTTAAAAAGGCAATTACCAGGATAATGGCAGTCAGCAGAGGATTTAAAACTGCCCATCCCAGTTTTTTCTTCAGCCATATTCCAATAAGGTATGCGGACACGCTGATAAACATTCCAGAATATAAAGACATATTATTTTTCCTCCCTCTCTTTTCCCGCCTTCTCTTTTCCGTTCAGCACAGCCTCAGCAGCCTTTCCTGTGATGGTCATAACAAGGAAGGTGGACAGCACTGTGATTACAAGAAAGGGTATTAAAATAGCCTTAAGCTCTTCAAATTTTTCGATCAGTCCCACAGCCGCAGGGATGAACATCAAAGGCATCAGATCCAAAAGCAGGTTTCCGGTGGCCGCCACATCAGAAAGGCGGACAGCTTTGGTGCATAAAAGCCCCAAAAGAATAAAAAGTCCGTAAACTCCCGCAGGAATCGGAAGGGGTATGAATGTATTTAAAATCTCCCCCGTCATGGTAATCCCAAATATGATTGCAATTTCTTTCAGGTACTTCATAAACTGATCTCCTCTTTTTGTTGATGCCCGCATCAGCAGGCATGTCCGCCTGCCGTGAAAGCCCCGGACGGCAGCCGTGAATAAGCCATGCCGGACTGTTACTAATTTTAGCACCGTATTCCTCTCGCGGCAATAGAAAAAAAGCCACAAAAAATCGGTTGAAACCGACCCGTTTTCTGTACTATACTTTAGGTACAGCAATCTTAAATGAAAGGAGCTCAGACTATGGATATCATCATTACCTCATGCTTAGATTCTTCCCAGAAAGAGGCCGTTCAATCCCTTCTGGCAGACGTAAAAGAAAAAGAACCTCTCACTGTTTCCTTCCCCATGGAAGACGGGGAGCTTTTTCTTTTAGGCTGGATCGGGGAAAAGCTGTGCGCGGTTCTTTCGTTCATCAGGGAAGGGGAACTGTCTTATGAATGTTCTGCCTTTACCCATCCGTCTTTCCGCCGGCAGGGCCTCTTTTCACGCTTGCTGGGGGAGAGCCTTTTTGTTCTGCCTCCGGAAGCGGAACTTTTTTTCTATACCGACGGGAACAGTTCCGATGCCTTACATACTTTAGACGCCATCGGCGCCGTATTCTGCTCAAAGGAACACATGATGACCCTTTCCCTGGAAAAAAGCCAAGATTTCCCCGTTTCCGGGCTTACGGTCTTAGAGACCGAAGAATCCGGTTTCCCTCTCCTTTTATTCGCAGATACCTTCGGCTCCGTCCGAATCCTCGTTTACCCGTCCCATTATTATCTTTATAATTTTGAAATTCAGAGCCGTTTCCGAAATCAGGGCCACGGGACTGCACTTCTTCGCAAGCTCCTCTCCTTCCTGGCCGCTCAAAAAAGAATGCCCGTCCGTCTTCAGGTATCCGGGGATAACCTTCCTGCGATTCGGCTTTATGAAAAGACAGGATTCCAGATTTCTGAAACCCTGTCCTGCTTTTTGTATTAAATTTGGGAAAATGAACAACCCCGCTGGGCAGATGCAAATTTTAATGCCTGTCAAAGGCAAAAGCGGAAGGGCCGATTTCACGATCCTCAATTTTTCGCCGGATTTCCAGCATCTGCCGGTCCGTAGCGGCAATAATTTCCGCACAGTCCTTTAAATTCTCACTAATCTCCCCGGAATCGTCCAGATTTTTCTTATATTTCATCTGGTGATCCAGGCTGGCCCAGAAATCCATCGCCATGGTGCGGATCTGAACCTCCACACGCATTTTCTCCTTACGGTCCGAGAAGAACACGGGAATTTCGATAATCATATGATAGCTTCGGTAGCCATTTACCTTCGGGCAGCGGATATAGTCCTTCACCATCAGGACCTCCACGTCGTCCTGCCGCGCCAGCATTTCCGCCACCTCATAAATATCATCAATGAAGGAACAAATCACCCGGATTCCCGCCACGTCATAAAGATGTTCCGATATGGACCGCACAGTCAGGGGATGGCCCCGCCGCTGGAGCTTTTCCAGAATGCTCCGCGGTCTTTTTACCCTGGATTTAATCATCTGGATGGGATTCCTCTGGTTTCGTATGGCCAGATCATCGTTAAGGACCTCAAGCTTTGTCTTCACTTCCCGAATGGCGCAGGAATACATCATCATAATCTGCTGGAACTGCTGGGCCTCATTCAGGAAGCTCTCCGGTATTTCGATGATTCCCGGCGCATTTACTGCTGACTGGAGCAGCCCGTTGTTGGGGTTCATATTAAAGTTCATTGGTACACCTCGTTACTTCTGTCTGTTGTTCTTCATGTCTGTTGCTTTTCTGTCTGTTGTTCTTCTGTTCTTATTATACAAGAAACGGCTCTGTCCCGCAATGTCTCAAGCCTTAATTTTCTATAAAACTTTAGGCTGATTTTCTAGAGCCGGCTTCTTTACAAGGAAGCGAAACCGTGCTATGATAGCCGTATAACATGATACATAAACCAAGATTTTGGGAGGGTAAAACTATGAAAACATTAGGCTACTACAATGGGAATTTCGGTCCTCTGGAAGAAATGACCGTTCCGATGAATGATCGTGTCTGCTACTTCGGTGACGGCGTTTACGAGGCAACGCTGGCAAAAAACGGTAAAATCTTTGCGTTAAAAGAGCACCTGGACCGCTTTTTCAACAGCGCCGGACTTTTAAAAATAGAAATCCCCTATACAAAAGAGGAGCTTGCTTCCATTCTTTACGACATGCTGGCAAAGATGGACGATTCTGAAATCTTTGTGTACTGGCAAATGACCCGCGGAACCGGGATAAGGCAGCATCAGTTTCCGGCTGCCGGAACAAAAGCCAATCTGTGGATTTTCATGAAGCCCGGAAAACACGGAGATTCCTCCAAAAAGTTAAAGCTCACCTCCACCGAAGACACCAGATTTCTTCACTGCAATATCAAGACCTTAAACCTGCTTCCCAACGTAATGGCTGCGGAAAAGGCGGAGGCCATGGGCTGCGACGAATGTGTCTTCCACCGCGGTGATGTGGTAACAGAATGTGCCCACAGCAATGTCTCCATCATAAAAAACGGCGTATTTAAGACTCACCCCACAGACCACTATATTCTTCCGGGAATCACCAGAATGCATATCATTCAAATCTGCAAGGACAACCAGATTCCGGTGGACGAAACTCCTTTCACCATGGCTGAACTGATGGATGCCGACGAGGTCATCGTTTCCAGCTCCACGAAATTCTGCGCCCCTGCATATGAAATGGACGGCGTTCCCGTAGGCGGAAAGGCCTCGGAGCTTGTGAAGCTTATCCAGGAAAAGTATCTGGAAAAATTCGAAAACGAAACAAAATAGGACGTACAGGAAGGGAACCTGAAAAAACGGGTTCCCTTCCTATATCGCACTGCCGGCTATACCCCCTGCTTTTTGCAGATATCCTTCAAGCAGCACTTCTGGCAGAAGGGCTTTGTTCTGGCTGTACAAACTTCCCGCCCATGGTACACCAGGCGATGGCAGAAATCGCTTCCCTCCTCCGGAGGAATTAACTTCCAAAGCTCCATCTCCACTTTTTTTGGCTCCTTAATCCCGTCCACCAGGCCCATCCGGTTCACCAGACGGATACAATGTGTGTCCGTTACGATGGCCGGTTTTCCGAACACATCTCCCATAATCAGATTAGCGCTTTTTCTTCCCACTCCCGGCAGCTTTAAAAGGGCGTTAAAGTCATCCGGCACTTTTCCGTCGTAATCCTCGTATAAAATTTTCATGCAGGCGCTGATATCCCGGGCCTTGCTGTGTCCCAGACCGCAGGGCTTTACAATCTCCTCGATCTCTTCCGGGGCGGCCTTTGCCAGAGCCTTCACATCCGGAAATTTTTTATACAGCTTTTCCACTACCACATTGACTCTCGCATCCGTGCACTGCGCTGCCAGACGCACACTGACCAGAAGCTTCCACGCTTCGTTATAATCCAGCGTGCATCCGGCATCCGGATATTCTTTCTTTAACCGTTCAATAATTTCTCCCGCCAGCTTTTTTCTTTCGTTTTCCATGATTCATTTCTCCTATTTACCGTACTGACCTCAAATCAATCGAAAAATCCGAATAAATACATACCGGTATCTCATCGGAAAATGTATATTCATTTCCGTTATCATTCTGAGCTGCTTTAAAAGGAATTCACGATACAGCTCAAAAATCTTTCCCCGTATTTCTCAAACTTAAATTCTCCCACCCCTGACACCTTAAGCATCTCCTGCTTATTCTTTGGCTTTACTATACACATATGTGTCAGTGTCTTATCTGAAAATACAATGTAAGGAGGAACCTTCTCTTCCCTTGCTATCTCTGTCCGAAGAGCTCTTAACTTTTCAAATAAACTTTCTTCTTTCTCTGTGAGCTGCCCTTTCCCTGAGATACCCGCCTTATTTTTCCTGCTCTTAGATTCCGCTTCCTTTGCCGTCCTGTCTGACTCTTTTGCAAGCTTCATGATAATCTGCTTATTGCCTTCCATGATCTCTTTTGTTTTCGCCGTCAGCTTGACAATGGCATACTCATCGTTGGTAACAAATATGTACCCTTCCAGCTGTAAATAATTTAATACCTGTCTGATTTTGTACGTGGGAACTTTACTCAAAACACCATAGTAAGGATTTTCATTCATCCTGTAATTCTTTATCTTAGCGGTATTGGCTCCATGCACCGTATCAATAATTACTGTTGTGCCATATCTCTGCCTGCTGCTTCCTGTGCAGCCGATCAGCGCTCTGGCAGTCTCTGTCACATCGACCTGTTCAAACTGAGTCAAACAATTCGAACAGTTTCCGCAATAATTGCTGCCATACTCTCCAAAATATTTTAATATGTAATCCCTCAGGCACTCATTCGTAAAGCAATAGAACGTCATTTTCTTCAGGCGTTCCTTATCACGCTCTTTTACGATTTCCCTCATGGCTTCATCCAGTTCCAGGTTATCCTGATTATTTTCGATGAATAACTGATTTGTAATGACATCTCTGCTGCTGTAATATAAAATACACTCCGCCGGTTCTCCATCGCGTCCTGCCCTGCCGGCTTCCTGATAATAAGACTCTATATTCTTTGGCATACCGTAATGAAGCACAAACCTGACGTTGCTTTTATCGATCCCCATGCCAAATGCTGACGTACTGACCATTACAGGTATCCTGTCATAAATAAAGTCGTCCTGATTTTTTCTCCTTTCTTCATCACTCAAACCCGCATGATACCTCGTCGCCGAAAAACCGTCTTTTATCAGCCGCTCACATATCTCTTCCACCTGTTTCCGCGTTAAACAATAAATAATACCGCTGTCACTTCTATGTGTTTCCAGATAATTTTTGATTGCGTTATATCTGTCTTTTACGGTCATAACGCCAAAATACAGATTATTTCTGTCAAATCCGGTAGTAATCACGAAAGGGTCTTGTAACTCCAGGATATCTATGATATCGTCTCTGACTTCCTTCGTCGCCGTCGCCGTAAACGCACTCACAGCAGGACGCTTTGGCAGTCTCTTGATAAACTCAACGATCTTTAAATAGCTTGGTCTGAAATCCTGCCCCCACTGAGATACACAATGGGCCTCATCCACTGCTACCATCACAATATTGCTGTGCAGGGCGAAATCTAAAAATTCATCTGTCACTAACCGCTCCGGCGCCACATAAATAATCGGATAGCGTCCCTGCTTCGCAAAGCCAAGAGCTTTATAATATTGGTTGGCGGTCAAAGAACTGTTTAAAAATGCGGCGTGTATTCCAGCTTGATTCAAGCTCCCCACCTGATCTTTCATCAAAGAAATCAGCGGAGAGATTACCAGGGTAATCCCGTTCATTAATAAAGCCGGTATCTGATAACACAAAGATTTTCCAGCCCCGGTCGGCATAATTCCTAAGGTATCTTTCCCCTCTAATATTTGATCAATTAACGTTTCCTGGGCATTTCTGAATGTATCATATCCAAAATATTTCTTTAAAACCTCGTATTTATCCATTTTTGCTGTTTTATCCTGTTTTATCCTTTTCCTTTTTATTCTTCATTATAACCATTTTATTAATATTTGCAATAAGAATCACCTTTTCCCTTCCCTGCAAACTGCAGCGTGAAATACACGCCGCACAGGATAATTTGTACCAGAGAAGAAGCCGGCGTTGCCAGCCCGATATGAAAAAGGCCTGCTCCGGCCTGATGGCTGACAAAAAAGCTTACAGGCAGCCTTACGCCAAAAGCGCCGATAATGCCCTGCGCCATAACAAACACGGTATTTCCGGTTCCGTTAAAATATCCGATAAAGCAAAACAAAAAGGAGGTCAGAAGACAGTCGATGGCATACGCCTTCAGGTATTCATAAGCGGCGGCGATAACGGCCGCATCCTTGGCAAACAGTCCCGCCAGCAGATCTCCGTGAAAAAAGGTGAGATATCCCATCAGGATGCCGGCCGCCAGAGAAGAAGCAATCCCGCAAAGAAGGGCCTTTCTCGCCCGCTTTGCCTTCCCTGCCCCTATATTCTGTGCGACAAAGGCGGACATGGCCTGCATATAGGAGGAAGGCACCAGCATCACAAAGCCACAGAGCTTTTCCGCGACGCCTACTCCCGCGGACGCAGTCAGGCCGAGGCTGTTAACAATTGCCGTGATGGCAA
Organism: uncultured Lachnospiraceae bacterium; assembly: GCA_910586315.1. Taxonomy (GTDB): domain Bacteria; phylum Bacillota; class Clostridia; order Lachnospirales; family Lachnospiraceae; genus CANRXD01. Next base: position 10,685 of record CAJUIP010000030.1, on the reverse strand, counting down.
GAAAAGAAATATTCACCAGCAGATCCTGTAAGGCGATAGGAGTACCCAGAAAAAGAAGCTGCCGGATATATGCGCTCCTGGGACGGATGTCCTTTTTATGAAAGGAAAACGGCAGCGTCCGTCTGCGGATAATGATAACAGACAGCGCCACGCTGACCGCCTGGGCAAGCACGGTAGCGGCAGCTGCGCCGGCCGTCCCCATATGGAGCCCTGCCACCAAAGCCAGATCACTGATGATATTTAACACACAGGCAATGGCGACCGTTACCAAAGGCATGGAGGAATCACCGATGCCGCGGAAAATACTTCCCACCAGATTATAAGCAACAATAAAAACGGCTCCGGCAGAGCAGATGGTTATGTAGGAAACCGTCTTACGGAAGGCCTCCGGAGGCGCATGCATGACCTGCGCCAGGAAGGGCGCGAAAACCGCCATAAGGACGGATACGGCTAACGCCAAAACTCCGAACAGCCAGATGCCGCTTCCGATAATTTTACCTGCCTCTTCTTTCCGCCCCTCACCGATTTTTCGTCCCACCAGAACCGTCAGCCCCATGGCCAGCCCCGTTATCACGACAGTGACCGTATGCATGACCATGGAACCGGTGGCGACGGCGGAAACATCTGTGCTGGTCCCGAACTGCCCCACGATTAACAGATCAACGGCGCCGTACATGGTCTGCAAAAACAGCGCCATTAACACTGGCAGCGAAAAACGGAGCAGGGGGATGAAAATCTTTCCTTCTGTGAAATTCTGTGTCTGCTTCATATATCCCTCCAAATGTATAAAAGCCGGATGAGAACCGGGCTGCCCCGACATCTTATCCGGCTTATATATCCTGTCTGACGATATCGCTATTTTCCAAATACAGCTTCGTAGTCCTTGCGGAACTTTTCTATTCCCTGGTCTGTTAACGGATGGTGCGTCATCTGTTCAATTACCTTGTACGGTACGGTTGCGATATCCGCTCCGGCCAGAGCACAGTCCGTTACATGGATGGTGTTGCGGACGCTGGCGGCAATGATTTCTGTAGTGATATTATGGATATTGAAAATCTGGGCCACCGTATCAATCAGATCAATTCCCGGCTGGGAAATATCATCCAGGCGGCCTAAAAACGGAGAGACATACGCCGCCCCGGCTCTTGCTGCCAGAAGTGCCTGATTGGCAGTAAAAATAAGAGTCATATTGACCCGGATTCCCTCGGATGCCATAACCTTTGTAGCCTTTAAGCCCTCCGTGGTCATGGGAATCTTTACTACCATATTGGGATGGAGCTTTGCAATCTCACGTCCCTCGGCAATCATCCCCTCTGCGTCTGTGGTTGTGGCCTTTACCTCGCCGCTGATGGGTCCGTCCACGATGGATGCGATCTCCTTTAACGTCTCCACATAATCCTTTCCCTCTTTGGCGATCAGGGACGGGTTTGTGGTAACGCCGCAGATCACTCCCATATCATTGGCTTTCCGGATTTCTTCCACATTTGCAGTATCAATAAAAAATTTCATCGGTATTCCCTCCTTGTTACATTTCCTGAACTAACACGCCTGCTAACGCAGACACCTTCCATATTCGCAATCCGGGCCAGACTCATTCACGTCTGCCGTCCGGGACTTTCATAGAATATTGTAAAGGGTCGCCGCATCAATGTCAACCAAAATCATTTGGGCTCAGCCCGCATACCGGAGACTTTCGAAGCAGTCATGCTCACTGACTCCGTCTATGGTATAGCTGTACCGGGATTCTCCATGCTCCACATGAATTCTTACAACGCGGCCGTCAGCTTCCTCTGCCTCCAGCCATGTTTCCCCGTCAGTTCTAAGAGGCCACAGCTCCGTTCCGGCCTCCAGTGCAGTTTCCTCTTCCCCTGTGGTCACAGGAATTTCCCTGGTGGTTTTCATCTTATAGGAATCCCTCTCACCGTCATAGAAAATGGTGTAAGTAGTCTCGTTCGATTCCGGCATTCCGTTTTCGCCCACATGGTATGTCCTGTATGCCATATAAGTTCCCAGAATATCCAGACGGCTGCTCAAGGAAAATTCGGAAGCGTCCGCCAGAAAATGACCGCAGATGGAATCATAAGAAGTCCCCACATGCTTCAACTCCCCGCCATCTTTCATGGAAAGGTCGAAGACCTCCAAAGTTCTTATGTCATTCTCCACTGAAAATTCCACATACAGGTAATGCCCTCCGGAGGGGGAATCCATCACGTAAGCATCCGCAAACACCCCTTCGCAGGTAAACTCCTCCCTTTCTTTTTCAGCCCGGGACACGGAAAGCTTGCTGGTAAAGGTTTCCTCATCGGATTCCACGGTAAAGGACAGGGGCTCCTCCTCTCCGTCTCCGTCCATATCCAGATACACGTTTTCCCTCTGTGCGATTCTTTTTGCGGTCCTGGGGCCAAAAGCCAGATATTCTTCCTGAAACAGCCCTTCGTTTCCTTTAAAAGGAATGGTTATGACCTGGCTTCCTCCGGACCAGGGGCCCAGCACATAAGGATTAAAAGTAAAGATAAGGCCTTCCTGTCCCAAAACCCACTCGAGAGCATTAACATTTCCTTCCCCGGCCTCTGCAGGAGGCGCAAACATTTCCTCCAGCGTTTTTTCATAATCTTCAAACAGTTCTTCCTGAGTATAGGACTCCTCCAGATCATTCTTTACAAATTGATAAACGGCATTTGCATCCGTCACCACATCAGAAAGCTTTAAGGCCGCTCCTGTCCGGGCATCAAAGTTTTTGCCGCTCTTGTAATATCCACCGTGGGCACCGCCCATGTAGCTGCTTTCATCGTTCCAGAAGCTGACTACCCTGTCATCGGCTCTTTCCATCTCAATCTCTCTGGAAATGTAATATTCCGCAGGAAAACCCGCGGCTGAGGCTTCTTTTGCAAATTCCAGATTTTCTGTGTACGTAGTCTGGATTTCCTGCCAGTTCGTTTCATTGAACTGGTTCAGGGCTTCTTTTAAAGGCTCATAGCCGGCGTCCAGAACCTGGAGCATACTGCCTTCCGCCCGGAGAATCGGTTTGTTCTGGTCCCATTCCCCCAGATATTCCCTAGTCAGCTTAATATTTAAAGAACTCAGCTCCGGCTCTTCCCCGGAGCTTTCAAAGGCTCCCTCCTGTTTTGCCGCTTTTTTCGTTTCCTCCGTCTGTGCCGGTACATAGGGCTCCACTCTCAGCGGAGTACGCGTGCTCTCCAAAGAAGAATCCCCCGCTGCCCCCGCATTCTGCAGCTGGCATCCGGAAAGAACCAGCATGGTTCCCAGCAAAATACCCGTACACATCCGGGCGTACGGCCTCTGAACGATTTCGATTTTGTTCATAGACTCCTCCCCTTTTTCGATAAATCCTGCTGCGTTCACTATAGCATATCTCCGACACGCTATGCTCCGCAAGATGCACTCGATTCGCTTTGGTATTTGTCCGCCCTTCGGACGGACGCGAATCGGCGCTTGTATAATATCTTTCGATATTATAGCATGTCTCCGACACGCTATGCTCCGCAAGATGCACTCGATTCGCTTTGGTATTTGTCCG
>CAJUIP010000030.1:0-7047 GCA_910586315.1 uncultured Lachnospiraceae bacterium | reverse complement strand
CCCTTCGGACGGACGCGAATCGGCGCTTGTATAATATCTTTCGATATTATACAAAAGGAGACCGCATCTTTCCAGAAAGATTCTTTTACATTTTTATGAAGTTTCTATCCCTGTAACAATTCAGACAGGTCTGTGCATTCCCTGCACTGACCTGCCTGAACGTTTTTCTATTTAAATAATCCTTTGATCGTATCCACAATACGCTCCAGAATGCTCCAGAGCCGCTCCAGAAAATTCCCCTGCGCGTGAAATTCCTCGTCTACGGGAACTTCCGCTTCCTCCTCGGTCTCCTCTGTTCCTTCGGTTCTCAAAATGATCTGGATGCTCTGGGGCTCCGGATTCTCATCCGAAGTAAAGGACACCTTTTTTGCATTGACATCGGCATTTAAAATGGTCATGTCCTCTCCCGTATACTCCTCCCACTTTTCATCCACCAGATCTTCCACTGTGCCCTTGGCATCCCGGATGACTCCAGTTTTGGAAAGCCCGTCTATGGCCTGGGACAGTGCACTGCTTAAACCGTCCATGGTCATTTTGGCGCCCTTGTCAAGAGGAGCTCCGGCCGCTTTCAGATTGCTTTCCACATCAGACATCAGAACGTACATGGTGTTGGCTCCGCGGACGGCACTGTCAATGAAAAGTCCCGCATCCTCCAGAGAATTTTCCGCGGTTTCATGGTAGGTGTTCATAATTTCCGTCAGGCGGTCCACATCCTTTAAAAGGTCCTGTCCTGTGTAGGAGGTGCGTTTTAAGGTGTCTGCAAGCTCCGCCGTGTCGTCCAGGACATTTTCCAGAGAATCCCCTTCCTTATGAACACGGTAAATAATATGTTCCAGAGTGGAAATGGACTGGGTAACAGAGGTAATCATACCATCCAGCTTTGACGGCTTCTCCAGGGTTCCCACCAGCACCTCCAGGATTTTAATGAGCTGGGACAATCCTGCCTGTGCCGTGCCTGCGTGATCGGACATGGCATCTCCCAGGGCCTTTTCCACTGCGTTGGAGTAGCTTGCTATGAGCTGCCCCGCCGCTGGCTTTGCCTCATCAGGCAGCTCGTCAATGAGGCCGCCAATGAGCTCCATGAGCTTTTCTTTCTGGGCGTCGGTGATTCCCAGTACGTCATCATGGTCCTTGATGGTCTGTTCCAGGGCCTTAAGCTTCTCTAAAATCTTCTTGAGTTCCAAAAGTTTCTCATTGACTGCTTCCTTCTGGGCTTTCAGCTCCTCCAAATCCCGCCTCAAATCGGCCAGCTTGCTTTCATAGGAACCGATGTCATGACGGGTATCGTTTAACAGATCAGCCACATCATCCAGGTCGGAACTTGCGTGCTTCAATCCATACCCCAGATTTTCCAGGTGCGTATCCAGATCCTGTACAGAATCATTCAGTTTGTTTAACTCTGCATTCATATCGGAAAGAGCGTTCTGAGTATCCTTCACATAGGAAGTAAAGGGTACGCCCCGGTCGGAAAGCTCCTTCAAAACTGCCAGTGCATTGTCCGTATCCACATAGATTCCGTCCTTGGCGCTGGAAATTATTTTTCTGGATTCGTCCAGCTTCTTTAAGCCGTCCACGGTTTTCCCCAGACCGTCCTGGAGCCCTTCCATGCTGTCCAAAATCACATCCAGACTGTCGCCGATGGCGTCGGCGGAATCCTTTACCGTGTCTCTCGCATCCCGCAGATCCTCCAGACGGTCAAGCTGGCTTAAGGTCACCGGAACCATCAGGAAGGCCAGGCCGGAGAATTCAAAATCATCACTTCCGATGCGGATCTCATAATGCTGTTCCTCCCCCGGCAGGATCATGAAGAGTACGGCCTTCATATTTCCCACCGACTGGAGCTGGGCTCCCGGCGCTTCCACGCTTAAATTTTTATCCATGTCCACAATAGAGGTGATTTCCAGAGTCATGTTGTTTCTGTAATAATCACTTGTATTTTCATTGGGAACGGCATCAATGAAAATTTCCACCAGCCCTTTTTCATGAGCCAGCTCCTCCATTTTCTTTTCCACCCCGTTGAGCTTATAGCTGACCGTTATGTTCCATGGCAGGTTCTTTCCCACTTCCTCAGGATCCATTTTTCCCTCAAAGTAAAATCTGTCGTTTGCAGGCGCATCGTCCAGGGTGAAGGTCAGCTTTTCATTCTCTACTGTCGGAACTGCGTAGTCCGTCATATTGTTAATCTCGCTGTATGTACCATAATCCACAATGGTTCCAGCTCCATTTAAGTCATAGCTTTTGACTATACTGCTTTCCCTGATGGTCCCATAGGGGTCCATGGTTACATAAAGCGCCTCATCGCAGACGGGGCCTTTCGCCTCGCCAAAGGACTGGATGCCCGCCATAATCGTCATAGAAACGGCCAGACAAGCACTGACCGCCTGTTTTGTCTTCTTTCTAATCTCCATCATGAGCCACCTCTTTTTGTGATACTGGTTTTTTGCTTTTTATCTGGGATAATCTTTCCTTTACGCTGCCAGTTCTCTGCTTTCGTTTCTCCGCCCGGATTCTTGCTTTCTCCTGCTGTTTTCTTATTGGCTTATCAAAGGCCGCCAAAAGCGCCGGAAGCAGCGATAGAACCAAAAGCATGGACAGCAGGGCCCCGCGGCCTACCAGGCGGCCCACCTGGGAAATAGCCTGGATGCTGGAAGTAAAGTAAAGCAGATATCCCACTACCGTGAGAATCCCTCCCGATGTGATAATGGACAGAGCGCTCTTTGATATGGCGGCGACTGCGGCCTGCCGGCTTTCCATGGTCTCTCTCATTTCCATATAGTTATTGGACATAAGGATGGAATAATCAATGGTAGCGCCAAGCTGTAAGCAGCTTACAATGATGTATCCTATGTAAACCACGCTGTCACCCATAATATAGGGAAGCGTCATATTTAAGTAAATAGCTACTTCGATGGGAATGATCACCAGAATCGGCACCAGCACCGAGTTAAACGTGATCATAACCACAATGGCAACGCCAAGCAGGGAAATGATGGATACCCGGTTGTAATCATCCGTCAGGATATCGCGGATATCAATGGTAGTGGGCGTCATACCGATCACATAAGAATCTTCCGGATAATACTCCTTTACGATCTGCGTCAAAACGTTGCTGCACTGGAAGGAATATTCGCTTTCCTCCCGCGTTTTCATGGAAATCAGGATTCTGGCATACTTGTCTGTCCGCAGCTGTTCCACAATGTTTTTCGGAAGAAAGCTCTCCGGAATTCCCTGGGGCATGGTACCGGACATAGACAACGCATACTCAATGAAATCCTGATCCTCCAGCGCCTCCGTCAACTCCCTCTCCCTCACCGTGCTGCCGTTGGGAACCATGGCAATGACTACGTTGGCCTTTCCGAATATACTTTCGATCTCTCTGGAATCCTCGTATACTCTGGTGCCTGGACCGGAGCCCAGAGCGTCGTCTCCATAATAAAAGTAATTCATGGCCTGACCGAAATAGCACGGAACGGCACAGAGCACAGCCACAATCAGCACGGGGATCCGGATTTTGTACATGACGCGGCCCAGGCCGTCAAAGGACGGAACAAAAGGCCTGTGGGCTGTTTTTTCAATTTTCTTGTCAAACTGCAAAATCAATGTGGGCATTAAAAACAGCACGGTTGCCAGACTGCATAAGATTCCCTTAGTCAAAACAAAGCCCACGTCTTTTCCGATTGTAAATTTCATCAGGGCAATCACCAGAAATCCCACGATGGTGGTGGCGCCGCTGGCCAAAATGGAACCGCAGGCCTCTACAATGGCTTTTTCCATGGCGGTCTCGGAATCTAATCCCTGATTTTTGATACCTGTATAGGTGTGCAGAAGGAAAATAGAATAGTCCATGGAAACTGCAAGCTGCAATATGGCTGCCGTGGAAAAAGTAAAGAAAGAAATCCTTCCGAACATCAGGTTCGAGCCCATGTTGAGGATAATGGCAACTGCCATGACCAGAATAAACAAAAACGGTTCAAACCATGAGGTGGTTGTGAGGGTCAAAATCAGCCAGATAATGACGACAGCCATCCCAATGGCCATTGCAATCTCCCTGGAAATGGATTCCTGGCGTTCCTTACTGGAAACGGCGCTTCCTGAAAAGCATCCCCTGTCCTTTCCCACAATGTCATAAATCTGGCGGATGGCCTCGTGGGTCCTCTCGTCGGCATCGCCATCCTCAAAAATAATCTGATATACGGCATTTCCATCCTTATAAAACTTATCAGACAGCGCATTTTCCGTAAAAGAGTCCATGGCATAAACATTGGTAGCCATATCCGGACCCACAATCAGATCCACTCCATCCACATCGGCAATTTTCTGGCGGATGGTACGGGCTTCCGGAAGCGTCACATCTTTTATCATGATCCTGGCCATGCCAGGATAACCAAATTCCTCTTCCATCACATCAAGCGCCTGTTTGGTAGGAGCAAAATCAGGAAGATATTTGCTTAAATCGTAATTGACGCCCACAAAGGGGTAGCAGACTGCACAGACAATGACTGCAGCGACAAAAAAACGCTCAATATGCCTCCCCTTATGTACAATAAAATGTGCCAGCTTTTCCAACATAATTATCATTCCTCGTCATTTTTTGATGTTACGATTCATAGGAGGGGGCATCTTCTTGCCCGCCTTCCGCGGACAAGAAGCATCGGGCGTTCACCCGATGTGGAAAATTAGATAAAATCAGTCTTACAAGCAGGCTTGACGCCTGTTTTTATCCAATTTTCCCCGCCCCGTGAATTGTAACTTTTTGATTATTAAAAATTATTTGGTTAGTGGACATGGTGTTGATTTTCTCGCTGGAATGTATTATAATATACCTGGATGCAGGATGCAATCATTAATTTATTGATATTTTGTTTAATAATAGACATTTTTAAGTTAAGTGTTGATTATCGCATAATTTTTTTTTATGGAAGGTGACAAATTTGAAGAATCCCAAAGGAGACCGGCGGATCCGCCGGACACAGAAAATGTTAAAAGAAAGCCTGGTGGAACTGATGTCACAGAAAGCATTCAAGGACATCACCATCAAAGATATCACGGAGCTCGCCGATTTAAACCGCGGGACCTTTTATCTTCATTATTCTGATACGTATGAACTGCTCTTGAGTATGGAAAATGATGTACTGGATGATTTCCAGGAAATGATCGATACGTACCTGAGGACACAGCCCGGAAACAGCACCATGCCGATTCTGGTTCCGGTCATTCATTATATTGTAGAAAATGAGGAGATTTGCAGGAACCTGTTTGAAAATGATGCGTCCCACGATTTTAATAATAAGTTTAAAACCCTGGTCCATAAGAATGGAGGTGCCCTGCTCGGACGCCTGTTTCCCATGGGCACCACGGTGAATTCCGACTACTTCCTAGCGTTTGTCACCAGCGGGCTCATTGGAGTCATTAAGAAATGGCTGGATGATGGAATGCTCCAAACCGAGGAGGAAATTGCCAAAATTGGAAATGAGGCGGTGCTCTCCATGGCAAGAGCTTTTTTCGCCGCTCCGGCTTAATGCGGCTCTTATCCAGGTCTCCCAGTGCTGGATATAGCAATATCAGGTATACCGTGCTCTAAGAGCAGCGGTGCTGGCGGCGGATTCCACCCCATGCGGCACAGGAACCGCTTAATGGAAGTCTTTGCCGTCACGGACAGTCCAAATGGCGGAGGGCGGGATGCCCTGGGGCGTGGAAAGGGGGTGTCGCAAAATCATCAAATTAGATGATCGAACGGCACCCCTACTCTATATTATGAAAAAATCCAGTTGCTTTCCATACAAAGGTATACTTGTTGGCACAGGCTTCCAGCTTTGTCCCGTCAAGGAATACTGTCTCCTTTGACAGCCCATCAGCCTCCTCCAGCAAGCTGTAATCGAATTCCTCCAGTTCGTGGCTCAGCAGTCGGACAGAATCATCGTCAGGAACCAGACCTTCCAAATTTAATGGCAAAACCAGTTGTCTTCCATTCCCGTTTTCTGCACATCCGCCAGAGGCTTATAGTAAACACTTTCATGCATGGCGACGATTGTGGAAGCGCCAAAGGCGCGGAACAATCGACTTTCGTAGGTTGACTGATGCAATGTCAAAGGTCGCATGATAGTTTACTGTGGTTAATTGTCGGCCGTCTTTCATAAGAATAAACTCGCCATGAGGGTTAATTTCTTTTAGAGGATTATATTCTACAATACCTTTTTCGATTGCATAGTAATATAAACTGTTAAGAACACTTTTAGCATCATCAAAACGTTTACAAGTTATGGATGTTTCCTTTAATACTGCACGAAAGAAAATGATGAAATCTGTTGCCTTTAATATGCTAATTTGCCATCTCAAACAGAAATAATAAAATTCTTGAACTATACTACAAAGTGTGTTATAGTATAGGCATAAGGAAAGCAACCGCCCACAAAGTGGTTGACCTCCGCTATAGACTATAAGCCTACTCGCATCTGCCAAGATTACAAGGTAGGCTTATTTTTTATTTTCGCTTGTTGTTCCTATCTATGTAGGCAAGCAGTGTGATTAAAAATGTTGCAAACAGGATCATATCCTCAAATGTAAACATTTTCATCTGCACCACCTCCCCTCTTTTGCAAGTGTAGGGAGGCATACCACCTTGTAACACGGTTGTTTACATAGAATTATTGATTGTTATATTTTTGTCTCTTGACCATTCTTTTCAATAGTCGCAAAACATTCTTTTATATCCCCCATATTCAACAGCGTTTTTCTACAAACAGGCGAAACTCTAAACTTTCACGGAAACCCTTATACTATCAGCGGCATCAAAAACGCAAAAAAGAGAGGTCCACCAGCCACTCCGATGAACCCCTCTACGCCCAATAATCTCAATAGAAAGCATAGCTTTCTATTGATTTTAAGCCATTCTTCAATACTTCTGCCTGTTAATACCCAAATTCCTACGGCATCAATTGGAAATAGCCGCCTGTGCCGCTGTTAAATATTGTTCAGGGATATCAGCACACACTCTCGCATTATGATTCAATCCCAAGCCATCCTTTTACCGTTTCCACAGCATAGCCA
>CAJUIP010000029.1 GCA_910586315.1 uncultured Lachnospiraceae bacterium | reverse complement strand
GCATACAGTCCTTGGAGAGGGACTATAAACACTACTACTTTATAATACGAGGAGAACGAACTGGAAGGCGGGTGTATTTTAAATGAGAATTATCAAAGGAAAAATCCCATGTGCGAAGAAAGTTGTGATTTACGGGCCGGAAGGGATCGGTAAAAGTACTTGTGCTGCTCAGTTTCCAGAGCCAGTGTTTATTGATACGGAAGGGAGCACGAAAGACATGGATGTATCCCGATTTGAAAAGCCAAGCAGCTGGACAATGCTTTTGGAGCAGATCCGTTATGTAAAAATGAACGCATCTGTTTGCAAGACTCTTGTCATCGATACGGCAGACTGGGCGGAGCAGATGTGCGTGGCTGATTTGTGCGCCAGGTATGGAAAAAAGGGAATTGAGGATTTTGGGTATGGCACAGGCTATGTCTACGCGAGGGAGGAGTTTGGACGATTCTTAAACAGCCTGGAAGAGGTGGTGGAGGCCGGAATCCATGTGGTGGTAACGGCCCATGCACACCTTAAGAAGTTTGAACAGCCGGATGAGCTGGGAGCTTATGACCGGTGGGAATTAAAGCTGGGAAAGAAGACGTCTTCCCAAACTGCTCCGCTATTAAAGGAATGGGCAGATATGGTCTTATTTGCCAACTATAAGACCTGGTCTGTGGCAGTGGACGATAAGGGAAATAAGCGGAAAGCCCAGGGAGGCGCCCGGGTAATGTATACATCCCACCACCCCTGCTGGGATGCAAAGAACCGATATGGACTTCCGGATGAGGTTCCGTTTTCCTATGACTCCATTCGGCAGATCATAGAAAGCGGAGCAGGAACGGTTCCGCCGGCAGTGCAGCCGGCCCAAGCTCCCTCTGATCTTGCGGCAGACAAGGCTGGACTTGTGGTGAATTCGCCAATAAATTCGCCAATACAGGAAGAACCGCTTGGACAGGCAACAGGAGAAGGGATCCAGCAGACTATGGATTTATCTGGGACGGATGCCGCAGAAGCAGAAATCAAAACAGCATTTGATGTGGATCCGCGGGTACCAAAAAAGCTTCGTGATTTGATGCTTGAAAATCATGTGCTGGAATGGGAGATTGAGCGTGCCAGTGAATCGAAAGGATATGTTCCGATCGGGACACCGCTTTACCAATATGAGGACGTAAACCCAGGCTTTACAGATGGGGTCCTGGTAGGGGCATGGCCAGAGGTGTTTGCCGAGGTAGAACAGATTCGGGAAAAAGAAGCGATACCATTTTAAAGAAGTAGGAGGAAACAGGGATGCCAGATCAGGTAACGGAAAAAGAACTGGGATGGGAACTGGGATGGGAAGATACCATCCAGGATGACGGGCAGAATTTTAAGCCGGTTCCGCCGGGAGACTATGATGTCACGATTGAAAAATGGGAACGGGGCAGGTCAAAGGGAGAAGGGAAGCTTCCTCCCTGCAACATGGCTATTGTGTATTTTACGATCCATACCCCTGAACGGGAAATTACTGTGAGGGAGAATTATACTCTTCATTCTTCCCTGGAGTGGAAACTTTCGGAACTGTTTTGTGGGGTAGGATTGAAAAAGAAAGGAGAAGCCCTGCGTATGAACTGGAGCGCGCTCCCCGGAAAAAAGGCTAGGGCTAAAGTTGGCCTGAAGCCGGGTATCAAGGATCCAACGAAGCAGTATAATCAGATTGAAAAGCTTTACCCCTATGAGCCGCCGAAATTCACGCCGGGGAGCTTTTAAGCGATGGTAGCCACTATATTGCGGCCATATCAGGAGGAGGCGAGAAAGGCAGTTTTTGAAGAATGGGAACAGGTGAACCGGACGCTTTTAGTACTTCCAACCGGGTGTGGAAAAACCATAGTCTTTGCAAAGGTAACGGAGGACTGTGTACGGAGAGGAAAACGAGTCCTGATCCTGGCCCACAGGGGAGAACTTTTGGAGCAGGCAGCAGATAAAATCACGAAAACAACGGGCCTTCGGTGTGCAAAGGAAAAAGCGGAAGAGTCCTGTCTGGAGAGCTGGTACCGGGTCACGGTCGGCTCTGTTCAGTCTTTGCAGAGAGAGAAACGCCTGGAGCGCTTTCCAGAGGATTATTTTGGCACCATTATCATTGACGAAGCCCATCACAGCCTGTCTGACGGATACCAGAGGATCCTGAAGCATTTTCCCAATGCCAAGGTGCTGGGAGTGACTGCAACGCCGGATCGCGGGGACATGCGGAACCTGGGCGAATATTTTGAAAGTCTTGCCTATGAGTACACGCTGCCAAAGGCGATCCGGGAAGGGTATTTATCTCCGATTCAGGCACTCACAATCCCGCTGAAACTGGATCTGTCTGGGGTAGGGATACAGGCCGGCGATTTTAAGGCGGGAGAAATCGGGACAGCCCTGGATCCATACCTGCATCAGATCGCAAAGGAGATGGAACAGTATTGCCGCAGAAGAAAGACAGTTGTGTTTCTGCCGCTTGTTAAGACAAGCCAGAAATTCTGTGACATTTTAAATGAAGGCGGGTTTCGCGCCGCAGAGGTGAACGGGGAGAGCGCAGACCGGGCGCAGATTCTTTCTGAGTTTGAAGCCGGGCGGTATGACGTCCTCTGTAATTCTATGCTGCTGACCGAAGGGTGGGACTGCCCGTCTGTGGACTGCATCGTGGTGTTACGGCCGACAAAGGTGCGGAGCCTTTACTGCCAGATGGTAGGACGTGGGACCAGGCTGTTTCCGGGAAAGAATCACCTGTTATTATTGGATTTTTTGTGGCATACAGAGCGCCATGAACTTTGTCATCCGGCCTCTCTGATTTGCGAAAATGATGAGGTGGCGAAACAGATGACGGAGGACCTAAAAGAGGCTGCCGGTGCTGCGGTCGATCTGGAAGAAGCGGAGAAGAAGGCCTCCGAGGAAGTGGTCGCACAGAGGGAAGAGGCCCTGGCTAAGAAGCTTCTGGAGATGAAAAAGAGAAAGAAGCAGCTGGTGGATCCGCTTCAGTTTGAGATGAGCATTCAGGCAGAGGACTTGTCCGGATACCGCCCGGCTTTTGGCTGGGAGATGGCGCCGCCTTCTCAAAAACAGAAGAAAGAGCTGGAGCAGCGAGGAATCCTTCCGGATGAGATTGAAAATGCGGGGAAGGCAAGCCTTCTTTTGGAACGTCTTCGAAAACGGCAGGCAGAAGGGCTGGCGACACCGAAACAGATCCGAAGGCTGGAGATGTACGGATTCCAGCATGTGGGGACTTGGAGCTTTGATGCGGCGACAAATATGATTGACCGGATTGCGGCTGCCGGCTGGCGGGGAGCGCCGCGTGGGGTAAATCCACAGGAATATCGGCCGGAGTAAGGAGATGAGAGACAGTGGAGCGAGGCTATGACCTTTTGGAGGTATTGAGATATCTGGAGCCGGCAGAGCTTACTTATCAGGAATGGCTAAACGTTGGAATGGCCCTGGAGCAGGAAGGATATTCCGCGGATATATGGGACGAATGGAGCAGACGGGATCCAGGCCGGTATCATCCGGGCGAGTGTATGAAAAAGTGGCGAAGTTTCCATGGAGCGGCGCATGAACCGGTTACCGGAGGGACTATCGTCCAGTATGCCAGAGAACAGGGGTGGACACCGCCTTATGATCCGGGGCATGAGCTGGATTGGGAGGACACGCTTTCTGCGGAAGGAGTCGTGATAGATAAAAACTGGGTGGAAGGTCAGGAGATCCAGGAGCCGTCCAGATGGGATCCGGCCGGGGAGCTGATCCGGTACCTGGAAACCTTGTTCGAAGCAGGGGAAAATGTCGGCTATGTGGTGAAAAGCTGGAAAAAGGATGAGAAGTGGCTGCCTGCTGATAAGGGCTCTTATGACCGGACGGCGGGTCAGCTTATTGAAGCATTGTCTAAATCTGGCGGTGACATCGGGAGCGTTCTTGGAGATTATGATCCGGAAGCAGGAGCCTGGATCCGATTCAATCCTTTAGATGGGGACGGCCCCAGAGATATCAATGTAACCGATTACCGGTATGCCCTGGTGGAATCCGATGGAATGGATCTTGAAAAGCAGCATGCCCTTATCCGCGAGCTGGAACTTCCGGTGGCCTGTCTGGTTTATTCCGGAAAGAAGAGCCTGCACGCCATTGTTAGGGTAGATGCGGCCGATTACAACGAATACAGGAAGCGTGTGGACTATCTGTATAAAATATGCAAAAAGAACGGATTGGAACTCGATCAGCAGAACCGGAACCCGTCCAGGCTCTCCCGGATGCCTGGAGCAATTCGGGGGAATAAAAAACAGTTTCTGCTTGATACAAATATAGGGAAGGCGAACTGGAATGAATGGAAAGAGTGGGTAGAGTCTGTAAACGATGATCTGCCGGATCCGGAAAATCTTCTGGAAGCCTGGGAGCATATGCCGGAGCTGGCTCCCAGTTTGATTAACGGAGTTTTAAGGCAGGGCCACAAGATGCTCCTTGCTGGTCCATCCAAAGCCGGGAAGTCTTTTCTGCAGATTGAATTATGCATCGCCATTGCAGAGGGGCGGAAATGGCTTTCCTGGCCGTGTACGAAGGGGAAAATCCTGTATGTAAATCTGGAACTGGATTCGGCAAGCTGTCTGCATCGGTTCAGGGACGTATATGCGGCCTTGGGGTGGATGCCGGATAACCTGGAGAATATTGATATCTGGAACTTAAGAGGAAAGTCCAAGCCAATGGACAAGCTGGCTCCTATGCTGATCCGGAGGGCCGCCAAAAAGAATTATATTGCGGTGGTGATCGATCCAATCTATAAAGTCATTACTGGGGATGAAAACAGCGCAGACCAGATGGCCAATTTCTGTAACCAGTTTGACCGGGTGTGCACGGATTTGGGAGTGGCTGTGATCTATTGCCATCATCACAGTAAGGGCGCCCAGGGCTCAAAAAAGTCTATGGACCGGGCTTCTGGTTCGGGCGTATTCGCCAGGGACCCGGATGCGCTTCTTGATCTGATTGAGCTGGAGCTCTCCGAGGATGTATTAAAGCAGGAAGAGAATAAGGCTGTCTGTGCGGCCTGTAAGATATATCTGGACAGCCATTTTAAGTGGGAGGATGACCTTTCCCAGGATGATCTGTTAAGCAGCCACCAGATGTTAAGTTACTGTGAAAATAAGCTGGATCAGCGGCAGTTTCAGGCCGTACAGAGGCTTGTGGAGGAGGCCAGGGAAGCGGCCAGGAAGAAGAGCGCCTGGAGGATTGAAGGGACACTCCGGGAGTTTCCGAAGTTTTCACCGGTAAATTTATGGTTTCAGTATCCGATCCACCGGGTAGATGAAAGCGGCGTGCTCGGGGATATTGAACCGGAAAAGGAACAGGCGCCGTGGAAGAAAGGGGCGGCGAAGAATCAGAAGAAGGCAGGAGAACGGAAAGAGGACCGGAAAAAGGCGCTGGAGGAAGCTGTGGAGGGAAGCAATTTTGGAGACAAACCGGCTGTCAAAGATGTGGCAAATTTCCTCGGAATTTCTGAGAGATCGGTTCGGGATCGGGTGAAGGAACATGGAGGATATGTGGTGGAAGACGGTACTATCTGCAAAAAATCGGATGCGGGAAAGACAGAAGATTAAGGCTTCCCCGTCAGAGGGGTCTTGCGGGAAAGGCTAAAAATTCAGACATCCCCGCCACCTTTCTTTTGCGGGAAAGACAGAAAAATAAGACTTTCCCGTTATCAGCCGGATGGAGGGAAAGACATATTTTTAAGACTTCCCCGTCAATGGGGCGGAGTGCGGGGAAGACATAAATTTCAGTCTTTCCCGGTGGCGGGGAAGACTGTATATTAAAATATAAAATTTTCCCCCGCATTCGCGTGGTCCCGGGGGTAGGAATGGACGGGCTTAAAGCACAGCCCGCCCGTTCCCTTCCCCCTCCCCGAGGACAAGGCCGGAAGACAGGAAGATGAAAAATTTCATACGTTAAGGTGGTGAAGTGAGATGGTGACGGAATTTTTTATGTCGATGGTTCCTCCGACCTGTACGAAGCAGGAACACAAGGTGACGATTATCAAAGGCAAACCGGTATTTTATGATCCGCCGGAAGTCAAGGCAGCGAAACAGAAACTCATTGGGTATCTGACGAAATACAAACCCAGAAAACGGTATGAATGCGGAGTCAGGCTGGTTGTGAAGTGGTGCTTTCCCAGGGGAGATCATTTGAATGGGGAATATCGGATTACGAAACCGGATACGGATAATCTCCAAAAACTGTTAAAGGACTGTATGACGGCCTGTGGATTCTGGAAGGACGATGCGCTGGTGGCGTCAGAGATCGTGGAAAAGTTCTGGGCGGAGATTCCAGGGATTTATGTAAAGGTGGAGAGCTTATGACAGATGATGAGGCGGCAAGGGCCTGCAAGGATATTTATAATGGCTTTTGGCTGAAATGGAGACAGCGGCGGCTGGACCGGCATTCCCCGGAATGGGATACGTTATATGGGGAGGTCCGAATTTTGTGTGAGAGATATTCGTTTCCGCTGGCAAGAGGGATGATGAAGGCTTTCCTGGAGGAACTGGAAGAGAGAGTAAGAGAGCGGGAGGGGCGCTGAACTGTAGGGAGGCGGTTGAAAACATGGACAGGACACTCTTCGGAATGGAGCAGAAACTGTTCAGGGAGCTTATCCGGAATCCGGGAAGGACGCAGAGTGATTATGCAGAGAGGCTTGGATGCAGCCAGTCTTATGTATCAAGGTGTTTGGGAGAAATCAGGAGAAAGATCAGGAGGGAATTATGTTTATAAAGCAGATCGATATGAAGACAGCATTTGAGCTGGCTTCCAGGGGAATGGAAATCAAGACAATGGTTCCGATTGGCCCAGGAACTGGATGGGAGAACATGGAACCCGATACGTTACAAAACATGTTAAGCGATGTTCTTTTCTTTCGTCAGGAACCTGCGATAGAAGTGCCTATGGTGAAAGAGGAGATTGAGGGCCCCGCTCCCAGCAAAGAGGAAGGGCAGCTGGGGGAAACTGCCCTCAACAGACCTCCAGCTTTGTGGGTGCCGGAGCCAAATGGAGAAAGACAGTATGGGGAAGCTTCTGGCGATTCGGAAGGCCGGATGAGGCCTGAAGAAGATAAGACTGTTTCCGGCTCCGCACCTGGAGCTTAAAGTTTATGTGTCAGATGAGATGAGGAGGGACTATACGGAGTGTGTCAGGATGGCAGAACTTGCAGATTGTGAGTGGAAAGACTGCGATGGATGCAGCTGGAATGCTGTGTGGATTGGCGTTCTGAATATGTGTGAGCTGAAAGAAATGGAGGCGATGTTAAAAGCGACAGGAATGGAGAAGTAAGATTTTGTGCTGTCCGGAGGAAGTAGAGGCATAAAGCCTCTATTCCCTGTCAGGGCCATTATGGCATTCGCGAGCCGACTTAGAAGCTGGTTCTGCCGGCGTAACGACATGGCTTCCGTCACGGTATGGCTCAACATCGATTTCCGGGATATCACCATCACCATATCGGTCGGTATTCGTTGAATTATGCTGCATGAGATCACCTCCATAGATAGTATGGGCAGTTAAGGAAAAATGTATGAGGAGGAATTAGCATGATCGGAGAACAGGAGCTGGCTCTCATAGAGAAACAGAAAAATCCTTCCGAAAATATTTCCGGCTTTCTGAATTTCGTGGACGCCTGTACCCAGGAGTATCGATGGGCGTGTGATGGTATGGAAGAGGAAGACAAGCGCCTGCAGGATCTGCTTCATGAGATGGAGTTTGCCGGCGACAGGGCTGAGAGGAACCGCGTTGCCACAAAACTACAGACTAGCAGAAAGCAGCGGCGCAGAATGAAGGATCTTATGAAGAGAGATGAACAGGTAGTTAAGTTCTTTGAGGATCCAGAGAATCGGAAAATCTTAAACAAGATGCGTCAGCTCCTGGGACGCCAGAGGAAAGAGGAAGAGTATTTGGAAGGAGAACGGACATACAAGCCGCGGGCGAAATAGTGAGGAGGGGAGACCAATGGGACGGATTAAGATAACGAGAAGACTGCTTAATAATTATCGAAAGTATAAGATGGAAATTCCCCTTCTGGAATATGAATTAGATGAATTCTGGATGACAGACAAGGGAATGGGAAACAGTACGATTTTAGATTACCGAACCGGGTTTCCGCGTCCGCAGAGTGTTGTGGGTTTTGATGGTGATCAGTATCGAAGACGGAAAGCGGCATTGCAGGCCAGGAAGGATAGTATAGAGGCAGTTGAAATGTGGATTAATGCTATTGAGGATGGTCAGACGCGTTGCGTGTTTCGGATGTTCTACATAGATGGTATGAGCTGGCAGAAGATTGCGGAGAAGATCAAATGCACTGGCAATCACGCAGCAGATTATCCAAGAATCTGCATCAGGGATGCTTATCTGAAGCAAATGAAAATTAAATAACGATTTTTCGTTCATTTCGGTATTTTCGGTTTATAATAAAATGGAATCCAAAGGCATTCGGCCAGCGGTTTTTCCCCTCATAACACCCGGGCTCGCCCGGGCAGTATCGGAGCACACCATTCATGGCAGATGGCCAGGGTGACGCCCTGAGGCCAGGTTCGACTCCTGGAGCTGCCGTTTGTTACAATATTTTCTCCCCCTAATAAGCGCCTGTCGATAGATAGGTGCTTTTCTTTTGTCGGATTTTGTGATAGGATAATTTACATAAAATTGGAGGGAAACTATTATGTTTGGATTTAAGAAATGTAGTGAATGCAAAGAAGTGCCTAAAACATTCGACGAATATAATTTAAAGTTAGAAAATGAGAGAATAAAATTACATATGCGCTACATATCTTGTATTGCAATAGCAATTATTGTATGGATGATAGCTACTAAAACGGCAAGTCATCCCAAATTTCCAGAATGGGTATCATTTGCAGGCACAATAACTTCAATAATATTGTCTGTTTTAGCAATAATTTTAAGTATCACAGGAGAGGGGAAGACGGAACATATTAAAGAGCAAATTGAAATGACAGCGAAAGAATTAGATAAAACAGTAGTGTCAATAGCTGGTATCAATGAAGGGATTGAAAGTAATATTAATCAGTTAAATGCTAGCTTGAGTGATTTGCAGAGCAAGATTGACGATTTACCGGGAAAGACAGCTGAAGAGACAGCAAAAAAGATGGGAACTATGACAGGTAAAGACGCATATACCCCACATCGTACTAATATGAAAAATAAAATTACTAATAAAGACTGGAGAGTGGATACAAATGGAAAGTAGATTTAACATAAATATTTTGTTATGTGAGGGAGAAGTAACTTCTACAAGCAATATAACATCTATATTTGATAAAATAAGAATATTTGATAATAAATTATCCTTTACTGTATTTGTTCTAATTAATACAATAAATTATTTATCTAAACATTTTACTCTTTTATTATTTTTGATAAAGATAGGGGATAATGATGACGATAAAGCGGTATCGTTGGGAAGAATTGATTATGAGAAAGCAGATAGTTTAAAAAGTGCACTAGGAAAAAGCAGATATGATGGTTCGTCACAGAAGATATCAAACATTTTTTTCAAGGATGCATATTTGCCAGGAGCGGGAAATTATGAGTTAGTTGTATATAAATACGAAGAACCAGTAACAGAGGAAGACGCAGGAGATATTAATAATATGGATGATAGTAAATTGGTGGCGTCGTATGGATTCGTAGTTGAAGAATAAAAAAGAGATGGCTCCGCGCCATCTCTTTTCTTTACCCAGATAAAAGTAAAAGAGCTTGACATATGGTGCACCTTATGATATAATACAATCATAAGGAGGTGAGATACAGATGAGAGGCAAAAGCCGAAAGAAAAAGTCCGATAGCAAACTTAAGACTTGGCTGGTCGGAGTGCTAACGGACTTAGTAGTAGGAGTTATCCTACTGATTATTTCAAAGCTACTTGAGTAGCAGAGAGGGGCGTAAGCCCTTCTCTTAACTAATATTATAGCATACTCATCTGTATAAAATCAATATGGCAAATGCATTGAAATTTTTGGGCACGTTCTTTATCGTGTTGGCAGTCGTTAAATTAGGAATCGGCTTGCTTGAGATGTGGAGGGACAAAAGATGCCAGTAGGAAACCCCAAACCACAAACAATTGCGACGAAAAAGTATGAGGAAAAGGCCGGGTTAATGTCGAAATCGTATAAGCTAAAGCGTGAAGTAGTAGACCAGTTTGCGGAGGCTTGTGACAGAGCGGGAGTGAGCCAGGCTGCACAGCTGTCAAAAATGATGAAGGATTTTATCGAGAAACAAAAGTAAATGAAAACGTTTGATAGGGGACTGTCCACTGCGGCAGTTCCTTTTCTTTTACCCATTATTGCGGTATGCAGCAGCCGACAGCTAACCGGGATTGTGTCCCGGGGGTCCCGGTTTCAAATCCTGCACCCGCACTTTGCTAAAAATCAAACTCAAATGAGGTGGTGATGCTTGAGTGAAAGCTTAGAACCAAGAGAGCAGGCCTTTGCTGATTATCGGCAAGGCATGAAATACAAAGACATTGCCGAAAAGTATGGAGTGAGCCTGTCGGCTGTGAAGTCGTGGGCCAGCCGATACTGGAAACAGAAAGATGGTTGCAACCAGCAGGAAAAAAAGTTGCGACTGAAAAAGAAAAAAGTTGCAACCAGGGGCGCCCCAGCCGGCAATCAGAATGCTGTTGGGAATAAGGGTGGCGCTGCTCCTAAAGGAAATAAAAATGCAGTTACCACGGGAGAATTTGAGACTCTCCTTTTTGATTGCCTGGAACCGGAGGAGAAACGGTTAGCTGAGGCTGTGCCGGCGGATAAAGAGCAGCTCCTCTTGCAGGAAATCCGTTTGCTGACTGTCCGGGAGCATAGAATGCTAAGACGGATCGAGGATCTGAAACAAGCAGAGGCTAAACCGATTGAGGAAGACGGCGTAAGGCGTCCATCGGGTATGACCACAGTGAAATTCAAATCAGGGGTTGAAAAAGGGAAAGATACAGTCCTGACGGAAGATGAAGGCGTACTCGGCCAAATCCAGCGCATTGAGGATGCCTTAACCAGAGTACAAACCAGAAAGCAGGCGGCTATTGATTCCCTGCATCGGTACGGTGTGGACGATGCCAGGTTGGAGATTGAGCTGAAACGACTGGATCTGGATGTGCGGAAGCACGGTGAACAGGATGATGAGGACGAACAGGACGATGGATTCCTTGATGCCCTGAAAGGAAGTGCTCCAGAGGATTGGGAGATCGAGGAGATAGCGGATGAAGAAAAAGAAACCGGTATTTAATTTTAAGCCATTTTCGAAGAAGCAGCGTAAAGTTATGAACTGGTGGATGCCAAACAGCCCGGTCTGGGATTATGACGGTATTATCGCAGATGGCGCGATTCGCTCGGGGAAAACAGTTTCTATGTCCTTGGGATTTGTTTTCTGGGCCATGGAGACATTTGACAGACAGAATTTTATCATGGCTGGAAAGACAATCAGCTCATTCCAGCGTAATGTGCTCACCAATCTTAAGACGATGCTTCGGAGGCGGGCATATCGCTGCATCCATCACATATCTGGGGAAACTCCAAACATGTTGGAGATTACCAAAGGTGGAAAAACAAATTACTTTTACATCTTTGGCGGCAAGGATGAAGGTTCCCAGGAGCTGGTACAGGGTATCACGGCTGCAGGAGCTTTTTTTGATGAAGTTGCTTTGATGCCGGAATCGTTTGTCAACCAGGCCACTGGCCGATGTTCTGTGGATGGTTCTAAATTCTGGTTTAACTGTAATCCCGCAGGTCCGATGCACTGGTTTAAAGTAAACTGGATTGATAAGAGGAAAGATAAGAAGCTGCTTTATCTGCATTTCATGATGGAAGATAATCTGAGCCTGTCAGAGAAGATCAAGGCCAGGTATCGAAGCATGTATGCCGGTGTGTTCTTCCTCCGTTATATTAAGGGCCTGTGGGCGGTTGCTGAGGGGCTTATTTATACCATGTGTACAGATGAAAATTATTATACCGACGAAGAACGGCCGGCAGGTCTTAAGAGCATCGGTGTCAGGACAATCGCTGTGGACTACGGAACGACGAATCCCTGTGTATTCTTAGACATCTGGGATGATGGTGATACTGTATGGGTAGACAGGGAGTATCGTTGGGACAGCAGATCTGAGGAGGCAAGAAAAACAGGAAATCCGAATAAAACAGATTCCCAGTATGCAGATGATATGGTTGAGTTTATGGGGAACAAGCCGGAAGACCAGTGTATGATCATTGTGGATCCATCTGCTGCATCGTTCATTGCAGAGCTCAGAAACCGTGGGTTCATTGTCAAACTGGCGGATAATGAAGTGATGGATGGAATCCGTATCGTGTCTTCTTTGCTAGAGCGCAAAAAGATCCAGATCAACAAAGCATGCAGGGGACTGCGGTCCGAAATGCAGTCTTATGTGTGGGATGACAAAGCGGCAGAACATGGAGAGGAAAAGCCGGTGAAGCAGTTAGATCACGGTCCGGATGCATTAAGATATTATGTGAAGACAACATTACCAAGTTGGAGGACGGGGATATAAATGTCTAAACGAAAACTATCTCGCCGTACAAGGGCGGATACAAAACAGAATACAAATTCTTTAGCGTCTGTCAGTACGATGGACGCTTTTTCTAATCCTGCGGCGAGGATCGGCTTTGGAACCATGGACCTTTTACAGGCTACCGAATATCCGATGACCCGCATGACGCAGAATTATCAGTTGCTCACCAGCTTGTACCGGGATAACTGGATTGTACAGAACATTGTGGCTACGATCCCTAATGACATGATCCGAAAGTGGTATGAAATCAAGTCTGGACTTGCGCCGGAGTATATGGACCAGATGGCAAAGTTAGAAAGGAAAACACAGATTCGAAAGAAGGTTTTGGACGGCATGTGCTGGGGACGCCTATATGGCGGTGCTGTCGGTGCCATACTGATCAAGGGACAGAATGATATGAGCGAACCACTTGATCTGGATGCGGTCATGCCGGGAAGTTTTCTGGGGCTGCAGATCCTAGACCGCTGGTCTGGCGTTTATCCGGAGGGGGAGCTTGTGACGGATCCAGAAGATCCGGATTTTGGCCTTCCGGCGTATTATACAGTAAGGGATGAAACCAGTGGACAGATGATGCTCAGGGTTCATCACAGCAGGATTCTTCGCTTTCTGGGGCGTGAACTTCCCTGGCAGGAACAGGTGACGGAAACCTATTGGGGAGAATCGGAAATCGAGGCGATTTATAATGAGATTGTCAAGCGGGATAATGTTTCTGGCAATATTGCAGCGCTTACCTTCCGGGCAAATGTGAACTATATGGAGGCAGACGGTTTGGACCAGCTATTGGGAACCGCTAACACTGAAATTCAGCGCCGGTTCTGGAATACCATGCAGGCCCAGGCAATTTTAGAAAGCAATTTCGGAACCCGTATTATCAATAAAGGGGATGCGATCCATAACACGCAATATACCTTTACCGGATTGCCGGATGTGTATGACCGGGTTATGATGGATGTTGCGGGAGCTGCGAGGACACCGGTAACAAAGTTGTTCGGACGGTCGCCGGCGGGACTTAATTCCACCGGGGAATCAGACATGCAGAATTATTATGATTACATCGATGGCCTGCGGGAAACAACACTTCGCCGGATTATTGAGCGGCTTCTTCCGGTTATGGCTTTGTCAGCCTGGGGAAAGATTCCGGATGATATGGAAATTGATTTTCCGCCGATGAGGACCCCAGATGCCAGGGAGATTGCAGAGATTGCAGAACGAAAGACAAATGCGATTCTTGCAGTATATCAGAATGATTTGATGGATGCTGCTACGGCCATGCAGGAACTGCAGGCGATGGCGGAAGAGACAGGTATGTTTGGTAAGATTCCGGATGAGAGCATTGAGGCGGGAAGGGGAAGGACATATTCAAAGAACCGTGAGATGCGGGATCCTTTGGCAGGCTTTACGATTCCAGGAGAGACGAAACCAGAGGAAGGGTGACATGAATGGTAAAAAAGATACGGCCACTGATATCCAGAGATGTAACCAGATACATGCGTGCATTGTTTCTGCAGACAGAGCAGGACCTGATCCGTGAGATCATGAGAAAGAGAGATCAGGGCTATGTGGATTACGCCGAGGTGGCAGCTCTGGAGCGTGTCCAGAAAACGTTGCAGAATATGGTAGATGAGTCCTGGGAGTATATCCCCCAAATGATCGAAACGATCTTTTATCATTCCGATAAAGACGCTGCCGGATATCGGAATGCCAGAACGCTTACAGCGGCTCAGACAGCCGTTATACAGCAATTGTCTGACAACCTGTTAGGAGAGCTTACAGAAGCGGCCGCAGGAGCAAAGAGAACCATGGAACGATATTTTACAATCGCGAGGCTGGAAGCGGATCCGTTCCGGGAAGAGGTTTTAAAACAGGTACTCAGACAGCAAGCAGCGGGGTCTTCCTGGCAGAAGGGGAGTGCGGCTGTGGCGAGAGAGCTGCAAAACCGGGGAATTCCGGCATTCGTAGACAAAGCTGGCCGTACATGGACATTGCAGGAATACGGGAATATGGCAGTCCGGACAACTGCAAGGCAGGCGGAGGTGGCAGCAATTCTAACGGCGGATGATTATGACCTTTGGCAGATCGTAAAAATCGGCAGTACGTGTCCAGTATGTGCGCCTCTTGAGGGTCGGGTATACAGCAAAAGTGGTACGAATCCAGAATATCCTGCGCTGTCTTTGGCGTTTGGAAAGGTAGATCCTGGAGGACCGGAAGATTTGAGCAACACATACCTGAACATTCATCCAAACTGTTTACATGGTCTTGTCAAATATACGATTATCGGAAAATCAGAAAAACAAATCCAGAGGGACAAGGACTTTTCAAATCCGGAAAAGAACCCTATTACGCAGGATCCCAGAACAAAAAAGCAGATTCGGGCATATCAAGATAAGGTAAAGGCGCGGAATCAGCTTCTCCGGGATAAGCGACAGCATAAGGAGTTCCGGAATACATTAGGGAATGAGGTTCCGAAAGATTTTGCAAAGTTCCGGGAAATGAAGTATAATAATCCTGAGCCTTTTAGTTTTATGGAACTGGATCATCGCAGGAGGAGTAAGCTCCTCCATCATCCGGAGCTTAGGCTGCCCAATGCAGAAAAGGCCACAGCCGCTGACAGGAAGTTTACGCACTATCTATTTGGCGGTGATTTCCCAGATGGTTTGGCGAAAGGAAGGGCATTTAGAAGCCGTTTGGGATATGACGAAAACAATTGGAAAGAGCTGAAAAAGGAAATTCTTTTGCGTGCTCCGTTATACCCAGTGGTTGATAAAGGAAGTGCTGGGCATGGGAAACGGTATGAACAGGAGATAGTTCTGTATGGCAAAAAAGGAAGACCTGCAAATGTTCTGGTAGCATGGAGTGATGATACTGTTCCCGGAGAAATTAAAATGGTATCGGTTTATATAACAGAGGTGAAATGATGCGAAAAGTGAAAGAATTTGATCGGGTTTTGCTGAAGGATGGAAGAGAAGGTGATGTGATGGATGTGTCATCAGACGGCATTCATCTCATCATAGATGTTGGAAGCTCACCAAAAGACTGGAAAACTCTATACGATAAAACAGTTGATGATATTGAAAAAGTATTGCATACCAGCAGTAATTAGACTGTTGGTATTTTTATACATAAAAATGTAGAAGGGAGAATATGAATGCTCGCCTATTACGGCTACACCATAAGCCCTAACCAGATTGAAACTGGCGAGGGCTTTTTAATTTGCCGGAATGTTCCCGTTGCCAGGACCGGGGATATGGAATATCTGTCCTGTGAGCTGGGATTTCCGGGTATGGGCATTGTAAAGGTGCACCGATCTCCAGAGGAAGTCTTTTCCGATGCGGCCCTTGCGAGCTTTGAGGGAAAACCGGTGACAGATGGCCATCCGCCGGAACTGGTCTCTTCAGAAACAGCTACTTTGTATGAAAGAGGTCATGCACAGAACATCCGGAGGGGAGCTGAGGAGTGGGACGGATATGTCATTGCTGATCTGCATATCCATGATAGGAGCCTGATTCAGGCTGTACAGAACGGAAAACGGGAGATCAGTTGTGGCTATGAGTGTGAATATATTGATAATGGAGACGGCACTTACAGCCAAAAAAATATCAGAGGGAATCATATTGCGGTCGTGACCCGGGGAAGAGCCGGGAAACGTGCCGCAATTTTAGATTCAGATACAATAAAAAAAGAACAGGCCGGGAAGCGGCCGGAAAGGAAGAAAATGAAAAAGAACAGTTTGTTTCTGAAGCTCTTTGGGCAGGCTGCGAAGGATAAAAGCCCGGAAGAGATTGAACAGATGGCTATGGATGCTGCTGACGCTCTGGAGGAGGGCGATGGGGACGGAGCCGGGGAAGGAAACGAGGGAGAAGGAAAATCGCTGGCGGTAAATCCTGGTGGAAAACCGATGAAGGATGCTGCGTTTTTAGAAGCGCTGGATAAGAAGCTTGACGCCCTTCTGGCCGCCCTGGATGCTGAAGCCGGAAAAGAGGGAGAGAAGGATCCGGAAGAGGAAGAAGAACCCATGGATGCGGCAATTAAAAGGCTGGAAAAGGATGCTGGGGAGAAGACTGAGGAGAAAAAGGCTCAGGTCATTCCGGCCGGCGATGCGGCTGAAACGGTGTCTGGAATGTACAGTGCGGTCGCTGCGGCAATTTTAAAGAGTGTCCGCCCGTCTGTGGCGGCTATTAAGGATGAAAAGGAGAGAAAAGCCGTGGCAGATGCCCTGATTGCCTGCGTGACAGCTGGTGAGGATAGTGACATTACAAAGCTCATTCAGACCGTTCAGAAGAACGCACAGAGAGTAGCAGATAGAAAGCCAGAGGCAAATCTTGATGCGATCCAGAAGGCGTACGACAATATGAACCCGCACAGAAAGGAGAACAAGGAATGAAAGGACTGACAATTGGAAGGACCATGCCGCATGGATATGCCGGGAGTTATTCTAGACAGCCGGATATGATCGTGGAGACTCATCCGCTGGGAGGCACTGAAAAACTGGAGTTTGGCTCCGCTGTTTTGTATGGCACAAACGGAGCAGTGGTACCATTCGGGGAATCCGGAACTGCGGCTGATTTTATCGGGATAGCTATAAAAGAGGTAAAATCAGCGACAGATTATTTTAACCAGGATGCAGGCAGTTATCAGCCCGGTGAGGCTGTACCGGTCATGAAACGCGGATGCGTTAATGTGATTTGTCAGAATGGTACACCTACAGCTGACGGAACTGTTTACGTACGTACGAAAAAAAGTGAATCTCATCCCGATGCCGTGATTGGAGGATTTGAGGC
The DNA here is from genome assembly GCA_910586315.1 of uncultured Lachnospiraceae bacterium. GTDB lineage: Bacteria > Bacillota > Clostridia > Lachnospirales > Lachnospiraceae > CANRXD01. The sequence goes on along the minus strand of CAJUIP010000029.1, from coordinate 28,095 downwards.
ATCTGCGGATTCCACCAATAGTGTGACATTAACCAACGCGAAATGGAAAGGTTCTGCAGATGCCAATGGTATTGCGGAGCTGTGCATCTTAACACGCAGCCATGCTTAAGGAGGTAAATGATGGCTTTTAAAAATGTTGGAACTTTTGATTTAGGAACAGTAGGAGGGCAGGCCGCAAAAAGAGGAAACGCACAGGCATTTGCCATGAATGATGCAGGGATTGCATCCGGGCAGGCATTTTTACAGTCTGAACTGGAAAAACGTGATATGCTGGTGCGGACTCCGTTAACCAGCTTTACATATTCCAGGGATATTCCGATCCGCGTTGGCGGCGGATGGGCTGAATTCGTATCTGCCATGCAGGTGGGGTATGGAGTAAGCGGCGGCTCTGGAGATAATCTTTATCACTCCGGCGGGGCTAATGGCATTCCGATGGTTCAAGCGGATTTTGGAAAGGGCCTTTATAAGACTCACATGATCGCAGCCGGCACCCGCGTGATGTGGATCGACATGCAGCGCGGCAATATGACAGGAAGAAATCTGGACAGCCTGCTTCGTGACGGTCTTCGTATGACCTATGATAAACACATGGACGAAAACACATATACAGGTTTTTCAAGGTATGGCACATATGGACTGTTAAATAATCCGGATGTTATGGTAACCAGCGCGGCGGAAGTTGGAGAAACCAGCTCTAAGACGACAGCATTTAAGAGGAAGACTCCAGATCAGATCCTGGATGATATCAACACTGCAATTCTGGCTGCATGGGCGGCGTCGGAATATGACAGGGATGCTATTCCGAATCACATTATTATGCCGTATGAGCAGTATAACTACCTGGCAACGACCAGGGTCAGCAGCCTGGCGGAAAAGACTATTCTCACATTCCTTTTGGAGAACAATGTGGCTAGGCAGAACGGCGCTGATCTGTTCATCGGAGCAACGATCTGGTGTAAAGGCGCCGGAGTATCTGGAAAGGACAGAATGGCAGTTTACTGCAATAAGGAAAGATATCTGGCCATGGACGAACTTGTGCCGCTGACACGGGCCATGACTGGCCCTAACACGGCGCAGTTCTGTTATGATACTGCGTACGCCGGAAATCTGTCTGAGGTGGAAGTATTTTATGATCAGACTATGCTCTATGTGGATGGAATCTAAGGAGGAAGTACATGTTTATCATTGCAAAAAGAAATTTCCTGATTCCGAGGGAGGGACAGGAACCGTATAAGATCAAAAAAGATTTTGTGGGAGAGATTCCGGAAGGTATTGCCTCTCATTGGCTTATCAAAGCAGCCATGGAAGACGGAACCATCGCTGCACCTCAGAATAAGAAAGATGCAGCACTTGAGGAAGCAGATGCTTTGGCATCCAGAAAAGAAGCGGAATCAGATATTCGCCCGGATGCTCAGGGGGACAATAAATCCCCCACTATAGTAACAGATAAGATTGATTCCGAAACAGCCAAAAAGAAAACCAAAGCAGCGAAATAGGAGGTAAGCGGCATGCGGTCTGGTATGTGCTTTGAAAGGGAAAAAGAGGCTGCGGCCAATGTGCCATATGAGGGAGAAAGAGGGACATACACTGCAGAGATGTTTGCGGAAGATTTCCCTCAGTTTTCCCGGAACTTAAAAGAGGACGACAAAGGAATACGGGAGAGTCTGGTCCCGATTTCCATGTTGGATATGTTCCTTTTTCAGGCAAACGACAGCGTGATCCCTTCGCGCTGGGGTAGCTTATGGAGGTATGCTGCTGGGCTGTATGTGGCTCATTTTTCTGCAATGTATCTGAAAACATATGCAGATTCTTCTGTTAACGCCGCGCAGGCGGCTGTCCGGGCAAATCCCACAGGCGTGATCCGCACGGCAGTCATGGGCAATACGTCTGTGAGCTATGATAACAGCTCCATTACATCAGGAATCGAAAAGTGGGGTGCATGGAATTCAACCCAGTACGGTCAACAGTTGGTGACACTGGCTCGTATGGTTGGTATGGGAGGCATGTATGTTATCTGATAATCCGATTTTTTCAGGGTGGTATACGGACACGGCTGATGTGTATCGCGTAATGCCGGTGACAAAAGGCAATATAGAGACACAAGAACGGAAAAAAGTCAATGAGTATCCTATCCCGTGTCGAATCTACCAGGCATCAAAAGACGGCCCGTCTATAGGCCCTACGGCAGCAAGGAACCGTGGAACGGAAAAGGTGGCCTGTGATCTTTCTGCCGATATCCGGGCGGGAGATGAGCTGCGGATCATACGTGGAGGGAATCTCGGACATTTGAATCTGCAAGAGCGGTATTTTGCCGGGGAGCCGATGTACTATTATGATCCGGTTGGAGGCGCTCTGACCGGTCTGGAGCACCAGGAGATTGGACTTCTGGAGGAAAATATTGTGGAATAACGACTGCGGGGTGATAAGATGTCGAGTTTTGGAAGCCAGATGAGAAAGCGGTTGGAAGAACTCAGAAAAGCCAGGGAGAATGTGCCGAAGATTATGATGGAAGTGGCGGAAGGTGCTACGATTGAAGCTGTCCGTGTTGCAACAGAGAATACGCCTCCAAATGGAGGAGCTCTTATCGCAGGAACCAATATGCGAAGCGGAGATATGTCACAGCACTGGGAGACTGACAGCCAGACAATTCCATTATATACCGGGGGAAGCGTGCGGACACAGCTTGCCAATGATATGCAGTATGCCTCTTATGTCAATGACGGACACCGGATGGATAAACATTTTGTTCCAGGTCTTATTGTGAATGGTGATCTCCTGGAGCGGGATCCGGATGGAGAGGGCGGACTTATGGTCGGTACGAAGACTTCATACGTGGAAGGAAAATACATGAAGGAGAAAGCTGTCGGGAAGTACCGATCTGTCATTCGCAAAGAGCTGGATAAGCGCGTGAGGGAGGCATTAAAGTGACATTTACACTGGACAATATCATAAACAGCGTGGCGGGAGTATTGAAGGAACGGTACGGCGGTTATCCTGTCTACACCAGCGCAAATCAGCAGGGGACAAGGTTCCCTTGCTTTTTTATTTTCTTTCTGCCATCTACGATTGAGAGCCAGACGGATCGGAGGTTTTTGAGAGATCTTGCCATGGACATCATCTTTGTCCAGCAGAGAAATATCGTCAATGGAAATGCCGGACTTCGTGAGATTGCGGACTACCTGGACGAAAGACTGGAGTTAATTCCATATTCGGACGGCTCTGGAGAACTCGCATATATTCCGACGTATGAACGACAGTGGCAGTCAGAGGATGGAGAGCTTCATTATCAGTTTCATATCCGCCAGAGGGTTGTAGTAGCAGAAAACAATGTTCTAATGAGAGAAATGGAGGAGAACAATGCCAAAGTTAAATGAGAAGTCTGCTGTGGTGCCGCAGCAGGAAAAAAAGTATCCTACCAGAAAGCTACTTAACAGTAAGCACCTGGCCGGATATCAAAGAGACTTTGCCAGGGTAATCCTGACAGAAACAGAGTATACCATTAAAGAGGCGACGACGGTTCTCGATGAAGTTTTAAAGGGAGGCAGATAACATGGCAGGAGGTATATGGACAAGCCAGAATAAGGTGCAGCCAGGAGTTTATATTAATACAAAATCCAGCGGCAATCTGGCGGCCAGCGTCGGAGAAAAAGGGATCGTGGCGCTCGCAGAACCGCTTTCCTGGGGGCCTGTGGGCGTGATTCAGGAGATTATCCCGGGAGAAGATCTAAGGAAGTTCATTGGCTATGATGTGACGCATGCAAAGGCAACATTTCTGCGTGAGATGATGAAAGGCTCTGATACGACTCCGGGCCCGATTAAAATTTTACTTTACCGCCCCATAGGAACTGGAGGGGAAAAAGCAACAGCAACGATTGGAGCGGTTATTGTAACGGCCCGTTACGAGGGTGAAAGAGGTAACGATATTACTGTTATTGTGCAGGAAAATCCTGATTCCGAGAATGTTTATGATGTAGAGACGGTGGTAGATGGTTCAATTGCAGATACGCAGAGCGTTACGGACATTTCGAAGCTTACGGCAAATGCCTGGGTGAGTTTTTCCGGGACAGGAACTGTTTTTACCGAAACAGCCGGAACCGCTTTGACCGGAGGCGGGGATCCAACCGTAGCGGCATCCGATTACGCAGCATTTCTTACTGCACTGGAGCCATGCACGTTTGATGTTCTGATCTATGATGGAAAAGAGCCGACAGTAATACAGGCTTATGCGGCATTTGTAAAGAGAATATCCAACAATGTGGGAAGAAAATGTCAGGCTGTGATGGCTGAGGCAGAAGCCTGCAACAGTGAATGGGTAATATCTGTGAATAACGGAGTGAAGCTTTCTGACGGAACCATCCTGACACCGCAGCAGGCAACCTGGTGGTTAGGTGGTGCAGAAGCCGGAGCGCTTTATAATGACTCTCTTACGTATGCCCAGTATCCGGATGCGGCGGAGTCTTACCCGAAGTTAAATGATACAGAGATCACCTCGGCGATTCAGGCTGGTTCTATCGTTTTTATTGATTCTTTCGGGACCACGAAGGTCTGCACAGATATTAACACTCTTACCTCTTTTACCGTGGAAAAGGGGCAGGAGTATTCGAAAAACCGTGTAATGCGTGTCCTGAACCAGTTCTGTAATGATGTATATAAGCAGTTCAGCCTTTATTACATTGGAAAGACTGACAACAACGATACAGGGAGGAATCTGCTAAAGGCCTGGATTGTGGGGTATCTGAATGAGATGCAGGCTAATAATGGAGTACAGAATTTCTCCCCGGACGACGTGGCTGTGAAGCCTGGAAATACAGTGGATTCCGTTGTGATCGATGTGGCTGTGCAGCCTGTTGACAGTATCGAAAAGATCTACATCTCGGTTGCAGTATCCGTCAATACGGAAGCAGAGTAAAGGAGGTAAGATATGTCGTATTTACTTGCACAGGATTCTCTTCGCGGCGCCGCCGGAAAGGCCTTTATGACCTCCTCGGGGGAAAATACGGAGCTGTTTGGATTAAAAAAATTTGAGCTTTATGCCGAGGTGCAGACAGCTGAATTTAAAGTAGTCGGGGCTCTTGTGGATCAAACAAAGCCGAAGGGACTCAAATATACCGGCAATGCAACGGTTTATTATGGAACACCAGCATTCCGGAAGGTTCTGGAAGAGTATAAAAGAACCGGGCGCTTTCCGGAGATCAGTTTCCAGATAGAGAATGGTGACCCCGGTTCAACGGTAGGAAAACAGATTACGGCTGTTTATGGGGTTGTTCTGACAAAGATACCGATTGCAATGCTGGATGATTCTGCCGATTCTCTGCAGGAAGAAATCTCATTCACTGCGACAGACTATGAAACGCTTCAGCATTTTGTTGCACCGTCAAAACTTGGATAGGAGGATTTTATGGGAAAGTTAAGTGCGTTTTTGAAACCATCTCCGGTCGGAAAGACAAAAAAGCTTGTGATTGACCGGTTTACAGATGAGGAGGGAAACATTGCTCCAATCATTATTAAAAGTATTTCTCCGCAGGAAAATGAGGAGATCTCAAATTCCTGCATGGATGCAAACGGAAACCTGGATTCTTCAGCATATGGAAATAAATTGATTGTTGCCTGTATGCAGGAGCCGAATCTGAAGGACAGTGAAATTTGTAAATTTTATGGGGTGATAGATCCCGCAATGGTTCCTGGCATTATGTTTACAATTGGAGAAAAGCAGCTTATCCAGGATGCCATCATGGATATCAATGACATTAAGGATGCAAAGAAGAAGCTGAACGAAGCAAAAAACTCTTAGGGGGAAGAGACTGGGAAGTAGAGGCAGCATATTTTGCCTTTATTTCCCTGGGAATCTTCCCAGGGGATTTTGAACAGAGGTCGGAACGGGAAAAGCTTTTAATGTACTCGATGATGGAGAGGGCAGCAAGGGAGAGGAAGGTGTAGTATGGGGCAGATCCGTGAAGATTTTATTTTGACTGATCAGTTTAGCAGCACGTTTTCCAGATTCCTTCAGCTTGGCCAGGCTGCGAATTCCGGTCTGGATAAACTGGGAGCATCGAGTCATAACTTTGCTGATTCCTCTGCATTTGCAGCTCAGCAGCTCGACGCCATGCGAAGCGGTCTGGCAGCCCAGCAGTCGCTTTATACAGCCCAGAACCAGCGATTGGAGGCTCAGAGGCAGAAAGTCCAGGAATTGCAGCAGAGCTATGATCTTCTGGTTCAAAGCAAAGGAGCTGAGGCCGGTGCAACGATCCGTGCAGCCGAGGCGCTTGCAAGGGCGCAAATCTCAGAGGCGAATCTTCTGAAACAGGCCTCCAGGACTGCAGATATGATTGCCAGACAGAATGAAGAAATTGAAAAATTCCCGAATAAAATGGATGCAGCACGGACGGCCACCAGAGATGCGGCAAGGGAACAGGAAGAGCATAAGCGAAAGGTGGAAGAAACGGCTAACTCGGCCAATAAGCTGCTGTCTGTGTTGAAAAGGGTCGCTGCAGCCACTGGAGTGATGGCAGGGATTAAATCTTTTCTGGACTTGTCGGATATGCAGACACAGACCAATGCAAGATTTTCTATGATGGTGGACGATCTTGAAGACGTGGCCAGGTTACAGGAGGGGATATTCCAGTCGGCACAGCGGGCAAGAGCATCTTATGAGGATACTGCCGATTCTATTGCGAAAATGGCGCTGAATGCAGGGCAGGCATTTAACTCGAATGATGAGATTATCCGATTTATGGAATCCATTAATAAACGGTTTGCAATCGGAGGAACTGCAGCAGATCAACAGAGATCTGCAATGCTGCAGCTGACACAGGCTATGGGAGCCGGCGTTTTAAGAGGAGAGGAGCTGAACTCTATTCTGGATGCGGCGCCTGGTATTGCCAGGGACATTGAGCAATATATGGGGTGGGCTTCTGGCTCCATCAAGCAGTATGCAGAGGACGGGAAGGTCAGTGCGGAAGTTGTTAAAAACGCTATGCTAAGCTCGGCGGAAATAATTGATGAACAGTTTGCATCTATGCCGATGACTTTGAGCCAGGCAATGACTTTAGTGAAGAACGAAGTGCAGAACAGCCTTCAGGACAGTGCAAAGGAATGGAACGACTTTATTAATTCTGCAGATGGACAGAGAATTCTCAATGAAATGATTGTCCTGTTTTCGACTCTTGCAGAGGTTGGCAGTGATGTATTGTCATTTCTGGGGCAGGGAGCCCTATTCGTAGCGGATAATCTGGATTTTATTCTTCCGGTGCTTGCGGCTATCGGGCTGGCATATGGAGTGGTGCATGCACAGGCAATAGCGGCAGCTGTCGCTAATGTAGCAGGAGGATTGGCCACTGCCGCAGCATGGGCAGCAGCGCACTGGCCTCTGCTTCTTCTGGCCGCCGGATTCGCGGCAGCTATGATTGCTGCACAGCAGTTTGGGCTGGATATGCAGTCTGTAGGGGAATGGGTTGGAATGACGTTTGGTATGCTCTATGCAGTAGGGTACAACGTGTTTGCTTCCCTTTGGAATACGATTGCGGCTTTTGCTGAATTTTTCGCGAATGTCTGGGATGATCCTCTTGGCGCCACAGCAAGACTGTTTTTTGACATATTTGATTCGATACTTGGAATTGTTGAAACAACAGCAGGTGCTATAGATGCTCTTCTTGGAACCAATCTTTCCAGCGTGGTCGCCGGATTTAGAGGAGAACTTTCTGGATGGGTGAAGGATACCTTCGGCGAAAACGCGGTTAAAATTGAGCGGATGACAAACCTTGATGTCCGCCAGACATCCGAACAGTGGGGACAGTATGGCGGGAATCTGGGAGCCAGACTCGATGATATGAATTTAAACCTTTCTGACATTGCAGGGAGCATGAGCGGATTTGACGCATCGTCCCTGCCGACAGCAGGTGAATTAGGGGATATAGGGAAGGTCGGAAGCGTTGGCAGTGTAAAAAATGTGGAGGGCGAAGTAAAGTTATCTGACGAGGATGTGAAGCTGTATCGGGATCTTGCAGAAAGTCGATATATGAACCGGCTCGAGTTAAAAACACTGGCGCCGAATATCAATATTTCTATACCGGAATCTGCAGCGGGAAATCTATCTGCTGAAGATGTGGTGGACAGGATCCGAGTTATGCTGATTGAGGAGGCAGCGTCCCAGACAGCAGTATCTCATGGATAGGAGGCAGAAATGGGAAAACTGAAAAGCGATTATTCGGTTTATGTAAGTTTTGGTGGAACTAAGATAAGGCTTCCGGTTAATCCAGAAGAAATAGAAATAAAGTATCCAACGAGTCATAAAACGTATGATGTTCTCGGGAAAGGAGAAATCATCGTTCCCAGGAAACCTTCTTTAAATGTGGTCTCCTGGGAATGTTTTTTCCCGGGAAACACAGGAGCACCTTATGTAAATGGAGGGGCGAAGGCTCCGGACAGATATGTAAAATTGTTCAGAAATGCCTGGGAAAAGAAGCAGAAATGCCGTTTGATTATTGCGCGCTCCGGGCTATATGATACAAATATGCGGTGCATCATTTCAGATTTTGAGACAACGGATAAAGGTGGGGAACCGAAAGATGTGTATTACTCAGTTGAATTTACAGAGTATAGAGATTATGCTCCCAAAACTGTTTCTGTTATTACGCCACCCGCGGCGTCCTCAGAACCAGTTCAGATATCTGTGGAGAAAGAGCGCGAAGTGGAAAGCCCGGTTTTGCGAGTAGGAGCGCCTGTAATTGTTAATGGTGATTATTGTTATGACAGCTATGGGAGCAAACCTCATGGGACTGCTAATAATCTCAGGACGACTGTGACCAGGATTGTAACCGGAAATCCGTATCCGGTTCATGTGGGTTCCTATGGATGGGTGCTGGAAAGTCAACTACAGATTGTAGGATAGCGCTTATGGACATTATGTTGCAAATACAGGTTATAAAAGCAGCTCTGGATGGAACCGTGCAGGTATCCGTATATGATTATACGGATTGTGTAAGAGAGATTGAGTTTACGACACAAAGGTATGATTCTCCGGGAAAGCTTACATTTTCCTGTGTCGAGGAGGATGGGATCGGAATTCCGGAGGGAAGCCTTATCGAACTGTCTGTGGCTGGGAAGAACATCTTTAAGGGATATGTGTTTACTGCAGAATTAAACCGCGGTGGTGAGACTTCATATACCGCCTACGACCAGCTGAGATATCTTAAGGCGAATGCAAGCTATACATTTGAAAATATGACTCTGGGGCAGATTATTCAGCAAATCGCGGCGGATTTTGGTCTGGTCTGCGGCACATTGGAGGACACAGGATATGCGTTCCCATGTCTGATAAAAGAAAATGAGGGATGCCTGGATATTATTTTTGATGCTTTATCCCAGACAATTATCCAGACAGGGCGCATTTACAATTTCTATGATGATTCCGGGGCTCTGACATTGGTGGAAGCGAAAAATATGCTTACGACAACACTGATAGGAGATGGGAGCCTGGTGACAGATTTTACCTATAAGCGGGATATCGACTCAGATACTTATAACAGGATTAAGTTGGTTCGCGCTAACAGTACGACTGGAAAGGCTGATACATACATTCACGAGGACAGCGAAACTATTAAGAGGTGGGGCCTGTTACAGTATTATGACCAGGTTGACGAGAACATGAATGATGCTCAGATCGACGAGATGTGTAAACAGTATCTCCAGTACTATAATCGCGTCCTTCAGACGATTACGCTGGAGAGTTTGGGAGTTCCAGGCGTGAGAGGGGGGAGTATTGTCCCTGTAAATCTCGGGAATATAGAGGAACTTTCCGTATCAAGACTTTTGCTGGCGGAAAAGGTGACTCATAAGTTTGAAGCAGATGTACATACGATGAAAATTGAGGTTAAAAATTTCCAGCAGCTGGGAGGGATGAGTATTGTCTGATGTGAGTTTTTTGGGAGTTATTCAGAAAATAGTACAGAAAACCGTGGAAGGATTAAGGATGGCGGAGATGGAAACAGGGACCGTCACTTCTGTCTCCCCTCTGTCAATACAAACAGATGTATCGAGGCCGTTCATTCCCAATGCGGCTCTTATCCTGACTAGTGAAGTAAAAGAAAGGATCGTTAATGTTGAAGGAGGCGCCGGAGGCACAGTCCAGGTCCATGAAGGTCTGAAGACAGGAGACAAGGTTTTGATGCTGCGGGTATCCCACGGACAGAGGTACATTATTCTGTCAAAGTTATAAGGGGAGGTGTGGTATGTCAATATTACCAGATAATGCTGATTTGAGGACAGAATTAAAATATGCGGATCAGCCAACGAACACATTTATTATTGACTGGGCATCGAAACAGGTTTCCCGAATGGACAGCGGACTGGATGCCATGCGCCAGGCAGTGGAGATTATTTTACAGAATGAGCGCTATCACTGGCAGATTTATACGAGCAATTTTGGCAGCGAACTGGAAGGGCTGGTGGGAGAAGAATACGCTTTTATCGTGAGTGAGCTGCCGCGCCGGATTCTTGATGCTTTCTCTGTCGACAGGCGGATTCTGTCTGCTGAAAATTTTGTATTTGAAGAAAGGAGCGGAAGCCTTCATTGTGCCTTTGATGTGATAACGGTATTTGGGACAATTCGGGAGGAGATGGCAGTATGATTAATTTTGAGGGATATACACAGGCGGCGATTTTAAAGAGCATGTTGGATAAGGTACCAAAAGACATGGATACCAGGGAGGGAAGTATGATACAGACTGCTCTGGGGCCGGTGGCATGGTATCTGGAAGGGCTTTATATGTTGATGGACCAGGTTCAGCAAAATGCATATGCCAATACTGCCGTGGGGCAGTCACTGGATTTTATCTGTGCAGAGCGCGGAGTGTACCGAAAAGACGCAGTGGCAGCAAAACGCAAGGGTATTTTTAATACCGTGGTGCCTGAAGGAGCCCTCTTTAAGACCATAAATGGCGCGAATTCGGCATTGTTTATTGTAGGACAGCTCAAAGAAAAAACAGATGACTCCTATATTTATGAAATGACCTGCAAGACTCCAGGGACGGTTGGGAACAGCTACACAGGGAACATTCTTCCTGTTACGGCGGTAAACGGCATTACTTCAGCCACAATCGGTGAGATTCTTTTATCTGGAAGTGACGAGGAAGATGATGCTTCTCTGCGGGCCAGATATTTTGCTACTTTTGGCGTGCAGGCATTTGGCGGGAACATGGTTTCCTATCGGACGGCGATTCTCGCCATTGCGGGAGTTGGCGCAGTGCAGATTTACCCGGCCTGGCAGGGCGGGGGAACTGTTCTGTGCAGCATTCTAAACAGCCGGCTTAAGCCGGCAGATAATGGGCTAATTGCCAAGGTACAGGAATATATCTGTCCAGCAGAAGCCAGCGAAGATTCTCCGTCGCCAAATGGGTACGGACTGGCGCCGATTGGGGCAGCGGTGACGATTGTAACTGCCCGGATTTTATCCCTGAATGTATCATGCGAAATCCAATTTATTGAGGGCGTGGCGGCTGGGGCAGAAGACATCTATCGAGAACAGATAATGGAAAAAATTCAGGCATATCTGGATTCAGTGTGTCAAACCTGGGGAACTCCCATCAAAGGGCAGAAAATTGAGTATGCCGTATCGGTCTATATTTCTCGAATTGCTGTTGCCATTCTTGGAATTGATGAGGTTGTCAATGTGACTAATATTACGATTAATGGCTCTGGGAAGGATTTGATACTGACAGAAAATGCAACGCTCCAGGAAATTCCTGAGTTGGGGAAGGTGGTAATCAATGGCAGTTAATCTTATGGACATTCTCCCAGAGTATTTCCGGCCTGTTTTGGAGTTTGAGCAGATCATGAAGGCGCATGGCGTTGCTGTGGATATACTGGAGAAAAATATTGGGCTGGTAAAGGCAAATTGTTTTGTCCAGACTGCGGATGCTGCCACAATTAAGACGTATGAAGAATTGTTTGGTCTGACTTACAAGCTAGGGGACACATTGGAATACCGGAGGCAGCGGATTCTGCAGCAATTTAACATTATTCCGCCTTTTTCTATTGGTTTTCTCCGCAGCCGTCTTACTGGCTTGTTCGGAGCAGACTATACGCTCCGAGTGGATCCAGTTGCCAGTACTCTTTTTGTACTGGTTACATCCAGCCGATACGGGGCTGTTGATTTGCTGTACAGCCTGATTTGGGATGTTGTTCCGGTGCACATGGAGGTGACGGCAAATCATCAGGTCACGAATGACGTTGGTGGAGGGATTTATATGGGGGGAGTCGTCTCAAATATTTGTATTCAGACAATTTAAAGGAGAGCATATGGGTGTTTATAGAAAAGCAATCATTACTAACGCAGGAAGAACGATGCTGGCAAGGGCGGTTGCAGGGGAACAGATAATTCAGTTTTCTCATGTATGTACTTCTGATTATATCTATCCGGATGGGACAGATTTTGAAGGAATGGCAGTCCTTGAAGGAGTGAAGCAACGTGTTTTGCCAACAGATGTATGGGTTACAGGTGATTCTTTCATCAGTGTGCGTGCGATGTTTGGAAATGAAAATATTCTGATACCTTACCTGACACAAAATATTGGATTGTACGCAATGGATGGAGATACAGAGGTTTTGTTTTCAATATCGGGGGCAGAGACACCGGATCAGGTTCCGGCTTATAATGGCGTTGCGCCATCTTCTTTTGTTTATAATATCCAGCTGGCAGTATCACAGGTGGCGGACATTGCAGTGTCGGTGAATCCAGCAGGAACGATTACAGTACAGGAGATACAGGACGTTCGGAAAGAACTGGGAACCCTTCGCAGAACGGTAACAGTTTTGGTTCCGGCGCTTTGGACGGAAACGGCCCCGTATACTCAGGAGATTGCGGTTGCCGGATTGAAGGTTGGCGATCCGGCAGAGATCTGGTCAGCAGTGTCGGAAGAAACAACGGCCGCAGATGCGAAGATGTGGGATAAGATGGCTTCGATGATTAGTTACTCAAAGATTTTAGAAGACGGGAAGCTGACTCTGGGCTGTTTAAACAAAAAGCCTACTGTGGCGTTTCAGATTCGTCTGAAGGGGGTGAGTGTGTGAGTGATGTTTTGATCGCGGTGAAGGGAGGAGGCGGCGTGTCCTCGGATGAGCTGACAGCGACGGCCAATGATCTTTTGAAGGGAAAGACAGCAGTGACATCGGACAGCAATGATGAAGCCGTTGCAGGGACACTGGAACTGACAGGAAATGCGACAGATTCTCAGGTGCTTGTTGGTAATACATATTATAGTACGGATGCAAAGACCAAGCGAACGGGGACTATGGCCAATCAGGGCGCAAAGACCTCGGCGCTAAACTGTGGAGGCAGTTATACGATACCTGCCGGATATCATAATGGCAGCGGAAAAGTGACAGCAAACAGCCTGGCCAGTCAGACCGGAGGAGCTACAGCCGCAGATGGGGACGTTTTGTCTGGAAAGACATACTGGAAGGATGGAGCCAAACGAACAGGAACCATGGCTAACCAGGGAGCGGAGACATCGGCACTAAACTGCGGAGGCAGTTACACGATACCGGCCGGATATCATAACGGTTCTGGAAAAGTGACGGCAAACAGCTTGGCATCCCAGACCGGAGTGGATTCTGGAAAGACGGCAGCAGCAGCGGCTCAGATTCTAACGGGGTATCAGGCATGGGTAAAAGGATCTAAAATCACAGGAAGTATGGCTAACCAGGGCGCAAAGACTTCGGCATTAAACTGCGGAGGCTCCTATACCATACCCGCCGGATACCATAATGGCTCTGGAAAGGTGACGGCAAACAGCCTGGCATCCCAGACCTCGGCGACTGCGGCCGCCGGCAATATTCTGTCCGGGAAAACGGCGTGGGTCAATGGTACCAAGATCACCGGAACTCTTGCAGTTCAATCAGCAATTTCTTTTAGTGCAGCCGCTCTCTCATCAAGTTCCATAAGGATCAGCTGGAAAAATCCATCAAAGGGTCCGTGGCAGGGTGTTTTTATTCAGATAAGTACATCTGGAACCCCGGGAGTGAGCGGCGGAACACGGAAGTATACTGGAGCCGGAACGAATCCCAGCCAGGCAGGGGGAAATAACTATGTGGACATAACCGGGCTGAGTGCAAATACTACGTACTATTTTACCTGTGTCAGCTACACTACGAATCTTGGCAATGGGACAAGCCATAATCTGTCTGCGAAAACGCTGCATAAACCCGGCATGTTCTTTGCAAAAGATTATAATCCATATGGATTAATATGGTATCCCAGTACTGCATATGGGAGTGTTACTAACGAATATTTTGGCGTTACAAACGCGACTTATAGTGGATCCGGGAACGAATACGTGTCCCCATTCCGTACAACGAAAACAGTTGGTCTCGACTTATTTAATACATATAAAAAAATAAGGCTTGTTTTTGAGCGTGGAGATGCCGATGCATACTTTGAATTCGATGTGGGTTTCCAATCGACTGGCAACGTAGCACATGGTATTGCAAACTTGTTTCGTATGACTGCAAGTGGAACATATACCGTTGATTTTTCCAACAGAGAAAGTTTTTATAACTCTTTGGTAAGCAGTTATGGAAAACCGTCGTTCTTTACTTTTAGCATTTTTTCCAGTAGAAGTTACAAAGAGAACGGCAGTTTAAGCCAGCTTTCATACAAAGGCGGAAAGATAAAGGAACTTGAATTTATATAGGAGGAATGATAAATGAATGCATTAATTATCTATGACAGTTCTGGAAGAATATGGAATGTCACATACGGAGAAGATACGCTTCCTGTCGGACTGAACGGGATTGTAACAGATGTCCCGGAGGGGTGCAGCGTATTTGGTGTTGATCTTTCCGGCAGCGAACCGGCTGCCAGGTTTGAGGAATTACCCGGGACCGAACTGGATCATATTAGCAGGAAGATCGACGATCTTTCTGAGGGCGTCAATCAGCTTATCACAGGCAGTGTAGTGCCTGTTTCCCTTGCCTGTGGATTCCTGGCTGAAAACTTCACCGACGAACAGGCAGTACAGGTGCCGTCTCTGTACAAGAGCTGGTCGCCTGAAGAGGTAAGATACAAAGCAGGAGAGAGAGTGCGGTATATAAATTGCCTTTATAAGGTTTTGCAGGATCATACCTCACAGGAAGGTTGGATACCGGAACTATCTCCGTCGCTGTTTGCTAAAATCCTTATTCCCGATCCAGATACGATTCCTGAATGGGAATCACCTTCTTCTGAAAATGCTTACATGACTGGAGATAAAGTAAAGCATAAAAATGAGACTTGGGAATCCCTTGTTGATTATAACGTCTGGGAACCTGGAGCGGATGGAACAGAGGGCATGTGGAAGGAATGGAGGTGATACAGATGGACGAAGCAATAAAAGCAGAGCTTGCCAGGCTTCGGGATGAGGATAACAGACAGAACCATCGGCTCAATGATCTGGAACAGTCGGTAAAAATGATTCAGGAACTTACAATTTCAGTACATGCATTGGCTCAGGACATGCGCCAAATGCTTGCAGAGCTGAAAGATCAGGGAGTGCGCCTGGAACGGTTTGACGGCCGTTTGGAGGTTCTGGAGCAGCAGCCGGCAAAGAAGTGGCAGCGAATGTCGGACAAGATCCTGGACACAGCGGTGGGCTTGGTTGCCGGGGCATTAGTAATGGGAGCTGTGGCAATGGCAGCACAGTACATACATTAAATAACGAGAGGAGTCGAATTATGAGTGATATTATTTTCGAATTGATAAAAGTGGCTGTTATGTTGGCAATATTGATGGTAACGCGATATATGATTCCGTGGTTCCGGGATAAGATCGGTACGGAGCAGCTGCTGGTGATCGAAAAATGGACGAAGAGCGCGGTTATGATGGCACAGCAGGTACTCGGCGATGCAAACGGTGTGGATAAGAAGACGTATGTTACAGAGTTTTTGAAGAAGTTATTGACTGCGAAAAACATTTCCATATCTGATGAACAGTTAGACGTATTGATCGAGGCGGCTGTAAAGCAGTTGAAGACGGAAGAAAATGGAAGAATTGTTTCGAAGATTATGGTGCCGGATGAAATTACGATGATAAAAGAATAGAGAAGCTTCCTGTCTCCCTTCTTTTTGAGAAATGTTTGACTTTGAAAATAGAATATTTTACAATGAAAACAGGAGGGGAGCGCTGTGATAGAGTATAAAGTAGATATTATACAAGAGTTAAACAGGATAGGAATAAATACTACGGTTGCAAGAAAAACGAGAATATTTGCGAGGCGAAGCTTCAGGGGAAAGGAGAATCTATAACATTACAGAAGAAACTAAAATGATTTTAGATGAGATCAATAGTTTAAAGGAAAGTATTAAGGATATCCAACTAACACTTGAAAATGGGACAAACCGGAAGATAAGGCTGATTGCCGAAGGCCATCTTGACTTGAGTAGAAAGCTTGACGAGGCATTAAAAGTTGAGAATGAAAAAGAAATGCTTTTAATTCGGGTAAACAGTTTTGAAAATGATATACGAAAGTTAAAAGCAAAGATCGAAGCAATCGCATAGAAAGGGCAATAACAGGGAGTGTGGACTTGCCGCTGCTCCCCATCGAAAACGGCATAGCAGAAAATAGAAAACAAATCAAACAGTAAAAAGAGTAACATGGTTAGGGCTGATCAAACGATCAGCCCTTTTTGTATGGAAGGGAGTAAGTCTATGGGCATTAAAATCGGACATGCAGGGTCAGATGAGCGCGGAAAATAACCTCGTAACAAACAACCGCTTGGGATATAGCCAGGCGGTTGTTTGTTATATATAAAGTTTGCTCAAAGGGCAAGCTATTTTGACAGAGGTGGGGGCTCATGAGTAATATATTTTTCTTGTTTTAATAGTTTAGAGATATATGCATTTGTAATAATTAGACCATCCAGGTTTAAACGGTTTAATAAATAATTTATATTTTTGCGATATGAGTGTAATTCATCAGTTAATACAGGAACGATAATTTCATTTTCTATTTGTAAAACAGAAGAATCAGGAAAGTCTTTAGCAATTTTATCCCAGTTTTGTTCACCATCAACATCTAGTAATTCATTCAAAGGGATATTAAGAACAGTGCAAATTTTTTGTAGATTTCCAATCTTTGGTATATATTTTCCAGCCTCATATTGTCGAATAGTGATTTCAGCTATATTACATTTTTCGCCGAGTTGTTTTTGTGTTATTTTATGCTGTTTCCTATAAAATTTAATCTTTTCACCTACAGTCATGCACATCACCTCATATTTAGTATAACATAAGTAAGGGGAAAAAAATAGATGTTTTTACATCTTTTTCTTGACAGATGTTTTTACATCTGTTATTATCAAAAATAGATGCAAAGACATCTTCTAAGAAATGAGATGGACACGAACGGCTTGCTATTAAATTAGATGAAGATACTTATGGAGGTGAGAAGACTGGAGTAGTTAAGCGAGATATGTCATTAATGTGACAAATGTTTGACAAACCTACACCAGTTTTGGTAAAAATAAAATTTTCTATTGACATTACAATGTACATGATTTAAAATGATGTACATGAAAGGAGGGGGCTGTGAGAATAAATTTTAGGACAACGCTTGAGCAAGAACTTGTAGATATGCTTAAGTCAATGGGCAAGGAAAAAAATAAGAATATGAATGATATACTAGAAGAGCTTCTGTATTTTTATTACGGAAGCGAGCAGAGAGTAGTATATCTTGTCCCTGACATGCCAGATGGCTATGTTGGCGGTACAAAGAAATTTTTCCAGGATGAAATTGCCTATATTGCTGCTAAGATATTTTCTCAAAATGGGATTGAAGTTTCAGAAGATTTTTTGAAAGTTTTGGAAACGGTAGCATTATTAATGGCAGAATTAGCAATGAGGGACAAACAGTTAAATGATAAGATTAGTGGGAAAATTTCGGTTGAAGAGATTATTGAAAATGCAGAAGTGATAAAGAAAGCGTTGGACGAAAAAGCAGATAAAAAATAGGAGCAATCGCTACCCTACCAAGACAGACGATTACTCCAAATCCGAGGTTTCCCTCTATGAAATATTCTATCATAAAGGGAAATCTCTTTCAAGCACTTTTTTTTGAAGGAGGTTTTATTATTATGTCTAATATCGGAAATGTACTCACTTCTATGGAAGTGGCGCAAATGGTGGACAAAAAGCATTATGATTTGTTGAAGGACATCAGAAGATACACTTCACAATTAGGAGAAGGGAAAATCTCCGTCTCCGATTTCTTTTCAGAATCAACATATACAACAGAACAGAATAAAACGGTGACTTGCTATCTTGTCACCAAGAAAGGCTGCGAGTTCATCGCCCACAAGCTAACCGGCCAAAAGGGGGGACAAAATAAAAATACTTCTTGACTTTTGTGGATACATATGATATTTTTGATTTGTGGATACAAAAGAAAGGAGTGAAAAAATGAGTCCACGGACAGGAAGACCGACCGATAGTCCCAAAAATCTTAATACTAGAATCCGATTATCTGATGAAGATGTTTCTATGTTAGAATTTTGTTGCGAGAAAACTCAAAAAAAGAAGTCAGAAATAATTAGATTGGGAATAAAAAAGGTCTACGAAGAACTAAAAAAATAAGAGCAACCGAACACTTTGGCGAGTAACGGTTACTCTTGTTTGTCACCAGAGGTTTCCCACTGATAAATCTGATTATATCAGATTGGGAAATCTCTTTCAAGAACAATTTTTTTGAAGGAGAGAACTTTTATATGGAGAATTACACATTGAGTAGCCTTGAAGTGGCTGAAATGGTGAAGAAAACGCACGCTAATTTGTTGAAAGACATAAGGTTATACATCAATCAGTTAGCCGAAGTGAATTTTCACTCGGGCGATTTCTTCACAGAAAGCACATACTTGGATGCAAACAACCAGAGCCGCCCTTGCTATCTTGTAACCAAAAAGGGCTGTGAGTTTATTGCTCATAAATTGACCGGACAAAAGGGAACAGAATTTACAGCAAGATATATCAATAGATTCCATGAAATGGAAAATCAAATTGCGGCTTCCGTTTCTCCGGCAGAAATCGCCCTGGGCGAGTTGGCAAGCTACCTCAAAGTAATTGATAAAGCCGCTGTCCGGCAGAACACGCCGCCGCATAAAATCATGGAAGCATTGAAGATGGTTTCGGAGCAGTTCGGTATCCGGCTTCCAGCAGACTTGGTAAAAGTCCCGGCCTATGAACAGATGACGCTTGACATAGTGGAAAGATAGGGGAGGTGGCGTGAGATGACAAAGCAGGAAGTAATGAGATACCAGGAAGATTTCTTTGAGGATGTCCAAGAGTCAGCACCAGATGAAGTACAAAGGGCATATAGCAAAATGGATGATGCATTTGAGGAATATTTAGCTGCTATTGATGATTACTTATTTCAACAGATATTCAGATACGGCTACGAAAAAGGATTTGAGGCAGCAAGCAGAGTCCAAACAGCATAACCGAAATAATCAGGACGCCTTTCATATGAGAGGCGTTCTTTTTATGCCCATAAATTCAAGAAAGAGAGGAATGCATTATGAAAGCAGCAGAAAAGTTAATCCAGATTGCCAGGGCTGAGATCGGCTATCTGGAAAAGACATCCAACAAGGATCTGGACAGCAAGACGGCCAATGCCGGCAGCGCCAACTACACCAAATATGCCCGTGATCTGTATCCGTCCCTCCAGGGCCAGGCCTGGTGTGACATGTTTGTGGACTGGTGTTTTGTTAAAGCATTCGGCGAGAAGAAAGCCAGGGGGCTGTTAGGAGGATTTTCTGCTTACACTCCAACTTCCGCCCAGTATTATAAAGATAAAAAGCAATGGTATACATATCCCAAGGCGGGGGACCAGATTTTCTTTAAAAATTCTGTCCGGATCTGTCATACCGGCATTGTCATCCGTGTTGCAGGCGACAGGGTATACACCATAGAGGGGAACACAAGCGGAGCCTCCGGAGTGGTGGCCAACGGCGGTGGAGTCTGCGAAAAATCCTATGCCCTTTCCTACGCTGGAATTGCCGGATATGGTCGTCCGGACTGGAGCCTGGTAGAAGAACCGGGGTATGAGCCTGGATGGCACAGGGACGGCAATGGATGGTGGTATCAGAACGCGGATGGCACCTGGCCGGCGATGTGCTGGAAAATGATAAATCACCATTGGTATCTGTTCGGTGCATCCGGTTACATGCTAACTGGCTGGGTTCAGTGGGACGGCGAAAAAACCGGGGCCGGAGACTGGTATTATCTGGAGGAGTCCGGCGAGTTCCAGGGTGCATGCTGGCATGGTAAGGCAGATGAATCGGGAGCACTGGAGAGATGGGAAGTTGGGTGAAAAGAATTTATAATGAAAGTATCACACGAAATATCACACGAACCTGTGAAAAGCCTTATTATATAAGCATTTTACAGGGGTTCGATTCCCCTCAGGTCCACGAAAAAGAGCCGCTGCAAAGGCAGATGATTCATCTACCGGAGCAGCGGCTCTTTTTTTCTGTAATAGGAAGTTCCGGGAATTGCCAAAAAGGCATTCACTTGCCTGTTTTCCCGGATGCACAGGTCAAAGGCCTCAGCGTAGCCCCACTACACCTGCGTTTTTTGACCTGCACACTCGAAGAACGTTTACCGATTAAAAAATGCAACCGGTCAATCGGAAGCCAGAGTAAACTTAGCCACCAGCTGCTTTAAGCTGTTAGCCTCAGCTGACAGTTCCTCACTGGCAGCGGCGCTCTCTTCGGAAGTGGCGCTGTTGGTTTGTACTACGGAGGAAATCTGGTTGATACCTTCAGTAACTTGGGCAAGGGCAGTGGTCTGATTGTCCACGGCCTCCACTACCACCTCCATTTGGGTGGTTACGTTGCCTGCCAGCTGGCTGGTCCGTTCCAGGGATGCGGTGACACGGTTTACTGCCTGGCTGCCCTCTGAGACAGAGATGATGGAACTCTCAATCAGTTCTTTGGTAGCCTTGGCGGCCTCATCAGACTTGGAGGCCAGGTTGCGTACCTCGTCGGCCACTACCGCGAAGCCCTTTCCGGCGGAACCTGCCCGGGCGGCCTCCACGGCGGCATTCAACGCCAGGATATTTGTCTGGAACGCGATATCCTCAATGGTAGTGATAATTTTAGAAATCTCCTCAGAGGAGTTGGATATATGTTTCATGGCCGCATTCAGTTCTTCGACGTGTTCCACACTGGTGCCAAGCTGGGCGCCGGCCAGGCCCACAAACCGGCCTGCCTCCTCCGCAGCCGCCGAGGTCTTTTGGGCGCTGGCGGAGATGTCGTTGATCGTGGCCGCCAGCTCTTCGATGGAGCTGGCCTGCTCCATGGAACCCTGACTTAACGTCTGCGCTCCCGTGGACACCTGATCGCTGGCGGAAGATACCTGTCCGGCAGAGGTGTCAATCTGTCTTATGGTGCCGCTGAGCTCCAGTTTCAATGTACGCATGGACAACAGGATACTCTGGAAGCCGCCCACATAGGCGTCCCGGTGGGGAGACTTGATGTCAAAATTCTTGTTGGCCATTTCGTTGAGCAGGTAACTGATGTCGTCAATGATGGTGTTTAAGCCTGTCACCATGGCTGCGGTGGAGCGGGTCAGCTCCGCCGTCTCATCCTGACCAGTGGCCAGAGGGACAGGAGATTTCAGATCGCCTTCTACCAGCAGTTTCATCCGCTCGGCGCAAGCCTGCATGGGGCCGCTGATGTTGCTGGACAGCTTCAGGGCCACCACGATAGATGCTATGATAGAAACCACGATCATTAGCATACTGATGAAGATACTGGAATATGTATCCGCCAGATAGTTTTTCTTGGGCGCTTCCACGGCCAGGCTCCAGCCATCAGTGCCTTTCACAGGGGCATAAGCCAGGAACCGGGGCCCGTCTGCTGCTTTGACAGAGCCGAAGCCGTTCTTGCCCTGACGCATGGCTGTATGGAGGGCGGCCCGGCTTTTCAGGGAAGAATTGCTTGATGCCTCCTGCTCGATATTCTGGGTAGTGATGGTATCCAACGTAATATCTGCAATGGTGTAGCCGGATTTGTTAATCATGTAAGACCGGCAGTTGTCTCCAATTTGGATGGAGGAAACAATATCATTCAAGAAGGTTTCCTGGGGCACGAAATAGACTACGCCTGCAATATCGCCTCCATGGCTCCCGTTCGAATAGAGAGGTGCGGCCACCATGATGGACAGCTCTCCTGTAATTTTACTGATTAACGGTTCGGACACATAGACATTGCCCTGCATGGCCTGCTTTACATATTCCCGGTCTGAGTAGTCGTTGCCGTCGAAAATGCTGCAGCCGCCAGCACCGATAATGTTGCCCCGCTGGAAACCGTGCATAGCCACGCGCTCGTCGATGATGGCGCGCTTTTCCTCCAGCGATACAGCATCGTCAGACAGCTGCGGGATGCAGCCGGTGTCCATGGCCACATTCTTGTAGGCAGTCAGTTCCTGCTCAATGTGCTGAGCCGCCAACACTGCTGTTTCACTCATCATCTGGTCTACAGTGGCGAGCGTGCTCCGATAGCTCAGGGCGCTGCTGGCTGCTCCTACTGCGATCAATGCGGTTAAGACGGTTGCCATCAGGCATACTGTGATTTTTTTCCGAATGCTTTTCATCTCTTTTCACCTCAATAATGATTGTGCCGAAGCTATATTTCTCCTCATGGGAGCTTACATCCATTATATGACTTTAAAAATTGGCCTGTCAATAGATTTTCTACATGAATCTTAGAATAAACAATATTAATTGTTACAATTCACACCAACACCAGATTCTGTAAGGGCGCGGGAAGCCGCCATTAATTTTTAATACGACAAGAGCGCTCAATGAAAACTTCAATAAAGTGTGCGCGGAAGCACACCTTATTGAAGTTTTCTTTCTTCTCTCTCCTTTACCATCTGCCAGATCAGAGCATGCATCCACTCAACGGTCTCCTCTAACTTTTTGTTCTCGTCCCGCAGGCGGCGGACTTCTGTTTCCAGATTGCAAATCCGTTTATCCTTTTCAGCTATCATACTGCCTGTTCCTCCCGGAAAATATTTCATATAAAGTATATCATTTTGCAGAAGCCATGTAAAGCAAAAGGAGAGTTACTGTTCACTTCCCGGTCAGTCACTCCGTTTCTTGAGCGGGAGGCAGTATCATAATGGGGCCAAAGCATATGCTCCATTATCACAGGCAATTTTAATGGGCATATGCGGTTATGTTCACAGGATACCCATGAATGTAACAATGGAGACAGGAGACGGAAACGGCAGAAAAACAGTGATTGATTCATGCAGGAATATGAGATATAATGTCGGAAGACATGGAACGAATCTGCCCGATAAAGCGGGAAACACTATACTGCAAAGTTTCGCCAGATATAGTGCAGACAGTACGCTGGCAGGAAAAAGGAGAAAGCATGAGTACAGTACTAATAAGGGCGGCATGTTTTATCATGATTATCGTCTTTGGATACGGGTTAAAGAGAATGGGAATTTTTGGAATGAAGGACCTCCCGGTGTTCTCGAAGCTGGTCATAAAAATTACTCTCCCGGCGGCCATTGTGTTTAATTTCAGCAAGATTTCCATGACAGCTTCTATGCTGTCCATTGTGGCTGTCGGTCTTCTTTGCAGCGGTTTTTTCGCAGTTGTCGGGTATGGCCTGTTTTTTAAGGGAAGCAGGGAAGAGAAGGCTTTTGGCCTCATCAATGCTTCCGGCTATAACATCGGCTGTTTTACTATGCCCTTTGTCCAAAGCTTTCTGGGAGCTGCAGGTGTGGCGGCCGCCAGTCTTTTTGACGCGGGAAATGCTATGGTATGTACAGGCGGTTCCTATGCAATCGCTGTTTCTGTGTCGGGAAAGGGAACGGCAAAAGGGCCGGGGCAGGTCGTGAAGCAGCTTTTCATGTCGGTTCCTTTTGACTGTTATGTGATTATGACTGTTCTGGCTCTTCTTAAAATAAAGCTTCCTGGCGTTTGTATTCAGCTGGCGGAGACCATAGGAAATGCCAACAGCTTTCTCTCTCTTTTCATGATTGGAATCGGGTTGGAAATTCATATGTCGAAGGAGCAGGCGGCGTCTGTCTGTAAAATTATCGGAACCAGGTTTATGATTTCCATTGTGCTGGCTTTATTTTTTTACCGGTGTGCGCCCTTTGGAGATGAGATACGAAGAACGCTTGCAATTTTAATGTTTGCTCCGGTATCGTCATTGGGTGTTCCCTATACATCCATGATTGACGGCGATGTAAATCTGGCCAGTGATGTGAATTCCATCTCCATTTTGGTGGGAATTGCGGGACTGATTCTGGCGATCCTGATATTTTAACAGATGTATTTTATTATAAGCAGAGGCTTTGGAAAGGAGCATGCATGGAGCTGCAAAAGAAAAAAGATGCACTTTTTCTGGTACATCATCAGGTGACGGAAAAGAAACTGCTTCATCTGGAACGGGGGGTACGTAAACTTGGTTTTGCCACAGGGGGAAAAAAGATTTTGCTGATGTTGCTGGGCCTCTCGGCAGTCTGCACTCTGGCTGTGGGAGTCCTTGACGGAATCGCGGCACGAATCGTCATGGCTCTGGACATTATCTGTGTGCTGGCGCTGGCTGCGGGTGTTTATTCCCTTCTCAGAACCTGGTTCGACGCGAAAAAGAATATTCATATCCAGTATGAGGCAGGAAAAAACAATGGAAATTATGATTGGGAATATCGGTTTTATGAAAACTGCTATGAGGTCATCGGAAAAAATGAGGCGGCGCGGGTGCAATATTCCAATCTTGGAAGGCTTCTGGAATTTACCGGAATGCTGGTGCTTGTGGAAAAAGGAAATATTATCCGTTATTTTATGAAAGAAGATATTGAAAAGGGAAGCGGCGATGATTTCGTGACTTTTCTGGAAAGGAAAAGCGGGATAAGGCTTGAGCTTGTCTCTGTCAGGTAATGTAAAATGGAACCTTTATTTGCGGTCAGAATGACTTATGATGAAAACATGTTTTATAATCAGGTTCTGGCTTCCAGGAAGAAGGAACCTGTGGTGAAAAAAGAGCAGAGATTCCGCCTGCCCCAAATTCAGTTTTCCGACGGGGTGCTGGCTGTTGTGGCATTTGCCGTTTTCTTTACCACCTTCCGCAGTGAAGACGCTGCTATAAGAATTTTGCAGGCGGTATTCATGTCTTTGATATTTGTATCTGTGATGAGGCAGATGAATGGGAGGAAGAGATCTGGAAAGGATGACAAAAAAGAGACGGCAGAGGCTTTGGAACGTGACCAGGCCAGAATGATTTTAGAGAGCTCCGGGCGTGCCGGTGAACGGTGTACGGTCATATTCAGTGAAGATGGTTTCCAGGTGGACAGTCCGGGAATTGTAACCATGTACCGGTATGAGGGTGTGGCATGGATAAAAGAGACTGCGGACTACTATATGATTTTCTGGAATCGCGCCATGGTGATTCCGGTGGAAAAGGCAGGATTTTACAAGGGAAGACCGGAGCAGTTTAAAGCGTTTCTGGAAAAGAAATGCCAGAAGACGATTGAGAGGGTAAAGGTGGCCGTATCATGAAAATAAAAAAAGACGTGAAGCCGCAGATACAAAATCTTCCAGTGCTAAAAGTTAAATATACTTTGGTGGTCCCTCTCATGGGGATTGTGGATACTTTGACCATGGTAAGCTTTTACAGGAATCCTGCCACAGACGGGAATTTTTTTGCCAAGGCATTTTTCATTATCTTTGCTGTGGTGGGAGCTGTGTTTGCTTATTGGGGATTTATGTGGAAGGTTACGGCAGACGGAAAAACGGTAAAGATCCGGCCGGTCTTTTCCGCTTCCAGGACCGTACCGCTTGGAGACCTGAAAAAGGCAGTAGTATACAAAAAGAAAAAGAGAGACTCCCATATCTGCTACGCTCTGGTTGATGTTCGGGGGGAAGAAATTGTTAAAATTTATCCGCTCATGAAGGAAAGCTCTACCCTGCTGGAACGGTTAAAGCGTCTTGGCATTAAAATAGAGGAAAGAATCAGTTAACGGAGAATGAAGAAAGGGATTCTGAGCATACTACCTTTGTAAATACGAAAAAGGAGGTATACAACGATGACCAGACTGGATTGTACCGTTACCACCTGTGTGCACAATGCGGAAAAGTGCTGCTGCAAGCAGGGAATCCTTGTGGAGGGCTCTGAAGCCAGGGCCTGCTGTGACACATGCTGCGGAAGCTTTGAGGAAAACAGGGGTGGTTTATTTAAAAATCTGTTTAAGACGCCGGAGTCCAAGCTGCAGGTGGATTGTGATGTGACCAATTGTCTGTATAATGACGATCACCAGTGCCGGGCGGAACGGATCTCCATCGCAGGAGACGGCGCCAGAGCCGTGGGCCAGACCGAATGCGGAAGCTTTAGAGAGAGGTAAGGAGAATAAGGCTGGCGCCGCGTGCTTTTTCACCGCTGTAAGCAGGCAGGAAGATGCGAACGGTTATGAATAAAGGCCGGCAGGGCGTTTTTTGACAGGGCGCTGCCGGCTTTTTGGTTACATAGGAAATGTGTGAAAAATAAGTTGACAAATACCGGAAAATATAGTATATTATTTTAAGTTGTGAGAACAACTGACAAGAAAGCAGGTATCCGCCTCACCTTGGCACGAGTCAGTGACCCGGGTTTATAAACATTTGGTTTATTGTCATGTAGCAGCATGCCGAACCGATGCAGTTAATGAGCGGATAGTTTACTATCTGCTTTTTCTTTTCTATTGATTTATGAGTATGAAAATGAGTATGGAGGTGTACGGCTATTAGCGAGTTAATGATTAACGAACAGATTCGTGATAGGGAAGTTCGTTTGATTGGTGAAAATGGAGAGCAGCTTGGAATCATGTCTGCAAAGGATGCCTATAAGATGGCCCGGGATGCAGAATTGGATCTTGTGAAAATCGCCCCGACGGCAAAACCGCCTGTCTGCAAGATCATCGACTATGGAAAATACAGGTATGAGATGGTCCGCAAGGAAAAAGAGGCGAAGAAAAAGCAGAAGGTCATTGAGGTAAAGGAAGTACGCCTTTCTCCCAATATCGATACGAATGATCTGAATACGAAGGTTGGTTCCGCAAGGAAATTTATCGAAAAAGGTAACAAGGTAAAAGTAACGCTTCGTTTCAGAGGCCGGGAGATGGCTCACATGAACCAGACAAAGTATATTTTGGATGATTTCGCTGAAAAGCTTTCCGATATCGCAGTCGTAGATAAGCCTTCCAAGGTAGAAGGAAGAAGCCTGGTAATGTTTTTAACTGCAAAAAAATAGGAATAACTTTAAGGAGGAAACTATAATGCCTAAAATGAAAACAAGCAGAGCAGCTGCAAAGCGTTTCAAAAAAACCGGAACAGGTCTGTTGGTAAGAAATAAAGCTTACAAGTCTCATATCTTAACTAAGAAATCTACAAAGCGGAAAAGAAATCTTAGAAAAGACATCGTTACTGACATCACAAACAGCAAGGTAATGAAGAAGATTTTACCGTATTTATAGTAGATCCGGAATTAAGAAGGAGGAATTTGAGCAATGGCAAGAGTGAAAGGTGGCTTAAATGCCAAAAAGAAACATAACAGAGTGCTGAAGCTGGCTAAGGGTTACAGAGGAGCACGTTCCAAACAGTATAGAGTAGCAAAACAGTCTGTAATGAGAGCGTTAACAAGCTCTTATGCAGGAAGAAAAGAAAGAAAGAGACAGTTCAGACAACTCTGGATTGCCCGTATTAACGCGGCGGCGAGAATGAACGGACTTTCTTACAGCAAGTTTATGTTTGGCTTAAAGCAGGCCGGCGTTGTTATGAACCGTAAGGTATTATCCGATATGGCCATCAACGATGCAGAAGGCTTTACTAAATTGGCTGAGCTTGCGAAGAGCAAACTGGCTTAATTTGAGAAATCCCACAGGCGCTGTCCTTTTCCGGGGAAACCGGAGAGGAGGCGTCTTTTTTATTTACGCGATCAACGAGCTAAAGTCCGTGCTCGCACGAGACCTTGGCGACTGCCGTGATAACTTGAGAAACTCGCAAAGCGTGTTTCTCATAGTTACGGCTTTAGCCAGTTGAGGGCATTGGAGTTTTTCGTGTTCCGAAAAATGGA
>CAJUIP010000028.1 GCA_910586315.1 uncultured Lachnospiraceae bacterium | reverse complement strand
GAAGGTTGGGGTAATTGCAGATTCCCCGGTCAGCAATGAGGATAAAGCGGGAGAAGTCCAGGCCGTCGATGTTGTTTTCCAGGGATTTCCTTAAAGTCAGGTGGTCCAGGGTATTTCCGGGGAAGGTTTCGATCGCGATGGGGATGCCCTCATCGTCCATGAACAGCCCCGTCTGGACAATGGGGAGTTTGCGTTCTTCCTTGCAGACACCCATCTTGCGCTGTCCTTTCTCTATGATGTTCCCTTCCTCATCCAGGATGTCTTCATCCGGTTCCCCGATCTCAAATAGGAAGAGAAGAAGGTATTGAGCCCAAGCTCTTCAAGGATGCGCTCCAGGAGGACATGAGAGAAGAGCCTGGGGTGGCCGAAGCAGTCAGAGCTGCCATCCTTCATAGAGAAATGGTAGTCTTCTGCCTGCTTTTTGGCATGGCAGTAGGGCTCAAGGTCCGGGAGCAAGGGGACGCCTGCCTGAAAGGACTTTTTAAGGCGCTCCACATAGCAGGGCTGCCCATCATCAAAGCGGTCCAGAGGGCCAATATTGAAGACGACCTGCTTTTGGGGAACCTTTCTGTCTGCCCTATTCGTAACCCGGACGGACTGGACCAGTCGGAGATATGGTTTTCCATTATTCATAAAACACTCAACGTACATAATACCCTCCAAAATAGACCTATATACCTACTTATATAGTTTGTCATAAAAACACAAAAAAGCAAGGAAAACCTTGCAAAAGAAGGAAATATTTTATGAAACTTGTTTATTCAAGTGGCAAACTCGGGAAGCTGTATGAGCCTAAAACAAGGGAGAAGATCCTTTATTTCCCGAAATTGAACGTTGGTTTTATAAAAGGGGAAACGCTAAGGAGCGACATATATTGATATTGTCCGCGCAATCACTTATAATAAAAAATAACATCCATTCATTTGTGGGCTGAGAAACTGGTGCATTGACACATTTCCACCTCACCAAATGAGTTGCATGAATTTCCATCTGCTGTATTGGCTTCACGAGGCGCTATTTGGCTGAGAGGAACTATGTCAGCACATGGGAAATGGCAGGGGATATGGAAATCAGCGGTTCTGCAAAAACATACAAAAAGGAACCTTCATGGAGGTATGGGACGCATGGAAAAAATCAAGAGAGCTCTTGAGGAATTATGGGGAATGAACAATGCCTATTCGTTGTCGAATGAGACGGTTGAGAAGCTGATGCAGGAAACGGAAACCGCGAAGGTATGTACTCCGATCATTGGGAAATTCAGTTCGGGAAAAAGTGCATTGTTAAATACGCTTTTGGGATATAGCAGAAAAATTCTGAGAGAAGATATCACGCCGGAAACGGCAGTTCCAGCGGAAATTGCTTACAATCCTGAGGGGGACAATATCTGTGTCGTCCAAAACGACGGAACCTGTAAGGAGATCAGCGCTTCTGAATACAGAGAGCTTCATGTGGATGCGAATGCGGTCCGCTGCACACGTCTGAATTTGAGAAACCGTTTTTTCGGAGAAATCCCGGATGTAATGCTGGTGGATATGCCGGGATTCGAGTCGGGATTTGAGGTTCACAACAGGGCGATTGACAATTACCTCCCTCTCAGCCTTGCTTATATAATCACGTTTCCTGCGGATGATATGATTGTCCGCAGCAGCGTGGGAAATATTTTAAAAGAATTATGTCTGCATGATATGCCCGTCTGCGTTGTCATCACGAAGTTTGATAAACGAAACGATGATTTTGAAAAGACGTTCGATGCGCTGAAAGAAAATCTGAACCGTTTTATCGGTGGTCGGGAAGTGACGTATTGTACCACCAGCAGTTATAGCGGCGATGCAGAAGAATTGGAAGAATTTCTCCGCGGCATTCAGGAACGTTCGCAGGAGATTCTGGCGAAGAAATTCAGAAACGCCGTCCTTTCAGCCGCTGACGCGACGGAAAATTATTTGCGTACCACATTGAAAAGCAGTGAAATGTCGGAATCTGAACTGGATGAGCAGAAAGAAAGGTTTGGGAAACAATTAGAGGAACTGAACAGCCGGTTTGCAAAAGAAAAAGCCGATTTTGATTTGCAGATTTCCGAATGTGCCGAAGAAATGAAAGCGGATGTCCAGATGGCGTTAGAGGCGGAGGAGCCTTCTTTTATAGCTATGGCTTTGAACAATCAAAGCATTAACGACAGGATGAATATGGTAGTCCGCAATGCCGTGACGGTCAGTGTGAAAAAACGTTTTGTACCTAAGGTAGAGAAGTATTTAAAGCGTGTGGCAAACTGCATGAACGGGGAAGCTGTCGGCGATGTCCATATTTCTTTTAACTTTAACACAGAGGATGTGGGAAACAGCGTGGTATCGACGACGGTTGCAGCCGTGGCGGCGATTATCGTCGCGGGGCCGTTGATTGGCGGTATCATTGCCGGACTGATCACGTATGTCAATAAAATCAGAGGCGATAAAAAGAGAGAAGAAATGAAAAACCAGATCAGAATGCGGCTGAACGCGGAAGTGTATCCCAAGGTACTGAGAGAGGTTGGCCATGGAATTGAAACTGCCATCACGAAGCAGATAAAACTGGTCAACACTTCGATTGAGGATGAAATTACGGCCCAGCGCGCAGCCCTTGAAAAGGCCATGGAAGATGTCCACAAAAAAATGAACGATGAAAAAGAACGCCGGGAAGCTCTTGCGATGGATATGAGGGCTGATCTGGAAAGGATTCAAAGAATACGGAGCGAGATTTCCTGCATAGTGGGGCGTGCAGATGATGAGAATGAATTTTCACTAGGGAATATATAAAAAAACGGAGAGGGAACCGGTATGGGAAACGATGAGGTTTATGAAAAGATACGTTCAAACTATGAGCTGCTCTGCAATATCATACGGCAGTCTGTGTCCGGCCCGCAGCTAAGGGTGGATTTGTCTAAAATTGAAGAGATCATCAATAAAAAAATTCCGGACACATTGAGGAAAAATGCTCCGGAAGATTTTTATGAGCTTTATACGGATTTTAAATCTGAATATGAAAAATTCCGGGATTTTATTCTTTATGATAAGCTAATCGGAAAGAACATCATTGCCCTGGGCGGCGGATTTTCAAGCGGGAAGTCCAGCTTTTTAAACGCCCTGATGGGGAAAATGGTATTGCCGGCGGACATTGACCCTTCCACATCGGTTCCGACTTACATTGTCAGCGGAGAAAAGCACAATGTGATGGGCATCAATGTGTTTGATGCGAAGGTTCCAATGCAGCCGAGGGATATTAAGAAGATTGCACATGGCTTTGGCGAGGTGGAAGACGACGAGGACGAGATGGTGGCAGATGCGGTTACTCTGGGCCATGTACTTGAAAGCATCTTTTTTTCCACTCCGTTACATAAGTATGACAACATTGCTTTTTTGGATACACCGGGCTACTCGAAGCCGGATTCTGAAAAGTATTCCGCCAAAACGGATGAACAGATTGCCAGAGGTCAGTTAAATTCCAGTAACGATATCCTCTGGTTTGTTCAGGCGGATGCAGGAACCATCACGGAGGAAGATATTACGTTTATCCGGACACTGCATGAAGATATTCCGAAGCTGATTATTGTCAACAAAGCCGATAAAAAGAATCTGTCTGATCTGAAAGATATCATTGCAAAGATTAAATCCACTTTGGATATTAAGGGGATCCGGTATGTGGATGTGTTTGCCTTTACAAGCAGATTGGACCAGGTAGAGGACGATGAATTAAACGCGTTCGTCGAGCGCGATATGGTTCATATCAAAAAACAGATAGAAATATGGAACAGCCAGGGATATGAGTCTAATTTTGCGAGAAATTTCAAGGTACTGTTCGTGCGGTGCAAAGAATTTTATGAGGACGAAATTGACGTGGAAAGCCGTAAGCTTACCCGTCTGAATACGTCGATTACAAAACTCATGGCAGAAGACATTGACGCCGAGATTTTAGAGCCTTTACAGCTCATGGTCCGCGAAGCGCAGAAAAATGTGAATGAGCTGCGAGATATCAGCAAAAAACTGAAGGAACTCCAGGATGAATTTTTCACCGAGATTAAGTTTATCTCTGACATGGTTGCGATTGCAATGCCGGAACCTTCGGAAATTGATTTGCTCCAGGATAAAGTGAAGAATCCGATGCTGCTGATTGAGGAGTACAAGAAAGAGAAAGGCATTCAGACGGACCCTTCCGTTGCAGATATGCTCCAGAGCGTTTTTGCGGGCATGGAACCTGTGATTAACAAACACGCCGGAGGCAGCGAATACCGGGACGAGCTGCTGAATGTGATGAAGGAGCTCTGCGACGTTCAGGCAGAAGAAATCCACATCAATGATGTTTACAAGAAAACTGTGGAGTATGCAAAGATGCTTAAAACAGTACGGGAATAGGGGAGGAAAACGATGTCTGATTATGAAAAGCATGTGGACGAAATAAGAAAATATTTTGAGGAACATAAGGCAGAGCGCTATCCTTTTGAAAATGCACTTCTCCGTGAAAAGGATGAATATGTAAAGTCCTTATATTTCAGAATGCTCTGTACTCTTGTGAGATATACGGGAGAGCCGGATGAAATGCAGGTTTTGTATATTCGCCGTCTGCTGGCGGGCGCGCACGCAGAAAATCAGTTCCAGGACTATATGAAAATGGCATTGGATTTGGACCGGGGAGATCTTGACGAGTTTGTGTCCCTGTTTGCAGAAGATGAGCTGAGATATTATTTCTGCATAGACGGTTCCATTCTGCTATCCGTGGTCAGGTCTGGAGATAAGCAGTATGAGCTGCTTGCTGAACTGGCAGAGCTGCTTGGAATTAACCGGAAGGAATTAGCCTATCTCGTATCTGTCGCGAAAGCGGCCATAGTTCAAAGTTCAGAACTGTTTGAGGAAGCAAAAGCGGCTGCCACAGAGACAACAAGACATTTGTCCATGTATCCTTATGTGCGGGCATTTTATGCAGGCGCCATCGTCGACACTTCGGAAAGATTACATATTTATTCTTGCGAAAAAACAGAGGTGGATTTGTCGAAGTATTTTCCTGTTAAAGCGAAGAAGGTAATCGTGGAAAATGTTTCCTTATCGCTGCAGGCGGATGTTTTATTTGAAAACTGTGAGGAAGTTGTATTTTTAAATACAGACGTACAGGTAAATGACTGCCTGCTGGAATTTCGGAATGCAGGCAATGTCATGTTTGAAAATTCTCTGTTTGAAAATGGCAGGCAATTCCCGATTACGTTTAATAACTGCGGAAACGTTCAAATAGATTCCTGCCGTTTCAGAAATTTTACTTCGAGAACCATACAGGAAGAAAATGTTGCGAATTTTTCTGTTAGTAAAAGTTTGTTTGATGCATGTGAGTATCGATACAGTGCCTGGTCCTCCGGCTGGCCATCATTAGGCGGAGTTGTTTTCTCAAATTCTCCTGCGAAGAACGGAATCAATTATTTTGACAACTGCACATTCGCAAACTGCGGAGGACGCAATAAAGACTATGGACATTTTTCAGATTTTATTTCAAATTGCCGCAGTGAACTGAATGCCTGTACATTCAGACTATGCTGGCATTATTTTGCAACAGATAGATTAGATTCGGATGACATCCGGGTAAGAATGTTCCCTCTTGAGTCTAAGGCGATTGATTGTGTGACTGTTAATAGTTCCCCAATAGTAAATTAGTTACTTAAAGAAGGAAGAACCGCTTATGTCTACGATGAGTGAATTGTAGCAGGTACTTCGTCTGGTTCGTAAAAAACAGAATAAAAGGGATAGAAAATTATCTTATTATGGAGTATTTACATGGATTAAGAAATTACGTAATGTGTTTCGGGAAACAGAGGGCAGACGGAAATGAAAAAAAGTCTTTTAGATATACAGCAGGAAATCAGAGCGTTAGATGGAAAGGTGAAAGATATTTCTACATCCATTTCTCAAATATACGAGGAATTGGATGAGCTGCGAAATGACAAAGCAAGTACCATCGACTATGAAAGGATTTGCTTCATGGCGTCGCATTTTAGGTTTGGGACGCATCCATTGGCCAGATTGGAGGATGGCTATGCATGCCGGAATTATCTGGAGATGTTATTGAGTCTGACACAGGTGGACTGCGGGGCGGATGCTACGGTCAGCCGTCTTATTTTTATTCAGTGGATTTTGTTACAGTCAAAGCTGGACATATCTCTGGAAGATTTACTCTACGATTCCTTGAAAATCAATTCGGCTTCGTTTGGCGAACTGGTGGAGATACTCCCGAAGCCTTATCACAGCCAGCTTGTCATGGATGCTTTGATCACAGCTAATATTTGTGGACAGGCCAGGGAAGACGTTCTGATTTATGTGGCGGGCCTGTGCAGTGTTCTTGGGATTTCCAAGGAGGAGCTTTGCATGCTCTCGGTGATTGCCAAGGGCATTCTGAAACAGGATTTGGGTAGGATGAAAAAGGCGGATTTGCGGAAGTTTTTGTCGCTGGCTAAAGACTATGAGCATTATCTCAATGCAGATTATCTGAATGCCAGATTCCGTTCACAAAGGACACTGGCAGTAGAAGCTCCTGATGAGACGCATCATAATTTCAAATGGAAAGTGAAACAAAAGGCGCAGGTAGAAAAAGGCGATGTAATTGCCACATACATATATGGCAGCGCGCGGTTACTGGGTATGCGTAACAAATGGACGGCAGGTACGCTGACGGAGATAAAAGCTCCGTGTGCAGGCACAATCTTTCAATTCCGTAATCATGGCATCAATTACGGGGTTATCGCTCACGAAAATGACAACAAAGATTCTATTAAGGCGTGGGTGACACAGAGGAAGTAGGCGTATGCTGCCTGCACGGCTACAAAATTGGCGGAGGAAATCGTTATGGCAATATTTTTAGCGGATGACAAACAGCTTCAGCTTTTTGTTGAAGGTATGCAAGGCGTTATGGAGCGGCTGGCTTCAAAGGCTGGCAGGAGCGATCTTGCGGTACTGGAAAAATTGATTGAAAATTTCAAAATCAAGACAGAAGATTTTTACCGTGAAAACCGTAAGCTGAATATCGGCGTCGTTGGTCAGGTAAAAGCCGGGAAATCTTCTTTCTTAAATACGCTTCTGTTTGATGGAGAGGAAATTCTCCCCAAGGCCTCTACGCCAAAGACAGCAACGCTTACCAGGATGGAATACTCTGAACATAATAGGATTCAGGTAGAGTATTACTCTGCCGAAGAATGGGAGATTTTAGAGGATAACGCGCTGGTTGATTTAGAAGATGAGGTTTACACTTCTGCGCGGGAACTTGTAGGCATGGTTCGCCGTAATGGCTTAGAGCCCGGCCCCTATCTGGAACTGGGACATGAGCAGATGGAATTTGCCGCGTACGATGATCTGATTGCGAATCTTAACAACTATGTCGGCGAGGACGGAAAGTTTACGCCGATTGTAAAGGCAGTAACGCTTTATTTAAATAAGGAAGAATTTAAGGGCTTGTCCATCGTGGATACTCCCGGCTTAAACGACCCTGTCGCTTCCAGGACTATACGCACGAAGGAGTTTATGGAAGTTTGTGACGTGGTATTCTTCCTGAGCCAGTCCGGCAGCTTTTTAGACAAGAGCGACTGGATTCTCCTCTCCAGCCAGCTCCCGCAAAAAGGGGTAAAAAAGCTCGTTTTAGTTGCAAGCAAATATGACAGCGGCATCCGTGACATTCTGAGAGTCCGGGATGATGACGATATTTTCGGTGATGATGATAATACGGCGGACCAGATTCCCCAGGCGTGCAAACTCATCAAAAAGAAATTAAAGAAGCGCGCGAAAGCGAAAGTCGAAGAATTTATCAGAGATTTGTCCGCCAGAGAAAGCTCCCCGGAACTTATGGAGGTTATCAGACAGTGCTCCGACCCTGTCCTCGTCTCTGCCATGGCCTGCAACATGGCAAGGAAGCCGGAAGAAGAATATACGAAAGAAGAACGAAATGTCTATGCGGCTTTGAAAAAGTTTTCGGATGATATGGAGAGCGATCTGCGCCTTTTGGGAAATTTCGATGAAGTAAACGCTATTTTTGCGGGTGTTGTGGCGGAAAAAGAAGCAATTCTCGAACAAAAGGCAAAAAGCTTTATCCCGACGGCTATGGCGGAGCTTGGTGGCTGCTTAAGGGATTTCAGGGAGAAAGCGGCCAGGCGGCGGGCTGTTCTGGAACAGAATGACAGGGAAGCGCTTCTTGAGCAGAAGAAGTTCATGGAGGGACAGATGAACGGCATCCGGGCTGATCTGGCCGCTGTTTTTGGCGAACTGAATGCGAAACTGGAAACGGAAAAGGCGGAGGGCGTTCGTGATATGAGAGAAGCAGGCAAGGACTATCTTAATATGAAAGAGCGAACGGGCGAGAGAGTTCACAGAGAATCCTATAGAGTTTCTGATTCAAAATGGTATAATCCGTTTTCCTGGGGAAAAAGCCACACGGGATATTATACCTATACAGAACATTACTCCTACTGCATCGCGTCCGACGCGATTGATAATCTGAGAAAGTTTTCAATGGAAGCGGTCAACCAGGTGGAAAAGGTGTTCTCGGATGCTTTGGAGTTAAAGGAAATCAAAAGAAAATTACTGAATGTAGTGGTCCGGAATTTTGATATGGGAAGTGAAAAATATGATTCTGCATTGTTCCGTATTTTAGTGGAGGAAACCATCAGCAGGATTGAGTTCCCCGTTTTCGATATAGATATTTCTGATTCCATGGACACAATTGCGGCGAAATTTACCGGAGAGCTGACTTCGGCCGGACAGAAAACGGAACTGACAACCGCATTGTCAAAAGCAATTTCGAGAATCTACGATGAACTCTGCGGGAAGCTGACGTCTTCTGTTGCCGCGTTCAAAGAGGAAATGAAGACGATTTCCAGGACGGTGGAAGAGAGCCTGCTGGAGAACATAAACAATGAATTTGAAACGCTGTTATCCCAGTATGAGCAGAAAGAGAACGAGATTGCGGAGTACAAAGCTTATATGGAATTGCTTGATCAAGAGATCGCAAGATTGTAAGGGGGATTCTATGGCAAAGGAACTGGAAACAACTCAAAAGCAAATGATGGGCGCGATGGCAGCTGCTCTGGACCATGCCGCATCCATCATTACCAAGAATTATCTGGAGAGACTGGAAACATATCGTATCATAGAGCCGTCTGAAGAAGATAGGGACATTGACATTGCCTCATGCGGAAAGTTTTTCAAATTGTCAAAACTGGTTGTCAACAGGGAAGAAAACTTTTTGGACAAACTGACGACCATTGTGAACGTGGTGTCTGCCATTGATTGTACGCTTGCAACGATTATAAGGAGCAACGGCTCCAGCATTGATTATTATTTTGGCATCATTTCCAAGAACTATCGCAAAGACACGGCCAATGACGTAAAACGCAGAGCTGCGGATGTCGCCGCCTTTCAGGGGGCATTGACAGGGAATCTTACCGGCTCTTCACTTCAGGAAGTACCTGCTGACGAAGTGCGGCAGTTTAAAAAGGAGGTTTTTGGAAATACGGGTCACTGCTATTCTTCGGTGTCCGGGATTGTGGCTTTGAGGGACGGGGAAGAAAAAAGCGTGGACGGCTATGTACAGGGGATGGAAAACCTTGTGGATTCCCTGAAAGGCCAGACATACACGATTCTGATGTTTGCCGATCCCGTGAGCACGGGCGAAATCCAGACGATTAAAAGGGGCTATGAAATGCTCCATACCCAGCTCTCCACCTTTTTAAGAAGTACGGTCACTCTCAATGAAAGTGATTCCGTTTCTTTAGCGAAGGCCCGCACGGAGGGGGTAACCGAAGGGATTTCCAAAGGCATTTCCATGACCCAGAGCAAAACGCGTTCTAAGGGAAAATATCTCGGAGCGAATGCCAGCATTGGCGTAAGTTTAGGCATTACCGCAAGCGTTGGTATTTCCGGTGGCATCAATAGCGGTACGGCGGATACGTCCGGAAGAACCGATACGACGACGGAGACGAACCAGACGAATAAACAGGTAACGGATACGGTACAAAACGGAAAAACATCGGGGAAAAGTTTGCAGCTGAATTATGAAAACAGAAGCGTGAAGTCGCTCCTTGACCGGATTGACGCGCATCTGGAACGCCTGGACGCCTGCGAAAGCTTCGGCGCTTTCGACTGCGCGGCGTATGTAATCGCTGACAGCAGAGAAACTTCTTTTGCGGTGGCAGGCAACTACAACGCTTTAATGCGCGGCAAAGCTTCAAGCGTGCAGGCTTCGCATATCAATACATGGTACAAGCCGGAGGAAACGGCTGTCATTGGCGAGTATCTTGGCTCTTTTGTACATCCAAGATTCAGCGCGGACAAGGAAGGACAGGTAATCGTCACGCCTGCGTCCATTGTCAGCGGAAATGAGATGGCGATTCAGGTCGGCCTGCCGAAAAAATCCATTGCCGGCGTGACCGTTGTCCCGATGGCGGCATTTGGCAGAAATGTAATTTCAGGCAGGGAGAGACAGCTGGTTTTAGGGAACCTGTATCACATGGGACATGACGAGGGAAGCCGGGAACATCCGCAGAAAGTGGAAATTGATATAGAGAGCCTGAGTATGCACACATTTATTACCGGCTCGACCGGAGCCGGTAAATCAACGGTTATATATTCACTTTTGGATCAGCTGATGAAAACTCCTGTGAAAAATCATGAACAGGAAAACATAAAGTTTATGGTTATCGAACCGGCGAAAGGCGAATATAAAGACAGATTCGGTTATTACAGCGATGTTCATGTGTATGGAACGAACGATAAGAAGACCCCTCTTCTCAGAATCAATCCCTTCAGTTTCCCGGAAGATGTCCATGTACTGGAACATATTGACCGGCTGATTGAGATTTTTAACGTCTGCTGGCCGATGTATGCGGCAATGCCGGCGGTTCTTAAAGATGCGGTTGAAAGGGCTTATGCGGCGTCGGGATGGAAACTGGATGTCTCAGAATGCAGATATCATGATTCCAAAAACAACCCGCTATATCCGGGCTTTATGGATGTGTTGAATCAGATCAATGTGGTTATGAACGAGTCACAGTATTCTTCTGACAGCAAGGGGGATTACAAGGGGGCATTATCGACCCGTCTGAAATCTCTTACAAACGGTCTGTACGGACAGATTTTTACAGCGGATGAGATTCTTGCCAAACAGTTATTTGATGAGAATATAATCATTGATTTAAGCAGAACCGGGTCAGGCGAAACAAAATCGCTGATTATGGGGCTGCTGATTATGAAGCTTCAGGAGTACCGTATGTCCGCTGCGGCATCAGGGAACCAGCCGTTGAAACATATCACGGTTCTTGAAGAAGCTCACAATATTTTAAAAAGAACATCGACGGAGCAAAGCGCGGAGTCTTCGAACGTGTCGGGAAAATCTGTGGAAATGTTGGCAAACTCTATCGCTGAAATGAGAACGTACGGGGAAGGCTTTATCATTGCGGACCAGGCTCCCGGTTTCATGGATATGTCCGTGATCCGCAATACAAATACTAAAATCATTCTCAGATTGCCGGATCTGTCAGACCGTGAGCTGGCAGGCAGAGCCGCGGGCTTACATGATGAGCAGATAATTGAGCTGTCCCGGCTGAAAACATTTGTGGCCGCGGTGTATCAGAATAACTGGTTAGAGCCAGTGCTTTGCAACATCGACCGAAACTTTAAGAACAGCCGAACATATGTTGCGGCGGACA
Source organism: uncultured Lachnospiraceae bacterium (assembly GCA_910586315.1). Taxonomy (GTDB): domain Bacteria; phylum Bacillota; class Clostridia; order Lachnospirales; family Lachnospiraceae; genus CANRXD01. Next base: position 33,885 of record CAJUIP010000028.1, on the reverse strand, counting down.
AAAAAATAAAAGCGGCTGCGGATAAAAATGCCCTCGTGAAGTTTATGCTTTCAGCTCCTGAAAAGAAAAATCAGTTGGACAGAAAATACTTGACTTCCTTTACGGATACCTGTTTTAAGATGAATGTTCCGGCGGAAGCAAAAGTGGCGTTAATGAAGTACATGCAGGCGGAGGATAAGACAGAAATCCAGCGATTGAGGGGAAGGATTGTATATGCCATGTTCAATTCCGAAACGGCATTTGCCATGGCCAAAATGTATGAATCCGACATCGACGGCTGGTACGCGAAAATGTGCGAAGTTCTTAATCCGGATTTAGAGCTGTTTGACGAAAGCGACCGGCAGAGAATTATCGCGGTACTGGCGAAAGAAAAAGCGGAACGCGATGCCTCACCTGAGTCAGTCATGTTGTTTGAGCGACTGATGAATTTTATGTAGAGGGGGATTTTCATGAGCATGAACATATTTGGCGGATTTAAGGAAACCTCGGATGCAGCGGAGAGAAATACAGAAAACAGGCCGGAGATAAGCGAGGACGCCCGGGCGAAGTTTGAGAAAATCATGGGGGATGAACGGCTGCCTGAAACAGGAAATGGAATACTCGAAAAGGAAAGCAAGGATTCCCCTCTTTCCAGTCCGCAGAATAAATTTGAAAAGCTGTTCGAGTCTGATGGCGTTTCCATGGAAGCGGAGAATGCCGGTACGGATGCCGAAACGGATTCTGCGGCAGCAGAGGAGATTCATAAGCCCCATGAGCCTAATTCAGAATATACGATTGGCGAAGATACGTATGAAACGGATGATATGGGAACCACTTACAAGAAAAATGGCCAGCTTCTGCCTGACACGGAATATACGGTGAACGGCAATACATATCGTACCGATGAAAACGGCAACAAAATATCTTGTGATGCAAAACCGGAAATCCACGAGGACGGAAAGCGCAATATAAGCGAGCAGCGGGAAGCCGGAGGGGAGGACCGGAAAGAAGACGATCAGGGAGGGCACATTATCGCCAGAATTTTAGGCGGTTCGGAAGGCGAAGAAAACCTTGTGCCGATGCGTGGAACCATCAATCAGGGCGATTATAAAAAGATGGAGCTTGAAATCAGAAGAGCCTTGGAGGAAGGGAAACAGGTAAGGATTCACATTGACCTGGAATACGATGGAACATCGTCCCGTCCGACTAAAATTATGGCGTCTTATACGATTGACGGGAAGAAAACCGAGATTGTTTTTGATAATGAGGAAACTTCTACGGCGTTGTTGGATTCTCTTGATACGAAATTGTCCGATGGAGATTTCGCACAGTTGAAGGAAGAAATTGAGGACATGGAGGAGGACGGCTGTCCGGTGTCGATTACCTCTGTCAAAACGGAATATGATGAAAACGGGGCTGCAGTGAGAGTCATCGCAGGCGTTCTGGATGAATCTACGGGAACAAAAACGTACAAAGTATTTAATGCACGATAAGGAGGCGGCGTATTTTGAAAATAGAAACACTGGTGTTTGATAAGCTTAAAAAAATGATTCCGGCGGATGCTTCAAAAACAATCTTGTTTGCGAATGTGGCGGACACGAGTTATGAACTGTTTTTTTACTGCATGCTGGCAGACGGGGAGTTTCATCAGTGCTATACTCTGGCAGAGAACGGCGTTCTGGATTCGCATTTGTTAGACCTGTGTTTTTCTGAGATTGCGTCACAGATTAAATCTGACAAGACATACAGGGCGGGCAGCAATAATGTTTTTACGTTTGTGGCGGAGCCGGACGGCGTATACCTGGATGTGGAATATTATGAGAAGAATGCCAAAATGTATAAAGTAAAAAAAGACTGGAAAGAGAAATATCTGATTTGATTTTGTTTTTAAACACGCTCCAGGAGGAGATAATCTATGAAAATCGGAATTATATGTGCGGGCGATGAAGAGCTTGCCCCGTTTTTGCCATTGATAAGTGGATGTAAAATAACAAAAAAAGCGATGTTAAAATTTTATGAGGGACAAATAGAGGGATTGGAAGTCGTCGCCCTGTTTTCCGGCGTGTGCAAGGTAAACGCCGCCATAGCCTCACAGCTTTTGATAGATGTGTTTGGCGTGAACATCATTATCAATGCGGGAACGGCGGGCGGCATGGAAAAGGACCTTAAAATATTTGATACGGTCATTTCCACAGAGGTCTGCTACCATGATGTTGCACCCGATATTCTGACGGAGTTTCATCCGTGGATGAGATCTGTATTTTTTGCAGCAGATGAAACGTTAATACGTTTGTCAAAATCCGCAGTGGGTAGGCTCACGCTTCCCGGGAAAGCAGTCTGGGGGCGGATGGCAACGGGAGAGTCGTTTATAACAGAGGAAGGGCGGCAAAAAATTTATGATGAATTTGCGCCCCTGACGGTGGATATGGAAACTGCGAGTATTGCTCATGTGTGTTATGTGAATGCCATACCGTTTCTTTCCATTCGCTGTATTACCGATACCGCAGAGCACAGCGGGATCGATACTTTTGACGAAAACTGTGCCAAAGCCTCATCGATTGCAAAGGACATTACAGTTGCCCTGCTGTCAGAAATCAGAAAGGCATGGGGAAAGTGAGCGGCATTTAAAATGGATGAACGGATTTTTACGTCTGCGTATGCAGGCTGAAAGGAGTAAGGAAATAATGTTGACTGCAACAAAAGAGATGCTGGCAGACCGTATTTTTCTGGGAAAGGCATTTCGGATCGCCCTTCCCGTTGCGATGCAGGGCATGTTAAATACAATTGTGAACCTTGTGGACACCATGATGATCGGGGCGCTGGGCTCGACGGCCATTGCGGCTGTGGGGCTGGCCAATAAGGTGTTTTTTGTGTTTTCGCTTTTGATTTTCGGAATCAACAGCGGGAGCGGTATTCTGGCAGCTCAGTATTGGGGAAACCAGGATGTAAAGAATATCAGAAAGGTGCTGGGGCTTGCATTACTTCTGGGATTTAACGGTACCCTGCTGTTTGCGGTACCGGCAGTTGCCCGGCCGGAGCTTGTAATGCGGATTTTTACACCAAATCCGGAAACCATACGGGTAGGGGCCTCCTACCTGGTAATTGTGGCTGTCTCGTATCCGTTTACGGCGTTTACCAATACGTATGTGGCCATGCTGCGGGCCGTGGGGCAGGTGAAGCTCCCGGTACTCACAAGCTGTATGGCCATCGTGATTAATATTGTCCTGAATTTTCTTTTGATTTTCCCGGCGAGGACCGTGGCGCTCGGAGGGAACCATACGGTGTTTATCTGGGGCGCCGGAATGGGAGTGGCAGGCGCTGCCCTGGCTACGCTGACGGCGCGTGTGATGGAGACTCTGGTGCTGCTTTTGGTGGTTTACTGGAAGAAATTTCCTATTGCCTGCAGTCCAAAGGCAATGATCGGCTATACCGGCGCGTTTTTAAAGCAGTTTATGAATACCTGTACTCCGGTTATTGTCAATGAATTCATGTGGGGGCTGGGCGTGACCATGTATTCTTTGGCTTACGGCCGGATGGGGGACGATGCAGTTGCCGCCATCACCATTGCCACCACCATTCAGGATATTGTTGTGGTTCTGTTTCAGGGACTCAGCGCGGCGACGGCCGTAGTTCTGGGCCATGAAATGGGTGCCGGAAATTTGAAACGGGCGGAAAGGTATGCCACCAATTTCCTGATTCTGCAGTTTTTGGTTACACTTTTGGGAATGGCAGTCTGTATGGCCATCCGCGGCCCGATTCTTTCCATTTATCAGATTACGGATCAGGTGGCGCAGTCGGCGGCCCTCTGTATTCTGGTGTTTGTATTGTTCATGCCGGCGAAAACCTTTAATTACGTGAATGTTGTGGGTGTCTTGAGGAGCGGCGGAGATACGAAGATGTGCCTGTTTTTAGATACCAGCGGTGTCTGGTTCATTGGAATTCCTCTGGCATTTCTGGGGGGACTGTTCTTTAAATATCCGATTCACATTGTGTATGGAATGGTAATGCTGGAAGAGGTTTATAAGATGGTTCTTGGATACTGGAGATACCGGCAGAAAAAGTGGCTGCGTAATCTGGCTGCGGAGCTGTAAATCCCATCCTCCTCTTCGCCGCCGTGCGATCCTAAGAGGGTATCGCTCAATCATCTAATTGATGATTTTGCGACACCCTCTTAAAGATGCATGCTTATAGTTTGCTATCAAGTTACATTTTCAGGACAGCTCCTTTTAAAGGAACTTTTTTCTATGCACGGTTTTTGAGATTCAGGTCCGAACCTGCATTTTTTAACGAACCCTTTTCACGATTCAGGCCACAGACGGACCTGACGGCACGAAGCCCAGATCAGAAGAGAGCTCTCCTGCAAAATGGAGAACCGATTTTAACTGACGGTTTAGCTGTGCGTCAGTTTCAATGCGGATATTGGGTGCGATAATTCCGATGGAACATGCCAATTCTCCTTCCGAATTGAATACCGGAGCGCCGATGCCGATGGCGTCGTTTACATAGTCCCCCTGGGTGATGGCGTAGCCGCATTGACGGATTTTCGTAAGCTCTGTACGGAGAACATCCGGACAGACCTGAGGAAAAGCACGGTCATGGACGATGACATTTTTTAGATATTCATCAATAAAGGAAGGAGACTGGTACGCCAAAAGAACTTTACGGATAGCACCGCAGTGGAGGTACATTTCATATCCGAATTCCTCCACCACCTTCAGATGGTTGGGGCCGTCTACTTTTTCAATGACCAGTCCTTTATTTCCCACGGGAATAATCAGGTAGGAATCCTCAGTGGTCTGGGAGGACATGGCCGTAAGAACCGGATAGGCGGCATCCTGAAGGCGGATTCCCTGGGAGGCTGCCTTTCCCAGAGGAATCAGCGCAGGGCCTAAACGATAGGTGTGGGAGCGCTCGTCACGCATCACATATTTCTTTTCACAGAAAGTCTGCAGAATCCGGTGAACGGTGCTCGGAGGGAGATTAATGGCTTCCGCTAGCTCGGCAATGGAAAAACTTCGGTTTTTTTCTTTTAAAACTTCCAGTAACTCCATGGAACGAAGAAGGCTTTGTATCATGCGCCGGTACCGTCCGTATCTTCTTCCACGGTTACCGTTTCTGCTGGCGCTGGCTCGGAATCATCAAGGCTTTCTTCTCCGCAGGGCTTGCATTTTCCGGAATCAAGGGTAATGTAGGTGCGTTCCTTGCCATCCGCCTGTGGGACAGATTCCCTGGTTTCATCTGAGACGGTATCCTCTTCCTCATAGTCATGGAAATCTTTATCCAGCTCATTGTTAAATGATTTGTACTTTAAATAGTAGGAAAGGCCCGCGGCGGCAGCGCCGAGAAGAGCTCCCAAAGCAATGAGCATACTGGTTTTTTTCTTAGACATGGTTCATTCTCCTTTCATCCAGTAATGGCTTATGCAATATAGATTAATCATAATGCATATTGGAAGAAAAGAAAAGGGATAATTATTAAGAAAATGAAAAAAAGTAGAAAAAAAGTATAAAATTAGCACTCGACTATTGACAGTGCTAATAATGCGTGCTATAACATTACTTGTGACAGGGAGCAGAAAAAATGTTCTGTTCTTTCCATATATTAGAACAATAGAAATGACAAGGAGGAGTCAGTAATGAAATTGGTGCCATTATTTGACAGGGTTGTTTTAAAACAGTTGGTAGCAGAAGAGACTACAAAATCCGGAATCGTTCTTCCGGGGCAGGCGAAGGAAAAACCGCAGCAGGCTGAAGTAATCGCAGTTGGTCCTGGCGGAGTGGTTGATGGAAAAGAGGTCGTTATGCAGGTGAAGGTCGGCGATCAGGTGATTTTTTCCAAATATTCTGGTACAGAAGTGAAAACCGATAATGATGAATATATCATCGTAAAACAGAATGATATTCTTGCAGTCATTGAGTAAGGACAGGAAACCTTTACGCGCCCGGCTGCGGACGCACGCTCATACATGAAAGTCCGGCGGGCGTATCTGGCATTTCTTAATATATGCCGCCTGTCCGGCGGTGGACTTTTATAGTAATTTTCTGAATTGGAGGAATTTTAAATCATGGCTAAGGAAATCAAATACGGCGTAGAAGCCAGAAAAGCCCTTGAGGCTGGTGTAAATAAACTTACGGATACCGTGCGCGTGACGCTGGGACCGAAAGGAAGAAACGTTGTTCTGGATAAGTCCTTCGGCGCTCCGTTAATAACAAACGACGGCGTGACAATCGCAAAGGAAATTGAACTGGAAGATGCCTTTGAGAACATGGGCGCACAGCTTGTCAAGGAAGTTGCCACAAAGACAAACGACGTTGCCGGCGACGGTACGACAACCGCAACCGTTCTTGCACAGGCAATGATTAATGAAGGTATGAAGAATCTGGCAGCAGGCGCGAATCCTATCGTTTTAAGAAAGGGCATGAAGAAGGCCACAGACGAGGCTGTGAAGGCCATTGCCGAGATGAGCAAGCCGATTAGCGGAAAAGACCAGATTGCAAGAGTAGCGGCTATCTCCGCATCCAGCGATGAGGTCGGAGAGATGGTAGCGGATGCTATGGAAAAAGTAACCGGAGACGGCGTGATTACCATTGAAGAATCCAAGACCATGAAGACAGAGCTTGACCTTGTTGAAGGCATGCAGTTCGACAGAGGATACATTTCCGCATATATGTGCACCGATATGGAGAAGATGGAAGCAAATCTGGATGATCCCTATATCCTGATTACAGATAAGAAAATCTCCAACATCAACGATATTCTGCCGTTGCTGGAGCAGATCGTTAAGACAGGCGCAAAGCTGCTTATGATTGCAGAGGATATCGAGGGCGAGGCTCTTACCACTCTTATCGTCAATAAGCTGAGAGGAACCTTCAGCGTAGTCGGCGTTAAGGCACCAGGCTATGGCGACAGAAGAAAAGAGATGTTAAAGGATATTGCAGTCCTTACAGGCGGCACCGTAATTTCTGAGGAGCTTGGCCTTGACCTTAAGGATGCGACCATGGAGCAGCTCGGCCGTGCAAAATCCGTTAAGGTACAGAAGGAGAACACCATCATCGTTGACGGCCTTGGCGACAAGGCGGAGATTGCCAACAGAATCGGCCAGATCAAGGGCCAGATTGAGGAGACAACTTCCGACTTTGACAGAGAGAAATTACAGGAAAGACTGGCTAAGCTGTCCGGCGGCGTTGCAGTTATCCGCGTAGGCGCTGCAACGGAGACTGAGATGAAGGAAGCCAAGCTTCGTATGGAAGACGCCCTTGCTGCTACAAAGGCAGCCGTGGAAGAGGGTATCATCGCCGGCGGTGGTTCCGCATACGTTCATGCCGCTGAGAAGGTTGCCGCTGTTGTAGATACGTTAGAGGGTGATGAGAAGACCGGCGGAAACATCATCTTAAAGGCACTGGAGGCTCCGTTATTCCATATCGTTGCCAATGCAGGCCTGGAAGGCGCTGTTATTGTGAACAAGGTGAAGGAGATGGGAATCGGCAAAGGCTTCGACGCTTATAAGGAAGAGTATGTGGATATGGTTGAGGCCGGAATCCTTGACCCGGCGAAGGTTACAAGAAGCGCACTTCAGAACGCAACCAGCGTAGCTTCCACATTGCTCACCACAGAATCCGTTGTGGCTAACATTAAGGAAGAAACACCCGCAATGCCGGCCGGAGCAGGCGGAATGGGCGGAATGATGTAATTCCGGTTTTGAACGGAATCCGTGAAAGAAAAGAGACCACCGATGGCAGAACGTGCCGTCGGTGGCTTTTTCTTTCCCACAAAACAAAAAGTACTTCGTGCTTCGTACCGCGCGGCGGAGGGGAGGATGCCACTGCCGCGGCCCAGCGGAGGGGAGAATCCTGCAAAGCAGAACTCTTTTTAAAATAACAGGACATTATTCTTACAGCCTGGAAAGACGGCTGTTCTGGTATTCTCCAGAATAGGTGACATCTTTGGAAAACCAGCCAGGAGGCGTGAAGGCTTTTGCTTCTTCCTCTGATTTAAATTCCACTTCGGCCAGCATAAGGCCGGAGAATTTTCCCTCGAATACGTCAAATTCAATGGTAAGTTCCGGATGTTCGGAAACGGGAAGCAGGTAACGTTTTTTTGTGAGAATGTTGCCGTCGGCTTTTTTCAGTAAATGATGGTAAGCTTCTTTTGTGAGCGGGAGATTGTATTCCTCACGGCATAAGAGGCCCCTGGATTTGTAGGTGAGATAGAAGGAATCGTCCTGACGGCGGATGCGGATCACAGGTTCGGTACAGAGGTAGGCCTGTTCGATTTGATGGAAAGGGCAGGAAGCGTATCCGTCCGGCGGAGACGTTACAAGAAATTTGCGTTCAATTTCCATATGGTTTGAAACTCCTTTTGAAAAAATTGTCTGTCGACATCAACTCCCTGAGGATAAAGTACGAGCGAAATTGATTCGACATCATAATACGGAGAGCATATTATAAAGCTTTAGAAGCCGGATATCCTCCTTGGATACCTTTAACTTTTTTAAAAGAGCAGCATCCTCCTGGAGCCGGTCTCTTGAGAAGAGCATTTTCGCAGCAACGGGCATCATGGGCCGGGTGGAAAAGCCGTTCCACAGCCCCCACTTGGTATCCGCGCTTAAATAGGAGGCCAGAATCTGGACGCTGGCTTTTTCCATGGGGCTGTCCTGGTTGGTCAGCTGGATGTTAGTCAGGGCATCATAGTGTTCAATGTACCCCCAGTACGTATTTTCGCAAATCTGGTAATGGTGGTAATCGTTAAAATTCATGTACATCATGATCTTATATCCAGAGGCATTCGATTCCGGGAGGATGTCAAACACGCAGCGGATCAGCTGATTGTTCCTTCCGTCAAAGAGGTAGGAGTAAAATTTTGACAGCCCCGTAAAGAAGGAAGGGCAGGCGTTGGAAGGCTGGGGCCGGGCCGCAATGGCGGGAAGGGAGTAAAAAAAGTATTCGATGTGTATTTGGAGGGATTTGGCAATCAGGTAGAGAGTCTCAACATCCACAGGGATTTCACCCTTTTCATATTTGGAGATAGTGGATTTACTTTTTCCGATGATCCGGGACATCTCTTCCAGAGTCATCTTGTTTTGCTTGCGGCAAGCCCGTATCTGCCTGCCTACCAGGACGCTGATTTCATTAGCCATACCTGCCTCCTCCTGTAAAAAGTCCACATAAATCAACAAAGCTGCGATTTTTGCCGTTGTTTTCAATTTCTTCTGTATCTTAGCATATATCACAAGGAAATACTATAGATTACGAAAAAAAGTGAAAATTTTTCTATTGTCAGTGGAAATCCGTACTTTTGATTTTACGTTTTTCTTTTGATACAATCTGCTTATCAAAGAAAAATCTCCAAAAAGAGAGGAAAAGAGGCAGAAAAATGTATGATTTTGACGAAGTGATTGACAGGCAGCACACAAACGCTATGAATACTGACGGGTTCCGTGACTACATTTTCCATGCGGATGAAACCATGACCTTTCCTTACAAGGATGAGGAGTTTATCCGCATGTGGGTGGCTGACATGGAGTTTGCCACACCCGACGTGGTGATTGACGGTATGAGGGAACGCCTGGATAAGCGGATTTTCGGGTATACCAGAGTATTTGAGAAGAGCTATTACGATGCATTCCATGCCTGGTGCGAAAGGCGGTACGGATGGAGCTTTCCAAGAAAAGAGCTGGTCATGTCCAACGGGATTATCCCCGCCTTGTATGAACTGGTGGAATATATCTGTAAGCCGGACGAAAAAGTACTGTTTTTGACACCTTCCTATGCGTATTTTAAGTATGCTGCGGAATTTAACAAAAGAGATTATATCTGCTCGAATTTGCGGTATGAGGACGGACGGTATTCCATTGACTTTGAAGATTTTGCAGCAAAGGCCGCGCAGGAGAAAAATACTCTGCTTATCTTGTGTAATCCCCACAATCCGAGCGGACGGGTGTGGACAAAGGAGGAACTGGAAAAGCTGGCCGGGATTATTGAGGAGAATCATCTGTGGGTCATTTCTGACGAGATTCACTGTGACCTGTTACGCAGAAATCAGCGGCACATTCCTCTTGGCAAGGTAATGCCAAAGTATCAGCGGCTCATTACCTGTATGGCTCCCAGCAAGACGTTTAACCTGGCGGGAATGATGATTTCCAATGTTATCATCCGCGATGAAGGGCTGCGGGCGGTCTGGCTCGACCGCCATTATAATTTTGACAATCCCTTAAGTATTGCGGCGGCTCAGGCGGCTTACGAAAAGGGAGAACCATGGCTGGAGGAACTGCAGGCTTATTTGGATGAAAATTTCCGCTTTGTAGGGGAGTATTTAAAAGAGCATCTGCCAAAGGCAAAGTACCGGCCGTCCGAGGCGACGTATCTGGCCTGGGTTGACTTAAGTGCTTATTTTGAGCTGGATGAGAATCTGCCGCTGTTTTTTGCCTATAAAGCAGGTGTCCTTCTGGAAGGCGGAAACATGTTTGTACAGAATTCCGACGGCTTTATCCGGCTAAACCTGGCCTGCCCGAGGGCAACTCTGGCAGAGGGATTAAAGCGGATCTGTGAGGCGGTCAATACAAAGCACACGGAAAAATATCTGGGTGAGAAGTAAGGGGAAGCGCCGAAGGACCTGCGCGTCCAGACTTAACAGCGCTTGAAAAAGAGCGCTCAAAAAACGAAATGGGGGAGAAAAGATGAAGATAACAAAGATTGACCTGCTGTTTTGCGCCCCGGTAGAGGACGGATGGAGGCCTTCCTTCTGTCGGATTTATACAGATGAAGGGATTTACGGGGACGGAGAGATTGCCTTAAGCTATGGGGGTGTCTCCCGCAGCGCGTACAGCATTTTGATTGATCTGGCGGAACTGATTGTCGGGATGAACCCTCTGGACCATGAAGTCATCTGGCAGAAATTATACCGCAAATGTTTCTTTGCCTTAAATGGCGGTCCTATCATATTTGGCGGGATCAGCGCTCTGGACATGGCCCTGTGGGATATTAAGGGCAAAGTTTGCAATCTGCCCCTGTACCGGCTTCTTGGCGGCAGGCACAGGGAACACTTAAGGGCCTATGCCAGCCAGCTCCAGAACGGCTGGGGAGAGAACAGAAAACCTGCCAGGACGCCAAAAGATTACGCAGAGCAGGCCAGGATAGCTGTGGAGAAAGGATTTGACGCGGTCAAGTTCAATTTCCTTACCTTCCGGGAGGAGGAAGGACGTTACGCGGGAACCAGTCAGACGGCATTTTTAAGCCAGGAATATATGAGAGTGGCAGAGGCCAGGATTGCGGCTGTCAGGGAGGCTGTGGGGGAGAACGTGGACATTATCCTTGAAAATCACTGCTATACCGATGCCCAGTCTGCTTCCCAGTATGGGAAAATGGCAGCCAAATACGGTATCCTTTATTTTGAAGAGCCTGCTACACCCCAGGAGGATGTATTGAGTTTCGTGCACAGGGAAACCGGGCTTCCCGTGGCCAGCGGGGAACGGATTTATTCCAGATGGCAGTTTAAAAGGTTCCTTGACAAGGAGGCTATCCAGGTGATTCAGCCGGATATTGGCAACAGCGGCGGAATCACGGAGGTAAAGAAAATCTGCGATATGGCGTATCTGTATGAGACAGGGGTGCAGATTCATGTATGCGGAAGTCCTCTTGTGACGGCGGCTTCTCTGCACCTGGAAGCGGCAATTCCGAATTTTGTGATTCATGAATACAATGTCAATACGGTGATGCCTCAGATGGTGGGTCTGACCACCCGGGATTACCAGCCGGTAAATGGCGCTTTTACGGTTCCGGAGCTTCCGGGGATTGGAAATGAAATCGCGCCTGAGACCTTTAAGAGAAGCCATGTGGAAACTGTGTAGCAGGATGGCGGTAAAAGAGCCGCTGCCGGGTTTAAAATGCTCCGCAGGGTACAGATGATTATACATGATTCGCGGCCAAGAAGATGCAAGGCTGAACTGTTACAGTTGCTGATATGTTATAAGAAAATTATAATGTTTTGTTTTGAAAAATGTGGTAGAATAAGAAGGAGAAAGCATTTTTGAAAACGAGGAGGAAATATGTATGTGGACAAGGGCTGAGCTGAAAGACAGGGCAAAGGCATGCCTGCAAAAATATTACTGGGCGGCATTTGTGGTGAGTCTGATCGCATCTCTGGTCAGCGGTTTGGGCGGCGGAAACGGAGGCGGCGTCAGCTATAATACCGGAAATTCAGGGGCGGCAGGTAACAGCGGCTATGTGTTTGATATCCCGTCCGGGAATCTGACAGAAAATTTTCCGAATTCCTTGGGAGTTTCTTCCGGGCTTCTGGAAAACGTATCTGTCAGTTCCACTCTTCATGTGGGACGGCTGTTCTGGGGACTCCTGGCAGGCGCGATGATTGTTCTCATCATTCTTGCACTGGTAGTTGGTATTTTTGTGGCTCCGGCCATCGAAGTGGGACGGAGCCGGTTTTACATGGAAAGCAGGCTGATGGGACAGTCCGCCGGGATTGGTAAAATCCTTTGGGGGTTTACTCACAGTTATCTGAATATTGTGTGGACTATGTTTTTAAGGGGGCTGTTCATCGGACTCGGTACGATTCTCTGTGTGATTCCGGGAATTTATCTGAGCTATTGTTACTACATGGTTCCTTTTATTCTGGCGGAGAATCCCGATATGAAGCCCATGGAGGCCATGAGGCTTTCCAAGAGCATGATGGAGGGGCATAAATTTGATACCTTTATTTTGGAGCTTTCCTTTTTTGGCTGGCTTCTTCTGGGCGCCTGTCTCTGTTTTGTGGGAACATTTTTCGTGCTGCCTTATTATGATGCCACGTTTGCGGAGCTGTATGCCGTGTTAAGGCAGCCCTTTAGCGGCAGTTTAAACGGCTTTGGATACCCGGATGTGGTTCCCGCCGGAAGCTATGACGGAACCTGGCAGAACAGTTACCAGGGCGGATACCAGAACGAGTACCAGGGCGGATATCAGAACGGAAGTTACGGCCAGGGAGCCGGATATCGTGCAGACGGAACGGAACCCCAGGGCTTTGGACAGAATGGGGCAGGAGAGAATTACAGCTCCGGTCAGGAGGATCCGGTGAAAGAAGAGCGGGAGGGCGAAGTGAGCCGTTCGGAAGGAGGCCCGGGCAGAGGATATTATTTAAACGGAGTTTTTCATCCTTACACGGAAGAGGATGACAGATAGATTTAGAGAGGCTGTGAGAGTACAGCTGCTGTGCTTTCTTTCAGGCTGCAGGCGGAGAATCCTGCAAAACAGGATTCTGTTTCAAAAATAAAAAATGGAGAGAAAAATATGGCAAAGATGTATGCATTTGTGGCGGATGGAATGGAAGAAGTAGAGTGCCTTGGAGTCTGTGATGTGTTGATTCGCGCAGGCGTGGAGGTGAAGCTGGTGTCCATAATGGGAAAGAAAGAGGTTACAGGCTCCCATGGGTTTAGGATTACGGCGGATTTGTTATTTGAAGAGATTACAGACGATGCCGATGTTTTGTTCCTTCCGGGAGGACTTCCCGGGACGGATCATCTTCGGGAACATAAAGGGCTGGAAAAGATGCTGCTTTCCCATGCCGCCGGAGGGAAGCGCCTGGCGGCCATCTGTGCGGCCCCCAGCGTTCTGGGCGCGCTCGGGCTTACAAAAGGGCACCGCGCCACCTGCTTTCCCGGCTATGAGCCGCAGATGAAAGGGGCGGACTGTAAGGGAGATCGGGTGGTCACGGATCGGCTGATTACCACCGGGCGCGGCATGGGCTGCTCTCTGGACATGGGGCTGGAGTTAGTAAGACTTCTTGTTTCGGAGGAGGCCGCGAAGGAGTTAAAGAAGAAAATTCAGTATGACGATGTCTGTGCGTAACCGTTCTGGCAGATATTGAAATCACTGCGTTTGCGCGCTTCTGAGGAGAGGGGTTACATGAAGATTTTTAAAAGGAGTACCAGATGCAAAAGGTGTCAGGAGCCGTTGGAGGGAGAAAACTTAAAACTCGGCTTCTGTGACCGGTGCGTGGAGGCGGAGTTTAAAAAACTTAAGAAGCAGGTTTGGAAATCTCTGGCCGGAGGCGCGGCGCTTGTGATTCTTGTTCTGGCCGCTCGGCATTACGCGTGTTCGAACTGGTATGCAGGGGAGTACGGCGAGGTGATGATACCGCTCTGGGCCTGGGTGATAAGGCTTAAGCCGGAGAAATTTGAGTTGCTCCTGCATCCGTCCCTGCTGCACGGAGGTTTCCTGCTTTTGTATGTCTTCTGCCTTCCCTTCAGCTCTTATGTGGAGTTCGGATATAAGACATACCGCCATGATGCGGAACGGCAGCTTTCCGGGGGAGACCCCCTTGTATACAGTCAGGTGATACGCTCGAACAACCAGCGGATGGATGACGTGGGCATATTTATCATCCAGACTTTGATTGCGCTGGTTTCCGGGCCGTTCTTTCTTATATACAGGCTGTACCAATGGCGGCGGCTGTCCGGGTACCTGAAGAACCATTGACGCCGATCCTGTTATCACCCACCCCATGGCGGATCACCACGTTGATTCGTCATGGGGCAATGTTGTTTGGGGGGCTGCCGGAATGGTTTTTGCCGATTTTGGGTCCGCTTCATTTTTATGAAAAAGTACTGGTATTTCTAAAAACAGTATGTTATAATGCTAAATTGAAGTGTAACGCCCGGAGCAGTGGAAGTTACGAGATAGCACGGATGTGAAAGGCATGTCCGGTACAGATATATTTAAGGAGGAACCCAGAAAATGAGTTTACAGGTAGAAAAGTTAGAGAAGAATACGGCGAAGCTTACGATTGAAGTGCCGGCAGAGAAGTTTGACGCCGCTGTGAAAAACGCTTATCAGAAGAATAAGGGCAGATTCAACATCCCGGGCTTCAGAAAAGGCAAAGCGCCTTTTGAGATGATTAAGAAAATGTATGGTGCGGGCGTATTCTTTGAGGATGCCGCCAACGAAGTGATTGACGAGAGCTACCCGGACGCGGAGAAGGAAAGCGGCCTGGAAATCGTTTCCCGTCCGATCGTAGACGTAGAGCAGATCGAGGAGGGCAGTAACTTTATCTACACAGCGGTTGTGGCCGTTAAGCCGGAAGTTACTCTTGGCGAGTATAAAGGGATCGAGGTTCAGAAAGCAAAGGCCGATGTGACCGAGGAGGATGTTGAGGCCGAAATCAACAGCGTAAGAAACAGAAATTCCCGTCTGATTACCGTTGAGGACAGGGCAATCGAAAATGGCGACGTGGTGACGATTGATTTTGACGGTTACGTGGAAGGAAAGAGATTTGACGGCGGCAAGGGCGATGATTATCCGCTCACTATCGGTTCCCATACGTTTATTGACACCTTTGAGGATCAGCTGATTGGAAAGAATACCGGAGACGAGTGTGAAGTGAACGTAACGTTCCCGGCGGAATATCATGTAGAAGAGTTAAAAAATAAGCCGGCTCTGTTTAAGGTAAAAGTAAAGGAAATTCAGAAAAGAGAGCTTCCGGAGGCAGACGATGAATTTGCAAGCGAGGTATCCGATTTCGATACACTGGAAGAGTACAGGAAGGACATTCAGGAAAAGCTCTTAAAGGAGAAGCAGAAAGCCGCTGCCACGGAGAACGAAAACCGCGTGGTGGAGAAGGTGGTAGAGAATGCCGCCATGGAAATTCCGGATCAGATGGTTGACGAGGAAGTAAACGGAATGCTCAACGATTATGCCCGCAGACTGGAAAGCCAGGGTATCTCCTTTAAGAAGTACGTGGAAATAACAGGAATGACTGCCGATAAGATCGGTGAGCAGATGAAGCCGCAGGCGCTTAAGAGAATCCGTACCAGACTGGTCCTGGAGGCAGTTGTAAAAGCTGAAAATATTACTGCCAGCGAGGAGGCCGTTGAAGCTCAGTTTGGCCGGATGGCAGAGACCTACAAGATGGAGAAAGACCAGATTAAGAACATGTTCGGCGAAGAGCAGTTAAAGATGATGAAGGAAGATCTGGCTGTTCAGGAGGCAGTTGATTTCCTGGTTGCAGAGGCAAAGCTGGTCGACTAATCCGCAGGATTGGACAGGGAGAACAAAAGACGGCGGAATACGAAAGAAAACGAAAGAAAACTGGGGGTTGCTGTGGGAGAACTACAGCAATCCCCTGTCAAGTGTTGGTTATTATTCACAGGGCATCTTCCTGTCCGCCTTAAGACGGGCAAGAAGCATCAGGCGTCTGCCCGATGTGGAAAATCGGATGAAAGCCCCGCGGACGGTAACAAGTGTTATGAAACAGGAGGAAAAGAAATGAGTTTAGTACCTTATGTGTTGGAATCCACCAGCAGAGGCGAACGTTCCTACGACATTTATTCCAGACTTTTAAAGGACAGGATTATTTTCCTTGGAGAAGAAGTCACCGATGTGACGGCGAGCCTGGTCGTGGCACAGCTTCTGTTTCTGGAATCGGAAGATCCCAGTAAGGACATCAACCTGTATATTAACAGCCCCGGCGGTTCCGTTACGGCCGGCATGGCAATCTATGATACGATGAATTATATCAAGTGCGACGTGTGTACCACCTGTATCGGAATGGCAGCCAGTATGGGCGCATTCCTTCTTTCCGGGGGAACAAAGGGGAAGCGTTTTGCTCTTCCAAATGCGGAGATCATGATTCATCAGCCTTCCGGTGGTGCACAGGGCCAGGCCACGGAAATCCGAATCGTGGCGGAGCACATTTTAAGAACAAAGAAGAAACTCAATGAAATCCTGGCGGCCAATACAGGAAAGCCGATTGAGATCATTGAGCAGGATACGGAGCGGGACAACTACATGTCCGCCGAGGAAGCCGTGGAATATGGCCTCATTGACCGTGTGATTACCGGACACTAAAGAATTGTCTGGATTATTTGCGGACACGGCCGCGCAGCAGAAAGAAAGAATTGAGGTGTGAGCATGCCAGTAAGACCCGAGGATAAAATCAGATGTTCCTTCTGCGGAAAAAGCCAGGAGCAGGTCAGAAAAATGATCGCAGGCTCAGGGAATGTATATATCTGTGATGAATGCATCGAACTGTGCAGTGAAATTTTGGAGGAGGAGCTGGGACCGGAAGAGGACACAGCGCCTGATTTTACCGGTATCAATTTACTGAAGCCCAGAGAAATCAAGGAGTTCCTGGACGAATATGTCATTGGACAGGAGGAAGCCAAGAAGGTCCTGTCTGTGGCAGTTTATAATCATTATAAAAGAATTACATCGAAAAAAGAGTCTGACATTGAGCTCCAGAAGAGCAATATATTAATGTTGGGGCCCACCGGCTCCGGTAAGACCTATCTGGCCCAGACCCTTGCGAAATTATTAAACGTACCTTTTGCCATTGCGGACGCCACCACCCTTACGGAAGCCGGATATGTGGGCGAGGATGTGGAAAATATTCTGCTGAAGCTTATTCAGGCTGCTGATAACGATGTGAGCCGCGCCGAATACGGCATCGTCTACATTGACGAGATTGACAAGATTACAAAGAAATCCGAAAATGTATCGATCACCAGAGACGTATCCGGTGAGGGCGTTCAGCAGGCGCTTCTCAAAATCCTGGAAGGTACCATCGCCAGCGTTCCGCCTCAGGGAGGGAGAAAGCATCCTCAGCAGGAGCTGATTCAGATCGACACAACCAATATCCTCTTTATCTGTGGGGGAGCCTTCGACGGTCTGGAAAAGATTGTGGAATCCAGAATGGAGGCCGGATCCATTGGCTTCGGCGCCAAGATTGTGGATAAAAACCATTCGGATCTGACGGCTCTGTTAAAGCAGGTGATGCCTCAGGATCTGACGAAATTTGGGCTGATTCCGGAGTTTGTGGGGCGTGTTCCGGTGATGGTTTCCCTGGATCTCCTGGATGAATCGGCTCTGGTAAAGATTCTTACGGAGCCTAAGAATGCCATTACAAAGCAGTATCAGAAACTGTTTGAGCTGGATGATGTGAAGCTGGAATTTACGCCGGATGCCGTTCATTCTATTGCCCATATGGCGGTGGAGAGAAAGACAGGGGCCAGAGGCTTAAGGGCAATTATGGAATCTGTCATGATGGATATGATGTATGAGATTCCGTCGGATTCCAGCGTGGGAATCTGTACCGTGACCAGGGAAGCAGTGGAAGGAAAGGAAAAGCCGGAAATCGTTTACAGAGATGTGACGGTTCCAAGAAAAGCCTTGGTTGGAAGGGCAAAAAAAGACAGTAAGGGCGAGATCGCCTGAGGAATGCGGGCTGCTGCAAAGCGAATGGTTTTACAGCAGCTCGTTTTATACAGCACAGAGGAGAAGATCCATGGAAGAAAAGATTATAACGCTTCCTGCCATTGCGCTCAGAGGTCTGACTGTTCTTCCGGAGATGATTCAGCATTTTGATATCAGCAGGGAGAAATCCGTCAGCGCCGTGGAGTACGCAATGGTTGGGGAGCAGAATGTATTTCTGGTGACCCAGAGGAACCCGGAGACGGAGGAGCCGACAACAGACGCTCTCTATCAGATAGGCACCATTGCCAGAATCAAGCAGCTTGTGAAGATGCCGGGGGGAGTTATCCGCGTTATGGTGGAGGGCCTGAAACGGGCGGAGATCATAAATCTCGTGGAGGACGGGCCTCATTTACTGGCGGAGATCGAAGAGGCGCCCATGAAGGAAGAGCCTCTAAGCGACACGGTGAAGGAAGCCATGGCCCGGATCGTGAAGGATAAACTGGAGGAATTCGGAAACTTAAACCCTAAGACGGTCAAGGATTTCATGGGAGGCCTGATGGTCATTACGGATTTGAATGATCTTCTGGTACAGACAGCAGGTCAGTTTCCCTGGGATTACACCGTGAGGCAGGAGCTTTTGGAGTGCGAGTATGTGAGCCATCTCTATGACCGGGTGGTCTATTATCTGATGAGGGAAATCGAGATCCTTAAGATTAAGAAAGATTATCAGAGCAAGGTAAGGGCCGGGATTGACAAAAACCAGAGAGATTATGTTCTGAGAGAAGAGCTTAAGGTGATACAGGGGGAGCTGGGAGAGGAATACTCCGGCTCCGATGCGGACAGGTATCTGGAGCAGCTTGAAAAGCTGAACGCCGACAAAGAGACAAAGGAAAAAATAAAAAAAGAAATCATGCGCTTTAAGGCCATGCCTGGCGGCGGCCAGGAAGCCAATGTGCTTCGTACCTATATTGAGACTGTATTGGAACTGCCGTGGAGAAAGGCATCGAGGGATAATCAGGATATCGGTCATGCGAAGACTGTGCTGGAAGAGGATCATTATGGTCTTGAGAAGGTGAAGGAACGTGTTCTGGAATACCTGGCAGTGCGGATTCTTACGAAAAAGGGGACAAGTCCCATTCTCTGTCTGGTTGGCCCGCCCGGAACGGGAAAAACATCCATTGCCCGCTCCGTGGCGAGAGCTTTGAATAAAAAATATGTCCGCATCAGCCTGGGAGGCGTCCGCGACGAGGCGGAGATCCGCGGCCACAGGAAGACCTATGTGGGCTCCATGCCGGGCCGGATTGCAGAAGCCATACGGCAGGCAGGAGTTTCCAATCCGCTAATGCTTCTGGACGAGATCGACAAGGTGTCCAGTGATTATAAGGGGGACGTATCGTCCGCTCTTCTGGAGGTGCTGGACGGAGAACAGAATGTGAAGTTCCGCGATCACTATGTGGAAATTCCGCTGGATTTATCAGGCGTGCTGTTTATCGCCACAGCAAATACCACGCAGACGATTCCCGGCCCCCTTCTGGACCGCATGGAGGTCATTGAGGTTTCCAGCTATACGGAGAATGAAAAGTTCCACATTGCGAAAAACTATTTGGTAGCCAAGCAGTTAGAAAGAAACGGACTGGATAAGGAAAAACTGGTGATCAGCGACCGTGCCCTGGAAAAAATCATTCATAATTATACCAGAGAGGCCGGTGTGCGGAATTTAGAGAGGCGGATCGGTGAAATCTGCCGCAAAGCAGCCAGGGAGTTTCTGGAAAAAGAAAAGACTTCCATCCGGGTGACGGAAAACGGTCTGGAAAAGTATCTGGGAAAGGAAAAAATCACCTTCGAGGATGCCAACGAGGAGGATGAAGTGGGGATTGTCCGCGGCCTGGCCTGGACCAGCGTGGGCGGCGATACCTTACAGATCGAGGTCAATGTAATGCCGGGAACCGGAAAGCTTCAGATGACGGGACAGATGGGCGATGTGATGAAGGAGTCGGCCCAGATTGCCCTGACTTATGTGCGTTCCGTCAGTGAGGCCAACGGGATTGAAAAGGACTATTTTGAGACTCATGACATCCACCTCCACATTCCCGAAGGGGCTGTGCCGAAGGATGGTCCTTCCGCCGGAATTACCATGGCGACGGCCATGCTGTCGGCGGTGACCGGAAGGAAGGTGCTGGCAAGCGTTGCCATGACCGGGGAGCTGACGCTCCGCGGCCGGGTGCTTCCCATCGGGGGACTGAAGGAAAAGACTCTGGCGGCGAAGATGGCCCATATGAAAAAAGTACTGATTCCGGTAAAGAACAGGCCGGACGTGGATGAACTTTCGAAAGAGATCACCAGGGGACTGGAAATTGTCTATGTAAAGACCATGGATGACGTAGCCCGGGAGGCTTTTGCATCCTCTGCAAGTGCTCTCGGAGAGTCTTTGTGACCGGATTTGTGATAGGAAAGAGTTTCAGGCGCGGACAAGAGGGAAACACTTTTGTCTGCGCCTTTTGGAAATGGAGGAAAAATCATGATTATAAAGCAGGTGGAGCTGGAAACGGTCTGCGGTGTGACCAGTAAACTGCCGGAGAACGCACTGCCGGAATTTGCATTTTCCGGAAAGTCAAATGTAGGGAAGTCATCCTTAATCAATGCGCTGATGAACCGGAAGTCGTTGGCAAGAACCTCGGGCCAGCCGGGAAAGACCCAGACGATCAACTTTTATAATGTCAATCACAGCCTCTACTATGTGGATCTTCCGGGGTACGGCTATGCCAGGGTGTCCCAGTCGGAAAAGGGAAAGTGGGGAAAAATGATCGAAAAGTATCTCCACGGCTCAAAGATGTTAAAATGCGTTTTCCTTCTGGTGGATATCCGCCATGAGCCGTCGGGAAACGACAAGACCATGTATGACTGGGTGATATACAACGGATTCCGTCCGGTGGTGATTGCCACCAAGCTGGATAAAATAAACCGCAGCCAGATTGCAAAGCAGGTAAAGCTTATACGAACCGGACTGGGAATGGAAAAGGAGGATGTTGTCATTCCCTTTTCTGCCACCACCAAACAGGGGAGGGAGGAGATCTGGGCCCTGATTGAAAAGATGGCGGAGGAAACCTGCCTCACAAACGGGTCTGACATCTGATTTCGCCAGGTTGCGCCTGATTTCCCCTGCCGCTTGAGCCGAAACCTGAAATTCTTAAATTTTCTGACAATTCTATGAAGTCCATTGCGGGCTCCTTTCCTTTTTGATATGGTTAAATAAAGAAAGATTTTGAAAGGAGTGACTCATATGAAGCAGGGGAGGAGATTTATAGGGGCTTTACTGGCTGTATGCATGATGGCGGCGATGGCTGGCGGCTGCGGGGCGAAAAGCGGGGAAACTGCCGCGGAAGCTGCCACAACCATAGGCGGTGCGGCTGCGGGAACTACAGCGGCAGCTGCGGCAGTCACGGAAGGTGCGGCGGAAAGTGCGGCAGTTACGGGCGGCACAGCTGCGGAAACGGCTGCAGCTGCGGCAGGATTTGACAGTGTGGGGAGTGAAAGCGGAAGATTGGACGCGGAGGTTTTTTCCTACGCGGAGGGAGAGGCTGCGGCAGCTGACGGCGGGCCAGGGGAAAACGCAGCCTGCCCGCCGGCCGCACGCCAGGAAATTCAGCCTCAGTCGGGAACCCTGACCGCCGGAGAATGGAATGACAATATCAATTATGATTATTTTAAGGATGTGCTGAACCATAACGACTGGTATTCTTATATGGAGATCTGGAAGCTGTTTCCCACAAGCCGTTATGCGGTTCAGGTAACAAATGAGAACCAGGAAGCGGCAAAAAACCAGAAGGTGGAGCTTATGGCAGGGCAGAGAGTCATCGGCTCGGCGGTTACGGATTCCGAAGGAATGGCCTATGTGTATTACAATCTGGATCATGGAGATCAAAAAGCCGATATCCTTCGAATTGGAGATACGGAGTATGCGTTGGAAGAGAAGGATAAAGATGGAACGGTCCATCTGGTACTGAAATCTTATAAGGAACCGAAGGAAAAGACCCTGGATTTATTGTTCATGGTGGATACCACAGGTTCCATGTCTGATGAACTGGAATTTTTGAAGCTGGAGCTTCAGGATGTCATCCGCCGGGTATCAGAGGAATACGAGGGGATTCGTATCCGCCTGTCCGTGAATTTTTACCGGGACAGGGAGGATGCCTACGTGGTCCGGGATTTCCCGTTTACGGAGGATATTGACGAGGCGCTGTCAAGGTTAAGGGTACAGTACAGTGACGGCGGAGGCGATTATCCGGAGGCTGTGGATGAGGCTTTTGAAAATGCTGTGAAGGGGCATGAATGGAAGGAAGATTCTGTGAAGCTTATGTTCTTTGTTCTGGACGCTCCGCCCCACAGTGACCGGAAAGGAACGGTGGATTTGATGGGAAGTACTCTGAATGCGGCGGCGGAGTCCGGAATCCGCGTGCTTCCGGTGGCCTCCAGCGGGGTAGATACGGAGACGGAATACCTGCTGCGGACCATGGCGGCCGTGTCTGGAGGAACTTACATTTTCTTAACGGACGACAGCGGCGTTGGCGATTCCCATTTAGAGCCTACCATTGGCGATTATGAGGTGGAATACTTAAATGACCTGATGGTTCGCCTGATTAACTGGTACTGTAGATAGAAAAGCAGAGGCAGAGGCCCGAAATGTAATTGAGCCAGTACACGAAGGCAAAAAAGGAGCGCCGTTTCATAAGTGAGGCGGCGCTGCTTTAAAAATATTTTTATGACGTCTGGTCCGAAGAGGATGCTTTGGGAGCGGACAGATTCTTTGGGTCTACAGATCCGGCGGCCTGCCGGATTTTTGCTTTGGAGTATTCCTTTATTACAGCCTGGCCGATGGTAATGACAGCCACAGGAAGGGTGATCAGGAGAAAGAGTTTTATTTTGAATAAGCGGATTTTTCTTTTTGTCCGCTTTAAAGTTTTTGCGAGTTTTGTTTTTTGTTTCATGCTTTTTATCCCTTCATTAAAGTTTTCATCACATAGGAGTAGATTTCCTGGCTGCATTCTTTCCAGTGGCCGCACATGATTTCCGCCTGTTCTTTGTCGGGGACGGATACATCCAGATTGATTAAAACAGCTTTTCCTTCCCGGACCTCACAGTGGACCACATAGTCCTGGCTTGTTGACTTGTAAAAGTCGGAGATGATTCCCACTTCACTGCGAAGCCGGAATTTGTTTTCTTTTAAGTAGGCATCAATGTCTTCCACGATGGCGGAGGAGATGTTGTTTCCAAAGAAGGAAAGGGTATCTTCGCCCTCCTTTGTGATCTCATAGCGGGATGAATTGTGGATGGATTCCACTTTTAAAAGCCCGGCTTCCCTGAGTTCATTTAACGCCTGCTGAAGGGTAAAGTAAGTGGTATATTCATGTTCCAGAAAAAAATCTGTAAGCTGGGAATTGGTTAGAGGGAAATTCACATGCTCCAGCATGTACAGAATCATAAGCTTGTATAAGGTAATGGGATCCGATAGCATACATACCTCTCCTTTGGAATTGTATAAAAGCTGTATTCCTATTTTACAGGTTTCCTGGGGGGGATTCAAGCCTTTTTTATGTTTTCGGGGGAATTTAGTCGAAAATTGTAGTGTATTTAGCAAAAAAATGTGATATGATATTACCACTATGAGAACTTAAGGGGATTACTTATGAGAGAACGGATTAACCGTCTGGCGAAAGGCATTGTGGACGCTGAGTGTCCCAGGCTGTTTCTTTCTCCTGTCCAGGTGGAGGAAACCCTTGGAAATAATACCATATACAAAAGAGAGCTTTATTTATCCAGTGAGAATAATTTATATATCAAGGGTCTGGCTTATTCCAGCCATTCCCGGGTAAGGATTTTAAATCATGCCTATGGCGGGCTCAGAAATCATATTGCCTATGAGATTGATACTTCCTGGTGTGAGAATGGGGATACCATCAAAGGAACCATTAACCTTGTAACCAACAGTGGGGAATTGGAGGTTCCTTTTCTTTTTCAGGTGGAAATGATGGCGTCCATCCGGATTATGACGACCCTTTATACGGTGGAGGATTTTGTGGAGCTGGCCAGAAAGGATATGGATTTGGCGCTCAGACTCATGGAATACCGGGATTTTACAGACGCTCCGTTTCTACAGGATATGCATGTGCGGGCCGTCTATGAGGGGCTTAAGGGCCATGGAAACAGACAGAACGCCCTGGAAGAATTTTTTCTGGCCCTTGGGGTGAAGGAACCCATTGAACTGACTCTTTCCACTGCAAAAAAGAATTATGAAAATCCCATAGATATCATAAGCGACAAGGTGGTTCTGACAAAAAACACCTGGGGCTACATATATATTGAGGTAAAGGCTGACGGCGAATTCATTGAGCTTCCCAGAAAGGTGATTACACAGGGAGATTTTGAGGGTGACCGTTATGAGCTGCGGTTTAAAATTCACCCGGAGCGGATGCATCAGGGAAAAAATCTGGGAGCCATCCGCCTTCAGACGGTTCATGGGGACACGGTAATCCGGATTGAGGCTATGGGCGACACAACCGTGGACATTACAGGCAGAGAGCATGAGATCAGCAAGGCCGGAATTTGCCGGTATCTGAAGCTGCGTGAGGATTATGAGAGCGGCGCTTATGAGAAGGCGCTGATGGTCAATAAAATACAGAAGGAACTGGATGCCATTCGCGGGGCCAAGGGAAAATCCCTTGTCTTGACTCTTTTGCAGGCGGAGACTTATCTGGAGGCAGGACGGGCGGACCAGGCGGCGCTGTGTCTGGACGACTGCCTTGAAAAGGTGGTTGCAGATCGGGAGCGGGCGGGAACTCTGTACTGTTTTTATCAGTATCTGCAGTACCGCACCAACCCGAATCCGGAGAAGAAGGACGCAGTTCTCAGGCTGCTCAGAAAGAAACTGGAAAATAAAAAGGGACGTTTTTATCTGCAGATGCTTTTGTTAAAGCTGGAACCTGAGCTTTGGGACGAGGAGGAGTCTCTTTATGAGAGCTTCCGAACCCAGTATAAGAACGGCTGCCACAGTCCGTTTCTTTATATTGCGGCGTGCAGGCTTTTGGAAAAACATCCGGAGCTTTTAAAGTCTATGGACGCTTTTGAGATCCATGTGCTTTATTATGGGGCGAATCACGGGATAATCGGGGAAGTTCTGGCAGAGAAGGCGGCTCTTCTGGCATCCGGAGCAAAATTTTTTCACAGGCTTTATTACCGGGCTTTGACAGCGCTTTATGAGAGATTTCCCGGCAAGGACATGCTGACGGCCATCTGCTGCCTGTTAATTAAGGGAAATGTACGGAATGAGAGCAGTTTTTTGTGGTATGAGAAGGGAATTGAGGAAGAAATCAGTCTTACAAGGCTTTATGAATACTATTTGTATTCTCTTCCGGGGAATTATGAGAACATGCTGCCGAAGCAGGTACTCTTATACTTTTCTTATGAGCACAGCCATCTGGACCGCCACAGCCGTTCCGTTTTGTATAAAAATGTGCTGGAACACCTGGACCCGGAGGATAAGCTTTACAAGGCATATGAAAGAGCCATGGAACAGTTTGCCATGGAGCAGCTTTTCAAGTCCAGAATCAACAGCCGCCTGGCTGTGATTTACAAGCATATGATCTATCGTGACATCATTGATGGCCAGGTGGCCAGGGTATTGCCGGCCATTTTAAAGTCCAACCGTATTGTCTGTGAGGATACGGCGATGAAATATGTGGTGGTGTCCAACAGCCTTTTGGTGGGCGAGGATGCCTATCCTTTAAATGACGGTGTGGCCTATGTGCCGCTGTTTTTTGATGAATGTATTATTATGTTCCAGGATGTGTACGGAAACCGGTATGTGGATGTCCCCTACACAAAGGAACCTGTTTTAGAGGAAAAGGAGCTGGAGGACAAATGCTTTGAGATGGCTCCGGATCATCCGATGCTTAAGATGCGGGCCTGCCTTGCGATCATGGAACAGGAGGACATTGACGAAGAACAGGTAATGGTCCTTCAGAAGGCTCTGGACGGGCTTCCGGTCAAGCCTTTGTACCAGCAGAAAATGCTCACAAGAATTATTTCTTTTTACAAGAAGCAGGTTGTAAATGAAGAGGAAGCCATGTCCGAGGAGGGCGGAGCTTACCTTTTGAGACTGGACAAGAAGAGCCTTACAAGAAGCGAGCGGGTGGGGGTCTGCGAAACCCTGATTTCCCAGAATTATTTTGTGGAAGCTTTTGAAATGATTAAGGAATTCGGGGAGGATGAAATCCGCATTAAGAGGCTTTTGAAGCTCTGCAGTAAGATGATTCTTCAGAAGCTTTTTGCCGAGGATGATCTGCTTCTTCATCTGGCTTACCGGGTGTTTGCGGCGGGACACGGAGACGGAGTCATTCTTGACTATCTCTGCGAGCATTATAACGGGGCCAATGATCAGATGTACCGGATTCTGGTACAGGCCGTCCGGGAGCATGTGGAGACCTATGACATGGAGGAGCGGCTTCTGGCCCAGCTTATGTTCACGGGGAGCGATAAGCACCTGGATAAGGTCTTTGATTTTTATGCCAGCCGGAAAAAGACCAGTGATTCCATTGTGAAGGCATATTTTACGTTAAAGTGCGTGGGGTATTTTTTAAGAGATATGGTTCCCGGAGACCGGGTGTTTGCTTATCTGGAGGGGGCCATCAACCAGAGTTCGGAGATGCGGAAAATACCGGAAATTTATCTTCTTGCCCTCACGAGGTTTTATTCCGGCCTGCCGTCTTTATCGGAGGAGCAAAAGGCTCTCTGTAAGAGATGTATGGAAGTTCTCACGGGGCAGGGGATGCTATTCGCTTATTTTAAGAAGCTGGCTCCCTATGTGGACATTCCGGGAGATGTGCTGGATAAGGAGATTATCGAGTACCATGGAACCGCGGGCATAAGGCCCGTCCTTATGATACGGATTTTGCCGGATGAGGAGGAGTTTCATGAGGAAGAGCTGCGGATGGTTTACAAAGGGATATATGTGCGGCAGAAGGTGCTGTTTGAAGGCGAAATTATGGAATATGAGATTTACGAGGATGAGGACGGCAGCCGTGTGAAAAAAGCGTCCGGTGAAATTGCCTGTACGGAGGTGCCTGCCGGCGATAAAGGAAACCGTTTTTCTTCTTTGAATTCCATGAGCCTGTATCTTGGAATGAAAGATGATGGAAAATTAAAGGAAACCATGACAAAATACGTGACGGACAGCCTTGCAGTGGAAAAAATGTTCCCGCTTATGTAGAGCGGGGAACTGAGCTGTTACAGGGAAAGAGGAACGAGATGGATAAACTGATTGTCGGGATTGATCTTTGTGATACATATACCCATGCGGCGGTCCTTGGCCGTGAGGAGGCCTGGGTCCTCCCCACGGTCATTTGCAGGAAAAAGACTGTGGAGGAATGGTGTGTCGGAGAAGATGCATATAAATATACGCTGGTGGGCGAGGGAGTCATGGTGGACAAACTTTTGAGTCTGGCCATGAAGGACGGGACGGCCACCATCGGGCCGGTGAAATATGAGGGACAGGATCTGCTCAAAAAGTTTCTGGAAAAGGTCCTGGATCTGATAAAGGCAGAGTATCCGGAGGCTCTCGTGCCCCAGATTGTCATTTCATTAAAAAATATGGAAATGAAGCTGATGGATTCTCTCATGGGATGTGCGGAGTATCTTGGTATTCCCAGGGAGAACGTCCACATTGCCAGCCATACGGAATGTTTTGTTTATTATGTGTTAAGCCAGAGAAGGGATGTCTGGGGCGGCCAGGTGGGAATGTTTGCTTTGTCTGACGAAGATCTCAGATATTACGAGCTTAAAGTATCCAGAGGACCGAGACAGATGACTGCCTGGGCTGAGTATGAGGAGCTGGATGAGGGCTTTAATCTGAATGTGCTGGATAGCGGCTCTGGGGCCAGGATGGCAGACAAAATCCTCTGCGCCTGCGGGGAGAGGATGCTCCAGAAAAAGCTGTTTTCTTCTATTTTCCTTACAGGCAAGGGATTCGCAAGGACCGACTGGGCGCCGGATTTCATGAAGCAGGTCTGCAACCGAAGGCGGGTGTTCGTGGAGCCGGCCCTGTTTGCCAGGGGCGCTGCCTTAAAGGCTGACGATTACCTTCAGGAACAAACCTCGTATCCGTTCGTATGCCTGTGCGAGGGAAAGCTTCGATCCACCATAACCATGGAGGTCATGAAGCGGGATACAAAGGTCCAGATTGCCCTGGCGTCCGCGGGAGAGAGCTGGTATGAGGCCAGAAGCGTGCTGGAAGTGATTCTGGACAATCAGGATTACATTGAACTTACCATTATCCCCCACCAGGATGCCAAGCAGAAACGGACCGTGAAAATTCCGCTGGAGAATTTTCCAGAGCGGCCCAATAAGACCACAAGGGTCCGTATTGCCGCCGGATTTCTGGATGAGAAAACCATGGCGTTAAAAATCGTGGACCGGGGATTTGGAGAACTGTTTCCCAAAACGGATGCTGAAATCCGTCAGGAGGTGAGGGTATGAGTCTGATTCTTTGCAGACAGGAGCCGGTTACATCGCCGTTTTTTATTGAAGAACTGGGAATTCATATCCACTCCTCTCAGGAGCTTTGCTATGTCATATACCATCATCCTCTTTTGGTGATGGAGGATTTTGTGGACGAGAATCTGGTGGCATTTTTGCAAAGCGAGCTGCGGATGCCCTTTCTCGCGGAGCGGATTGCCAAATGGACGGAAAACCGGGGGGCCTCGGATGAGCTTCTGTTTTTAATTCTTCAGGACTGTGCCTACTACTCTCAGCAGGAACAGACCAGATACCGTCAGGAGGTATCTAATTTAAGAAAACTTTCGGCGGGGGAATACAGGAAACGGAGAGCCGATTATTTTTATGCGCTGGGACTTTACGGAAAAGCCGTGGCTATGTATGAGAAGATTCTGGAGTCCGCCAGGGAGAAAAACTATCCAGCTGAGTTCAAGGGGAAAATCTGGAATAATATTGCGGCCTGCTATGCGAAGCTGTTCTGTTACCAGAAGGCTATGCATGCCTATGACTGTGCGTGGAATGAAAAGCCGGAAAAGGAATATTTAAAGCGGATGTATTTCCTGTCAAAAATGGAGCCAGAGCTTACCATGAAGGACCATTACCGCGAACTTCTTAAGGAGGAGGACAAAGGGCTCTGGGATCAGGAAGCAGCGGATGCCCTTACGGCGGCGAAGGAAGCAGATTCCGTTAAAAAGGTATCCCAGGTATTTGATAAAGACCCCGTTAAACGGATTTCAGGAGCCGGAGAGTTACTAAACCGCTGGAAACTTGAGTACCGGAGGATGATATAACGTAGCAATCCGCAGGGCGGGAAAAACCGGAAGAAAATAGGCGTCAAGCTTGCTTGTAAGCCAATTTTCATCCGGTTTTTCCCATCGGGCGGATGCCCGATGCTTCTTGCCCGCGTGCCGCGGGCAAGAAGATACCCGCCAGTACAGCGTTACAACAGTCTCTTTTCTTGCATCCCTTTAACCGTTTTAACAGGCAAGAAAATATCCCCCCGCGATGTTTTGGCTAATGTTTGGCTGATGTTTATGTCTTCGCCCCCTTGACAACTGCCCTGCTTTCTACTATTATTAAATACAATACAAAAAAGGCTGAGAAAAAGAGGAGTACGTCCCTTATACCAACAGAGAGAACTGTCCGGAGGCTGAAAGGCAGTTTGGGAGCATATTGGGCGGAAGGTAGCTTTGGAGCCGGAGCAGTGAAAATAAAAGATAGCTGCTCCCGGATGGAGTCCGTTAAAAGCCGTGGAGATTGCTGTCGGAGAACCCGGCAGTGAATAAAGGTGGTAACGCGGAATTTCGCCCTTTGCAGCAGGATGCAGAGGGCGTTTTTGATGTACACGGTGAGGCTGCTTTCCCGCCTGCTCCGGCGCGGGTGTGCGCCAAAGAGCACATGTTTTGTTATTTTCTGTGGCTCTTTGCCCGGGAAGGAAGGGGATAGAATCACGGAGGAAAGGAGAGAGCATATGATACGGTTAAGGCCCTATAAGCCGTCAGACGCATGGAGTCTTTTGGAATGGTGGAAAGATGCTGATGAGGAAGCTTTTATTAAGTGGAGCTGCAATAAGTTCGAATATCCCCTTTCCATTGAACAGCTGGATGGATATTTCAGTCTGTGGTGTCTCAGGGAGGACAGCGGATGGCTTATGACAGCCTTGGACGAAAGAGGAAAGCCGGTGGGACATTTTCTGATGCGTCTTGCCGATTATGAAACAGGGACCATCCGGATGGGATTCATTGTGGTGGATCCGAGGGCCAGGGGAAGGGGATGCGGAAAAGAGATGATGAGACAGGCTCTTTGGTATGCGTTCCGGATCCTGGGAATGAAAAAAGTGACTCTGGGCGTTTTTAAGAATAATCCCCAGGCAAAGGCCTGCTATGAGACTGTGGGATTTACGGAAACCGCCTTTGTGGCGGAATACGTCAATTATGATGGGGTCGTCTATGACGGATATGAAATGGAAGCGGTGGACCATGGATAAAAAGAAACAAAAGAAGACGGGGAGCTGTGAGAGCTGCGCCTTTTATGCATATGAGGAAGCGTACGAATATTATGTCTGCGAGGCAGATCTGGATGAGGATGAGATGTCTGCGTTCCTTGCGGGGACGGAGTTTTCCTGCCCCCTTTATCAGCCGGACGATGAATACCGGATCGTGAGAAAGCAGATGTGACGCCTGCGGCCGTTTCGTTTGCGTACGGGAAACGAGGGGAACACGATAATTGGTTCAAGATGATTGCCTGCCTGGCTCGTTTCGTGTTCGCGCGGGAGGCGCGGGAAGCACGCTTGTAAAGACTACGTTAATTTACCAGAACTGTTGCTGTGATGGTTACAGAAAGAGAATAGAAGGAGAGAATAATTATGAAAGAACTGGAAAAAACCTACAATCCGGCGGATATTGAGGAGCGCCTGTACCAAAAATGGCTGAATAATAAGTATTTCCACGCCGATGCGGAAAGAGGAAAGAGAGAGGGGAAGAAGCCCTTTACTATTGTCATGCCGCCGCCTAACATCACAGGACAGCTTCACATGGGACATGCCCTGGATAATACCATGCAGGATATTTTGATCCGTTACAAGAGGATGCAGGGATATGAGGCGCTGTGGCAGCCCGGAACAGACCACGCGGCCATTGCCACAGAGGTTAAAGTCATCGACAAGCTGAAAAAGGAAGGAATAGAAAAAAGTGACCTGGGGCGTGAGGGCTTTTTAAAGGAGGCCTGGAAGTGGAAGGAGGAGTACGGCGCAAGAATCATTACCCAGCTTCATAAGATGGGTTCCTCCGCTGACTGGGACAGAGAGCGTTTTACCATGGACGAGGGCTGCTCCGATGCGGTTATGGAAGTGTTTACGAGGCTGTATGAGAAGGGATATATTTACAAGGGCTCCAGAATCATCAACTGGTGTCCCGTGTGCCAGACCTCTATTTCCGATGCGGAGGTGCTGCATGAGGAGCAGGACGGCTTCTTCTGGCATATCAATTACCCCATCGTGGGAGAAGAGGGTCGCTTTGTGGAAATCGCTACGACGAGACCGGAAACGCTTCTGGGAGATACGGCCGTTGCCGTAAATCCGGAAGACGAGCGGTATCAAGACCTGATTGGAAAGATGCTTAAGCTTCCGCTCACGGACCGGGAGATTCCGGTGGTTGCCGATGCGTATGTGGATAAGGAATTTGGAACAGGATGCGTAAAGATTACCCCGGCCCATGACCCCAATGACTTCGAGGTTGGAAAACGCCACAGCCTGGAAGAAATCTGCATCATGAACGATGACGCGACCATAAACGTACCGGGAAAATATTTCGGCATGGACCGCTATGAGGCCAGGAAGGCCATGGTGGAGGATTTAAAGGAACAGGGCCTTCTGGTAAAAGTGGTTCCCCATTCCCATAATGTCGGCATCCATGACCGCTGCAAAACCACCGTGGAACCCATGGTAAAGCCACAATGGTTTGTAAAGATGGATGAAATGGCAAAGCCGGCCATCGAAGCGTTAAAGAACGGACAGCTGAAATTTGTTCCCGAGAGCTTTGGGAAAACGTATCTTCACTGGCTGGAGGGAATCCGCGACTGGTGTATTTCCAGACAGCTCTGGTGGGGCCACAGGATCCCGGCTTACTACTGTGAGGAGTGCGGTGAAATGACCGTTTCCAAGAGTATGCCGGAAAAATGCCCCAAATGCGGCTGCACCCGCTTAAAACAGGACGAGGACACGCTGGATACCTGGTTCTCCTCTGCTTTGTGGCCCTTCTCGACCCTTGGGTGGCCGGAAAAAACAAAAGAATTAGAATATTTTTATCCCACCGATGTGCTGGTGACCGGATATGATATTATCTTTTTCTGGGTTATCCGCATGGTATTTTCCGGCATTGAGCAGACCGGGGAGTGCCCGTTCCATACCGTGCTGATTCACGGGCTGGTTCGTGATTC
Source organism: uncultured Lachnospiraceae bacterium (assembly GCA_910586315.1). Lineage (GTDB taxonomy): Bacteria > Bacillota > Clostridia > Lachnospirales > Lachnospiraceae > CANRXD01. Next base: position 1,249 of record CAJUIP010000028.1, on the reverse strand, counting down.
CCAGGGACGGAAAATGAGCAAGTCCTTAGGAAACGGCATTGACCCGCTGGAGGTCATTGACAAATACGGCGCGGACGCCCTCCGCATGACCTTAATGACGGGGAACGCGCCTGGAAATGACATGCGTTTCTACTGGGAGAGGGTGGAGGCCAGCAGAAACTTTGCCAATAAGGTATGGAACGCCAGCCGCTTTATTATGATGAACATGGAAAAGGCGCCGGTTCATGACGTGGACCTTTCTGCGCTTACTATGGCGGATAAATGGATTCTTTCCAAGGTCAATGACCTGGCGAAGGAAGTTACGGAGAACATGGACAAATATGAGCTGGGAATTGCGCTTCAGAAGGTATATGATTTTATCTGGGAGGAATTCTGCGACTGGTACATTGAGATGGTGAAGCCGCGCCTTTGGAATGATGAGGACACCACCAAGGCGGCGGCCCTCTGGACTTTAAAGAATGTGCTGATTAACTCCCTGAAACTGCTCCATCCTTTTATGCCCTTTATCTCTGAGGAGATATTCTGTAATCTGCAGGAGGAGGAGCCGTCCATCATGGTTTCCAGCTGGCCAGAGTATAAGGCAGAGTGGGATTTTGCAGAGGAGGAGCATGCCGTTGAAACCATCAAGGAAGCCGTTCGTGCTATCCGGAATGTGCGTTCTTCCATGAATGTTCCGCCCAGCAAGAAGGCAAAAGTATTTGTTGTGTCTGAAAGCGAGGAGCTTTGCCGCATCTTTGACCACAGCAGGGTGTTCTTTGCAACTCTCGGCGCTGCCAGTGAGGTAATCATTCAAAGGGACAGGACAGGAATTGGCGAGGATGCCGTTTCCGCAGTGATTCCCAATGCGGCCATCTACATGCCTTTTGCAGAGCTGGTGGATATTGAGAAGGAGACAGAACGCCTGAAGAAAGAGGAAGAACGTCTGACAAAGGAGCTGGCCCGTGTAAACGGAATGTTAAATAATGAAAAGTTTGTAAGTAAGGCTCCTCAGGCAAAGATTGATGAGGAGAAGGCAAAGCTTTTAAAGTACACGCAGATGATGGAACAGGTGAAGGAACGTTTAAATCAGCTTGGAAAGTAGAGGCCGGGGCTGCGTAGAGATTTTTAATGGCCGTGTGTTGTAACTTATTTCAAGAATCATTTGACATATCAAGAAAAAATTGCCATACTCGTTAGTATTAGTGTGCTGGCTCGATTACTTTCAGCTAAATGACGCAGAATGAATTTTCAGTCTGCAAGGCGGAGGAAG